>JBBRAH010000001.1:0-195000 GCA_038206985.1 Solirubrobacterales bacterium
TCCAACGGCTTCCGCGACGATGTCGAGGCAGTGCAGGGCCAGGCTCTGGTTTCGGCCTCGTTCCCCGGCGGGGCCAATGCGCCGACTGAAATCATCGTCCCCGACCCCGCGGATGCCGAGTCCGTGGCCAGTGCGGTCGAAGCGGTCGATGGAGTCGAGAGCGTCACGCCCGGCGCGCGGGGTGAGGCCGGGGTGCTCCTCAACGCCGTGCTGGTGCCGGATCCGTACAGCACCGAGGCCTTCGATCTGGTCCCGGCGATCCGCGATGCCGCGCAGGAGGCCGGGGGAGAGGGCGTCGTCGTCGGCGGTGCGACGGCGACCGAGCGTGACATCCGGACCGCGACCGAACGCGACCTGAAGCTGATCGTGCCCCTCGTCCTGATCGTCGTCTCCCTGATCCTGATCGCGCTGCTGCGCTCACTCACGGCGCCGCTGCTTCTGATCGGGACCGTGGTCGTCAGCTTCTTCGCGGCGCTCGGGGTGGGCGTGCTTGCCGCCGATGTCCTGTTCGGCTTCCCCGGCGCGGATCCATCGCTGCCCCTCTACGCCTTCGTGTTCCTCGTTGCGCTGGGCATCGACTACAACATCTTCCTGATGGCGCGTGTGCGGGAGGAGACGCTCAAGCACGGCTCCCGCGAGGGGATGCTGCGCGGCCTCGCGGTCACCGGCGGCGTCATCACCTCGGCCGGCATCGTGCTTGCCGGGACCTTCTCGGTGCTCGCCGTGCTGCCGCTCGTCTTCCTCACCGAGATCGGTGTGACGGTGGCGTTCGGCGTTCTGCTCGACACGTTCCTCGTGCGCTCGATCCTGGTTCCGGCGCTCGTCTTCGACATCGGGCCCCGCGTCTGGTGGCCCTCGCGACTTACCGAGCGCGGCGAGTGAGCCCTCAGCCCCGACCAGGACCGGGCCTTGCGCCCGGCCCGCCACGGCTGAAGAACCACATCAGCACGCTGATCAGCAGCAGGGAGCCGAGCGCTGCGAGCGTCGGACCGAGCCCGAGCCCGCCGATCTGCAGATCCGAGGGCAGGCGCTTGGCCCTGGCGTTTTCGGGCGGCCCAACTTTCGCGAGCCTGGCGAAGATCACGATCCGCTCGGCGGCGCTGAACGGAGGGTGACAGGCGGTGAGCACGAGCCGTGGATAGGCGACGTCGCGAACGACCTGGATGTCGCTGGGCGGGACGATCCGTTGCTCCTCGAATTCGTAGGTGAAGGTCGCGTACGGCATCTCGAGGACGATTTCGTCCCCTCTGTCAACCCGGTTGATGTAGCGGAACGGGGCGCCGTAGGTGGTGCGATGACCCGCGATCGCGACCGTTCCCGGCTGCCCGGGGAAGGACTTGCGCGGGTAGTGGCCGGGACCTTTCATCAGGCTCTCGGTGTCAGTCCCCTGGACCGCAACGCGACTCAGATCAATGCGCGGGATTTTCAGCCGGCCGATCGCGTCACCCGCCCGCACCGTCCGTTCCAGCCGGTCCGCTAGTCCGGGGACCGCGCCCGGGTCGAACTGCTCTCCGTTGGGCAACTCGAACTCGCGCTGCCGGCGCGCCAGGTCGTCGCCGGCGTCGCGCTGTTCGGACCAGGTGCTGAAATTGGTTACCGGCTCCGACCATGCGAGGGTCAGCGCCAACTCGGAGGCGAGCACCAGGGCCGCGGTGATCAAAGCCGTAGACACGATCCTGGCCAGCCGCGACATGGACGCGAGAATAGCCCCGATCGGGGTCGGCGGGCGCCACCGGCCGAGGCCAGGGCGCGACCGGGGCGGAGACTCTCAGCCCGGCGACAGCTTGCTCTCGGCCCAGTTACGCCAGTTGTCGGGCAGGGCCTCGGCTTCGAGCAGCATCGGGACAAGCTCGCGCTCGCCGAGAACAAGGCGGCTGATCAGCGCCATCGAGACCTCGTGCGCCGGCCGGGAGACCACCTCGATGCCATCGCCGGCTCCCAGCTCGCCCTCCTCGATGATCCGCAGGTAAGCCCCGGGCCGGTGGGCGCGAGCGAAGCGTTTGAGGATGCCCGGGTCATCCAGCTTGTGCCCGAACTTGCTGCATGGCTGGCGTGGCTCGGAGACTTCGAGCAGCGTGCTGCCGATGCGCCAACGCTCGCCCACCAGAGCAGCGCTGACATCGATGCCCCGGGTGGTCAGGTTCTCGCCGAAGAGGCCCGGTTCGACGGCGATCCCGTGTTTTGCCTGCCACCAGCGGTAGTCCTCGTCCGCATAGGAGTAGACGGCCTTGTCCGGGCCGCCGTGGACGGTGTAGTCAGCCTGCCGGTCCGCGCCAACCTGGTTGTCAGCCAGCTCGACCCGTCCCTCGACCGGATGCTTGTAGATCCCGGTCTTCACGGTCCGGCCATTCAGCGTGATCAGGCGCATCCGCGCGACGTTGACGCTGAGCAGGCGTCCCGAACCGTTCCCCAGACTCTCCATGCGGCTAAAGCCAGTCGTGGCGGCGGAAGTAGGTCAGCATCGCGACCAGGATCACGACCATCACGCCGATGACGACGTAGAAGTCCTCGGTGTCGCCCTCGCCCGGGACGCCGACGTTCATTCCCCAGATGCTCGCGACCAGGGTCAGGGGGAGGACGATGACGCTGATCGAGGTCAGGACGCGGAGGATCTCGTTGACCCGGTGGTTGAGCACCGACTCGTTGGTGTCCTCCAGCGCCTCGATCACTTCCTTGTAGTTTTCGAGCATGTCCCAGATGCGCTCGTGGGCATCGACGATGTCATCGAAGTAGATCTCCAGATTGAGGTCGGGGGCGAGGAACCGCTGCTTGACGTTCTCGAGGTCACGCAGAACCGGGCGCTGGGGACGGATGACCTTGCGGAAGTTGATGATCTCCTGCTTGACCTCGAAGGTGTCGCGTACCACCTCCTGCGAGTTGCCCTCGATGAAGATGTCGTCCTCGATCGCGTCGAGCTTGTTGCCGATCTTGCGCAGCATCGGAAAGCAGTAGTCGAAGCTGTCGTCGACGATCCGATACAGCAGGTAGCCGGAGCCGCGGTTGAAGAGCTTCTCGCGTAGCTCTTCCTCCGCGCGGCAGCGCTCGAACAGGTACTCCAGCGGCTGCAGCGGCTGGTTGGGGATCGTGACCACGAAGTCGGCGCCCACGAACATGTCGAGCTCACCCACGTTGAGGCGCCCGACCTTGGAGTCATAGACGGGCAGGTGCAGGACGATGAACAGGTAGTCCGGGTACTCGTCGATCTTCGGGCGCTGGTTGCGCGAAAGCACGTCCTCGAGGTCGAGGGCGTGGAAGTCGAAGTGCTCCTGCAGCCAACTCCACTCGAGCGGCGTGGGGCTCTCGATGTTGACCCAGCGCAGGCCCGGGCCGTCGATTACCTCGACGTTCGGCGTCGCCGGCTCTTGTTCAGGCGCGCCGGCGGTGGACTCGGCGGAGCGGTCCGAGCGGCGTAGTCTCGGCTTCGGGAGGTTCGGCATCTGTGCGGCTCGTTCCGTCGCTCGCTTCCATCGGCATGGCGCAGGTTACGTCACCGGCCTTTGCCAACGGCTTGGTTTCCTGCGGCCCGGCTGTTATATTGCGCCCTACATAAAGACCGCCACATCGCGAGGGGTGGAGGGAAATGGCCCTTTGAAACCCCGGCAACCATCCGAGACGCAAGTCGAGGAAAGGTGCCAAATCCATCAGGTGGAAACCCTGAAAGATGTGAGTGGAAGGCTCCACTCGGACCTCTGCTCACACAGGCAGAGGTCTTTTTCGTAGGTCAAACGAACGAGAAGGAGTCGAATCACAGATGACAGCCACGGGCCTCAAGTGCAAGGAGTGCGGTACCGACTACCCGCTCGAAGCGCTCTTTGTATGCGACCAGTGCTTTGGACCACTGGAGGTTGCCTACGACTTCAGCGGCATCGATGCCGCTGAAGCGAAGCGCAAGATCCAGACCGGTCCCGACAGCATCTGGCGCTACTCGGACTTCCTGCCCTTCGACGGCCGGCCGGCCGACACGCTGCAGCCGGGACTCACCCCGCTGATCAAGGCGGACCGCCTGGCAGAGCAGCTCGGTATCGGCGAGGTCTTCATCAAGAACGACGCCGCAAACCCGACGCACAGCTTCAAGGATCGCGTGGTCGCGGTGGCTGTGGCCAAGGCCCTCGAACTCGGCTTCGACACGGTCGCCTGCGCCTCGACAGGCAACCT
Organism: Solirubrobacterales bacterium; assembly: GCA_038206985.1. GTDB lineage: Bacteria > Actinomycetota > Thermoleophilia > Solirubrobacterales > 70-9 > CAXMST01. The sequence continues at coordinate 4,156 of JBBRAH010000001.1, forward strand.
CGCCAACGCCGTCGCCGCCCACGCAGCCGCCGCCGGGATCGACTCCTACGTGTTTGTGCCCTCCGATCTCGAGGAGCAGAAGCTGCTCGCGACCGGCGTCTACGGCACGGAGCTCATTGGCGTCAACGGCACCTACGACGATGTCAACCGGCTCTGCACCGAGCTGGCTCAGGAGCGGGGCTGGGCATTCGTCAACGTCAACATCCGTCCCTACTACGCCGAGGGTTCCAAGACGCTCGCCTACGAGACGGCCGAGCAGCTCGGCTGGAAGCTGCCCGACGCGATCGTCTCACCGATCGCCTCCGGCTCGCTCTTCACCAAGATCGGCCGCGGCTTCAACGAGTGGCTCGACCTCGGACTGATCGAGGGTGAGCTGCCCGCCTTCCACGGTGCCCAGGCCGCCGGCTGCGGGCCCGTGGCCAAGGCGTTCAGCGACGGACACGATGTCTGCCGTCCGGTCAAGCCCGACACGATCGCCAAGAGCCTCGCCATCGGAACACCCGCCGACGGGCCCTACGCGCTCGAGCTCGCCCGCGAGACCGACGGCACGATCAGCGCCGTCACCGACGACGAGATCCGCGCCGGTATCCGGCTGTTGGCAGAGACCACCGGGGTCTTCACCGAGACCGCCGGAGGCGTGACTACCGCGACTCTGACCAAGCTCGCCGACGCCGGCGAGCTTGGGGCCGACGACTCGGTCGTCGTCTACATCACGGGCGAGGGTCTGAAGACGCTCGACGCGGTCCGCGACGGTTTCGCGATGCACGAGATCGAGCCCACGCTCGAGTCGTTCGCGGCAGGCGTCGAGACGCGTCAGACGACCGCAGTTTGAGCCCGAGCGCAGGCCGCCCGGCCACGGTGCCACGCTGGTAGCGTCCCGGCAGCGCTCCTGGCATCCGCAGAGCCCCACGAACTTACCGAGGAAGGTCCATGTCGATAACCGTCAAGATTCCAGCTCAGCTCCGAGGGGCCACCGGCGGCGAGGGCGCCATCGAGGTCGATGGTTCCACCGTCGGCGAGGCGCTCGATGCCGTCTTCGAAGCACACGAGGGCCTGCGCGGCCGGATCACCGAGAACGGCGATCTGCGCCGCTTCGTGAACGTCTACGTAGCCGGAGAGGACATCCGCTTCCAGGACGGCCTCGAGACGTCGGTCCCCGACGGCGCCGAACTGACGATCCTGCCGGCAGTCGCCGGCGGCTGATCGCAGCTCCTCCCGGACCGAGCGGATAGCCGAGTCCCGAATGGCACCCGTGCGACCGGAGCCCGTCGCGATTCTCTGCGGTGGGCGTGGAACCCGCCTGCAGGAACGCACGCACGCGATTCCCAAGCCGCTGGTCGAGATCGGTGGCCGGCCGATCGTCTGGCATGTGATCCGGATCTACGCGGCACACGGCTTCAACCGGTTCCTGCTCCTGACCGGCTACAAAGGCGAGATGGTCGAGGAGTTCGCCACGGCCGAGAGTTGGCCCGCGGGGGTCGAGGTCGAGTGCATAGACACAGGGCTCGAGACGCCGACCGGCGGGCGTGTGGCGGCCGCGAGCGAGCGGCTCGGAGATGGGACATTCGCGCTGACCTACGCTGACGGCGTCGCTGACGTCGATCTCGGCGCCGCCCTGGAATCCCACAAGCGCCACGGCGTCGCGGCCACGGTGACCCTGGTGCAGCCTCATTCCCAGTGGGGTGTGGCCGTGATCGACGACTCCGATCGGGTCAACGGCTTCATCGAGAAGCCCCGGATGGAGCAGTGGATCAACGGTGGCTTCTTCTTCATGGAGCCGGCGGCACTCGGTTATCTCAGCGAAGATGCCGTGCTCGAGCAGGAGCCGCTGGAGCGCCTCGCCGCGGACGGGGAGTTGCGCGGCCATCGCCACACCGGCTTCTGGGACTGCATGGACACCTACAAGGACGCGGTCCTGCTTAACGATCTCTGGGAGAACGAGCAGGCACCGTGGCGAATCTGGAAGGAAGGCTGAGATGGCGCAGAACGCACCGATGAGCAAAGCCCTGGTGACGGGTGGCCGCGGGTTCGTCGGCGCCTGGCTCTGCAACGCGCTGCTCGAACGCGGCGTGGAGGTCGTGTCCTTCGACCGGCGCCGCCCCCGCGAGAAGCCCTCGACCCTGGCAATGCTGGGGATCGAGGAGCGCGTCACCGAGGTGGCGGCAGACCTCGTCGAGGGCGAGTTGATCGCCGCGACGCTCGCCGAGCACGAGATCGACTCCGTCTTCCACCTCGCCGCCGAGACCATCGTCGGCACGGTTCAGGCCGATCCGATCGGCGCCTTCGAGACCAACGTGCGGGGCACCTGGACGCTGCTGCAGGCGGCGCTCGAGGCGGGCGCGGAGCGCTTCGTGTTCGCCTCCTCCGACAAGGCGTATGGCGCACATGAGCAACTGCCGTACAGGGAGAGCTTCGGCCTGCAGCCGACGGCGCCGTATGAGGCCTCCAAGGCAGCCGCCGACCTGATCGCTCGCAGCTACTGGCCCAGCTACGGCCTGCCGATCGCCGTCACACGCTTTGCCAACATCTACGGCGGGGGTGATCTCAACTTCTCGCGCCTGGTGCCCGAGACGGTCTGCGGCGCGATCGATGGCCGCGCTCCTGTTCTGCGCTCCGACGGCAGCCCGGTCCGGGACCTGCTCTACGTCGAGGATGCCGCGGCGGCCTACCTGGCGATCGCCGACAACCTGCACCGTGACGAGGTTCGCGGTGAGGCCTTCAACGCCGGCGGCGAGCGCCCCTACAGCGTGCTCGAGATCGTCGAGACGATCACGCGCCTGGCCGGAACCGGGGTCGAGCCCGACATCCAGGGCACCGGCAACCCAGAGGGCGAGATCGACAAGCAGTATGTGGATGCGACCAAGCTGCGCGAGCTCTGCGACTGGACACCGGCGACTTCGCTCGAGGCCGGCGTTGAGCGCACCCTTAGCTGGTACCGCGAGCATCCCGAGGTGCGCCCATGACCGACCCAACCGCCAACACAGATCCCGGCTTCAAGGCCGCAACGATCAAGCAGCTCGATCTGATCCGCCTGATCGCGATCGCCGACTTCATCCTGCTACTGCCGCTGCTGGCCAACCTCGTCGGGATCATCGACAACGAGACGATGGTCTCGGTGATCGGCCCGATCCACGGCATCGGCTTCCTGGCGCTGCTCTTCCTCTGCGTCCGCGGCGTCAGCGAGAAGCGCTGGGGCTGGTGGTTCCCGGCCGCCGTCGTGGTCACCCTCGGCCCGATCGGCAGCCTCTACGGGGAGCACCGGGTCCGGACGCAGCTGACGGGCTGAGGGCGCGGCGGTTCCCGGTGGACGGGGTGGCCGGGTTACGATCCGGCGATGAGCGAGACCCGAGCACGGCAATGGTGGTCCGCAACTGCGGACCTCGCTTTCGCATTCGTCTCGTTGTGGTCCATCGCGGCGTCCGCGCGGATAGGCGCCCTGGCGAGCGGCCGCCCGCTACCCGGCTGGTTCGCACGAGCCGAGCGCCTGGCTGGCTCTGCGTACCGCTGATGGCAACGCTGGCGCTGCTCCTCGGCCGCCTGTCCGAACCCGGCCGCTGCTGAGCCGCTAGAGCAACCTCGTGGCAGCGGCAACCGCCGGCAGGAGCAGCATCAAAGCGGCCGTCCAGCGCCAACCGGATTGCGAGGCGCTGAGTCCGGCAACCGTGACGAACACAAGCACAAGGAACCCGAGTAGATCCAGGACGCGTCTAGCGCCTCCGCCGCCGTCGGCTGTCCGATGTTTGCCAGGCAGGGTGGGGCAAAGTCCGGACAACCGCCTTGTTGGGCGGCGGTGGCCCAATCAGACTCAGGCGGGCGACTTGCGTGCGATCTCGCGGACGAGAGATGCGTAGGCGCCGGCGATCTGGCGAGTCGAGTAGGCCCGGGTCGTCCTGCGGCGGAGATCGGCCCGATTCCAGTCGTCGGCCAGCACAGCGTTCAGGCCGTCGCGTATCCCTTCGGGCGTGCTCTCCCAGAGCGGCTCGCCGCCCCGGACACCGAGGCGCTCCTGGATCTCGCTGAAGGTGGGGCCGAAGCCGACGACCGGGGTGCCCGCTGCGAGGGCCTCGATCATCACGATGCCGAAGGACTCCGAGCGCGAAGGGAGGCAGAGGACCTCGGCGGAGGCGACGAGGTCGCGCATCCGCTCGACGTGGACCTTCGGGTCCTGGTGGCCGACGAAGTTGACGCGGTCGGCCATGCCCAGCTCGGCGGCTCGGGCGCGCAGGGCGGGCTCCTCGTCGCCCTCGCCGGCGAAGGTCAGGGTGCGATCGGGAATCTCGGCCATCGCCTCCAAAAGCGCCATCGGGTTCTTGCGGGCGTTGAGGCTGGCGAGGAAGAGGACGCCGCTGCGTGGGCCGTCAATTGGGAACTCATCCTCATAGGCCTTCTGGAGGGGGTAGGGGATCACCTCCTGCCTCGCGGGATACCGGAACCCGAGCTCGAGCCCCTCCGCCCGGCAGTGCTCGGAGCCGAAGACGACCGCGCTGAGCCGGTCGAGGGCGTCCTGGGCGGCCTGCTGATTCTTGGCGGCCCGCTCGGGATCGCGCTTCATCGTCACCTGGTGCCAGGCATGGACGATGCCGACCTGGGCCAGGTCGGGGGCGACGTGCGCCTGAACGCGGCTGTAGCGAGCGGGCGCGAAGGCGGCGACGTTATTGACGAGGACCACATCGGGCTGCGTGCGCTCCAGCAGGATCCGGGTGAAGCGGCGGGGCCGGGCGTCCTTCGGCTGCATCAGCACCGGGACCGGCGAGCGCTTCTCGGCCTTCCAGCGCTTCAGTCTCTGCGGCGGCGGGATCAGGACTCCGACAGGTTCGATCCGATGCCGCCAGGGCCTGCTCTTCCACTCGCCGAGCAGGGAGGCATGGAAGCGGGTCACGCCGCCACGCAGCTCGCCGCCCCAGTCGGGTGGGATCGGTCCGACGCTCAGTACGCGCGTCTTGATCCGATCTGGGGGCTGGGGGAGCGGCAGGGCCATCGCGGGGAGGGTAGGGCCGGCGGCGACCGGAATGGATGCCGCCACAAGCGCGCCCGGCAGGATTCGAACCTGCGGCCTCTGCCTCCGGAGGGCAGCGCTCTATCCAGCTGAGCTACGGGCGCTTGGACGGGGCAGCTTACCCCCTCTCGGCGTACCGCCTTATACGAACATACGTTCTGTCCGGCCTCGCCCTTAGGCTGAGCCTTGGTGGACACGATTGCCAACGGGAACGCGACGGAAGCGGTCATCCTCAGTGCTCTTGTCGCGCGAGATGTGCCAGTTCTCCTGCCCTTCGGCGAGGGTCAGCCGTACGACCTTCTGGCCGAACCCGCTCCCGGACGCTTCCTCCGCGTGCAGTGCAAGGCCAGCCGTTCGACCGGTGATTGCATTGTCTTCAACTGCCGCGCGACGGATCACGGCCGCGGTCGACGGAGTTACGAGGGCCTGGCCGACGTCTTCGGCGTCTACTCCGAGGTCACCGACCATGTGTATCTCGTCCCCGTGGGTGACCTTCCGGGGTTCGAGGGTCGGCTTCGCTTCAACCCAGCACGGAACAATCAACGCCGGGGCGCCCGCTTTGCCAGCCGGTACGAGATCGACCGGTGGACGACTGAGCAGCTGGTCACGATCGCTTCGCCGGCTCGCTACCGGGGCGGGGAGGGACTGGAGGCCAGAGACCAGAATGACGAGCGTGCTCGCCGCGCTGGCTGACCACAGCCCACCCGGGGACTCGCGCTCGTAGGCTTCGCGCCGTGGATCTCGATGTGATCTTTCTCGGCACCGGTGGTTCGGTGCCTTCGGCTCGCCGCAACACGGCCTCCGTTCTGGTGCGTCGCGGGGGCGACAGGCTGCTGTTCGATTGCGGCGAGGGGACGCAGCGCCAGATGCAGCGCTCAACCGGGCTGGTGCAGACGGAGGAGATCTTCCTCACGCACCTGCACGCCGACCACTATCTCGGGCTGCCGGGCCTGATCAAGACCTGGGATATGCAGGATCGGGACGTTCCGCTGACGATCTACGGGCCGCGTGGACTGCACGATCTCTTCAACGGGATGAGCCGGATCATCGGCCGGGTCGACTACGAGGTGGAGCTGATCGAGCTCGAGCCCGGCGATTCGCTCGACATGGGCGAGTACACGATCCAGGCCTTCGCCGTGGAGCACAGGATCACCGCCCACGGCTACGTGCTGGCGGAGGACCCGCGACCGGGCCGCTTCGACCCGGCCCGGGCGCGCGCGCTCGGAGTCGCCCAGGGACCTGACTTCGGTCGCCTGCAGGCCGGCGAGGTAGTTCCGGGAACCGATGGCCCCGTCGAGCCCGGGCAGGTGATGGATGAGGAGCGGGCGGGTCGCCGCATCGTGATCACCGGGGACACTGAGCCCTGTGAGGCCACCGAGGCGGCCGCCGCCGGCGCGCAGCTCTTGATCCACGACTCATCGTTCGCCGACGACGAGGAGGAGCGCGCCGCGGAGACCGGACACTCCACCGCCCGACAGGCTGCCGGGGTTGCGAGCCGGGCCGCCGTCGAGATGCTGGCGCTCGTCCACATCTCCGCCCGCCACTTCATCCCCGACGTCCTCGACCAGGCGCGCGAGGTGTTCGCGGGATCGATCGCGCCGCGCGACTTCGACCGGATCGAGATCCCCTTCCCGGAGCGGGGTGAGCCGCGGCTGGACAAGGAGGGCGCCCTGGAGCCCTCCGCGCCCGGCGACCGAGCGCCCGGCGACTGAGCGCCGGACTCAGCCCAAGCCGGTCGCCGCGGCCATTCGTGCCACGGCCTCGGCGATCGCGGGCGCCTGATCCTCCTGCAGGAAGTGCTTGCCTGCCACCAGCACCGGATCCTCGACGGAGAGCACCTCGCAGGCGATGCGACAGAAATCCATGCCCAGCGCAGGATCGTCCTTGCCCCAGACGACTGCGGCCGGATAGGGGCGCCGGGCGAGCCCGCTCCAGAGCACCTCCTGCTTCTCCTCGGTCAGCTCGAAGCCGCGCATGATTTTCAGGAAGGCCTTACCGCGGTCGCCGAGCTTGAGCAGGTCGTAGTAGGCGCCGATCTGATCGCGGTTCGTGGCCGAGCGGTCGCCCACTCCCTGCAGGTAGAAGAGGCCGACCAATGCCGGCCGGGTCATCGTTGCGAGGTAGATCTCCCCGACCCCCGGAATCGAGAACGGGTGCATCGACCAGGGCCGATGGAAAGTCGCCACGTTGAGCGGAGTGTTGAGCACAGTCATCGAGAGCACGCGCTCGGGGTTGTTGACCGCCCACTCGGCTCCGATCGGGCCGCCGACGTCATGGATCACCAGATGGCAGCGCTCAACCCCGAGCGCGTCAATCGCATCCCCGGTCCAGCGCGCCAGGCCGCTCCAGCTGTAGTCGAAGTCCGTGGGGCGGTCGGCCAGTCCCAGCCCGGGAAAGTCGAAGGCGATCCCGCGGAGGCCCCGCGCCGCCATCTCGGCATTCACCTTGCGGTAGAGAAAGGAGCTGGAGGGCACGCCGTGTAGGCAGACGACCGGCTCGCCCTCGCCCTCCTCCCGAACGAAGCTCGTGACGCCACCGGCGGTGAAGCGCCGACCGGAGGCCTGGTGGTCGGCGAGCACACGATCGACCGCTGCGGACATAGGGGCATCATGCCGATCTACGAGCCGATGGCGCGGAACCCGCAAGTTCCGCGATCCTTCGCCCCGACCCCCGGCGCTGCGGCAGATGGGGCCCGACCGGGCTGCTACCTTGCCGGTGTCGGTTCCTTTAACCGTGGTCCAGAGAGGCCAGGAAGGGGCGCGCATGAGCGAAAAGATCGTTCTCGACCGAGACGACTTGCGCCGCACAATGGTGCGCATAGCGCACGAGATAATCGAGAAGAATCCAGCGGGTGAGCAACTCGCCGTGGTTGGAATCCACACGCGCGGGGCAATCCTCGGGCGCCGACTTCAGGGACTCCTCGCAGAGCTCTCCGGCAACGAGCCGCCGCTCGGCGATATCGACATCTCCTTCTATCGCGACGATCTCGACGGCCGTGCCCCCGGCGATCAGCCGGTGGTCCACAGCTCGCACCTCGACTTCGACCTCAGCGGCCGGACCATCATCCTCACCGACGACGTGCTCTACACCGGCCGCACCGTGCGCTCGGCCATCGACGCGCTCTTCGACTACGGTCGCCCGGCCCGCGTGCAGCTCGCTGTGCTGGCCGACCGGGGCCATCGGGAGCTTCCGATTCGCCCCGACTACGTCGGCAAGAACCTACCGACAGGGCGCGAGGAGCGGGTCAACGTGCAGCTCGAGGAAGTCGACGGGATCGACGAGGTGACGATCGGGCCGGCACGCACGCCGGCGCCGGTCGCCGGGCCCGCTCAGGAAGGGGACTGCGAGTGAGGAACCTGCTCTCGATCGAGGACCTGAGCCGCGATCACATCGAGCTGGTCTGCGAGCGCGCCCGCAGCTTCGCCGAGGTTGGCAGGCGCGAGATCAAGAAGGTCCCGACCCTCCGCGGGCGCACCATCGTCACGCTCTTCTACGAGTCGAGCACCCGGACCAGCTCCTCGTTCGAGCTGGCCGCCAAGCGGCTCTCCGCCGACGTGGTCTCGGTCAAGGCCCAGGGCTCGTCCGTGGACAAGGGCGAGTCGCTCAAGGACACCATTGCGACGCTCACGGCTTATGAGCCGGAGGCGATCGTGATCCGCAGCCCGCAGGCCGGGGCGGCGCAACTCGTCGCAGGCTGGACCGATGCGGCGGTGATCAACGCCGGCGACGGCAAGCACGAGCACCCGAGTCAGGCGCTGCTCGACGTTTACACGCTGATCGAGCGCTCGGGCCCGCTCGACGGCCGCAAGATCTGGATCGTTGGCGACGTCACCCACAGCCGGGTCGCCCGCTCCTGCGTGCGCGCCTTCATCCTGATGGGCGCCGAGGTCACCGTTGCCGGGCCCCCGACCCTGATCCCGCGGGGCTTCGAGTCGCTCGGCTGCAAGGTCCGCTACACCCTCGACGGGATCGGGGAGGCCGACGTGATCTACGCCCTGCGCATGCAGCGCGAGCGCATGAGCGAGGCCTTCGTGCCCTCGCTGCGCGAGTACGCCACGAAATACCAGATCAGCGGACGCCGGCTCGGCCCGCGCCAGTTGCTCATGCACCCCGGACCCGTCAACCGCGGCATCGAGCTCTCCGCCGAGGTGATCGATGGCCCCAACTCGCTGATCACCGCGCAGGTCCACAGCGGCCTGCTGGTCCGCATGGCAATTCTCTACGAGATCCTCGCCGACTCCGAGCGCCCGCGCCCCGTGCGTAGCATCGGGTCCCCGACACCGGCCGGCAACGGCCCGGGCGGATCCGGCGGGCCGGCCCCGATCGGAGAGCCGGCGTGAGTGCTGAGCCGATCAGCAATCTCGATTGGCGCCGCGGCGGCAGCGGCAGCCTCCTGATCCGCGGCGCCCGGGTCTTCGACCCGCGCAGCGGGCTGGACGGTGAGCGCGACCTGACCATCCGCGACGGTCGCATCGCGGAAATCGGCCCCTCCGGTCAGGCGCCCTCCCTCGCGGACGGCGAAGGCGAGGAGATCGACGCGTCGGGCCTGACCGCATTCCCCGGCTTCTTCGATCCGCACGTGCACCTGCGGACACCCGGCCAGGAGTACAAGGAGGATCTCGAGACCGGTTCGCGTGCGGCGGCGGCCGGCGGCTACTGCGGCATCGTCGCGATGGCCAATACGGACCCCGTCGTGGACGAGCCCTCGACGATCAGCGCCCTGCGCGAGCGCGCGGCCCGCGAAGCCGCCGTTCCCACCGGCTTCGTGGCCACGGTCACCCGCGGGATGCGCGGCGAGGAGCTGACCGAGATGGCGGCCCTGCGCGACGCCGGGGCGGTCGGCTTCTCCGACGACGGCCTCCCGATCCGCTCCGCCCGCGTCTTCCGTCGGGCACTTCAGTACCAGCACCTGGTCGGCGGCACGATCCTTCTCCACCAGGAGGACCCGGAGCTGAGCGGCGACGGTGTGATGGGGGAGGGAGAGGTGTCCGCGCAGCTCGGTCTCGCCGGCGTGCCCTCCGTCTCCGAGGCGACGATGATTGCCCGTGACGCGGCGCTCTGCCGCTACGAGGACGCGCGCGCACACATGCAGCACCTCTCGGCGCGGATCTCGGTCGAGGCGGTCGAGGCCGCCAAGCAGCAAGGTGCGCTAATCACCGCCGAGCTGACCCCGCACCACCTCGTGCTCACCGACGAGGCCGTCCGCAGCCTCGACGCCCGCTTCAAGATGAATCCCCCGCTGCGCACCGAGGACGATCGCCAGGCGCTGATCGACGCGTTGCGCAGCGGCGTCGTGGACTGCATCGGCACCGACCACGCCCCGCACGCCGGACCGGAGAAGGAAGTGCCGTTCGAGCAGGCGATGATGGGCGTGATCGGCCTCGAGACTGCGTTCCCGGTGCTCTACACCGAGCTGGTCGAGCCCGGCATCCTGGACCTCGGAATCCTGATCGAGCGGATGACAGCGGGAGCGGAACTCTTCGAGCTCGAGATCCCGACCATCGCGCCTGACACTGAGGCGAACCTCGTGCTGATCAATCTTGACGCCGAGTGGGAAGCCGGCAGCGAGGGCTGGGAGAGCCGCTCGGAGAACTCCTGCTTTGTGGGTCGCAAGCTGCGCTCCCGTCCCGTCGCCACCGTGGTTGCCGGCCGGGTCGCCTACCGGCAGAGGGCCTTCCGGATGGGGGCCGTCGCATGAACGCCACGCAGACCTCGCCCGCAGCCAAGCTCGATCGCGAACGCGCGGTCCTCGTCGTGATCGACGTCCAGGAGGGCTTCCGCAAGGCGGTCGAAGGCTTCGACGACATCGTCAAGGCGACCACGACGATGGTCCGCGGGGCGGCCGCGCTCGAGCTTCCCGTCATCGTCACCGAGCAGTACCCGAAGGGACTCGGCGTGACCGCGCGGGAAGTAACCGAGCAGCTGCCGGTCGGCACGGAGCCGCTGGAGAAGACCGCGTTCTCGGCGACCGAGGCAGACGGCTTTGATCTCGGTGGCCGTGACCAGGCGATCGTCTGCGGGATCGAAACCCACGTCTGCGTCAATCAGACCGTGCTCGACCTGCTCGCGGCGGGCACAGAGGTGCATCTGGTGACTGACGCCGTCGGTTCGCGCAGCGCCGAGAACCGCGCGCTCGGCCTCGCTAAGGCCGAGCGCGCGGGAGCCTGGATGAGCAGCGTCGAGACCGCCCTGTTCGAGCTGCTGCGCCGCGCCGGCAGCGACGAATTCAAGACCGTCCAGCGTCTCGTGTTGGATTACGCGCCGTGAGTGCAGCTGCAGCAAACAGCGCCGGAGGCCCCGGCTACATCCTGTTGGAGGACGGCACCCGCCTGGAGGGCGAACTCTGCGGGGCCCCGCCGGACGCGACGGGTGTCTGCGGCGAGGTCGTCTTCAACACCGCGATGACCGGCTACCAGGAGTCGGTCACCGATCCCTCCTACGCGGGCCAGATCATCACCTTCACCTACCCGCTGATCGGCAACTACGGCGTGAGCGAGGCGGCGATGGAGTCCGACGCCGCCCACGCCCGGGCCGTGATCATGCGGGACGCCCACAACGGCGAGGATTGCGCGAGCTCGGAGGGCGGCTGGCTCGACTGGCTGGCGATGTGCGGGGTGCCGGCGATCAGCGGCGTGGACACCAGGGCGCTGGTCCGCCATATCCGCGACCGGGGCGCGATGCGGGGCGGCATCTTCGCCTCCGAGCTGCCCGAGTCCGAGGCGCGCGAGCGCGTCGCCGCCGAACCCTCCATGAAGGGCGCGGACTTCGCACGCACCGTGACTCCGGACGCGCCGGTACTGCTGGACGGCGCGGGCCCGCACATCGTCGCCCTCGACACGGGCATCAAGCTCTCGATCATCCGGCAGTTCCGCGAGCGCGGCTGCAAGGTCACGTTGCTGCCCTGCGACACCGCCCCCGAGGAGCTCCTCGGCCACGACCCCGACCTGATCTTCCTCGCCAACGGGCCGGGCGATCCGGCGGCACTCGGCTACGTGGTCGAGACCGTGCGCGAAGTGATCGGCAAGCGGCCGATCTTCGGCATCTGCCTCGGCCACCAGCTCATGTGCCGGGCGGTCGGCCTCGACACATTCAAGCTCCCCTTCGGTCACCGTGGCGCCAACCACCCGGTCAAGGAGCTGGCGAGCGGCAAGATCGATATCACCTCCCAGAACCACGGCTTCGCGGTCGCGGGCCCCGGTGGCGAGACCCGCATCGAGGGCGACGAACCGGTCCGCTGGGACACGGACTTCGGCGCGGCCGAGCTCTCCCATCTCAACCTCTACGACCGCACGGTCGAGGGCCTCGTCCTGCGCGAGGTCGAGGGCGGCACGGTCCAGTATCACCCGGAGGCGGGTCCCGGACCGCATGACGCCCGGTACATGTTCGACCGCTTCATGGAGCTCGCGGCGTGATCTGGCCACCACCTCACGAATCCCTGGAGGGCACCGTCGTCCGCATGGAGCCGATCACCGAAAGCCACTACGAGGGCCTGCTCGCCTGCTCGGGCGACGAGCGGATCTGGACCTGGATGGACCGCCGGATCCCTGGAGACCCGGATGCGTTCCGGGCCTGGTTTGACGATCGTCTCCGAGGCAGCGCGGCCGGCGAGGAGTGGTGCTTCGTTACGCACAGCCAATCCCGCCAGGAGCCGATCGGGTCGTCCTCTTACCTGGCGATCCGGCCGCCCCACGGGGGGCTCGAGATCGGCTGGACCTGGCTGCACCCCGACGCCTGGCGCAGCGGCGCCAACCGCGAGGCCAAGCTGCTGATGCTGGACTTCGCGATCGAGAAGCTCGGCGCGATGCGGGTCGAGTTCAAGACCGATGCTCGCAACGATCGCTCCCGTCAGGCGCTGGACGACCTCGGCGCGAGCTTCGAGGGGATCTTCCGCAAGCACATGCTGATGCCGATCGTGGGCGTGCGCGACTCCGCCTACTACTCAATCACCGACGAGGACTGGCCCGAGATTCGGGAGCGGATCGCCGCCTCGATCCGGGAGGGGGTGAGCGCCTGATGCCCCGCCGCGACGACATCTCCAAGATCATGCTGATCGGCTCCGGCCCGATCGTCATCGGTCAGGCGGCTGAGTTCGACTACTCCGGCACCCAGGCCTGCCAGATCCTCCGGGAGGAGGGCTACGAGGTGATCCTCGTCAACTCCAACCCGGCGACAATCATGACCGACCCCGAGTTCGCCGACCGGACCTACGTCGAGCCCCTGATCCCGGATGTGGTCGCCAAGATCATCGAGCGCGAGCGTCCCGACGCCCTGCTGCCCACCCTCGGCGGCCAGACGGCGCTCAACCTGGCCAAGGACCTCCACGACGACGGGACCCTCGAGAAGTACGGGGTCGAGCTGATCGGCGCCAACTACGACGCGATCCACCGGGCGGAGGACCGGGAGGTGTTCCGCCAGACGATGGAAGACGCCGGGCTGCGCACGCCGGCCTCGCTGATTATCACCTCCGTCGATCAGGCCGAACAGGCGCTGGCCGACGGCATGATCAGCCTGCCCGCGATCGTGCGCCCGGCCTTCACGCTGGGCGGCCGCGGTGGCGGCGCTCCGGCCACGCCCGAGGAGCTGCACGCGATCGTCTCCGACGGGATCGCCGCCAGCCCGATCGGCCAGGTGCTGCTGGAGGAATCGGTGCTCGGCTGGGGCGAATTCGAGCTGGAGCTGATGCGCGACGTCAACGACAACGTGGTGGTGATCTGCTCGATCGAGAACATCGATCCGATGGGGGTCCACACCGGCGACTCGGTCACGGTCGCCCCGGCTCAGACGCTCACTGATGAGCTGTACCAGGAGCTCCGCAACCAGGCGCTCAAGGTGATCCGCGCGGTTGGCGTCGAGACGGGCGGCTCCAACATCCAGTTCGGTGTCCATCCCGAGACCGGCGAAATCGTGATCATCGAGATGAACCCGCGGGTTTCGCGCTCCTCGGCGCTCGCCTCCAAGGCGACCGGGTTCCCGATCGCCAAGATCGCTGCCCGCCTCGCGGTTGGCTACACCCTGGACGAGATTCCCAACGACATCACCCGGGCCACGCCAGCCGCGTTCGAGCCCACCATCGACTACGTGGTGACCAAGATCCCGCGCTTCGCCTTCGAGAAGTTCCCCGGGACCGCGGGCACGCTGACCACCCACATGAAGTCGGTGGGCGAGGCGATGGCGATCGGCCGCACCTTCCGCGAGTCGTTCGCAAAGGCGATGCGCTCACGCGAGCTCGATGCGACCGTGGACGCTCCCGACGACACCGCCGAGTTGCTCGACCGGCTGGCGGTCGGCTCTCCTGACCGCTACGACCTGCTCGACATCGCCTTCAAGCGCGGCCTCTCCGTCGAGGAGATCCACCGCCGGACCTCGATCGACCTGTGGTTCCTGCGCGAGCTGGAGAAGCTCGCCCTCGAGGGCGACGGCACCGAGGGCCTCGTCCGCACCTACAAGGCCGTGGACACCTGCGCGGCCGAGTTCGAGGCGCTCACGCCGTACTACTACTCGGCCTACGAGCGCGCCCCCGCCGGCGATCCCACCGGCGACGGCGGTGGCCTGCCGCACAGCGAAGTGCGCCGCGGCGACAAACCCAGCGTCGTGATCCTCGGCTCCGGGCCAAACCGGATCGGACAGGGGATCGAGTTCGACTACTGCTGCGTGCACGCCGCGATGACGGTGCGCGAGTGCGGCCGTGACGCGGTGATGATCAACTGCAATCCGGAGACCGTGTCCACCGACTACGACACGTCCGACCGGCTCTACTTCGAGCCGCTCACCTCCGAGGACGTGCTCGCCGTGATCGAGCAGGAGAAGCCGGAGGGCGTGATCGTCCAGTTCGGCGGACAGACCCCGCTGCGGCTCGCCAAGGGCCTCGAGGAAGCGGGGGTCAAGCTGCTCGGCACGCCGGTCGATGCGATCGACCTGGCCGAGGACCGCGGTCGCTTCGGCGCCCTGCTGCGGCGCCTCGGCGTCGCTCATCCGCCCTACGGGACCGCGCTCAGCGCCGAGGAGGCGCAGGTGATCGCCGAGCAGGTCGGCTTCCCGCTGCTGGTCCGGCCCTCCTACGTGCTCGGCGGCCGGGCGATGGAGATCTGTTACTCCAGCGAGGGCCTGGCCCATTACCTGGAGCGCCATGTCAAGGCCAGCCCCGAGCACCCTCTGCTGCTCGACCGCTTCCTCGAGGACGCCATCGAGGTGGATGTGGACGCGCTGGCGGACGGCACCGACTGCGTGCTCGCGGGCGTGATGCAGCACGTTGAGGAGGCGGGCGTCCACTCGGGCGACTCGGCCTGCGTGCTGCCGCCGATGAGCCTCGGCCCGGACATGATGGAGCGGATCGCCGCCACCACCCGGGAGATCGCGCTGGAGCTGGGTGTGATCGGACTCCTCAACATCCAGTACGCGGTCGCCGGGGGCGAGCTCTATGTGATCGAGGCCAACCCGCGTGCCTCCCGCACCGTGCCGTTCGTCTCCAAGGCGATCGGCGCGCCGCTGGCGAAGATCGCCTGCCGCCTGATGCTGGGCGAGAAGCTCGCCGACCAGCACGTTCCGGACATGCCCGCCACACACGTCTCCGTCAAGGAGGCGGTGTTGCCGTTCTCGCGCTTCGCCGGCGCCGACACCATGCTCGGCCCGGAGATGAAGAGCACCGGCGAGGTGATGGGAATCGCCAAGGACTTCCCCGCTGCCTTCGGCAAGGCCCAGATCGCTGCGGGTGTGGGGCTCCCCGAGTCGGGCACCGTGTTCATCACCGTCACCGACGTCGACAAGCCCGCCGCCACCCAGCTCGCGACCCGCTTCCACGACCTCGGGTTCCGGATCATCGCCACCGGCGGTACCGCCCAGGCGATCTCCCGCATGGGCGTGCCGGTCGACGCGATCAACAAGGTGCAGGACGGATCGCCCCACGTGGTCGACTACATCGAGCGCGGCGAGGTGGACCTTGTGATCAACACGCCGACCGGCTCCGGGGCCCGCATGGACGGCTACGAGATCCGCAATGCGGCAACCCGCAAGGGGATTCCCTGCATCACGACGATGACCGGGGCCTCCGCCGCCGCGCGGGCGATCTCCGCGCAGCAGAGCGGCGGGACCGAGGTGATCTCGCTGCAGGAACTACACGGAACGGTGACGCGCCCGCGCGGGGTCGAGACGCCTTGAGCGGCGCCGACGGCCGCGTCCAGGCTCCCCTGGGCCGGCGCCGCCTCACCGTGAGCTCCAACGAGCCCTCGGGCGGCTATCGGATCCTCTCGGCGCTCGATGAGGCCGGGCCGGCCCCGGCCGCGGGGCAGTTCTACATGCTCGCGGCCGAATCCGGCTGGGGTGGGAATGCGGAGCGCCCTTACCTGCCGCGTGCCTTCTCGGTCGCCGAGGCCGAGGTCACCGACAAGGGCCTGCGGCTCGACTTCCTGCTCGAGGACGTCGGGCCCGGCACCCACGCCCTGGCCGCGCTGGAGGCGGGGGAGGGGCTGATGGTCACGGGCCCGCTGGGCAGGCCGTTCTCCGCACCCCGTGAGATCAACCTGGACGCGGCCGGAGCGATCCTTGTCGGCGGTGGACTCGGACTGGCGCCGCTGGCCATCCTGCGCAAGGCCCTGGGGGAGCGGGGCGTCCCGCTACGCACCCTGCTCGGCTTCCGCGACGAGGCGCATTCGGGCGGCATGGAGCTGTTTCGCTGCTGCGAGGTGGGCCTGGCGAGCGAGGACGGTCACGCCGGACACAGGGGCTATGTGACAGACCTGCTCGCGGCCATGCTCGACGGCGATCAGGCTGCGAGCGGCGTCGTCTACAGCTGCGGTCCCCCCGCGATGCTGGAGGCGGTTCGGACGATGTGCGCCGAGCGCGGGGTTGCCTGTGAGCTGGCCCTGGAGACGCCCATGGCCTGCGGTTTCGGGGCCTGCTTCGGCTGCGCGGTTCCGCTTGCGGAGGGTGGCTACATGCGGCTCTGCGTGGACGGCCCGGTGGTCGGGGGCAACCAGATCGAGACGGCGATGCCGGCCGGGAGCGGCCATCGTGGCTAGCGGGGGTCGCTCGATGTCCGCCTCGCCCGTCGAGTTCTGCGGCATCGAGCTCGAGCATCCGATCATCAACGGCTCCGGCACCTTCGATGCCAATGCCGCCCGGCGGGTCTTCGGTGACGAGTTGATCGCCGCCGCGAACTTCCCGTTCAGCGCGTTCGTTTCCAAGACGATCACCCCGGCCCCGCGGCCCGGCAATCCCCCGCCGCGCCTGTGGGAGGAGGCCGCCGGGATGATCAACTCCATCGGCCTGCCCAACAAGGGCATCGAGGGCTTTCTCGAACACGACCTGCCCGGGCTCGGCGAGCTGCCGGTGCCGCTGATCGTCTCGGTGATGGGCACGAGCGCCGAGGAGTTCACAACGCTGATCGAAGGGGTCGCCGAGCGCCCCGAGGTGGACGGGCTCGAGCTGAACATCTCCTGTCCGAACGTGCACTCCGGCTTGATCGTCGGGGAGCAGCCCACCGAGACCCTCGCGCTGCTGAATGCGGTGCGCCCCCTGACCGGCAAGCCGCTGATCGTGAAGCTGACCCCCAACGTCGCCGACCCGGTGGCGATCGCCCGTGCCGCGGAGGCCGCCGGCGCCGACGCCGTCTCCCTGATCAATACCGTCAAGGCGCGCGCGATCGCGCCCGGCTCGTCGGAGCCCTGGCTCGGGGCCGGCTCCGGCGGGCTCTCGGGGCCGGCCGTCCGCGTGATCGCCGTAAAGCAGGTGGCCGATGTCGCCGAGGCGGTTGCGATTCCGGTCGTCGGGATGGGTGGGGTGGAGCGGGGCTCCGACGCGCGCGACCTACTCGCCGCCGGGGCAACGCTGGTCGCGGTCGGAACCGCGAGCTTCCGCGATCCACTCGCCGGCGCGAGGATCCGCGCAGAGCTCGCGGAGCTTGCGATGAGCTGAGCGTCACAGAGAACAGCGCTGCACCGGTGTGGCCGGCCGGGCAAATCGCAAATTGGGCGATTGTTGGATCGCCCTGAGGAGCTCCGCTCGCGTCAACCTCAACCTGAGGTCGAGATGGATTCGGTGAATTCCCTGCCCTCCCCGCGTTTCTAGGCCTTCTCCGGATGTATTATCGCCGCGCCTATGGCACCTTCCGCACCGACCTCCGCAGCCGTTCCCGCCCGCAGCAAAGACCAGCGCATGAGGGCCCTCGAGATGGCCAACGAGATCCGTACCAGGCGCGCAAAGCTGAAGCGGGACCTCAAGGCCGGCAAGACCAAGATCGACACGCTGCTTCTGGATCCGCCTGAGTGGCTCAGCTCGGCGAAGGTGTTCGACATCATCCTCGCCGTTCCCAAGTACGGCCGCGTCAAGGTGAACCGGATTCTCAACCAGTGCCGGATCTCGCCTTCGAAGACGATCGGCGGGCTCTCCGAGCGCCAGCGCGCCGAGCTCGTCGCTCTCCTGCGCCGCTAGATACAGCGAGGCGCCGGGCCTTGCTCGAGCTCCGCCTGCAGAGCCAGCTACTCAGCGGCAGCCAACCCGACGATCTCGTCGCTGTAGCCGAACGTCTGCTTGCGATCCAGGCACAGGACGACCGCGGCGTCCGGCTCGCGGTGCGTGCCCGGAGCCGCGGCCCGGTCGCCTCCGACTTCGACCGGGCGCTGAGCGAGGACCGCTCCCTGATCGTCAGCTGGCTCAACCGGGGCACCCTGCACATGGTGCGCAGCGAGGATTACCACTGGCTGCACGCGCTGAGCGCTCCCGGGCAGCGAGCCGGCAACGAGCGCCGGCTGCGGCAGGAGGGGGTGACGGCCGGCGAAGCGGAGCGCGGCAAAGAGCTGATCTACCGGACGCTGGCCGAGGAGGGCCCGGCTACGCGGGAGCGAATCCGCGATGTCCTGGACGCGGCCGGGGTACGCACAGAGCGGCAGGCGCTGATCCACATCCTCTTTTCAGCGACGCTCGATGGAAGGATCATCCGAGGCCCGGTGCGTGACGGGCGGCAGGCGTTCGTTCTCGTGGAGGACTGGCTGGGACAGCAGGATGATGTGGACCGCGATCGCTCTCTCGCCGAGCTGGCCCGGCGCTTCCTCGCCGGGCACGGTCCAGCCGATGACCGTGACCTCGCGAAATGGGCGGCACTGCCGCTCCGCGATGTGCGCCGCGGGCTGGAGGAGATCGCACCCAAGCTGGAGGAGCGCGACGACGGCCTACTCGATCTGAAGGGCCGGTCCTCGGCTCCACCCCTGCCGGCGCCACGGCTCCTCGGCGCATTCGACCCGCTCCTGCACGGCTGGGTCTCCCGGGAGCCCGTGCTCGGCGACCACAAGGATGTGGTGACGACCAATGGAATCTTCCGGCCGATCATGCTCGCCGCGGGGCGCGCTGTCGGGATCTGGCGCCTGGCCGCGGGCGAGCTCACCATGCAGCCGTTCTCGGGCCTCAGCAAGGCGACCCGGCAGGCACTCGATGCCGACAGCGAAGCCGTCATGTCGTTCCTCACTGGCTGAGCCGTAGAGGAGATGGGTCCGGGCCGACCGGCATCATGCAGCGCCGATGTCCAGAGTCTTCGTGATCACCGGGCCCTCCGGGGTTGGCAAGGGCACTCTGATCCGCGAGCTGCGCGCCCGCGTTCCTGAGATCGAGCTCTCGATCTCGGCCACCACCCGCGAACCACGCGTGGGTGAGGAGGACGGTGCCGACTACCACTTCCTCACGCGCGAGGAGTTCGACCGCCGGATCACCGAGGGCGAGTTCCTGGAGTGGGCCGAGTACAGCGGCAACCGCTACGGCACCCTGCGCACTGAGGTGGACCGGAGGACCGAGCGCGGCGCCCCGGTGGTGCTCGAGATCGAGGTCCAGGGGGCGCGGCAGGTGCGGGAGACGATGCCCGAGGCCGTGCGGATCTTCATCGAGCCGCCCGACCCC
This sequence comes from Solirubrobacterales bacterium, assembly GCA_038206985.1. Lineage (GTDB taxonomy): Bacteria > Actinomycetota > Thermoleophilia > Solirubrobacterales > 70-9 > CAXMST01. The sequence goes on from JBBRAH010000001.1 coordinate 24,032, forward strand.
GAGGTGCTGCGCCGTCGTCTGGAGGGCCGCGGCACCGACGATGCGGAGGTGATCGCGCGCCGCCTGGAGGAGGCTCGCAAGGAGCTGCGGGCCAAGGAGGAGTTCGGGCACCGCGTGATCAACGACGAGGTCGAGCGTTCGGCCAACGAGCTCGCCGGAATCGTGCGCTCGGCCCTGGACCAATAGCTGCACTCCCGCACCCCGCAAGGGTGCCGCCGCTGATAAGGGCTAACATGGCGCCAATGGTCAAGCCACGAGTAGACAAGCTCATGAAGCAAACCGATTCGCACTACGCGGCAGTAATCGTCGCGGCAAAGCGGGCACGCCAGCTCAACAGCTATTACCGCGCACTTGGCGAGGGCACCTATGAGGAGCACACGCCGCCGATGGTCGAAACCGACACCGGCAACTACATCACCATCGCCCTCGAGGAAGTCGCTCAGGGCAAGGTCAAGTACGAGTACCGCCACTAGGCGGGCTCGCCGATACCGCCGGAGGGCGGTCTGATGGCGCGAATACTTCTGGGAGTGAGCGGCGGGATTTCCGCCTACAAGGCGATCGAAGTCGCCCGCCTCGCCACGCTCGCCGGTCACGGCCTGCGCGTTCTGATGACGCCTGCGGCCACGCGCTTCGTGGGCGCCGCCACCTTCGAGGGCATCGTCGGCGCCCCGGTCCTGATCGACGAGTTCGCCCGCGATCCCATGCGCGGTACCTACCCCGGGGACGAGCCGGCCTCCCACGATCCGATCTCGCACCTCGAGCTCGTCGATCGCGCTGACGCCTATCTGCTGGCCCCGACCTCGGCCAACACGCTGGCCAAGCTCGCGAGCGGGATCTGCGACTCGATGCTGACCACCTCCTTTTTGGCCTGCACCGCGCCGAGGATCGTCGCGCCCGCGATGAACAACCGCATGTGGGATGCGGCCGCCACTCGGGCCAACGTCGCCACCCTGCGCGAGCGGGGAATCACGGTGATCGAACCGGACAGCGGTCCACTCGCCTCACGCAACGAGTACGGCTCCGGCCGGCTGCCGGCCCCCGCGCAGCTGCTCGCCGAGCTCGATGCGGCTCTTCCCGCGGTCGCCGGCCCCTGGGACGGACTCCGTGTTCTGGTCACCGCCGGAGGTACTCGCGAGGCCATCGATCCGGTGCGCTTCATCGGCAATCGCTCCAGCGGCCGGATGGGCATCGCCCTGGCGGAAGCTGCGGCGCGGCGCGGGGCATCGGTGACGCTCGTCGCCGCCAACGTCGACCTCTCGACCTCGCCCGGGATCGAGCGCATCGACGTGAGCAGCGCGGCTGAGATGGCCGCGAGCACGGAGCAGGCATTCGGCGGCTGCCACGTACTGCTGATGGCCGCCGCCGTTGCGGACTTCCGGCCCCGGGATCCGAGCGCCGGCAAGCTAGTGCGCGAGGGAGACGGTATGGCCCTCGAACTGGAGCCGACCGAGGACGTGCTCGCCGGACTCGGCTCGCGGCGCTCCGCGACTCAGACCCTGGTCGGGTTCGCTGCCGAGCACGGGGGAGACTTCGTCGGTCGGGCCCGCGGCAAATTGACCCGCAAGGGACTCGACGCGATCGTGGTCAACGACGTCTCCGATACGACGATCGGCTTCGACGTCGCCGAGAACGAGGTGACCATCGTCGAGACCGAGACAGAGACACCGGTGGTCCGCGGCAGCAAGGACCAGATCGCGGAGGCGATTCTCGACCGTGTCGGGGCGCTCCGCGAACCGGCGCAAGCGGATTCCGGCACCCCCGGCAGCTGAACCGTTCCACGGGCAGCGGGAGCCTCCGGCGAGCCCCTCAGGTGGTTGGACAGCTTGCCTAGACTTGTTCGTATGAGTGAGAACGAGACACACGAGGAGACCTACGAGCTCTACCAGCGCGGTATGAGCCTGCTCGAGAAGGGCGACTACAGCGCCGCCACAATCCCGCTCAGCAAGCTGGCCGGGCGCGAGCCCAAGAAGTCGTCGGTGCGCGAGGCACTGGGTCGGGCCTACTTCCGCTCCCGCCGTTTCTCGGAGGCCGCCGACGAGTTCGAGGCGGTCGTGGAGCGCTACCCGGTCAACGACTACGCCCACTTCTGCCTGGGCCGCTCCCTGGCGTTGAGCGGGCGTGCCGATGAGGCGCGCCGCCACCTCGCTCTCGCCGCCAACCTGCGTCCCGACCGCCGCGATTACCGCATCTACCGCGAGCGCCACACCGGCGCCTGAACCCCGCGACTCTTGCGCGCGCTCGTACAACGGGTCAGCTCAGCGGCAGTCTCCGTCGAGGGCGAGCAGGCCGGCCGGATCGGCCCAGGCATGCTGGTCCTCCTGGGGGTCGGTCGGGGCGACGACGAGGCCACAGCCGAGCGCCTGATCGCCAAGCTCCGCAAGCTGCGCATCTTCGAGGACTCCGAGGGGCGCACCAACGAGCCGCTCGGCGAGCGCGAGGTCCTCTGCGTGAGCCAGTTCACGCTCTACGCCAACACCCGCAAGGGCAACCGGCCGAGCTTCGTCGATGCAGCCGAGCCCGGCCTGGCAGAACGGCTCTACGAGACGGTCTGCGACGGGCTCGGCGCGCAGCGCGGGGTCTTCGGTGCGCGGATGTCGGTGGAGCTCACCAACGATGGTCCGATGACCCTGATGATCGAGGTCGATCCGCAGGCATGAGGGCCGGCTGAGCGCCTGCTCACGCCGTGGCTATACTCAGCGTTCACCTTTGCAGCCGACTCGTCGCGACAGGTGGGCCGCCGGCCCGCCTTTTTTATCGCCTCGGATGGGTATGTGGGAGTGAGAATCAGATGGAAGAACTGGAGAAAGACATCGAGAACAAGATCACCGAACTCGACCCCCGGGCCGAGCTGATCGCGCTTGAGAAAGAGGGTCCCGACGGCCTGCGGATCTTCGTAGATCATCCGGACGGGGTCGATCTCGGACTCTGCGAGCGGGTCACGCGCCAGCTCGCAGAGCTCTCCAGCGAGTACTCGCTGGAGGTCTCCTCACCCGGCCTCGATCGTCCGCTCACCAGGCCTTCCCACTATCAGCGCTTCCTCGGATCGACTGTGCGGGTCAGGACCCGCGAGAAGATCGAGGGGCGAAAGAGCTTCACCGGACGGCTCGCGGCCGCCGATGAGCACGCGGTCAGCGTCGAGGATGACTCAGGTCATCACGAGATTCCGCTGGAGATCGTGCATCGCTCCAACCTTGTACCCGAGTTCTCGGAGGTAAGCCCGTGAGTCGCGAGATCGTCGATGCGATCAAGGTCCTCGAACAGGAGAAGGGCCTCGATGCAGAGGTTCTGATGACAGCGCTTGAAGACGCGCTGCTCTCCGCCTACAAGAAGACACCCGGGGCGGCAAAGTACGCCCGCGTCGATCTGGACCGGGAGACGGCCGATTTCCTCGTCTTCGAGCTGATCTTGCCGGCCGAGCTGGAGGAGAAGCTGCTCGCCCAGGCAGTCGAGGACCAGGAGCCGAAGGTCAACCCGGAAACGGGCGAACTGGAGGAGCCCGAAGACCCCGAGCTCGATCCCGAGATGATCGCGCCCTACGAGGATCAGATCGAGACCCGCGACGTCACCCCCGAGGACTTCGGCCGGATCGCCGCGCAGACCGCCAAGCAGGTGGTGCTGCAGCGCATCCGCGAGGCCGAGCGGATGATGATGTTCGAGGAGTTCCAGGATCGTGTCGGCGAGCTGATCACCGGCATCATCCAGCAGTCCGACAACCGCTACACGCTTGTCCAGCTCCGCGACCGGGTCGAGGCCCTGCTGCCCCGCTCCGAGCAGGTCTACAGCGAGCGCTACGACCACGGCGCCCGGATCAAGGCCGTGATCACCGACGTCTCCGCCGAGGGCAAGGGCCCGAGCGTCGTCGTCTCGCGCAAGAACCCGGAGCTGATCAAGAAGCTCTTCGCTCTCGAGGTCCCCGAGATCGCCGACGGGCTGGTCGAGGTCGTGGGCGTCGCCCGCGAGCCCGGCTTCCGCTCGAAGATCGCGGTCATCTCGCACGCCGACGGAGTCGATCCGGTCGGCGCCTGCGTCGGTCCCCGCGGCTCCCGCGTCCGCATGGTCGTCTCGGAGTTGCGCGGCGAGAAAATCGACATCATTCCTTACAACGAGGAGCCCGCCCGCTTCGTGGCCAAGGCGCTGAGCCCGGCCCGCGTCCGCGAGGTTCTGGTCGACGACGAGGACCGCCAGGCAACCGTCATCGTTCCCGACGATCAGCTCTCTCTGGCGATCGGCCGCGAGGGCCAGAACGCCCGCCTGGCAGCCAAGCTGACCGGCTGGCGCGTCGACATCGTCGGTGAGACCGAGTTCGCCGAGCGCGGCGAGGAAGAGGGCTTCGAGGAAGAGGGTGAGGAGGCCGCCGACGGTCGCTGCGCGGCGATCATGTCCGCCGGCCGCCGCTGCCCGAACGCCTCGCTCGCCGGCTCCCGCTTCTGCGGTCTGCCCCAGCATCAGGCGCTGGTCCGCTTCGAGACCAGCCAGGTCACGGTGCTGAGTTCGCTCAGCGACGCCGAAGTCGAGACGCTCTCCGATCCGGATGCCGCCGACGAGGAGGTCGACGCGATCGTTACGCGCGCGGAGGAGGCCTTTGCGGCCGCCCAGGCCGCAGAGGAGAGCGCCGCCGCTGAGGCCGAGGCTGCCGAAGAGGCCGCGTCTGAAGAGACCGCGGCTGAGCCGGAGACCGAGCCCGTCGCCGAGGAGCCGGAGGAGACCGAGAGTTCTGAGGAAGAGGCCGAAGAGGCCGCGGATGAGGCCGCCCCTGAGGCTGCTGCTGAGCCCGCAACCGAGGCGACCGACGAGAAGCCGGCGGCCGACACCGAGCAGGCGGAGGCTTAGAAGCAGGGATGGCGAAGCAGCGCGTCCACGAGATCGCGAAGGCCCTCGGCCTCGAGAACAAGCAGCTTCTCGCTGCGCTGAAGAGCGCCGGGGTCGAGGTGAAGACCGCGTCTTCCACAGTTGATCAGCAGGTCGCCCTCAAGGCACTCTCCGATGCCGGGGCACTACCGGCGGGCGCCAAACCCGCCGCGAAGTCGGGGACGAAGACCGCTACCAGGCCGGCGACGTCATCCGCCGGCAACGGTGAGGGGGCCCGTCCCCAGCGCCCGGCAGCAGACGGTGCCGCAGCAGGGGCCGCGGGAGGCGCGGCTTCCAAGAAGCGTCGCCGCGTCGTGATCGACTCGCAGGCCGCTCGCCGCGATCAGATGGGCGGACCCCCGCCACAGCGCCCACCGCGCCGTCGCGGTCGTCGGCGGAGGCCGGTCTTTGAGGAACCGGTTGCGAAGACCGACACCGGCGAGGAGCGCGAACCCGAGGCGATCAAGATCAACTCCGGCGCGACCGTGCGCGAGGTGGCCGAGTCGCTGGGCGTCAGCTCGGCCGAGGTAATCAAGAAGCTGATGCAGCTCGGCGAGATGGCAACCCTCACCCAGACCCTTCCCGACGAGACGGTGTCCGTCCTCGGTGAGGAGCTCGACCGCAAGGTGGAGATCGTCCATTCCGACGACGAGGTGGACGAGGATCCGGTCTACGACGACGCGGACGAGGATCTGGTCGACCGCCCGCCGGTTGTCACGATCATGGGACACGTCGACCACGGCAAGACTTCGCTGCTCGACGCGATCCGCACAACCGAGGTCGCCGCCGGCGAGGCCGGCGGGATCACCCAGCACATCGGCGCCTACCAGGTCCACCACGAGGACCACACGATCAGCTTCCTCGATACGCCCGGCCACGAGGCTTTCACCGCTATGCGCGCCCGCGGCGCCAAGGTCACCGACGTGGCGATCATCGTGGTCGCCGCCGACGACGGCGTCATGCCCCAGACGGTTGAGGCGATCGACCACGCCAGGGCTGCCGACGTGCCGATCATGATCGCCGTCAACAAGATCGACAAGGAGGGCGCCGACCCCAACCGCGTCCGTGGCGAGCTCGCCGAGCGCGGCCTGACCCCGGAGGACTGGGGTGGAGAGACGATCTTCTGCGACGTCTCGGCCAAGACCCACGACGGCCTCGAGAACCTGCTGCACATGATCATTCTGATCACCGAGCTCGAGGAGCTACAGGCCAACCCGACCGCCGATGCCGCCGGCATCGTGATCGAGTCCCACCTGGACCCCGGTCGTGGCCCCGTCGTAAGCCTGCTGCTGCAGCGCGGCACGCTGCGCATCGGCGACTCACTGGTCGCGGGCTCCCGCTGGGGCCGGGTCAAGGCCATGCACGACTACACGGGCGCTCGCATCGAGCAGGCCGGCCCCGGCGACCCGGTCGAGGTGCTCGGCTTCGACGGCGTCTGCGAGGCAGGAGAGCGCGCCCAGGTCGTCGAGAACGACCGGCGTGCCCGCCAGCTCGCCCAGGAGCGCTCCAACAGGCTCAAGACCGAGGCTCTGGCCCGCCGCTCCGCGCGCCGCGTCACACTCGATGAGGTCTTCTCCAAGGCCACCAGCGGCGAGCTCAAGCAGCTCAACCTGCTGGTCAAGGCTGATGTCTCCGGCTCGCTGGAAGCGCTTCAGGACGAGATCGCGAAGCTTCCCCAGGACCAGGTCGCGGTCGACATCATCCGCGCCGCCCCCGGCGGCATCAACGAATCCGACGTGATGCTGGCCGCAGCCTCCGACGCGATCATCATCGGTTTCAACGTCCGCCCGCTGGCCGACGCTCGCAGGGCTGCCACGGCCGAGGGCGTGGAGATCCGCACCTACTCGGTGATCTACAAGATCACCGAGGAGCTGCACGCCGCGATGGAGGGCATGCTCGACACGCGCGAGGTTGAGGAGACGCTGGGCGAGCTCGAGGTTCTCGAGCTGTTCAAGGCCTCGAAGGTCGGCACGATTGCCGGCTCCAAGGTCACCGAGGGCAAGGTCCTGCGCAACGCCGACGTGCGCGTCCTGCGCGACGGCACGGTCATCTGGACCGGCAAGGTCGGCTCGCTGCGGCGCTTCAAGGACGATGTCTCCGAGGTCGAGAACGGCCAGGAGTGCGGCGTCACGCTCGACGGCTTCGCCGACGTCAAGGTCGGCGACATGCTCGAGGTCTTCCAGACCAAGCAGGTCGAGCAGACCCTCTGAGTAGGCAGGCTTTCGGGTTACGGGTGTGAGCCTGCGCAAGCTCGAGCTGTCCACGCCGAACTTTCGCCGCGGCCGCCACGGTGAACGACCGCGGGCGATCGTCATCCACACGACGGTCGGCAGCTTCGAGTCCGCGGCCTCCTGGTTCGCGCTCGAGGAATCGAAGGTCAGCGCTCACTATCTCGTCGGCCTCGACGGCCGGGTCGCTTCCTTCGTCGCCGAGGAGCACACGGCCTTGCACGCCGGCCGGGTGCTTGATCCCACGGTTGCGATCGCCGCGGGGACCGGTTCCGACGGAGTCAACCCGTTCACGATCGGTATCGAGTTCGAGGACGGGGGAGATCCGCTCGGAGTCGCCCGTACCGAGGCCCAGTACGAGGCGGGCGCAAGGTTGGTTGCGGAGATTGCGGAACGCTGGTCGATTCCGCTCGATCGTGAGCACGTGATCGGCCACCGCGAGGTCTTCGCCGCAAAGGAGTGCCCGGGAAACCTTTCGCTTCCACGCCTGCTTGCCAGGGCGACGCAGCTCGGCGCGGTCGCAGAGGCGGCTTGGCCCCGCTCACCTGAGCGGCTTGCCTGCCTGCTGCCCGCACGAAACGCGCAAGAGGATCTCCCGGGCTGGCTCGAGAGCGTCGCCGCGCTCGGCGCCGACGTCGTCGCTCTCGACGATGGCAGCAGCGACCGCACCCCCGAGCTGCTCGAGGCGAGTCCAATGGTGCGCGAGCTGCTCAGACGGCCGCGGCGCCTGGGCTGGCAAGGCTGGGATGACGGTGCGAACCGCCGTCTCTTGCTCGAGCGGGCGGAGACCCTCGAGCCCGCGTGGATCCTTTTCCTCGACGCCGACGAGCGCATCGATCCTGACGACGCCGCAGCGTTGCGTAGGTTCCTTGCGGGAGATGCCGTCGAAGGACTCGCCTACGGGCTGCGGCTTTACCGCGGCTGGGGCGATTCGCGGGTGCTCCCAACTCCCTCGATCGTCTACCGCCTCTTCGACCACAGGCCGGGTGATGCCCTCAGGCCCGGCCGTCTGCACTTCAATCCCGTTCCAACCCGGATCGGCCGCAGTCGGTGGCTCGAAACGACGATCCGGGCGCGCCATCTCGACTCACCGGCGCGGCTCGCGGGACGCCGTGAGAAGTACGCCGAGGCCGATCCGGCCGGAACGCCACCGGGGCCCGCCTCCGAGTTGCTGCGCGAACCGTCCCATGGGGCGGTCCCCTGGTGGCCGCGGCCGAGGGCGATGGCCGTGCTCGATGGCGGCGCTCCGAAGACGCCACCGCCAAGCCCTGACGACGATCACCCGCGGCTTACGTGCCTGCTGCCGGTTCGCAACGCAGAGGACGAGATTCCGGGATACCTCGAGTGTGTACGGCTGCTGGGAGCCCGGATCGTCGCGCTTGACGACGGCAGCACGGATGCCGGAGCCGACCTGCTGGCCGCCTCGCCGCTGGTCGAACGACTGCTTCGAAACCCACGTCGCGAGTCTTACGCCGGCTGGGACGATGCCGCAAACCGTCAGGCCCTACTTGACGCCGCAGTCGATTCCGGGGCTGAATGGATCCTCTTCCTCGACGCCGACGAGCGCATCGATGCTGCAGATGCCGAGGCCCTGCGCAGCTTCCTTGCGGCCGGGGCCGATCCCGGCTGCGCATACGGCTTCCGGGTGCATCGGATGGTGGGGGCCGACAGCTACGACCGCGCCGGACTCTGGGTGTATCGGTTGTTCGCTGCACAACCGGGTCAGCGACTGCCCGAGACGAGACTGCACCTTGTCCCGGTGCCGACTTCGATCCCCCCTGGGAATCGCCGCCTGACCACGATCCGGATCCAGCATTTCGGCGCCGCAGACGAGGCACGCCGCCGGCAGCGCCTGCGCAAGTACGAGGAGGCCGATCCTGACCATCGCTGGCAGGCCGACTACACCGCGGCGATTCGTGCGGCCGGCCGGCCCCGCGCCTGGCGAGCACGACCCGCGGGCCTTCCCGTGCTCGCCGATCCGGCCGCCAGTGGCGGTCCGCTCGATCTAGAGGAGATCGCCGATGATCTCCCGATTCTCTCCGTCATCGTGATCGCAACCGAAGATGCGAGCACGATCGAGGGCTCGCTCGAGGCGATTCTCGGGCAACGCTGCGCGGATCCGTTCGAGGTCATAGTTGTGGTCAGCGGCAGCCCTACAACCGCGAGCGTTGTGCGCGAGCGGTTCGGCACGAGGGTCACCCTGGTCGAGCTCACAGACCGGGTGTCGCCGGGCCGCGCCCGCAATGAGGGCCTCACACTCGCCCGCGGCGAATTCGCGTCATTTCCGGGATCGCACGTCAAGATCGCTCCTGGGAGCCTCGGGCTGCGAATCCGGGCGCACGAGCGGGGCTGGGCGATGGTCACTGGTTCGATCCGCAACGGGACCAGGACGCGCGCCGGATGGGCCTCGTACTTTCTCGATCATTCGAGCGCACTTCCCGGGCGCCCGTCGGGACCCCTCGAGGGCGCCCCGGCGCACTGCTCATACGTGCGCGAGTTCATCCTCGGGGCCGGGGGCTTCCCCGCGCAACTGCGCGCCGGCGAGGATACGGTGCTCAACCAGGAGCTTTGGCGACGCGGCCACCGCGCCTGGCGCGAGCAGGCGATGGAGCTCACGCACCGCAGCCCATGCACCGACCGGCGCTCGCTCGTGCGTCATCATTTCAGCCGTGGTCGCGGCTTCGGCCGGATTCTCACCGGGGAGTTTTCCAGCGCGGCCGGCGGCCGGCGGCCGGGTGCAGGAGGCGGGCTTCGCGGCTACCGGAAACGGCGCCAGGCGAGCACCGACGCGCGCATTGCCGAGTGGGGAGGGGATGAGCTGCAGCGGGAGTACCGGCGAGCCCGGCGGCTCGTCCGGCTCGGGATCCTCGCGGCTTGGGCCGGCGCCCGGTGGGAGCTCGCCACAGGCTCCCGCGGGGGCAGCTAGCGCAGCTTTCGGGAGGCGCTCGCGCCGGAGATATAGCCCTCGGCATCGGCCGCGGTCGCGCGCACGACAAGCTTCACCGATCTACCCTTGCCAAGGCGCTTGACCGCCACCTTGACCTTGACCTTGCCGGCAACGCCGAGAGGGTTGGCGATCTCTTTGGAGCCGATCAGGGCGAGTCCCCGGTCGGTCTTCTTGTAGACCTGCAGGCTGAGCGATGCCAGTTCCTCGCTCGAGGAGACCGCGACCGCGACGCGCTTGCTCTTTCGCGCCGCTCGCATTCTCTTCGTCTTGATTTCCAGGCCGAGGGTCGGGTAGTGGCTGTCGGGATAGTGGCTGTCGGCGGCGGGGCGCGCCTCTGCCGCCGCGGCCCGCTGCGGCGAGAGTAATTGGGCATAGGAGATCGCCGCTCCGGTGCTGACCCCGGCGGCGACCAGGCGGCGTACGAGCGCCCGACGGCTTATCCGCCCATCCAGGTAGGCCTCGACCAGTTCATCCCGCGACATTGCAATCGTCAAGATAGTGGCCGGTAAGGCGGGACGCAAGTGGCTTGGCCCAGCAGAGGCGCGGACCCCGCTAAGAATGCGGACATGGAGCAGCAGCCACTGGCCACCGGCGCAGGGATCACACCGATCTTCATCGTTGGGATGCCACGGTCAGGAACGACCTGGGTCCTGCGGCTGCTGGCAGCGCACCCGCAGGCATGGCCCCTGGTCGAGACCTATCTGCTGTCACGCAATCGGGGCCTGGGGGCGCTGCTTGCGGGTTATCCGCCCGGCTCGGCATCCGAGCCGGAGCAAGCGTCTCCCGATCCAGGCCGGGCCGGTCTGCCCCGGCTCTTCTCACGCGAGGAGATGGTGGCCGAGGTGCGCTCACTGGCCATCCGCTGGCTGGAGCGTGGCTCGCTGCCCGGGGCACACTTCGTGATCGACAAGAGCCCCTGGCAGCTGAATGACGTGCAGCTGATTGCCGAGGTCCTTCCCGAGGCCAGGTTCGTGCTCGTCGTGCGCGACGGGCGCGATGTCGCGGCCTCGCTCGCGGCAGCGAGACGTTCGTGGGCACCGCACACCTCGAGCGGCCGGGACCGGTCACCAGTGAGCGAGGCGGCGCGACTCTGGGCGGCCGCGATCAGGGCAGGCGGGCAGGCGGGCATCGCACTCGGCGACTCCCTGATCGAGGTCCGCTACGAGCGATTGCATGCCGACCCCAGCGCGGAGTACGCCCGCCTTCTCGAGCACTGCGACATGCCGTACGACGCGGAGCTGGTCCGCTCGGCGGTCTCAGCCAACGTTTTCGAGCGTCTCGGCGGATCGGGCGAGCAACGCGCCTTGCGGTCCGGCACGGTGGGCGGCTGGCGCGATGAACTTGGCCTCCTCGACCGGTTCCGTTTCGAGCGACTTGCGGGCGATGAACTGCGCCTCACGGGCTATGAGGAGCACGCCGGCTGGTGGCTCCGCGGTGGCGGCGCTTCTGCCCGGTCAGACTGGGATCGTTGACTCCCGACGCCTTCGTCTGTGTGATCGAGGCCCGGATCCATGTTGCGGATTCGGACTCCTTGAAGTCCAAACGGAAGGTGATCCGATCGCTCAAGGATGGCTTGCGCAAGCGGTTTGGCGTGTCTGTAGCCGAGGTCGATGGACACGACACCTGGCAGCGATCGACCCTGCTGGTGGCGATTGCCGGCGGGCCCGAGACAGCCGAGCGGGCAACCGAGGTGGAGCGCTTCATCGCGGCCCGCTGCCCGGATGGCTCGAGCTTCACCCGCGATCTGCGCAGCCTCGAGGACCTTCGGGGCTGAGCATCGGCGACCCTGGAACCCGGTTCCCCAGCAACTCCGGCAGCCTCTCTGTGAGCAAAGCGTGAGGGGGCTAGACTGCCGCGTTCATGAGTACCTCGCGCATGCGCCGAGTGAATGAGGTCATTCGGGAGGTCCTGGGTACGACCATCAGCAGCGAGCTGCAGGATCCCCGCATCGGGTTCGTGACCATCACCGCCGTAGACACCAGTCCAGACCTGAGGCACGCCAGTGTCTACGTCAGCGTGCTCGGGTCCGAGCAGGAGCAGGAGGACACCCTGGTGGCCCTGCGCTCGGCCCACGGAGTCCTGCAGTCGGCAATCAACTCGCAACTGCGGATGAAGCGCACGCCGACCCTGCAGTTTCACTACGACGACACGGTGGAAAAGGCCGACCGCATCAGCCGCATGCTGCACGAAGAAGACAACGGGGACGGGGAAGAGGACCTTTGATTCCGGTCCCCACCGAGATGGACGAGCGCACCAGCGAGGCGATGGAGACCGTGGTCGAGCACCTGCGCGAGGGCGATCGCTTCCTTCTGACCACTCACGAGGGACCGGATGGCGATGCGCTCGGCTCTCTGCTGGCGATGCACGGACTGCTCACCCAGCTCGACAAGGACGCGGTGATGTTCCTCGCCGAGAAGGAATTTCCACTGCCCGTCGAGTACCGCTTCATGCCACTGCAAGAGGTCTTCCACGAGCCGCCCGCCGATCTCGCCGATCGCACGGTGATCTTCCTCGACTGCGGCAACATCGACCGGATGCCGGTCGAGTGGCTGCAGGAGGGTGGCGAGATCCTCAACATCGACCACCACCACGACAACACATGCTTCGGGCGCCATAACCTCGTGGACGACAGCGCTGCCTGCACGGCCGAGATCGTCTTCGAGATCGCCGGCCGGCTGGGCGCGACGATCACGCCTGACATCGCGACCGCCCTCTACGTCGGGCTGATCACCGACACGGGCATGTTCATGTACGAGAACACCGACGCCCGCAGTCATCTCACCGCGGCCGCGCTGATCGAGGCCGGCGTCGACGTCAACGAGATCTTCCGGCGCCTGTACGAGCGGGTTCCGACCGAGAAGCTGAAGCTGCTCGCCCGGGCCCTCGACCAGGTAGAGCGGCGACTCGACGGGCGTCTTTCAACGGCCTACGTCTCCGCCAATGACTACGTGGAGACCGGCGCTGACGAGGTACTCACCGAGGGCATCATCGACTTCGTCAGGGCACTCGAGGGAACGGCCGTGGCCGCGGTCGTCCGCGACAAGCCGAACAGCGGCGGAGCGGCACGCAAGGCCAGCCTGCGCTCCACGGACGGCAAGGTCGACGTCTCCGCGATCGCCCGCAAGATGGGCGGCGGCGGCCATCGCCGGGCGGCCGGCTTCTCCAGCGATCTCAGCTACGCCGAGATCATCGCCTTCCTGCAGGCGGAGACCACCGCTCAGCTCGGCTGAGAGGCGGCATCGGAACCATGGGGGGCACCGAGTCTGAGCGGATCCCGCCTGCCCCCGACGCCGGCTTCCTGTTGGCCGACAAGCCGGCTGGAGTCACCTCGCACACGGTCGTCGCCGCGGCCCGACGCGAGCACGGGATGCGTGCCGGCCACGCGGGCACTCTCGACCCCTTCGCCACCGGCCTGCTGGTGATCCTGCTGGGACGCGCCACGCGCCTGCAGCGCTACATCCTCGGGCTCCCCAAGACCTATATGGCGACAGCCCGGCTGGGCTGGACCTCGACCACCGGCGATCCCGAGGGCGAGCTCACGCACACCGGCAACCTGCCTGAGAAGCTGGAGCTGCCGACGGGAGTGATTACCCAGACCGTGCCGCTCACCTCGGCGGTCCGCGTCGACGGCGAGCGCCTCTACAAGAAGGCCCACCGCGGTGAGGAAGCTGAGCTCCCCCGGCGCGAGGTCGAGATCTACCGGGCCGAGCTGCTCGAACACGAGGCCGGCTCCGACCGAGCGAGCTTCGAGATCGAGTGCGCGGCGGGCACCTACATCAGGACCCTCGTCGAGGAGCTCGGTGACGCCTACTGCGAGGGGCTGCGCCGCACCAGGGTCGGGCACCTGGCGCTCAATGACCGCAACGGTGTACTCCCGGTTGAGGAGCTGCTCGCGCATCTGCCGACCCGGGAACTCACCGGTCCGGAGGCCGAGGACGTTGTCTGCGGACGAGTCGTGGACTCGGCTGCAAGCGAGCTCGAGGGCGAGCCGCTGGGCTTGATGCTCGGTGAGCGGCTGCTTGCGGTCGCTCGCCCGCGGGGCGGCAGCCTGAAGACCGACGTGGTGCTCGCGTGAGAGAGTTAGGGCTTCTGTGAGCGTCCGAGTGACCAGCCTGCCAGACGCCGAACCGCGGCCCCGCCGCGTCGCGATCGGAACCTTTGACGGCGTGCATGTCGGCCATCGGGAAGTGATCGGCGACGCCGACACGGTGCTCACCTTCGAGCCACACCCGCTTCAGGTGATCCACCCCGAGGCGGCGCCGAAGCTGATCATGCCCTTCTCGGTCAAGCGGGACGTGATCGACGGCCTGGGGGTCGAGGAGATCGTCGTGATCCCTTTCGATCGCGACTTCGCCTCGATCGACCCCGACGACTTCTGCCGCTCGATCCTCGTGGACAAGCTGGGCGCAACCCAGGTGTCGGTGGGCGAGAACTTCCGCTTCGGCGCGCGGGCCAAGGGCACCCCGGAGTTGCTCGGCTCGCGGGAGGAGTTCGAGACCCGCGTGGTGCCTCTGATCGAGGTCGACGGCGAAGCCGTATCCTCGACGCGGATCCGCGCCCTGGTGCTGGCCGGCGAGGTTGACCTCGCAAGCGAGTTCCTCGGCTCCCCGTTCATGGTCGAGGGGGAGGTCGTCGGCGGCGACAAGCGCGGCCGCACACTCGGCTTTCCGACTGCGAATCTGGTCCCCGACGACGCGCTCGTCTGCCCCGGCTACGGGATCTATGCCGCGTTCGCCAACGGCCTGCCCGCCGCGATCAACGTGGGCGTGCGGCCGACCTTCGAGACAGGCCGCGGCGTGCTGATCGAGACCTACATCATCGATCACACCGAGGATCTCTACGGCAAGACCCTCCGGGTGGCGTTCGCCAGGCGACTGCGAGGCGAGAAACGCTTCGACGGAACCGATGAGCTGATCGCGCAGATGAACCGCGACGTCGAGGAGGCGCGCGAAGTGTGTGCTACCTTCTCGCGCCCCCGCTGAAGGCGGCATTCCCGCCGCTCGGCCGGACCCCTATTCTTCACGCAGAGATCACTGATGCCACTCACCAAGGAAAAGAAAGCAGAACTCGTCGCCAAGTACGGCGAGAGCGAGCAGGACACCGGGTCCACCGAGGTCCAGGTCGCGCTGCTCACCGAGCGCATCAACGAGCTCACCGAGCATCTTCGTGAGCACAAGAAGGACCACCACAGTCGCCGCGGCCTGCTGATGCTCGTCGGCCAGCGCCGCCGTCTGCTGCGCTATCTCGAGAACACCGATCTCGACCGGTATCGCGGGCTCGTCGCCGAGCTCGGCCTCCGCAAGTGATCGAAGCGGGCGCCGCGGCGCCTGACTTCACGCTCCCCGATCAGGACCAGAACGAGGTATCGCTCTCGGACTTTGCCGGGGTCAAGCTGATCCTCGCCTTCTACCCGTTCGATTTCAGCGCGGTCTGCACCGACCATCTCTCGGTCTACCAGGAGGTACACGGTGAGATCGAGGCCCAGGGCGCCAAGCTCGTCGGCGTAAGCGTCGATTCCCCGTTTGCGCACAAGGCCTTCCAGGAGAAGCTCGGCCTGACGATCCCCCTGCTCAGTGACTTCCACCCGCAGGGCGAGATGAGCCGCACCTACGGCGCCCTGATCGAAGAGCGCGGCCACACCAACCGCTCCCTGGTGATCGTCGAGGACGGCAAGGTCGCCTTCTCGATGGCGGCCGCGACGCCGCTGGAGATCCCCGGCGCCAACGTCATCTTCGACGCGCTCGAAGAGCTCGCCTGAGCTGAGCAAGGGCTGCGATGGGCTCCGAGGGCCTCGGCAGCGCAGCGGTTCCGGCGCCTGAGCCCGACGCGCATCTGCGTGGGTCGGGCGGACCGGCGGTGACGCTGTACCTGGATCTGGCCTGCCCGCACTGTGCGGTGGTCTGGGTCGAGGCCCGGGAGCTACCGCTCAGCCTCTGCGTGCGCCATTTTCCGATCGAGAGCAAGCGCCCGCGGGCCGCAGCGCTGCACGCGGCTACGGAGGCGGCGGTACTGCAGGGCGGGGAGGAGGCCTTCTGGGGGATGTGGGACTCGCTGTACGAGGACCGGGGGCGCGTGGACGACCCGCACCTGTGGGAGCGGGCGCGGGAACTGGGGCTGGACGTGGAGCGGTTCGAGGCCGATCGGCGGGGGGATCAGGTTGCCGAGCGGGTGCGACGGGACTTCCGGAGTGGGATCCGGGCCGGAGTGACGGGGACTCCGGCGGGGTTTTTGGATGGGAGACCGTTGGGCAGCGAGGGGGAGGAGCTCGGCGGCGTGCTGCGGGCGCTGGCCGAGGTCGGCTGACAGGCCGCTCGGCCCTGGGCGGGCTGCGGAGTTTTCCTGGACCTGTAACCTCAGCCACTAAGCAGAGCAATCTGAAACAAGAAGGGCTTCATCGGCCGGGAAACCGTTTCCCGTTGCCAGGCGCGAGGCCCTACGGAAGGACAACGAAATATCTATGAGTATGTTTGACGTGACCACGGTCGCTGTCGAGATCGGCGGCGAGGAAATCTCGTTCGAGACCGGCAAGATGGCCCGCCAGGCGAGCGGCTCGGTAGTCGTCCGCAGCGGCGACACCACAGTTCTCTCCACGGCCACCAAGGGCCGCCTGAAAGACTTCGACTTTCTGCCCCTCACAGTTGATGTTGAGGAGCGCCACTACGCAGTCGGCAAGATTCCCGGCTCCTACTTCCGGCGCGAAGCGCGTGCCGGCGAGAAGGCAACGCTTACCTGCCGGATGATCGACCGCCCGCTGCGGCCGCTCTTCCCCAAGGGCTGGAAGTACGAGACGCAGCTCGTCTCGATGCCGCTCTCGGTTGACCACGTGCACCCCTACGACGTGATGGCGATGAACGGCGCCTCCGCGGCGCTGGCCGTCTCCGATATTCCCGTGCACGCCTATGTCGGCGCGGTCCGGGTCGGCAAGCTCGACGGCGACTTCGTCGTCAACCCGCCCGAGGACCGGCACGAGGAGATGGAGATGGACCTGATCGTCTCCGGCTCCAAGGACGCGATCCTGATGGTCGAGTGCGGCGCCGACGGCGTCAGCGAGGCCGAGGTGCTCGACGCGCTCGATATCGCCCACGGCGAGATCAAGAAGCTCGTCGGCGCGATGGAGGAGCTCGAGTCGAAGGCCGGCAAGGAGAAGACCGAGGTCGACTCGCCCGTCACCGACGAGGACCTGATCGCCAAGATCAAGGATGGCTTCGACGCCAAGCTGGAGGAGGCCACCACGGTCAAGGACAAGCTCGAGCGCCAGGACGCGATCGACGCCGTCAAGACCGAGGTCACCGAAGCGCTCGCTGCCGACACCGGTGACGAGGATGCCGATGCGGAGCAGTCCGCTGAGGTCTCCCGCCACTTCGGCATCGTCGAGAAGGAGATGATCCGCAAGCACATCGCCGTGGACAAGAAGCGTCCCGACGGTCGTGCCAAGGATGAGATCCGTCCGATCGAGACTGAGGTCGACCTCTCCCCGCGCGTGCACGGCTCAGCGCTGTTCACCCGCGGCGAGACGCAAATCCTCTCCAACGTCGCTCTGGGCACCACCCGGATGGACATGAAGCTCGACAACCTCGGGCTGCAGGAGAAGAAGACCTTCATGCACCACTACAACTTCCCGCCCTACTCGGTCGGCGAAGCTGGGTTCATGCGCGGTCCGAAGCGTCGTGACATCGGCCACGGAGCGCTCGCGGAGCGGGCCCTGGAGCCGACGATTCCCAGCCAGGATGATTTCCCCTACGTGACCCGGGTCGTCTCCGAGACGCTCGAGTCCAACGGGTCCTCCTCGATGGGTTCGGTCTGCGCCTCCTCGATGGCCCTGCAGGCGGCCGGCGTTCCGGTCTCCGCACCGGTTGCCGGTGTTGCCATGGGTCTGATCAAGGAGGGCGACGACTACATCGTCCTCACCGACATCGCCGGCGTCGAGGATCACCTCGGCGACATGGACTTCAAGGTCGCCGGCACCAAGGACGGGATCACCGCCCTGCAGATGGACATCAAGATCACCGGTGTCACCTTCGACATCCTCCGGGACGCGCTGGATCAGGCCAACGACGGCCGCCAGTTCATCCTCGGCAAGATGGCTGAGGCAGTCGATGGGCCGCGCGAGCAGCTCAGCCCGACGGCACCGCGGATCGAGACGATCAAGATCGATCCGGAGAAGATCGGCGCGGTCATCGGCAAGGGTGGCGAGACCATCCGCGGTCTCTGCGAGACCTACGAGGCCGAGATCGATGTCGAGGACGACGGATCGGTCCGGGTCTACGCCGCCAACGGCGAGCTCGTCGAGGCCTGCATCTCGCAGATCGAGATGATGACCCGCGAGGCCGAGGTCGGCGATAAGTTCACCGGCAAGGTCGTCAAGACGACCACCTTCGGCGCCTTCGTCGAGATCGTCAAGGGCACCGACGGCCTGCTGCACATCAGCAACGTCAAGCCGGGCGAGCGCGTCGACAGCGTCGACGATGTCCTCAGCTCCGGTGACGAGATCGACGTGACCGTGGTCGAGGTCGACCGCGAGCGTGGCCGTATCGGCCTGCGTCTCTCCGACGACCCCTCGATCGCGGACAAGACGGCCGAGGAGCTCAGCTCCGTCGGTACCGGCGACCCCGCCTTCGGCGGCGGTGGCGGCGGACGCGGCGGTCGTGACCGCGGTGGAGACCGGGGTGGACGAGGCGGCGATCGCGGTGGACGAGGCGGTCGTGACCGCGGCGGACGAGGCGGCGACCGCGAGCGGCGATCGCGCGACTAGCGCGACCGCTTCGCAGAGCCAAGGACACCAGGCAAGTTGAGCACCCTTCCGGAAGGAATCGAGCTGACCGAGACGGACGGCGGCCTGCGGGTCGTCACCGAGGCCGTGCCCTCGGTCCGTTCGGTCACGCTCGGCCTCTGGGTCCGGACGGGTTCGAGGAACGAGACGCCGGCTGAGGCCGGCGTTTCGCATTTCCTCGAGCACCTGCTCTTCAAGGGGACCGAACGCCACTCGGCGATCGAGATCTCCGAGTACTTCGACGGTCTCGGCGCCGCAACCAACGCGGCGACCGGCAAAGAGACCACCCACCTGTACTCGCGCTTCATCGATGAGCACACCGAGGCCGCCTTCGACGTCCTCGCGGAGATGTTCCTGAAGCCGACCTTTCCCGATATTGACTCCGAGCGTCAGGTCGTGCTCGAGGAGATCGCAATGTACGAGGACGAGCCCTCCGACCGCGTCCACGACGTGCTCGCCGGCGCCGTCTTTGGCGACCACCCGCTCGGGCGCCGCATCCTCGGCCGCTCCGAGGTGATCGCCGACACCCCGATCCCCGAGATCTCCGACTATCACCAGCGCCACTACGTCGGCCCCAAGCTGGTCGTCTCCGCCGCCGGCTCGCTCGAGCATGAGCGCATCGTCGAGCTGGCCGAGCGCTTCCTGGCGGCAAATGGGGGAGAGGCCCCCGAGCTGGACACCTCCGAGCCCGACACCCGCCCTCGCCTCGTCTTCTATCCCAAGGAGACCGAGCAGTACCACATCTGCTTCGGCGCGCCCGGCATCGCCCGTGGCGACGACCGCCGCTTCGTTCTCGGTGTGATGGACACGATCTTCGGCGGCTCGACCTCCTCGCGACTGTTCCGCGAGATCCGTGAGAAACGCGGCCTCGCCTACTCGGTCGGCACCTACTCCGACTCCTACGTCGACCGCGGCCTGAGCGCGATGTACGTCGGCACCCGCGAGGACAACGTCGCGGAGGCCTGCGAGATCATCGGCCACGAACTCGAGTCCCTGCGCAGCGATGGCGTCACCGACATCGAGCTCAACCGGGCCAAGGAGCACGTCAAGGGGCGCACGGTCCTGGCGCTCGAATCGACGCCCGGCCGCATGAGCCGCAACGCACGCGCCGCCCTCTTCGACCAGCCCTTCCTCTCGATCGACGAAATCATCGAGCGCGTCGACGCTGTCAGCTGCGAGGACGTCCTCGCCCTGGCCCGCGAGCTCTACGCGCCCGAGTCACTCTCGGCAGGCTGCATCGGCGCCGACGAGGAGCGCTTCCGCTCCGCCGTCGCCCCGGTCAGCGAAGCGCTCGTCGCCTAGCGCCGGCCCGGGCCGAACCGGTGGCGCTTGATCAGCGTCGTGATCCCCGCTGCGTCGCCTGGTTCACCGCCGTCACGGTGGTCTGCTCGTCCCTGCATCGCCGATCCAGTGCTCGCAGTAGGAGCGCTCCTCGCTCTCCTCGCCGATTGCCTCGAGCAGGTCGAGCGCTGCCTCCCGTGCGATCGCCGGCCCCTCAGCGCTGCCCGGCCTCAAGCATTCCCGATGGATCTGGCCCCAGATCTGCCACAGGCCCGCACCGAGCGACCATGAGGTCGCGCTGTGCATGCCCAGCTGCTCGAGTCGCTCTACGGCAGGTAGTGGGTCGCGCGGCTCCAGCACCTGCCCCGCGGCTTGTGCCGCCTCCGATCGCAACTCGCGGAGACTGATCCTCTGGGTCACTCGCTCGTCCACTGCCGCGATGCACGCTAGCCGGTCGGCCGGAGGCCGCGGCGACGGCTGGCGCTGCGACAGAAATCGGTTCGCATATGCTGGGTCGATGAGCGAGACGATCCGAGTTGCAGTCGCCGGCGCCGCCGGGCGCATGGGGGCCACCGTATGCGACGCCGTCGAGGAGGCCGAGGGGCTCGAGCTCACCGGCCGCGCCGATCCGGCCCTGGGCGTCGAGCTCGGGGACGTGCTCGACGACGCGGATGTGGTCGTCGACTTCACCGTGCCCGACCAGGCCCTTCCGAATGCCCACAAGTGCCTTCATTCCGGCACCAGCGTCGTAATTGGCACCACTGGGTTCGACATGGAGAAGCTGCGCAAGTGCGCCAACGACCACTGGGACGGGGGAGAGGGCGGCCGGGCCTTCGTTGCGCCGAACTTCGCAATCGGGGCCGTGCTGATGATGGCGGCTGCGCAGATGATCGCTCCCCACATGCCCGAGGTGGAGATCATCGAGCTCCATCACGACAAGAAGCTGGACAAGCCGTCCGGCACCGCCACGCGTACCGCCGAGCTGATCGAAGCCGCGGGCGGCAACGTCCACGAGCCCATTCATTCGGTCCGCCTGCAGGGCTTCATCGCTCATCAGGAGGTCATCTTCGGTGGCCAGGGCCAGACCCTGAGCCTGCGTCACGACTCAATCGACCGCGCCTCCTTCATGCCGGGGGTGGTGCTGGCCTGTCGCCGCACCCCGGCCCTCGCCGAGCCCCTCACGGTGGGACTCGAGACGCTGCTCGACTGAGCGGGCGCAGCGGGCAATCCGGGGAATCTGGCGCGGTTAAGCGCGATTTAGGCACCGGTCCCTAGCCTGCGGGGCGATGTCGCAGACGACCACATCCGCTTCCCGGCGCAGACCACGGCGTGTCGCGCCGGCCACCTCCGCTGAGGTCCGCCGCCTGGTGTTACTGGCGGTCGCGGCCCTTCTCGCCTTCGCCGCCGTCTACGCGATCGCCGTGCAGACAGAGATCGGCCAGCGCGCCGACGAGGCCGCTCTCGCCGGCGGTCGCTCGGCTCCGGACACAGCCGGCGACGCCGCCGATCGGCTTCTACGGGTGGTGAGCGTCGGCTCCCTGATCGCCGCTACCGCCGTGCTCAGCGGACTGGCCTGGCTGCGGCGCAGGCCGGGGCTGCTCTTGATTCCAGCGGCGGTCATCGGGATCAGTCTGATCTCGACCGAGCTGCTCAAGCACGTGCTGCTCACGCGCCCTGACATGGTTTCTGATCCCAAGCTGGTCGGCAACAGCTTTCCGAGCGGACACACGACCGTCGCGGTGAGCATCGGGCTGGCGGCGGTCCTGATCTCTCCGGCGAGGCTGCGTCCACTGGTCGCCTTCGCCGCCGCCGCTCTGGCGGCGGTTGCCGGCGTCTTCGTGGTCACCGCGGACTGGCACCGGCCGAGCGACCCGATCGGCTCCTATCTGATCACGGTCGCGGTGGCGGCGGCCTGCATGGCCGCGTTACGCGCCTGGCGACCCGCGGCGGTGACACGCAGCGAGGCGATCCCCGCGGCCCCGCGGCGCTACGCGCAGCACCTCGAGGTGGTCGCGATTCTCGCCGGGCTCGCGGTGTTCGTGGGGGCCGGCGTGGTCGCCAGCCTCAAGTACGGCGCCGATATCGACTGGAACCGCCTCCATGCCGCCTACCTACTCGCATCCGGAGCGATCGTCGCCGCGGCCGGGCTGACCGTGGCAGCGCTGATGCGTGCGCTGGAGCCCCCGGAGCAGGCGCCCGGGCGACCACTCGGATAGCGTCACTGGCTGGTCAGCCAGACCGCGAACTCCGAGGAGAGGGACGACACGGATGAGGGACGAGCTTTCGAGCATGGATGCAACCGCGATGGCGGAGCTGGTCAGCTCTGGCGGGGCGAGCCCGCTGGAGCTCGTCGACGCGGCGATCGAGCGGGCCGAGCAGGTCAACGGCGAGCTCAACGCGATCATCCATCCGCTGTACGAGGAGGCGCGGGAAGCAGCCCGGGGCCCGCTACCCGACGGGCCCTTCAAAGGCGTGCCCTTCTTGCTCAAGGACCTCGGCGCCGCCTACGCCGGCCAGCCCCTCCACATGGGCATGCAGCTGCTCAAGGACGCCGATTTCAAGGCACCGGTGGACACCTACCTCGCCCAGCGCTTCAGCGAGGCGGGGCTGATTACGATCGGCAAGACGAACACGCCGGAGCTCGGCATTCTGCCGACCACCGAGCCCGATGCCTACGGGGCGACAAAAAACCCCTGGGACACCAGCCGCACACCCGGCGGGTCTTCGGGGGGCTCCGGCGCGGCCACGGCTTCCGGCATCGTGCCGATGGCTCATGCCAACGATGGCGGCGGCTCGATCCGCATCCCGGCCTCCAACAACGGTCTGGTCGGGCTCAAGCCCAGCCGCCAGCGAATCAGTGAGGGACCGCTCGTCGGCGACAATCTCTCCGGCCTGACCTGTGAGCTGGTCGTCTCGCGCTCGGTTCGCGACACAGCCCGAATCCTCGATGCGGTCGAGGGTGCGGCCCCCGGCGACCCCTACGTCGCCCCGGCCCCGCTGCGCCCCTACGTCGAGGAGCTCACCGACGAGAGCACCGGCCTGCGGATCGGCGTGATGAAGGAGCCGGCCGTGACCTTGGACGTCGATCCCGACTGCACCGCCGCGGTGGACAAAGCGATCGGCATGCTCGAGGGCCTCGGCCACAACGTCACCGGCTCCTCCCCGGTGGAGATGATGGGCGGCGGCGAGGGCGGCGATGACGCCGGGATGGCGATCCAGGACAGCTTCCTGACGCGCTGGGCTGCGGGACAAGCCGCGACCCTCGGGCAGATCGGCATGATCGCCGGAAGGGAGGTGACCGCCGCCGACGTCGAGCCGCTGACCTGGACGCTGGCGCAGATCGGACTCGAGCGTGACGGCGGTCGCTACCTGCGCGACGTGGCGCTGCACCAGGGCATCAGCCGGATGATCGCCGGCTGGTTCGAGGCCGGCCACGACCTCCTCCTGACCCCGACGATGGCCGAGGTGGCGCCAAAGCTCGGCACCTTCGACGATTCCGGTGAGAATCCGTTCGATGCCTTCACCCGGGCCTTCCCCTCGGGCGCCTTCACGGCGCTGTTCAACGTGACCGGCCAGCCGGCGATCTCGCTACCGCTGCACTGGACCGAGGAGGGCGTGCCGGTAGGCGTGCAGCTCGTCGCACCGCTCGGCCGCGAGGATCTGCTGCTCCGCGTCGCCGCGCAGCTGGAGCGGGCTCACCCCTGGAGCGATCGGGTGCCCGGGGTCTTTGCCGGCTGAGCGCCCGCCGCTGGTTAGTCTGGGGGGGTACGTGAGCACCTTCACAGGCGTCATCACCGCGATGGTCACGCCGTTCAGCGAGAACGGCGAGGTGGACCTGCCCGGATGCCGCTCGGTGGCACGCCATTTGATCGAGAACGGCTCCAGCGGCCTGGTCCTGGCCGGCACCACCGGCGAGTCGCCAACACTCGAGGACTCCGAGAAGCTCGCGGTCCTCGCAGCCGTCCGCGAGGAACTGGGCTCCGGGACCCAGCTGATCGTGGGGACGGGCTCCAACGACACGCGACACTCGGTCGAGCTGACGCGGGCCGCGACCGACGCCGGCGCCGACGCGGTCCTGATCGTCACGCCCTACTACAGCCGCCCCAACGCCCTCGGCGTTCGGGCCCACTTCGAGACGGTTGCCGCTGCCACCGAGCTGCCGGTTATCGCCTACAACATCCCTTCCCGCTGCGTAGTCAACATTTCGCCGGGCGAACTCGCAGCTCTGGCCATGATCGAAAACGTCGTCGCGGTCAAGCAGGCCAACAACGACGAGCTCGGCCCGATCGAGGGCATGGAGGTTCTCGCGGGCAACGACGAGAGCTTCCTGCGCGCCCTGCAGAGCGGCGGCACGGGAGGCATCCTGGTCGCCAGCCACCTGGTCGGTCCGCAGATGGCCCAGATCTACGACGCGGTGCAGTCCGGCGATGAGGAGCGCGCCGCTGAGATCGATACTGACCTGCAGCCCCTGTACGCTGCGCTTGGCGTGACCACCAATCCGATCCCGATCAAAACCGCCCTTTCGATGCTCGGGATCTGCTCCGACCGTATGCGCCTGCCCATGGTCCCGGCCACGGCCCCCGAGCGCGCCTGCGTCCGCGCCGAGCTCGACCGGCTCGGAATAGCAGCCGGCGCATGAGCGAGCCGAAGCTGCGACTGCTGCCGCTCGGCGGCCTGGGCGAGATCGGCAAGAACATGATGGTGATCGAGCTCGATCGCAAGATCGTGATCGTCGATACGGGGCTGATGTTCCCCACGGCAGAGATGCTCGGAATCGACCTCGTGCTGCCCGACTTCTCCTACCTTCGCGACCGGCTCGACGACATCGAGGCGATCGTCCTCACCCATGGCCACGAGGACCACGTCGGGGCGCTGCCTTACGTTCTCAAGGAGATCGGAGTGCCGCCGGCGATCTACGGCGGCCGCCTGACCGTCGGCCTTGTCCGCTCCAAGCTCGAGGAGCACAAGCTCAAGAACATCCCGATCCACGAGATCGAGGCGGGGGAGAAGGTCCAGGCAGGCCCGTTCGAGATCGAGACGATCCACATGTCGCACTCGATCCCCGATGCCCGCGCCGTCGCCCTGCACACCGAGCTCGGCACGGTGCTGATGACCGGCGACTACAAGTTCGATCAGACCCCGGTTGACGGCCGCCCCGCCGACATCCCGCGGCTCGCCGAGCTTGGCTCAGAAGGCCTGCTCTGTCTGTGCGGCGACTCGACCAACGCCGACCGTCCGGGAGTGGCCCCCTCGGAATCCAGCATCGGCCCCGCTCTGCTCGACACCTTCCGCAACTGCGAGGGCCGCATCATCGTCACCTCCTTCGCCTCCAACCTGCATCGTGTCCAGCAGGTCGTCGATGCCGCCGTGGAGCTCGACCGCAAGGTCGCCCTCGTCGGGCGCTCGATGCGCAAGAACTTCAACATCGCGCGCAACCTCGGGATCACGAACGCGCCGGACGGGCTTCTGATCCAGCCCCGCGAGATCGAGAACTTCCCCGACGAGAAGGTGATCGCGATCTCGACCGGGTCCCAGGGCGAGCCGCTCTCGGCCCTGCGGCGCATGGCCGCGAGCGAGCATCGCGATGTCGTGCTGCACTCCGGCGACACGGTCGTCTTCAGCGCAACGCCGATCCCGGGCAACGAGCGCTCAGTGAATGAGACGATCGACCGGATCTTCGAGATCGGCGCTCGCGTGATCACCGCGAAGGACGCCCCGATCCACGCCTCCGGCCATGGCTGGCAGGAGGAGATGAAGCTGATGCTCAACCTGACCAAGCCGAAGTACGTGATGCCGGTCCACGGCGACCACAAGCGAATCCGCCTCCACGCCCAGCTCGCCGAGTCGGTCGGGGTTCCGCCCGCCAACATCTTCAAGTCCAAGAACGGGATCCCGCTCGAGATCACGGCCAAGAAGGCCGAGCTCGGCAAGGACATCGGCGCCGGGGTGATCTTCGTCGACGGCGTAGATCTCGGCGACCCCGACGATGTCGCCCTGCGCGACCGGCGCACGCTCTCCGCGGACGGCCTGTTCATCGTCATTGCGACCGTCTCACGTGAGCACGGCGACTCGGTTGCCGACCCCGAGGTGATCTTCCGCGGCGTCCCCTTCCTCGACGGTGAGGAGCAGCTGATCGAAGAGATCCGCGAGGTGATCGAGGACTCGCTCGACGCATCCGCGGACGGCAACCGCGAGGTCGCCCTGATCCAGGAGAACCTGCATGAGGACGTCGCCTCCTTTGTCTACGACAAGCTGCGCCGCCGGCCGATGATCCTGCCGGTCGTCATCGAGGTCTGAGCGGCCGCCTGAACTGCAGTACGCGCGGCCATGCCGCGCGTTGGGGGCCGGCGAGCAAAAAAGTGGCCCGCCGGACCAGGGAGGGGAGTCCGGCGGGCCTAATTGGCTCAGGCTGGGCCAATCGTGTGACCCGAGGCGATCGGTATAGGGAGGTGATCGCCGGGGGTCGTTGTCTCGTCCGCGTTGAATGATCGACGGCCCGGGTAAACCGGCGCTTAAGCCTGGCTGATTGTTCGCTCAATCCTCGGGATGGCTCTCCCCGAGGCCATTCTTCTGATCACCATCGCCCTGCACCAGTGGCAGGATCGCCTCGAACTGCGCTCCGCCGCTTGGCGATGGGCCCGCGGTGACCGAACCACCGTGAGCCGTTGCGACGGCTCTCACGATCGCCAGGCCGAGCCCCGTACTGTCGCCGCTGGAGCCGCTGCGGTCGGCGGGGCCGCCACCGCGCACGAACCGCCCGAAGACGCGCTCCTGCATGCCATCGGGCAGACCGGGCCCGTCATCGGCAACCCGCAAGACCGCCTCACCCTTGCCCCGCTCGAGCGACAGCTCGACCGTGGCTCCCTCCGGGGTGTGCCGAATCGCGTTCTCGAGCAGGTTGAGGATCATCCGGTGCAACTCGTCGGGATTGCCGCGCAGCAGAGCCTGCGGCTCGATCCGGGCGCTCAGGCGATGCCCCTCGGCGACGGGCTGGACCTCCTCGAAGGCCTCGGTGGCAATCCGGGAGAGGTCGCAATCCACCTGTTCGCCCCTACGGCCCGCGTCCGCGCGGGCGATGATCAGCAGGTCGGTGACCAGGCGGCTCATGCGGCGCGAGCTGCGCAGAGCCGAGCGGGTGGCGGCGCGATCGTCGTCGGTGGCTGCGGCGTCGGCCAGCGATTCCTCGAGCAACTCGAGGTTGGCGAGGATGCTGGTCAGCGGGGTGCGCAACTCGTGCGAGGCATCGGCGACGAATTCGCGCTGACGGGTGATTGTCTTCTCCGTCTCGGTACGAGCCGCGTCGAGCTCGCGGAGCATCTGATCCAGCGTCCGGGCCAGCTCCGCGACCTCGTCGTTGCTCTCCGGCTCTGGAATTCGCATCGAAGGGTCCCGGGTGCTCGCGATGGTTCGCGCTGTACCCGTGAGCGCGGCGATCGGTCGCATGGCGCGGTTGGCCACGGTCATGCCGGCGAACCCCGCGAGCAGACTGCCGATCAGCACGCCACCCCCCAGGAAGAGCCAGAGCCGCTCGGTCGTATTGTCGACGCCCGCCGGGCTGCGGGCGTACTGGACCCACAACGGCTCGACGCCGAGCGTCCTGTTGAACACGGGGACGTCGACGACGCCGAGCCCGTCGTCGGTGACCCGCAGCGAGCCGTCACCCGGCCGGCCGAGCGGCGGCGGGTTCGGCGTCCCAAAACCGGCGACCTCCCCAAGACTGTTGACGATCCGGATCTCCGCGTCGTCGGCCATCGCGAGCTGGGTGAGGCGCAGACAGTTGGTGCTGTTCACGGTGCGTACCGGAAGGCAGATCTGCAGGCGATTGCTGGAGTCGCGCGAGACCTGCAGATTGAAGGCGAGCTCGGAGGCGTTGTTGCGCAGTTCGTCGGCGAAGTCGTCCTGGAGCCGATTGGTGACGAGGCGACCGACGACGACCGCGAAGCCGATCAGGATCACCGCGGTCAGGATCGCGGAGAAGATCGCCAGCCGTGTCCGGACCGGTCGCCGGCGCAGGCCGGCCATCCCCGCGGCGAAGGGATTCACGCCCGCACCACGTAGCCCGCGCCGCGCTTGGTGTGCAGCACGCGGGGTTCTCCTTCCTCTTCGAGCTTGCGACGCAGGTTGCTGATGAAAACATCGATCGTGTTGGTCATCGAGGTGGGGTCGTAGCCCCAGACTTCCTCCAACAGGCGCTCACGGGAGATCACGATCTTCTGGTTGCGCATCAGGAACTCCAGCAGCTCGAACTCCCGGTTGGTGAGGTCGAGCTGGCGCTCGCCGCGGGCGACATCGCGGGTATCGGGGTTGAGCACGAGGTCAGCGACGCGCAGCGAGGCGCTGCCCCGGGGCGGCCGGCGCCGCATCAGCGCCCGCAGGCGAGCGAGGAGCTCGGCCCGCTCGAAGGGCTTGGCCAGGTAATCGTCGGCCCCCGCATCGAGACCGCGTACGCGATCGTCAGTGTCCGAGCGCGCGGTGAGGATCAGGATGGGGACGTCGCTGGACTCGCGCAGGCGGCGGCAGACCTCGACTCCGTCCAGCTTCGGCAGCCCCAGATCGAGCACCACCAGGTCCGGGGCGAAGTCGGCGGCGGCCTCGAGTGCCTCCTCGCCATCGATGGCGGTGCGGACCTCGTGACCCTCCTGGCGCAGGGAGCGGCGCAGCACGTCGGCGATGTCGTCGTCGTCTTCGACGACGAGCACCCGCCCGGTCAGGGTGTCAGCGTCGCTGCTCATCAGCCGCGAACTCTAAAGATCATCCTTTCGGTTTCCTAAGCGACGCGCCTCGGCGGGGGCTGAATTGCGAAGGGGTCCGCCTCGCCGCGTCGAAGGGGCCCCCGATGGCATTGATTCCGTCATGGCGCACCGATGCTCGCGGCGGAGCCGGCTCCAAGAAGGGGCCGCGCTCCGGTGGGCGAAAGCCTGCCGCCGGGAAGGCAAGCGGATCGAAGGCCAAGGCCAAGGGCACGGCCAAGGCCAGGAAGGCCCATCCCGTTCAGCCTCGCGAGTTCGAGCAGCGGCATCTCGACCTGATCGGCCTCGGCTGTCTCGGCCTGTCCCTCTATCTCGGCTTCGTCCTCTACGGCGGCTGGGACGGCGGCAAGGTGGGCGAGGGGCTGGAAACCGGGTTGAGCTGGCTCGCCGGTGCCGCTTCCTACGCGTTGCCGATGCTGCTGGCCGGAATCGGCATGGCGCTGGTGATGCGCCCGTTCATCCGCTACCCCGGCGCGCTCAACGCGGGTGCACTCTTCCTGAGTGCCGGCATCCTCCTCGCATTTGCCGCTGAGACCGCCGGAATCGCCGCCGGCGATCCGGCCCGCGGGGACGAATACTTCAACCCCGACTACTTCACCCAGCACGGCGGCGCGATCGGCGAGGTTCTCTACTGGGCCGCCGCGACACTTTTCCAGGAGGTCGGCGCTCACATCATCGCTGTGGTGCTGATCCTCTCCGGAGCGCTGCTGCTCTCAGGTCGTCCGATCGCCACCCTGCTGCGTTCCGGTGCCGAGGCCGGGCGCCGGGCCAAGGAGGCGACCGGCGAGTACGCCCGTACCGCGCGCCGCACTGCCGCGCCGGCCGATGACGACTTCGCAACCACTCCGATGTCTGCCCACGACGACGGTTCCGAGACCGAGCTCGTCTTCGAGGACCGTGGCGAGACCGTGGAGCTCGACGATGACGAGGGGACCGGCGCCGACGCCGGGCGCGCCGAGTACGGGTTCGACGACGATCCCGCCGAGGGTGCCGATGCCGACGGTCCCGAACTGGACGAGGACGGCTACGAGGTGGACGCCGTCGAGATCGCCGGCGACACCGCTGTCCTGCCCGTCGTACCCGAGGAGGACGCGGAAGCAGAGATCGAGATCGCGCGCACCCCGATGGGAGCCCGACGTACCGACGGCGGCATCACGGAGTCCGACGAGATCGACTACAAGCTGCCCCCGGCCAAGGTGCTCAAGCGCGGCACCGGCCAGGACACAGGACCGGACAAGAAGGAGATGGAGGCGACCGGCAGGGCCCTGCTTGAGGCACTCGGCCACTTCGGCATCGAGGCCAAGCTGATCGGCACCGTCTACGGGCCGCACGTCAGCCGCTTCGAGTTGCAGCTCGCGCCCGGGACCAAGGTCGCGAAGATAGCCCAGCTCAAGGACGACCTCGCCTACGCTCTGGCCTCTACCGACATCCGCATCCTCGCCCCGATCCCCGGCAAGCGCGCCGTCGGAGTCGAGGTGCCGAACGCGAAGCGCAAGATGGTGCGCCTCGGCGACATCTACCAGGGCCGGCCGAAGGGCTCGAGCCCGCTGACCTGCTGGCTCGGCAAGGACGTTTCGGGGCAGTCGATCTGGACCGACCTGGCGAAGATGCCCCACATCCTGATCGCCGGCACCACGGGGTCGGGCAAGTCCGGGTGCGTCAACGCGATTCTCAGCTCGATGCTCCTGCACAGCTCGCCCAACGAACTACGCCTCGTCCTCGTCGACCCCAAGCAGGTCGAGCTCAACCACTACGACTCGGTTCCCCATCTGCTGACCCCCGTTGTAACCTCGCCGCGGATCGCCGCCAACGTCCTGGAGAACCTGATCACCGAGATGGAGTCGCGCTACTCGGTCATGGGCGAGGCCCGCGCCCGAAACCTCGACGAGCTCAACAAGATCCGGCGCTCCAATGGCGAGAACCCGCTGCCCCACATCCTCTGCGTGATCGACGAGCTGGCCGACCTGATGATGGTCGCCCCCGGCGAGGTCGAGGACTGCATCATCCGCCTTGCGCAGAAGTCCCGCGCGGTCGGTATCCATCTGATCCTCGCCACGCAGCGACCCTCCACCGACATCATCACCGGCACGATCAAGGTCAACATTCCTGCCCGGATCGCGTTTGCTGTCGCCTCCCAGATCGATTCCCGTGTGATCCTCGACCAGGGAGGCGCGGAGTCGCTGCTCGGCCAGGGCGACATGCTCTTCCGGCCGGTCGGCAGCTCCAAGCTGCAGCGCGTCCAGGGCGCCTTCATCACCGAGGACGAGATCGCCAAGGTGGTCTCCTGCTGGAGCCGTCAGGGCACCCCGACCTTCGACGTCAACATGCTCGAGGCCAAGCCCGAGCCGGATCCCGATCCCAGCGGCGGCGAGTTCTCAGCCGACCAGGACGACCTGCTTGAGGAGGCCGTGCGTATCTGCGTGGAGACCGACACCGCCTCCGTATCGATGATCCAGCGGCGTCTACGGGTCGGCTACACGCGTGCGGGTCGCCTGATTGACATGCTCGAACGGCGCGGGGTGATCAGCGGCTACGAAGGCTCCAAGCCGCGGCAGGTGCTGATCAACGCCTCCGACGTCCCCCGCGTACTCGCGGGCGATGCGGCTCCGTCACCTCGGGGCGATCCCCAGGACAGCGGCAATGATGGCCCGCCCACCGAGGGCGCAGGGCTCGAATCCGTCTCCGGCTGAACCTGCCCAGAGCGCCAAGAGCGGCCCCGCCTCGCAATACTGAGCCCCGATGAATCGGGAAATGACAGACGGCAACGCGCGGGCGATCGGTGCGACCCTGCGCGACGCGCGGCGTCGTCTGGGCCTGGAGGTCCGGGAGGTCGAGGAGCGGACCAAGATCCGCGCCCGCTACATCCGTGCCCTGGAGAACGAGGACTGGGAGACCCTGCCCGCGCCCGCCTACGTCCGCGGCTTTCTGCGCACCTATGGGCAACTGCTCGGCCTCGACGGCGAGATGCTCGCCGATGAGTTCCGGCGCCTCTCCGCGGACTTCGAGCCGGCGGGTGGCTCCCCTCCGTCTGCCGAACCTCTGCTCAGCGAGCGGCGCCGGCCAAACGAGCGGCCGCGCTTCTCGCGTGGCGGGCTGATCATCGCCGTCGTCGCAGGTCTGGTCGTCGTACTGCTGTTGCTCAGCCTGCTCCCCGGCGGCGATGACGAACAGCCGGCCGGTGGCTCGGGCGAGCCCGGGAAGACCGAGACGAAGGGGAAGAGCTCGGGCAAGTCGAAGGGCGACGGGGACAAGAACAAGCCTGCGCCGCTGCAGGAGGTGAAGCTCGAGCTCGAGACGCTGACTACGGTCAGCGTCTGTCTCGTGGCCGACGGCAGTGCGGTGATCGACGACCAGGTGCTCGCAGCCGGCACCGCCGAGAGCTACGACAACATGAAGAAGTACCGGATCGACCTGACCGGCGGCGCCGTGCGGGTCAAGATCGCCGGCGACTCCCAGAAGCTCGAGTCGGCCGAGGAGGGCGCCAGCTTCGAGGCGGACTCGCGGGGGATTCGCGGCATCGGATACGCGGGACCGGACTGCCCGTGAGCGAGTCGGAGACAACCGGCGTGCGCGCCGGCATCATCGTGACCGGGACCGAGGTCCTGACCGGAAGGACGAGCGATCGCAACGGTCCCTGGGTATCCGAGCGGCTGGGTGAGAACGGGGTGGAGGTTGCCCACATCACGGTCGTCGGCGACCGTCCAGAGGATCTGCTCGCCGCGCTGCGCTTCCTGGAGGCTGAGCACATGGACCTGGTCGTGACCACCGGTGGACTCGGGCCGACGGCCGACGATCTCACCACCCAGATCGTCGCGGACTTCAGTGGCCGGGAGATGGTGCTCGACGAGGACATGGAGGAGCGGATCACGGCGATCATCGAGGAGTTCGCCAAACGCATGAATTTCGACCCCGAGGGCGTCAAGACCGGCACGCGCAAGCAGGCGATGGTGCCGGAGGGCTCGGTGCCGCTCGATCCGGTGGGGACCGCGCCCGGGGTGGTTGTCGAGGCCGGGGAGACGGTCGTCGTCGTCCTCCCGGGGCCGCCGCGGGAGCTGCAGGGCATGTGGCCCGCGGCCGTCGCGACCGATGCCGTGGCCCCGATTCTCGCTCGGGCGCCTGCCCACGAGACCGCCTCGATGAAGATGTTCGGCATCCCGGAGTCCACGCTGGCCATGAGCCTGCGTGAGATCGGCGAGGACGTGCCGATCGAGCGGCTCGAGATCACGACCTGCCTGCGCAGGGGCGCGGAGCTGGAGATCGACGTGCGTTATCTGGCCGAGGACGAGGAGTTGCTGGCCGGGTTGTTCAGCGGCCTGCGAGAGCGGCACGGAGCCTTCATCTACACCGAGTCGGGCGAGACGATTGACGGGCTCGTCGCCGAGGCCCTCGCGGGGCAGAAGCTGGCAGTCGCCGAATCCTGCAGCTCGGGACTGCTCGCCGCGCGGATCACGGACCGGCCGGGAGCCTCCGAGTACTTCAGCGGCGGTGTCGTCGCCTACTCGAACGCGGCCAAGAGCGAACTGCTCGGCGTCGATCCGGGGCTGATCGAGCAGCACGGCGCAGTTTCCCCCGAAGTCGCCGAGGCCATGGCCGAGGGTGCGCTGCAGCGATTCGATGCCGATCTCGGGGTTGGGATCACCGGCGTCGCCGGTCCTGACGGCGGGACCGGGGACAAGCCTGTCGGCTACGTCTGCATCTGCGTCAAGACGGCCGACGGGCGGATCCTGGCGCGCGATCCCAAGCTGCCCGGGGGCCGCAACGACGTTCGCGACCGCTCCGTCAGCGTGGCGATGCACATGCTTCACCGGTTGCTCGACGACGAGGACCTGCCCCTGTGAGCCCGGCGCCATCTCCCTGGACGCCGGCATTCGAGCCCGGGGTCGTGGAGGAGATGGCAGCCCGATTGCGCGCGGCGCGCTGGCCGGAGGAATGGGGTTCCGGAGGCGAGTTCGGCGGCTCGGGCTGGGAGTGGGGCATAGACGGTGCCTATCTGCGCGAGTTCTGCGTGTGGTGGGCCGACGAGTACGACGCGACGGGGCTGCTGGAGCGCCTGACGGGGCTCGGAGAGTCGCTGTGGTGGGAGGGACTGCATTTCCTGCGTCGTTCGGCGTCGCAGGCTGAGGGTACGGCTGAGGGCCTGCCGATCCTGCTGATCCATGGCTGGCCCGGCGGGCCGCTGGAGTTCCGTGCGGTTGCAGGATTGCTCGCCGCGGCCGGGCATGAGGTGGTGATCCCGACCCTGCCGGGCTACGGCTTCTCGGAGGTCCCCTCGCCGCCGCTGAACGGTGCGGGGACGGCGGCGCGCCTGGCCGGGTTGATGCGAGAGCTGGGTCACGACCGCTACCTGGTCCAGGGCGGGGATTGGGGTGCCTTCATCGGCTGCCGTATCGCCTTCGAGCACCCGGACCGTGTCGCCGGCTTCCACTGCAACGCTCCGGGCGTGCTGCCGGTCCCCGGGGATCTCGGCGATCTGGCCCCCGAGGAGGTTGAGTACGCCCAGCGAGCCCAGCGCTGGCGCAGCTCCCGCGGCTTCCACATGCTCGTCCACGGCCGCAGCCCCGACACCCTCGGGCTCGGCCTGCACGATTCACCGCTGGCGCTCGCAGCGTGGCTGCTGCCCCGTTACCGCGACTGGAGCGACTGCGATGGTGACCTCGAGAGCCGCTTCAGCAGGCGTGACCTGTGCGACTTCCTAACCTTCTACTGGGCCACCGGCACCGCGGCGAGCGCCCTGCGGCTGTACGCGGCCGAGGCGCGCGACCGCTGGCGGCCGGCTGCCGGAGATCGGATTGCGGTTCCGGCGGCGATGGCCGACTTCCCGGAGGAGATCATCCGCCCGCCGCGGGCCTGGACCGAGCGACTGTGCAGCGATCTGCGCTCCTGGACCGAGATGCCGAGAGGCGGCCACTTCGCCGCCCACGAGGAGCCCGGGTTGCTCGTGGACGACATGCTGGCGTTCGCCCGGAGGCTTTGAGGTTCGCGTAGAGACACACCGGCAGTTCACTGCGGATCACCGACCGTATAAGTCAGTAGAACACGTCAGAGTTCGCCGCTCAGCGTCGAGGGTTCGCTCAGAGCAACCGTGGGGCCGACGCCAGCGATCCGGCACAGAATCGGCGCTGATTCGCTGCCTTGCTGCTCCCATTGACGCCGATTTCATCCGTAGCGTGGGCAGGGTGAGCGCGGCAGCCGACGCCAGGTATGAGATGGGCCCCGGGGTCCGGCGTGCCGGACGTGGGGGAGACGGACATGCGTTCGGTTTCGTCCGATCCGCTCTCTACGGTTCTGAACTCCGGTCGGAGGGAGTCCATTGCTCCCACCGTGGCCGCCAACAAGTCGCCGCCGCCGCGCTGAGCGCGAGCTGTGGCTGAAGAAGAGGTGATCAAGAAATGGCAGCAAGCAAACCCACTCCGATCGAAGCCGGCTCCAAGGATGCCAAGGCTAAGGATGCCGCGCTCAAGGCGGCAGTAACCCAGATCGAGCGCGAGTTCGGCGCCGGCTCGGTGATGAGGCTCGGCAGCGACACGACGATCAATGTCGAGACGATTCCCACGGGTGCCCTCTCGCTGGATCTGGCGCTCGGCGTCGGCGGCGTTCCCAAGGGCCGGATCGTCGAGATCTTCGGTCCGGAGTCCTCGGGCAAGACCACCTTGGTCTACCACATCATCGCCCAGGCTCAGGCCCGCGGTGGTGTCTGCGCCTTCGTCGATGCCGAGCACGCGCTGGATCCCGTCTACGCGCGCCGGATCGGTGTCGACACCGACGAGCTGCTCGTTTCCCAGCCCGACTACGGCGAGCAGGCCTTGGAGATCGTCGATGTGCTCGTCCGCTCGGGTGCGGTCGATGTGGTCGCGGTCGACTCGGTCGCCGCGCTGACCCCGCGGGTCGAGCTCGAGGGCCAGATGGGCGACCAGCAGGTCGGCCTGCAGGCCCGACTGATGTCGCAGGCGCTGCGCAAGCTCGCCGGCAACCTCAACCGGGCCAACACCGCCTGTCTGTTCACCAACCAGATCCGCGAGAAGATCGGCGTCAGCTTCGGCAGCCCCGAGACGCAGCCCGGTGGCCGCGCGCTGAAGTTCTACTCGTCCCAGCGACTGGACCTGCGCCGCATCGAGACCCTCAAGGAGGGCACCGAGGCGGTCGGCAACCGGGTCCGCGTGAAGGTCGTCAAGAACAAGGTCGCGGCGCCGTTCCGCCAGGCCGAGTTCGATGTCGAGTACGGCGTCGGCATCTCCAACGAGAGCTGCATCCTCGACCTCGGGGTCGAGCACGACATCGTCACCAAGTCGGGTTCGTTCTTCTCCTACGCCGATCAGCGTCTCGGCCAGGGCAAGAACAACAGCAAGCAGTTCCTCTCCGAGAACGTCGAGGTCGCCGAGGAGATCGAGGACAAGATCTTCGCCGCACTCGGCATGGAGCGGGTCAAGGGTCCGAAGCCGGTGCCCTTCATCCCCGAGCACGAGATGGAGGCCACCGCCGAGGCGAAGGCAGCCGCCGAGGCTGCTCCGGCAGGGGATGCGCCCGATGCAGAGACCCCGGAGGAGGAGAAGGCGGCTTAGGCCGCCTCTCCGCCGGTATCCGGCCAGCGGTAGGGACGGCGATGTCAGCAGCGCGCGAAAGAGAACCGCTGGAGGCAGCTCTGCGAGCGCTCAACCGCCGTGACTACGCCGTCGCTGAACTCTGCAGCTGGTTGGAGGGCAAGGCCTTCGACCGCGAGGAGATCGAGCCCGTGATCGAAGAGCTGGTCGCGACCGGAGCGCTTGACGACGAGCGCTTCGCTCGGCTGTTCAGCGAAGACAAGCGCGAGCTGCAGGGTTGGGGGCCGGAGCGGATCGCTGCCGGCCTCGCCGAGCGCGGTATCGAGCAGGCGTTGATCGATGCCTACAGCTCGGTCGAGGACTACGGCGGGCAGATCGAGCGCGCGCGTGACCTCTTACAGGAGCGTGGGATGACACTGGACGACGAGCGGGCCCGCGGCCGGGCCCTGGGCCTGCTGACCCGGCGCGGCTACTCCTACGACGCCGCCTACGACGCGATCCGGGGGCTGGCCGCCTAACGGTCGACGCCTCGCGAGCGGGCACTGAGGCGTCGAACGCCGGCGCTCTCAGTAGACGCCGAGCTCGAAGAGGATCAGGCCGATTGCGATGAGCACTCCCGAGGCTGTGACGACGTAGCCGAGCACCTGGGCGAAGCCGGCGAGAAGCATGGCGCCGTCGCCGTGGGGGGCTGAGCTGCTCTTCTCGCGGCCGAGAGCCCAGGGGCGGAGGAACTTGAGCAGGAGCAACGCGACGAGCGCGTGGGCGGCGATCACAACCAGCAGGACGAACATCAGGCGGGCATGATCGCGCAGAGCGGCGAGGGGGTCCCTGTCGCCGGAGGGGCCCGCGGGCTAATCTCGGCGCGTGGGCATCACCTCTGACGAAGCACGGCAGCAGATCCTCGACGACCTCGCCGCCGCGGTGGAGAGGATCGCGCTGGCGGTGGCCTCACTTACCGAGGCGTTCGATCTGCTCTCAGTGACGAGCGCGGATCGACTGGACGCCGAGCTCTTCCGTCCGACGCAGAGGGCCTTCGGCCGCGGCAAGCGCGCCTACACCCAGTTCGCGGACCGCAGTGGACTGGAGGCACACGAGATCACCTCACCATCACCGGGGCCTCCGTCGCAGGGTGCCAAGGTCCTGATCGAGCAGGCGGTGGCGGCAGCGGCCGATGCCGAGCGCCAGGTCTCAGACCTGCAGGACTCGAGTGTCTCGATCGAGTTCAGCGACGGCGAGCTGCGCACCGGCCTGCGCGAGGTGCGTGCATCACTCGCCGAGCTGGCCCCGGCGGCGCGCGAGTTCCTCCGCGGTCTGGGCCGCTAGATGCTGAGTGCCCGGACGCCAACCGCTTCGGGGTCGAGTCCGACGGCGGCGATGCCCCCGGCCGGGCTAGAGGTACACCACAGGTGCCTACCGGTCGATCAGCGTTCCCTCGATTCGCGAGCAGGTACTGGCCGAGACCGCCGACGGCGACCTCGCGGACTTCGAGCAGATCCTCGCCGACTGGAAACTGGGAGTAGTCGGATCCCCTTTTCGGCGGCCGGCTGCCTCGCGTTTGCAGGCGACGCTGCCTGATCCGGGATAGCGGCGAGGCGGGTGTGGCCACTCTCTATTCTCGATGTTGCGGTTACGTCGTAGGGCGGTCCGCGTTATCCGAGATTAGAGATCAAGCAATTGAAACGTCCTTTGTCCACCAACCTTCAGCATCTCCCCCCGAGGGAGAACCTGGGCGCCTAGCGCTCGCCACCAGCCGCCGCGGGGCAATCCGCGGCGTACTCGGATAACGCCGACCCCCGGGCCAAC
The DNA here is from genome assembly GCA_038206985.1 of Solirubrobacterales bacterium. Lineage (GTDB taxonomy): Bacteria > Actinomycetota > Thermoleophilia > Solirubrobacterales > 70-9 > CAXMST01. The sequence continues at coordinate 62,197 of JBBRAH010000001.1, forward strand.
CGCCGGGTGGGGCAGCCGATCTGCCCCTGAGAACCGGCCCGCCTACGTCTCGACGCGTAGCGGTAGTGGAGGTGCTTGATGGAGCGCAGAGGCAAGCGGGGCTTTCCGAGCAGGCCAGGGCACTCCTCCGAACCCGCGGGGACCGGCAAGGCCGTTGAATCAGCCAGCAACGAGGCTCAGCCCGGCGACTCGGTCAGCGAGGAACTGCGAGCCCGCCGCGAGGAGATCGCGCGCATGGAGGAGCGGGCTCTGCATGAGCAGACCAGCCTCGAGCTGCGCAGCGCCGACATGGCCCGGCGCGAACAGGCGCTGGAGGATCGCGAGCGCAACCTCGACCAGCAGACGGAGGAGCTGAAGCGTCAGAAGCTGTTGCAGCGGAAGGAACTCGAGCGGCTCTCAGGCCTCACCGAACTGCAGGCCAAGCACCTGCTGATCGCCGACGTCGAGCACGACGCCCGGCACCGGGCCGGCCGCGTGTTGCTGCAGATCGAGGAGGAGACCAAGCGCGAGTCCGAGCGCAAGGCGCGCAACATCCTCGCGATCGCGATGAGTCGCCTCGCCGGCACTCAGGCATCGGAGACCACGACCCGCTTGATCGAGCTGCCGGGCGAGGAGATGAAGGGCAGGATCATCGGGCGCGAGGGTCGCAACATCAGGGCGCTGGAGTCGCTGACCGGCGTTGACGTGATCATCGACGAGACCCCGAACGCGGTGGTGGTTTCGAGCTTCGACGGCGTGCGCCGCGAGATCGCCCGTCTGACGATCGAAAAGCTCGTCGCCGATGGGCGGATTCAGCCGGCCGCGATCGAGGAGGTCTACCAGCGCTCGAAGGCCGAGGTCGAGACGCGTGTCGCCGAGGAGGGCGAGAAGGCCGAGCTCGAGGCCGGCCTGCACGGCATCGAGCGGGAGCTGCTCGCTGTGCTCGGCAAGCTGCGCTTCCGCACGAGCTTCGGCCAGAACGTGCTCGATCACCTCGTCGAGTGCTCGAAGCTCGCGGGAGTCATCGCTGCCGAGCTCGGCGGCTCGGTCGAGACCGCCAAGCGAGCCGCTCTCCTGCACGACCTCGGCAAGGCCGTCAGCCACGAGATCGAAGGCTCCCACGCGCAGATCGGGGCCGCAATGGCTCGCCGCCACGGCGAGAGCGAGGCGGTGGCCCACGCGATCGAGGCCCATCACAACGAGGTCCAGCCCCGCACGGTCGAGGCCGTGATCGTCCAGGTCGTGGACGCTCTGTCGGGGGCCCGACCCGGGGCCCGCGGCGAGGCGCTGGAGCAGTACGTGACCAGGCTGCGCGAGCTGGAGGAGATCGCCGGGCGGCACCCCGGTGTGGAGCGCGTGTTCGCGATGCGCGCAGGTCGCGACGTGCGCGTGATGGTCGATCCCGGCAAGGTCGACGACGAGGAGGCCGCCGTGATCGCCCAGAAAGCCGCTCAGGCCGTCGAGAAAGAGCTCGATTTCCCCGGTCGGATCAGGATCACTGTGATCCGCGAGAGCCGCAGCACAGCCTTCGCCGACTGAGCCCGCGGCGGTGAGGCGGGCTTCCGGGGCCTGTGAACGATAGGATCGCGCCCTCAAATGGACGCACAGAACCTGATCCTCACAGCCAGCACCGACTACCTCATCTACCTCGCCATCTCAGGCGGCGCGCTCGTGATCGGCGCCATCGGCATGGCCTTCGTCGGCATGAAGCAGGAGAACTTCCCCTCCGGCGGCCTGATGCGCGGGCTGACCGCCCTGATGGTCGTCCTGGTGGTCAGTACCGCAACGCTGGCGGTGCTGACCGCCCGCGACGAGCAGGCCGTACGTCGGGCGGAGAACCAGGAGGCTGCGGTCGAGGAGCAGAAGGCGACGGAGGAGAACAGCCAGGGCGAGGACAACCTCACCGAGGGCGAGGCAGTCGAGCCCGATGCGGGCGCAGGCGCCTCGGGCACTCCCAGCGATGGCGGCGGCGAGACGCCCACCGGTGACGCGACGCTCGGCGCGCAGGTGTTCGTGGACAACGGCTGTGACGGCTGTCATACCCTGGCAGCGGCCGACAGCACCGCTTCGATCGGCCCGGATCTCGACGAGGTGCTCCCCGGCGACAGCGACGCGATGATCCTCAACTCGATCGTCAATCCCAGCGACGAGATTTCCGAGGGCTTCGGCGACGGCATCATGCCCACCAACTTCGGCGACCTGAGCCAAGAGGAACTCGACGGCCTCGTCGCCTACCTGCAGAAGTCCGTCGGCAACTGACCGATCCACGGCCGGCGGAGGCCGCCTCGCCGCCGCTACCCTCTCCAGCGTGAACGCAAGGCGCTTCCACGTCACCACCTTCGGGTGCCAGATGAACCAGCACGATTCCGAGCGGATGAAGGGCATGCTCGCCGGACTCGGTTACACGGAATCCACCGAGCGGGCCGACGCCGACCTGATCCTCTTCAATACCTGCTCGATCCGCGAGACGGCCGACAGCCGCTTTCTCGCTCATCTCGGCGAGGCCAAGCGACTCAAGTCCGAGGACCCGGAGCGGGTCGTAGGCGTGGGTGGATGCTGGGCCCAGTCGGTCAAGGAGGAAGTCTTCGACCGCTTCCCGTTCGTCGACGTCGCCTTCGGCCCCGGGCAGATCCACAAGCTGGCCGAGTTCCTCACCTCCGACTCGCTCACCGCGCAGGGTTACTTCGAGTTCGAGGACTTCGCCGGCCATCTGCCGGCCCAGCGCGAGCGGCCCTTTCAGGCCTGGCTGCAGATCTCCCAGGGCTGCAACTGTGTGTGCTCTTACTGCATCGTGCCCTCGACCCGCGGCCGCGAGGAGAGCCGGCCGGCACCGGAACTGCTCGAGGAGGTCAAGGCGCTCGCTGCCGACGGAGTCCGCGAGGTGACGCTGCTGGGTCAGAACGTGAACAGCTACGGCCGTGACCTGCGGGGCGAGCACAAGCTGAGCTTCGCGGGATTGCTCCGCGCGGTCGATGGGATCGACGGGATCGAGCGGATCCGCTACACCAGCCCGCATCCCAAGGACATGCGCGAGGACGTGATTGCAGCCCACGCCGAGTGCGCGGCGATCTGCGAGCACATTCATCTGCCTCTGCAGTCGGGCTCGAGCCGCATTCTCAAAGCCATGCGGCGGACCTACAGCCGCGAGCGGTACATGGACCGCGTGGCGATGATTCGCGAGCGACTCCCCGACGTCGCGCTCAGCACCGACATCATCGTCGGCTTCCCGGGCGAGACCGAGGCCGACTTCGCCGAGACGCTCGAGGTGGCCGAGGAGGTGGGCTACGACAGTGCCTTTACCTTCATCTTCAGCCCCCGGCGCGGCACCGCGGCAGCGGAGATGGAGGGCATGATTCCCCACCCGGTGAAGGTCGAGCGCATGGAGCGCCTCGTGGAGGTCGTCCAGCGCCGGGCGAAAGAGCGCTCGCAGAGATTCGTCGGCCGCACTCTGGAGGTCCTGATCGAGGGGCCCTCCCGCACCGACCCCACGCGCCTGCGCGGTCGCAGCACTCACAACAAGGCCGTGAACTTCGAGGGTACGGGCAATCCGGGCGAGTTTGCCGAGGTGGAGATCAGCGCGGCCACCTCAATGACCCTCAGCGGCCATGAGCGGCTGCTCAGCCGCATCGGCTGAGCACGGCGCGCCAGAGGCCGCCTGAATGAGCGCCGAGCCCTCAGCCGCGCTGCCGATCATCGCGATCTTCGGTCCAACCGGCGTCGGCAAGACCGCCGTAGCGGTAGCCCTCGCCGAGGTCCTGCGCGAGCGTGGGGAGGACCCGGTCGCCATCTCCTGCGACGCGATTCAGATCTATCGAGGCCTGGAACTGATCAGCGGTGCGGCGAGCACGGAGCAGCAGGCGGTGCTCGAACACCGGATGCTGGCGATCGCCGACGTCGGCGAGGAGTTCAGCGCCGGTCGGTTCGCCGAGCAGGCCCGAGCAGAGATCGATGGACTGCTCGCGGTGGGACGACGGCCGATCGTGGTCGGCGGTACGGGCCTGTACATGCGCGCGACTCTCACTGAGCTCGCCCTGCAGCCACCGGTCGATCCCGCCGTGCGCACCGCGGTCGAGGAGGAGCTGGAGCAGCGCGGCACCGAGGCCGTCCACGCTCAGCTCGATCCCGAAGTCGCCGCCCGCGTACACCCCAACGATCGCAAGCGGATCGGCCGAGCGCTCGAGTTGCAGCGCTCCGGCCTCGATCCGCCCGAGCGGGGCGGCGAGCTCTGGACGGCACGACTGCGGCTCCCGACACGGCTCTATGGACTTCTCGGCGAGCGGGGCTGGCTCACGGAGCGCATCTCGGCCCGGGTGGACGCGATGGTCGCGGCGGGGGCCGCCGAGGAAGTCGCCCGGGCCCGAGCAGCCGGCGCCTCGCGCACCGCTCGCGCCGCCCTCGGCTTCGAGCAGCTACTCGCCGGCGACATCGAGGGCACCAAGACGGCGCACCGGCGCTACGCCCGCCGCCAGGAGACCTGGATGCGCAAGATGCCCGGACTCGAGCTGCTGGCCGCGGACCAAAGCGACCCTCAGGCGCTCGCCGCCCGGATCGCGGCCGACCTCGGGGAACTCGCCGGGCCCTGAGTCGCAATACTCCCGGCGCGATGCGATTCGAGAAGTGGCAGGCGCTCGGCAACGACTACATCGTGCTCGAGCGGGACGAGCTGGACGTCGAGCTGACCCCCGCCCGGGTCCGGGCCATCTGCTCCGCGCATTTCGGGGCTCACTCGGACGGGATCCTGCTGCTCGCGCGCAGCTCCGATCCGGCCTACGTCGCCGAGCTGCGGATCTTCAATCCCGACGGCTCCGAGGCCGAACTCTCCGGCAACGGCGCGCGCGAGGCCGTGCTCTACCTGCGTCGCAGCGGCTGGACCGACGAGGACCGCTTCACGATCCTCACGGCGGCGGGCGAGATCACGCCTACGCTGACCGGGCCGGGCTCGGCGGCGATCGAGATGGGTCGCGCCTCGACCACCTCGCGGGACTATCCCGGCGGGGCGGCCGACGGACGCGGTCAGATCCCTATCGGCGACACCGAGCGCGAGTTCCAGCACGTCTCGATCGGCAACCCCCAGTGCGCGATCGAGGTCAGCGACGGGCTCGAGGAACTCGACCTGCCGGCCGTCGGGGCGCCGATCGAGGCCTCCGAGCTCTTTCCCAACCGCAGCAACGTCAGCTTCTGGCGCCGCGAGGCCGACAGCGTGGTCCGGGCCCGCATCTTCGAGCGCGGGGTGGGGGAGACACTCTCCTCGGGTACGGGCGCCAGTGGCGCCGCCATCGCCGCCTTCCTGCGTGGGATGCCCAGCCCGATCGAGGTTCGCCTCGACGGGGGCGAGCTGCAGGTCGCGATCAGCGCCGACCTCGACGTCACGCTGACGGGCACGGCCGAACCCGTCTACGCGGCCGAGTTCTCGCCCGAGTTCGTCGCCGGCCTGGAGCGGATCGGAGACGACTGAGCAGGCCTGAGGACCTGACGGTCGCTACCGGTTGCGGCCGAAGATGTCGTGAGCCTCGACCCACTCCTCGGCGACGATGGCCGAGCCCAGGGACAGCTCCCCGCAGAGCACGGTGGCGGCGATGATCTCGGCCAGCTTCTGGACCTTGCCGCCGCCGTAGCAATCGAGTATCTCGAGGCACTCGCGCTGAGTCGCGAGACCGGTGCCGCCGCCGTAGGTGGCAACTATCAAGGAGGGGATCGTGACCGAGTAGTAATAGTCGTCGTTATCCCGCAGCTCGGCGTAGACGAAGGCCGCGGAGGACTCGGCCACGTTGGCGACATCCTGGCCGGTGGCGATGAAGATCGCGGTGATGCCGTTGGCCGAGTGGGCGCCGTTGTTGTTGACGCCGGACATGAACCCGCCGAGATTGGAGACCTGCCGGGCCCGATACATCAGCTTGGTGTCCGAGCGCATCAGGCGTTGAACCAGTTCGTTGGGGATCACGGCCTCGGCCACCACCCGCTTACCGCGCGTGTGCAGCATGTTGACCTGGGAACTCTTCTTGTCGGTGGCGAAGTTCGACTCCAGGAAGTAGCGCTCGATGGTCGAGTTCTGCTCCATGATCCAGCGGCAGGCGGCCTGGGTGGCCTTGCCGGTGAGGTTCTGACCCGCGGCATCGCCGGTGGTGTAGTTGAAGCGGGTGTAGAGGATGCGGCCGGCCGAGTAGCGGTCGATCTCCTGCAGGACTCCGGTGCTGGTGGTCTCCTCGGCCGCCGCCTTGATCCCCGCGAAGTTTTCATCCAGCCAGGCCGCAAACTCGCGCGATTCGCGGGCGCTGGGGAAGAGGAAGGCCGGGGCCCGCTGCATGTGATCGGCCATGATCGTCGTCTTGACGCCGCCCGCCTCGTGCAGGAGCCGCATGCCGCGGTTGTAGCTGGCGATCAGGGTGCCTTCCGCGGTGGCCATCGGCACGTAGAACTCGCCGCTGGCATGCTCGCCGTCGACGAGCAGCGGACCGGCGATCCCCAGCGGTACCTGCGCGGCCCCGATCAGATGCTCGACATTGCCCGAGACCGTGGTCGGATCGAAGGAGTAGGACCCCACGTGAGGGAGTGCCGCACCCGTTCGCTCGGCGACGAACTCGGCCCGCATGCGGGCTGCATCCGCGGTGTAGTCATCGCTGCGGTCGCGCGGTACAGCGACCCGCTCCGGCCGATCCGGAGGCCCGGCCTTCTCGTCCCCGCCGGCCATCGTCAGCTGAGCTCCGGGTAGGCGGCGCCCGTCAACTCAACGGAGGCCTCCCAGAGGCGCCGCTGGTCATCCTCGTCCAGGGCCCGGCCGCTGCACCCGACCAGTGTCGGGTGTCCGCGGGCTTCGCCGAGTCCATCGGGACCCACGTAGTTGCTGCCGGTGGCTGCGTCGGCAGTCGCCGCGTACAGAGTGGGCAGGGCGCCCATCGCGTCGCTCTGAGCGAGAAAGAGATTGGCAATCAGCATCGCCGGCTTGAAGACCAGCCCGAGCGCGCCTTCGCCGGGACCGGACGTCTGCAGATTCGTGGCCGCGTAGCCGGGGTGACAGGCCAGGGCCATCAGCTTCGAGTTCTTGGCCCGCAGCCGCCGGTCGAGCTCGAAGGTGAACATGAGGTTGGCGAGCTTCGAGCGGCCGTAGGCCGGCCAGCGCGAGTAGCTCCGTTCCCAGTTCAGATCCTCGAAATCCATCTTGCCCTGCCGGTGAGCCATGCTCGCCAGGCTGACCACCCGCGGCGCCTCGGCGCCGAGCAGCTTGTCGAGGAGAAGGCCGGTGAGCGCGAAGTGGCCCAGATGGTTGGTGCCGAACTGCAACTCGAAACCGTCGGCCGTCTCCATGCGTGGCGGGGCCATCACCCCGGCGTTGTTGATCAGCAGATCCAGCGGGCCGCTGCGGGTCTTGACCTCTGCCGCGGCTCTCGCGACCGAGTCGAGGTCCGCGAGATCGAGTTCGATCAATTCGAGGTCTGCATCGGGGGCCAGTTCGCGGATCTCCTCTATCGCGGCCTCCGCCCGGGCGGGGTTGCGGCAGCCGAGCAGCACGGTTGCTCCTGCGCCGGCCAGGGCCTTGGCGGTTTGCAGGCCGAGGCCGCTGTTGGCACCGGTGACGAGTGCCACGCGCCCGCTCTGGTCGGGTATCTGCTCCGCTGTCCACTTCTCGGCCACGGCCCGAGACTATCGCCCAACCACAGCGGTTCGGGCCATCGGCGCGTCCACTAGCCTGCCCACTCCCCGCCGCTCCAGCACGAAAGGACCACCCCCCGCATGGCCGCAACTGACCGCACCGCCCCCTCCAAGCGCCTCGAGGCGATGCCGCCCTACATGTTCGCGGAGCTCGAGAAGCGGGTCGCCGCCAAGAAGAAGGCGGGCGTCGACGTCATCAGCCTCGGGATCGGCGACCCCGATCACGCGACCTTCCCCTTCATCGTGGAGGCGATGCAGCAGGCCGTCGCCAACCCGAGTACCCACCAGTACCCCTCCAACCGTGGCCGCGACGAGTTGCGCACCGCGCTCGCCGGCTTCTACTCCTCGCGCTTCGGGGTCGAGATCGACCCCGAGACCGAGGTGATGCCGATGATCGGCGCCAAGGAGGGCATCTACAACCTCTGCTTCGCGTTCCTGGACGCCGGCGATGTCGCGCTCGCCTCCGATCCGGGCTACCCGGTTTACACGGGTGGGCCGATACTCGCGGGGGCCGAGCCTGTGCTGCTGCCGCTCCTGCCCGACCTCGACTTCGCCCCGGATCTTGAGGCGATCGATCCCGAGGCGCTCGAGCGCGCCCGGCTGATGTTCATCAACTACCCGAACAACCCGACCGGGGCCATCGCTCCCGAGGGGTTCTTTGAGAAGGTCGTCGAGCTCGCACAGAAGCACTCGTTCCTGGTCGTCCACGACAACGCCTATTCCGAGACCACCTACGACGGCTACGTCGCACCCAGCTTCCTGGCTACGCAGGGGGCCAAGGAGGTCGGCGTCGAGGTCTTCAGCCTCTCCAAGGGCTACAACATGACCGGCTGGCGCTGTGCCGCAATTCTCGGCAATGCCGACGCGATCTCGACGTACTGGCGCCTCAAGACCAACGTGGACTCCGGGCTCTTCGAGGCCGTCCAGCTCGCCGGTGCCGCCGCGCTGCAGGGACCGCGCGAGCCCCTGGCGGAGATGAACAAGATCTACGCCCGGCGCCGCGATCTCGTCGTCGGCGCCCTACGGGAGATCGGCGTGGAGGTCGATGCGCCGAAGGGCACCATCTACGTCTGGGCACCCGTTCCCGAGGGACATACGTCGACCTCGTTCGCGGAGCTGGTGCTAGAGGAGGCCGCCGTGATCGTCTCACCCGGCTCGATGTACGGGCCCAGCGGCGAGGGCTTCTTCCGGATCTCGCTGACAACGCCCGACGAGCGGATCAGCGAGGCCGTCGAGCGGATGCGGGAGCACCTCTCCTAGGCGATCTAGGCGTCGGGCCGTCCCTGAGGGCCGGCCGGGCCCGAATCGCGCTGCTGGACCATCAGGTCGGTGTTGCCCGGGCCGAACCACAGTGTCCGCTGCGGGAAGGGGATCGTGATCCCGGCCTCGTCGAGGGCTCGCTTGAGCGCCTGTGCTGCGGCGTCCCGAGCCTGCCACATCTCGATGATCGTGGCTCCGTGCCAGAAGCGGACCTCGAAGTTGATCGAGCTTTCGGCGAACTCGAACGCGAGAGCTTCGACCTCGTGCTCGTCGGTGATGATCTCATCCACGCCGCTCAGTGCCTCGACCATTCTGCGCTGGGCCAGCGCGAGGTCCGTGTCGTAGGCGACGCCGATCACCAGTGAGGTTCGCCGCGTGGGCGTCCTGGTCCAGTTCGTGATCGGGTTTTGCAGCACCATCGAGTTGGGGACGTAGACCTCCTCGCCGTCGAAGGTACGGATTCGCACCACCCTGAAGTTGACATCCTCGACCTGACCCTCGTACTCGTTGGTGACGATCTGGTCGCCGATCCGGATCGGCCTGCGAGCCTGGATCATCACCCCGGCGGCGAAGTTGGCGAGGATGTCCTGCAGAGCGAAGGCGAGGGCGATGCCGATGATCCCGAGGCCACCCAGCAGCGGCCCGACGGCGACATCCACGGAGCTCAGCGCGTAGAAGAAGCCGAGCGTGACGATCAGCAGCGAGACCAGGCGCCCGAACAGGTGACGAATCGAGACCGGCCCGTAGTCGCGCAGCAGGCGCTCGACCAGGCGGCCGACGACGATCGAGGCCAAGATCGAGGCCAGGAGAACCCCCGCCGCGAGCACCCACTCGCCCGTGGTCACCTCGGATATGCCCGACTCCCGGACTTGCTTGAGGTTCGTTTCGATTTGTGCGAGAAAGACCTGCATCCTGGAGTGCCCTACCCGAAGGCCGCCGCGAGCAACCGCCGGGCAGGCTCAGGCCGCGATGTGGCCTTCGGCGACCATCGTGTCCCGGAGGATCGCCTCCAGGCCGCGCGGTGAATAGCCGAGCTTCTCAATCGCCTTGTCGTGCTTGGCCCAGAACGTGACGCCGTCGGAGGAGCTGATCAATTCCTTCATGTTCGGCGGGAAGCCAGCGACCGGCCCCACGACGGGTCCCAGCGGCGCGATTGCCTTCAGCACGCCCGAGGGCAGCCCGCGGGTACCGCGCCTCTTGCCGGCCACGTCGGCCGCCTTCTGCAGCATCTCCCGGTTGGTGGTGATCGCGCCGCCGAGCATGTAGGCCTCGCCGGGCTCACCCTTGTCGAGCCCGAGAATGATCCCGTCGGCGACGTCCTCGACGTGCACGAGGCTGATGCCCAGATCGGGGAAGGGGATCAGCGGCAGCTTGCCGGCCACGTACTGGTTGATCAGGTTGCCGAGCTCGGAGTGGTCATCGGGTCCGTAGACGCCACCGGGCTGGATCAGGACGCAGGGCAGGCCCTCGGCGATCAATTCCTTTGCGAGCTGGTGGGCCCGGTACTTGGTCTCCTCATAGTAGGAGGTGAAACCGATCCCCGGGTGCTCGTAGGTCTCATCAACCACGCGACCGGCGGTGTTGCCGAAGGCCGCGACCGTAGAGACGTAGACGACCTTCGGCGTCCGCGACTCGAGCGCCGCCCGCAGGACGCGCTCGGTGCCGCGCACGTTTGCGTCGTACATCGCCTGATGGCGCTTGGCGGGCACGCCGATCTCGTAGATCGCAGCGGCATGAATCACCGCGTCGGCCCCCTCGACCCCGGCGCGGATCGCCTCCGAGTCATCGAGCGACCCCGGCTGCAGCTCGCAGCCCAATGCGGTGAGCACCTCGCCCTTCTCCGGCGTCCGGACCAGCGCAACGACCTCATCGCCGCGTTCGCGCAGCTTCCGGGCAACGTGGCCCCCGATGAATCCGGTCGCGCCGGTGATGAAGATCTTCATGGGGAGAGCCTAGTCGAGCCGCCGCCGCCCAACGCCAGGGCGCGGCGCACCCGGACACCGCCGCTCTCCTATTAGCGATACTGCGGTCCACATGGGCGTCCCGGATCGGTGTGGCCACCCGGTTTCCTACACTTGTCCTGAATGGGATCCAGCATCGACGAAACCGAGACGAGGGCAGCCGACGGGACTGTCTCCGCCGGGGTCGTCAATCCCCGGGCCCGGCAGCGTGCGCTGGCGATCGGGGTCAGCGACGTCGACCCCGAGCAGACCCCGCTGGCGGAGCTGCGTGAGCTGCTGCGCACCGCCGGGGTGGCGACCGCCGGCGAGATGGTCCAGCGTCGCGAGGAGCCCGACCCCGACCGCTACTTCGGACGCGGCAAGCTCGCCGAGCTGAAGGATGCGATCAAGCGCTGCGACGCCAACCTCGTGGCCTGCGACGACGAGTTGTTGCCGCGCCAGGAGCGCAACCTCGAGAAGGAGCTCGGGGTGCCGGTCATCGACCGCACCGCAGTGATCCTCGACATCTTCGCCGACCACGCCCACTCCGCCGAGGGCAAGCTCCAGGTCGAGCTCGCGCAGCTCGAGTACAACCTCGCCCGCATGCGGGGCCTGTGGACCCACCTCGAGCGACTTGGGGCCGGGCGCATGGACGGTGGCATCGGGACAAGGGGGCCCGGTGAGTCCCAGATCGAGACCGATCGCCGCCTCGCGCGCGACCGGATCAGCGCCCTGCGGCGACGTCTGGAGGAGGTCGGCAAGGTTCGGGGCACGATGCGCGCTGCGCGCGAGCGCTCCTTCCTGCCCACCGTGGCGCTGGCCGGATACACCAACGCCGGTAAGTCAACGTTGCTGAACGCCGTGACCGGAGCCGGCGTCAGCGTCGGCGACCGACTCTTCCACACGCTCGATCCGACCACCCGCGCCTACGAGTACGAGGGCCGCCGCTACCTGCTCACCGACACGGTCGGCTTCATCCGGAAGCTGCCCCATCAACTCGTGGACGCGTTCAAGGCGACCCTCGAGGAGACGGTGCTCGCGGATCTCGTCGTGCACGTCGTCGATGCCTCCGACGACCCCGAGACCAGGGCGGCGGCGGTAGCGGCAGCCAACTCCGTGCTCGGGGAGATCGGGGCCGGCGAGGCGCCCCGCCTGTTGGTTTTCAACAAGCTCGATCTACTGACTGAGGAGGACCGCTCCAGCCTGCTCGTCGGGGAGCGCGATGCGATCGGCGTCTCCGCTGAGACAGGTGAGGGGATCGAGGAGCTCAAGCGGCGCATCGAGACCGCCTTCAACGAGACTCTGCAGCCGATGGAGCTGCTCTTCCCCTATGAGGAGGGGGCGCTGCTCAGTGACCTTCATGCGGTCGCCGGACGCCTCGAGCGCGAGGATCGTCCAGATGGCGTCCACGTCGAGGCCCGCGTCCCTGCGGCGCTGACCCACCGCTTCGCCCCGTACTTACTCAACGGCGCCGGCAGCGGCCCCGGCGGCGCCCACAGTTGAGCTCGCTTCCCGAGCTGGAGGTGAAGCTGCTGAACCCCTCGGCGAGCCTGCCGACGCGCGCCCACCAGGGCGACGCGGGCCTCGACCTCTACGCGGCCGAGGCGGCGCGCCTCGGGCCGGGGGAGAGGGCGATGCTCGGCTGCGGCATCGCGATCGCGGTGCCGACCGGGCACGCCGGACTGGTGCTGCCCCGCAGCGGCAATGCGGCTCGGCACGGGATCGCCCTGGTAAACGCGCCCGGACTGATCGACGCGGGCTACCGTGGTGAGGTCCGCGTCCTGCTGCTCAACACCGATCGCGAGCAGCCGTTCATCGTCGAGACGGGCGATCGGATCGCCCAGTTGCTGATCACGCCTTTCGCCGCGACCACTCCGGTCGAGGTGGCCGAACTCGACGACAGCGAGCGCGGCGAGGGTGGCTTCGGGTCCTCAGGCGCCTGAGCCCGCCGCGCGTGCGCAGCGGGGCTGGCGCCGTCACCGCTGGTGTGGACGCGTATCCGCCTCCCGGCAGGGAACCGGTTCAGCTTCTTACGAGCCTAACGCGGATCCGTCACGAGTTCGCCGGCTCTTCTTCCGGCTCAGCGATGTGGAAGAGCGCATCCCCCTGATTGACCCGCGGGGTGCGGTTCTTGCCGATCACGACCCCGGCCACCGGGCTGCGTACGGCGAGGTTGCTGCGGCCCCACACATCGGCCAGGTGGCCGAGCAACTGACGTGCTTCGACCTCGGTCCCGAGCGAGACCTCAGCCCGGAAAAGGCCGCCACGCTGTGCCCGCACCCAGCGGCTGGACCGGCTGACCATCGTCGAGCCCTGGGCGGCGGGAGCGCCCTCGACCATCTCGAGCATCTGCAGGACCCTCATCACACCGCCGAAGGCCGCCTCGATCGCATAGTCGTCGTAGCGGTTGTCCTCGCCGCCCTCGTAGAGCAGCATCGTGATTCCGGCCTGCGTGGCGGCCTCACGGAGTGAGCCGTCGCGCGTGCGGGCGTGCAGCGTCACCGGGGCGCTGAACGCCTCCGCGGCCTCTCGCGTCGTCGGATCCTCGAGATCGGCTCGGATCTGCGGGTGGTTGGCCCGGTTGTCGGAGCCCGAGTGCAGGTCGATCGCGAACTGCGAGTGGCTGACGATCTCGTGCATGAACAGATGGGCGAGCCTCCCGGCAAGGGAGCCGCGTGGCGAGCCCGGGAAGGAACGGTTGAGATCGCGCCGGTCAGGGAGATGGCGCTGGCCCGCCATGAAGCCGAGCTGATTGACCACCGGCACCGCGATCAGGGTGCCCGCAAGCTCCTCCGGACGCACAGCGCCGAGCAGTTGCCGCACGACCTCGACGCCGTTGATCTCGTCGCCGTGCACGCCGGCCGAAACACAGACCCGGGGGCCAGGCCGGCGACCGCGGATCACGATCGTCGGCAGCGAGATCCACGGTCCGCTCGGCAGTCGCTCGACGTGGATCTCGACATCCTCGCGCGTGCCGGGCGCGACCTCCACACCACCGATCTCGATCGCCGTCCGCTCCTCGACCTCCGCGTCCCCCTGAGAGCCGTCGCCGGATCCGGGCGGGAGATCCGGGTCGGAGGGGGTCTCCATCAGCCCCTGGTCCTCGTCCGGGCACTCCCGGGGTGGGCGTTCTTCTCCAGGTACTCGACGATCTTGCCCGCCACGTCGACCCCGGTCGCCTCCTCGATGCCCTCCAGGCCCGGGGAACTGTTCACCTCGAGCACGACCGCGCCGTGGTTGGAGCGCATCATGTCGACGCCGGCGACCGCCAGGCCGATCTGCTTCGCGGCCCGGGTCGCCGTCGAGCGCTCCTCGGGGGTGAGCTTGACCTTGTGGGCCGAGCCGCCACGGTGGATGTTGGAGCGGAACTCGCCGGGAGCCGCGGTGCGCTCCATCGCGGCCACCACGCGCTTGCCCACGACGAAGGCCCGGATGTCGGAGCCCTTCGCCTCCTTGATGAACTCCTGCACGAGGATGTTGGCGCCGAGCTCCCGGAATGCCCCGATCACCGACTCGGCCGCCTTGCGGGTCTCGGCCAGGACCACGCCCTTGCCCTGCGTGCCCTCGAGCAGCTTGACCACGACCGGAGCGCCGCCGACCGCGTCGATCATTCCGTCGATGTCCTGCACGTCGTTGGCGAATCCGGTGACCGGCAGGCCGATGCCTGCCCGGGCCAGCAGCTGCAGCTGCCGCAGCTTGTCGTGGGCGCGGTTGATCGCGGTCGACTCGTTCGCCGAGAAGGTGCCCACCATCTCGAACTGGCGCACGACGGAAGCGCCATAGAAGGCGTGCGAGGCCCCGATCCGCGGGATGATCGCGTCGTAGCCGGAGACCGGCTCGCCCCGGAACATCACCAGCGGCTTGTGGGAGGCGATGTCCATGTAACAGCGCAGATAGTTGATCACGTGAGTCTCGTGCCCTCTGTCGCGGGCCGCCTCCACGAGGCGCCTCGTGGAGTACAGCGAGGCTCTGCGACTCAGTATTCCGATCTTCATCGTCGGACCCGATCCTTTCTTGCCTGCTTGCGTACCTGCTTCGACTCCGCCGTCCGATAGGAGCGGCGCGGATCCACGACGAAGCGCCCCCGCAGCGCCCGCCTGCCGAGCAGCATCCTGAAGCCCATCGAATCCCGGCGGCTGAGCGTCAGCTCGATCGGGGTCCGCGCCCCGTCGATGATCGCCTCGGTCTCGACAACGTAACGAAGCTCACTCTGACCATTGGAAGGGGTGACCGTGCGGCGGTCAACCAGCCGCGCCTCGCCCTCCGCTTCGCTCTCGTCGCGCTGGTGAGGGTGGAAGCGGAACCGTACCCAGCTCACCCCGTCCCGATCGAGCTCCTCGATCCCGTAGGCGTGGAGCGTGGACGTCCTGGCGCCCGTATCCACCTTGGCCTTGACCAGAGTGTCGCCGAGCTCGGGCAGGCGCACCCACTCGCGCCAGCCGATCGTCTTGCGGTCGTCGCCTGCTGCCATCACTACGCCTCCTACCCGCGAGCCGCAGCTTCACGCGCGCCGTCGTGAGCGGCGTCCTCGAAGCTGTCGTCGAGAGGCTCGAGCTCCGGGCGAGCTCCGGTGCTGCGGGCGAGCGCTGTGGCGATCAGGTGATCCGCCAACCAGGCGTTCTTGGGCAGGAGGGGACCGTGCAGGTAGGTGCCGATCATGTTGCCCTCGAGGACCCCTTCGCGGCCGTCCTTGCCGTTGTTGCCGTGGCCGTCGAGGACCCTGCCGAGCGCAGCTGCCTCCGACCCGAGGTAGGTGCGCCCGCCGTGGTTCTCGAAACCGGCCAGAACGCGAGGCCCGGAGCCGAGATCGACCTCGATCGCGACGTTGCCGATGAGGCGGGGTCCCGATTCGCGAACGGTGTGCAGGTCGGCAAACCCGAGACCCTCGATCCGCTCCTCGCCGAGTTCGTAGCTGTGGCCGAGCAGTTGGTAGCCGCCGCAGACCGCCAGCAGTGCCGCCCCGTCCGCCAGTGCCTCCGCCAGCGGGGCCTTCTTCTCCTCACGCAGATCGACGGCGACCGCGCGCTGGTCCCGGTCCTGGCCGCCGCCGATGTAGATCAGGTCGTGCTCAGCGGGGTCGATGCGATCGCCGTGGCCGGCTGCCGTCGCCACGAAGCCGATCCCGCGCCACTCGCAGCGCCTCTGCAGGAACAACACGTTGCCCCTGTCGGCGTAGATGTTCATCTGCTCCGGGTAGAGCATCAGCAGACGCAGCTCACTCATCGGCTGCGCTCCATGGTGACGACGACCGAGCCGACGTGATCGTCGGTTCCGGGGATGCGCTGCCGGGCCAGCGGGCGAAGTCCCGCGCGTTGAGCCTCCAGGAGGAAGTCGTCGGCTCCGATCCGATCGAGCCGCACGACGTCGTAGGCCTCGCTCATCTCGCCGGCGGGGGAGACGAGCTGACGCAGGCGATGGATCTCCAGCCAGCCGGGCTCGCTGACCACGTTGACCGGGAGGCTCGAGTGGACCCAGCCCTCGACCTCGCGGACGTCGGGCAGCGGTTCCACCGGTCCCACGCCGGGCGGATCGTTCTCGTCGATCAGCGCAGCCGAAAAGACGCCGCCGGACGCCAGCGTCCGCTCCACGGCCGAGAACAGGCGAGCCCGCCCATCCGCGCCGCCCATCAGCAGCGCGAACTGCATCGGGGCGATGATCAGCCCGGCTGGACCGGGGAGGTAGAAGTCGCGGGCGTCGGCGCGCAGTGTGTGCACCTGCAGATCGCGCTCGGCCGCACGCTCAGCGAGCGCAGCCAGGAGCGCCTCCTCGCTGTCGACCGCGGTCACCTCGAAGCCGCGGGCCGCGAGATGCAGGCTGACCCGCCCGGTGCCGGCGCCGAGTTCGACCACGGGGCCGGGGGCGCGGGCGGCCAGTTCCTCCCAAACACCCAGGTCGGCGGCGTAGGAGCCGCACTCGGCGTCGTGCCAGACGGCAGGGCTGTCGACCCGCCCGCTGCGTGGCTCCTCGCCGGCACTCACCGCCAGTACTCCCCGGCGTGACCCTGGCGGGCGAGCAGCGTCCGCAACTCGAGCAGGGCCGTGTATGTCGGCAGCGCGAAAAGCCGGCCCGGCGCCTCCCCCAGCGCGTGGGCCAGAGACCGCTCGATGCCGGGCACCAGGGTGATCGCCTCGCTGGGCCAACCGGCGTACTTGAGCCGCAGGGCCATCTCGGCGCCCCGGGTCCCGGTGCAGGTGATGTGCCGCACGGAGCCGGCGAGCAGATCGAAATCCGCGTCCCAGACCCAGGAGACATCACGACCGTCGGCAATGCCGTCGTTGAGCGCGAGCCAGATGTCGAGTCCATCGGCGGCTTCAGCTCCTGCTTCCGCCTCCTGAGCGAGCGTGCGCAGCACCTCGTTGGCTCCTGCCGGGTTCTTGATCAGGAAGATCGAGAGCGGCTGCCCCTCGATCTCGATCGTCTCGACCCGCCCGAACACGGCCCGCACATCCCTCAGCGCCTCGGCGATCGTCGCCATCGGCACCTCGAGACGCAGGCTCCCGGCAATCGCGGCGAGCGCGTTGTAGACGTTGTAGAGACCCGGAAGGGGCAGCTCGATCCGGGTGGCCCCGCCCTCGACGTTGACCGTGAAAGCCGACCCCGACATCCCGCGCAGCTCGATGTCGTCGGCGACCACGTCCGGCCGCGGGCGGTGCGCCTCGCAGTTCGAGCAGCGGTAGTGGCCCAGATGGCCCACGAAGGCCCGCTCGTAGACGTATGGAGCTCCGCAGCGCCGGCAGTGTTTGGCGTCGTGGGCGTGCTGCAGCTGGGGAAGCGCCTGCGAGGCATCTTCGATCCCGAAGTAGGTGACGCCGGGCCGGCGTTGGAGGTCGCGGTCGCGACCGAGGTCGGCGACGAGGGGGTCGTCGGCGTTGAGCACGAACTCCGAACCGGACCCGGCCAGCTCACCGACGAGGACGGCCCACTCGTCGGCGAGCCGCTCGAGCTCGCCGTAGCGGTCGAGCTGGTCCCGGAAGAGGTTGGCGAGGAGGACCAGGCGGGGCTGGAGTGCCGCGCTGACTCTCGGCAGCCAGGCCTCATCGACCTCGAAGAGTCCCTCGTGCCCGCGCTGCTCGAGCAGCGCCGTCGCTACACCCCAGGCCATGTTCGAGCCGGCGCGGTTGTGGACCGGCGTGCGCCCCGCCGCTTCCATCGCAGCCGCGATCATGCCCGCGGTGGTCGTCTTGCCGTTGGTCGCGCTGATCACCGTCGATCCGCGATCGAGGTCCTCGCCGAGGCGTCCGATCGCATCCGGCGCGGAGCGCAGCAGGAGCCGGCCCGGCAGGGTGGTGCCCCCGCCGCGGCCGCTGAGCCTGCTGAGGCGCCCGACCGCGCGGGCGAGCACGCGCTTCAGCGCAAAGCCGCGGGAGCGGCGCACGGACCGGGTGGTGGGGTCAGTCACCCGCGCCGGGCGCAATCACGTCGAGGGCGGCAGCGCGGAGCTTGATCGTCACCGGCAACTCGGTGAGATGCTCACCGTCGGCGTAGACGCTGAACGGGCGATCAGCCTCAATCCGCAGCTCTGCCGTCCGGAAGCAGCCCACCTCGGGCTTGGTGAGGTGCTCGCCCCTGAAGACCGACGGCAGGCCGCCGATGAACCGCAGCCTGGAAACCTCCGATGTGGTGACCACATCGAGCAGGCCGTCGTCGAGCTGGGCCTCCGGCGCGACGAACATGCCGCCACCGTAGGCCTGCGAGTTGGCCGCTGCCACGGAGTAACCCACGATCTCGTGGAAGCCGTCGTCGGCGTGCAAGGTGAAGCGGGCCGGCTTCCATTGAGCGAGGGCGCGGAGCGCCGCGTACGCATAGACGAGCGGACCCTTGACGAACCGCGCCTCGTTGGCGATCCGGTTCGCATCCGAGTCGAAGCCGCAGCTGGCGATGCAGAGGAAGCGCGCGCCGTTGGCCTCGCCGACATCGATGCGTCGCAGGTTTCCGGCCGCCAGGTTGGCGACTGCCGCCGCGGGCTCGGTCGGGATGCCGAGCACCCGGGCCAGATCGTTGCCGCGGCCGCCCGGAATGATGCCGAGGGCCGTGTCGCGGTCGGCCAGGAAGCCGCCGATGCGGCCGATCATGCCGTCGCCGCTGACGACGACGGGTGTCTCCGCGGCCGCAACGCCGGCCTCGGCCTCGGCCTCGGCGTGGTTGAGATCGCTGGTCAAAACGACCCGGTAACGCAGGCCCGCGGAACTCATCGCGTCCTCTATCTCCGGCAGCCGCTTGCCGGCCCGGCCACCGCCGGCCGAGGGATTGACCAGCATCAGATACGAGCGCTGCACGGCGGCAGGACCCGTTGCCGGGGTCTCAATCGGCTCACTCATCGGGCACAATCTAAGCCGAGCCGCGGCTACTCGCCCTTGCGGGCGACGAAGTAGGAGCCGCTGCCGATCCGGCCGGCGCTGACCTTGAAGAAGCCGTAACGCTTGAAGCCCCGTTCGAGGACGGCGTCCGGGGTGAAGAACGGAGTGCGCTCGCCCGAGCTCGCCGCGACGATCACGTGTCCACCGTGGCGCAGCATTCGTGCTGCCTCGCCGAAGAAGGGCGGCATGTTGAGCTGGGTGACGAGGTCGAAGTGCTCATCCGGGAACGGCAGCGAGGACGCATCGGCCACCTTGAACGTGACGCGCGCGTCGGGATCGAGGCCGACCTTGGACTGGGCCCGCCGGATCATCTCCTCGGAGATATCAACGCCGCGGACCGCGGCGTGGGGGAACTCGCGGGCGATGAACAGGGCGGCGACCCCCGTGCCGGTACCCAGGTCGAGAGCGCGTTCCGGGCGGCGATCAATCTTCGTGACCGCCACTGCCAGAGGGGCGAGGTGGGAGGGCCCCGGAGCGCCCGTGCGCTCATCCCAGCCGGAGGCGCGTTCATCGAAGTACGAAGTCATCGGCCGCCTGAGCAGAGGCCAGAGCCAAGGCGCATGGGCCACAGCGTTGTTGAGAGCCCTCCCGATCAGCCGCACCCGCGTCGGCGGGCCGCTGAGTTCCTCGGGTTCGGTGATCGGAGATTCGGAGTCGCTCGTAGTCATTGGCGCATGATCGCAACCCGTTAGGCTCCCGCGCCACGTGGCCGGGACGGCCTGGCACTCGAAAGCAGGAGATTCACGAGCATATGGCGGATCAGATCAGCATGCCCCCCGAAGGTGGTCGCGAGAGCGGGCCCGGCCGTAATGGTGCGCTGATCTTCGGCGGCGTGATGCTCATAGTGATCGGGGTCGTGGCCGTTGTTCTGCTCACGGGCGGGGATGAAGATTCCGGCTCCACGACCGCCGACGGCGGTTGCCAGACGGTCGACGCCCCGGCCCCGAAGACCGTTGACCTGCCCGGCCCCGACGCCAAGGCGCCCACGGCCGGCTCCGTCGTCTTCAACACCTCCTGCGGCAGCTTCACCGTCGCGCTGGACGCTGAACGGGCGCCGAAGACAGCGGCCTCCTTCCAGTACCTCGCCGAGGAGGGTGTCTTCGACAACACGCCCTTCCACCGCATCGCTCCCGGCTTCGTGATCCAGGGCGGTGACCCCAGCGGGGACGGCAGCGGCGGCCCCGGCTACTCGGTCGAGGAGCGACCGCCCTCGGATCTTTCCTACACCCGGGGCCTGGTGGCGATGGCCAAGACCGGGGCCGAGCCCCCTGGCACGTCCGGAAGCCAGTTCTTCGTGGTCACCGCCGAGGCCGACGCAGGCCTACCGCCCGAGTACGCGGTGGTTGGCGAGGTCACCGAGGGCATGGACACGATCGCCGCAATCGAGGCCCTGGGAGTACCGGGGTCCGACGGGCCGCCGACGATGCCCGTCGTAATCGAAACCGCAACCGCAGAAAGCTGAGGAACGATCTGATGGCAAAGCTGAAGGTGGGCGACGTCGCTCCCGATTTCGAGAAGCCGTGGACAGGCGAGGGCGAGTTCAAGCTCTCCGACCATCAGGGCAAGTGGGTCATCCTGGCCTTTTACCCCGGCGACGAGACCTCCGTCTGCACGCGGCAGATGTGCGAGTACCGGGACAACAAGGAGACGTTCGAAGGGCTCGATGCCGAGGTCATCGGCATCTCACCCCAGGCGGTCGAATCGCATGAGAGCTTCATGGCCAACCACAACCTGACGATCCCGCTGATCGCCGACGAGGGACTCGAGGTGGCGGACGCCTACGGCATCAAGCTTGCCTCGGCTCTGCGCCGCGCCGTCTTTATCGTCGATCCCGAGGGCAAGATCGCCCACCGGGACGTGAAGATGCTCGGGCTCAACTACACCGACAGCTCCGAGATCGCGGAGGCGCTCTCCGACGCCCGCGCCCGCGTCGCGGCCTGAGTCGGGCTCCCGGCACCATCCCGGGGCCGAAGCCAGCCATGCCTGCCGTCGATCAGCAAACCTTCGAGGTCGAGGCCCCCGACGGGACGGCGCTGCGCGGCTGGAGCCAGAGCGAAGGCGACACGAAAGGCACGCCGATCCTGCTCGCGCATGGGATCACCGCGCACCGCGACCTCGTCGTGCACGGCTCGAGCCACCTGCCGCGGGTCGGCTACCGGTTGCTGTCCTACGACGCCCGGGCGCACGGCGAGAGCGATCCCGGAGCCGGGGGCTACTCCTACGAGACCCTCGCCGACGACCTCGACACCGTGGCCGGCGAGCAAGGGGGAGAGGGAGGCATCCTGGTCGGCCACTCGATGGGCTCGCACACGATCTTGACGCTGGCCCTGCGCGACCCGGGCCGCTGGGCCGGACTGGTTCTGATCGGCCCGGCCAGTCGCGGGCTCAGCCCCGATCCCTCCTCGCTCGCCTACTGGGACTCGCTCGCCGACGGGCTCGAGCAGGACGGGACCGACGGCTGGCTGGCGGCCTACGAGGCCGGCGGCCTCGACCCGGAGTGGCGCGAGACCCTGCTGCGTATCGCGCGGGCCCGGATCGAGCGTCACGAGCACCCCGGTGCCCTCGCGGACGCGCTGCGCGCGGTTCCACGCTCGGTCCCCTTCAACGGGGTCGAGGCGCTCACGGCGCTCGAGCTCCCCGTATTGATCGTCGCCAGCCACGACGATGCCGACCCAGGCCATCCCTACGCCACAGCCGAGCTGATCCGCGAGCAGCTGCCGGAGGCGGATCTGATCAGCGAGGATTCGGGAGAGAGCCCACTCGCCTGGCAGGGCGGCAAACTGAGCCGGGCGATCGAGGAGTTCGCCGGCTCGCCGGCGATCGCCGAACGCCTACCGGGCTGAGGGGCCGGTCGCTCAGCGCCGCTCCCGGCGCCAGACGAGCCGTAGGCCCGACCACGTCTCATCGATCGCGCAGACTTTGTTGTCGACCAGACCAAGTGGAAGCGCGACCTCGCGGACCACGTCCTCGGTCATGTCGGTGAGCACCCCGGAGCTCCGCTTCGGCCAGGCGATCCACAGCCCTCCCGCGGGGAAGATGGACTCGCCGAGGCGTTCGACGCTGCGCTCGAATTCACGCCGATTGCGGACGAAGCTCACGATCACGTCACGCTCCCCGCGGGTCGTCTTGCGTTCCTCGACGCCCGCCGGCAGCTCGCCGAGTGTGTCGGCAAAGCCCTCGGGCGAGCGCTCGAAGGCGATCACCGAGCCCTCCTTGATCCCGAGCTTCTTGGGCAGCGGTGTCCCTGAGTAGCCGGCCACGCGGCTGATCCTAGATCGCCTCGCGCAGGCGAGGGACCAAGCTTCGTATCCTTGCTCCATGAACGCAGACAACCAGCCGCCTGACGTCGGTATCGCAATCCATTACAACGCGGTCCCGCAGGGGACCACCGTCTACGACGACCAGAACGTCGCGGTGGGCACGGTGCGCCAGGTGGTCGACAACTACCGCGAACACATCCTCGACGGCGTCGTGATCAGCGACAACGACGGGGGGATCCGCTTCGTCGATGGCCCCGAGGTCACCCGCACGTTCGAGCGCGGTGTGTTCCTCTCGATCAACGCGGCCGAAGTCGCCCAACTCGAGCCGCCGGAGAATGGGCCGGGCGTGTTCTCGGCCAACCGCGCTTCAGGCCGACTGAGCAAGCTGTTCGGCGGGGCCTGGAAGCGCAAGTAGCCGTCAGCTGCGGTAGTCCGGGTTGGGGAAGTCGAAGCTGCAGCCGGCGTCCCACTTATCACGCTGATTGCCGTGCGCGGGGATGCCGCCCGCGTCAGCGAGCATGCGCGCCATGTGCATCAGGTTCCAGGTCATGAACGTGGTGTTGCGGTTGGTGAAGTCGTTGCCGCGACCGCCCTCGTCGGGATCGAGGTAGGAGGGACCCGGGCCCGCCTCGCCGATCCAGCCCGCATCCGCCTGAGGAGGAACTGAGTAGCCGAGATGCTGCAGCGAGTAGAGGATGTTCATCGCGCAGTGCTTGATCCCGTCCTCGTTGCCGGTGATCAGGCAGCCACCGACCCGCCCGTAGTACGCCGACTGACCGTCGTCGTTGAGCTTGCCCGAGTAGCCGTAGAGCCGCTCGACCACCGTGGTGCAGACCGATGACTTCTCGCCCAGCCAGATCGGCGAACCCAGCACGAGGATGTTGGCGTCCATCACCTTCTGCTGGATCTCCGGCCAGGCGTCCTCGTCCCAGCCGTGTTCAGTCATGTCCTCGTAGATGCCGGTTGCGATCAGCTGGTCGGCGGCCCGGATGTTCTCGACCGCGATGCCGTTGCGGCGCATGATCTCTTCCGAGATGTCCATCAGGCCCTGGGTGTTCGACACCTCCGGGCTGCGCTTCAGCGTGCAGTTGATGAACACGGCACTGAGGTCGGAGAAATCGGTCTCGTTCTCCTCGCACATCGCCTGCTGCTGTTCGTTCAAGATCTCGTCGCTCATCTGGAAAGGCTCCTCGCGATAGAAGTGGGCCTGACGACCCTACAACCGGGCCGCTTACCGACGCCTTACAGCTCAGCCGCTTTCGCCCGGCGCGCCCTCCCGCGCATCGAAGTGGCCGGGCCACTCGTCATACGGAATTCGCGTTCTCTCGCGCAGCGGGCCCAACTCAGACCACTGGATCTTGCCCAGCCGTGCCAGCGGTCGCAGCAGCTCGACGTCCGGCAGCTCGCCGTCGAGCACGCCCGTATCGATCGCGGCGTGGACCACCTGACCGAACACCACTGTCGAAGACTCACCGAACGACACGCTGCGCAGGTAGCGACATTCGAAGGCGACGGGTGACTCGGCAACCCTGGGCGGAGCGACCACCGCGCTCGGCTCCATTGCCACGCCCACGGCCTCGAACTCGCTGACCTCGGCGGGAAAGTTGGTCGCGGTCGCGTTGACCTGCTCGAAGAGCTGCTCGGGGGCGAAGTTGACGACGAACTCACAGGTCTCCTCAATGTTGCTCTGCGAGTCCTTGCGCCCGACGGAGGTGAACTGCAGCACCGCGGGATCGACCGAGGCCACGGTGAAGAACGAGTGCGGGGCGAGGTTGGCCACACCGTCAGCGGAGAGCGAAGAGACCCAGGCGATCGGGCGCGGAACCACAGAGGAGGTGAGCACTTTGTAGAAGGCCCAGGGGTCCATGGCTCCGGGATCGATCTCTTTTCGGGGCATCGCCAGCAGGCTATCGGGGCCGCCCTGCTGGACAGCCCGGCGATCGGCAGTCCTGTTGGCTGGCCGGCGACCTCTGACGCGTTCTACCGACCTAGACGGTCCGCTATCCGCAGCAAAGGCCGATCAAAGGGGTCCGCTAGTAGAGGCCGTCGATACGGACCACTTTGCCGTCCTCGGTGGCGACATTGATCCGGTCGGGCCTGAAGTCCTGGGTCACCGCCAGCGGCTTGCCGTTCTTCTCGACCACCCGTACCGCACACCCCTCCGCTTCTGCTTCCGCACTCGTATCCGCGAGCGACTTGCCGACCAGTTTGGTCGCATCAATCGTGCCCTTCGGCGGTCCGGTGCACTGCACGGAGGAGGGATCCTGGTTGTCGGGCAACTCGGGCACGGTGGCGTCGCCGGGGGGGACGGTTGTCGAGACGACGCCGTCGGGGTCCGGGGAGGGAGCCGTGGTGTCCGAATCGTCCCCGCCGCAGCCGGCGAACAACGCTCCTGCGAGAAGCAGGCATATGACCCAGGGCAGTGACCGGTGAGTTCGCATCGCTGCCAACACTACGCGCCAATGGCCACAACGTCACGCCGAAAGAAGCTCAGCCGAGGCCGACACCCTTGTTGCGCTTGATCCACGCCGGGGTTACGACGCCCTGGCGGATGCGCTGCGGGTGATCGCCGACCGGCACGCGGGCGATCTCCTTCTTCGACCTGAAGTCGATTACCGAGATCCGGTCGCTACCGCTCCAGGAGACGAAGCAGTACTTGCCGTTGTTGGAGGCGGTCGCCCAGTAGGGCTTGAGGCCGCTCTTGAACAGCTTGTAGCGGAAGCTCTTGCGGGAGACGATCGCCGCGTAGTCGGACATCGTGCCGGCGACACAGAGGCGGTTGTCGTTGCCGTTGAGCGAGATGCCGTGGTGGGCGGAGTCGAGCAGGTACTGCTCGCGCGGGATCGAGGCCGCTTCCTTGCTCAGCGGAAGTCGCGCGACACGCGTGATCTTGTCCTTGCGCAGGTTGTACTCGAGGAAACCATGCAAGAACGAGACCTGGAAGTAGATGAAGCGCTCGTTCTTGCTGATCGTCATCGGCCGTACCGCGGAGCTGAAGTCGTCGAGCCCGGCGTCGTCAAGCGCCTGGCGGACGTCGATCCGGCGCTTCACCTCGTTGGTCTTCGCATTGACGATCAAAAAGACGCGCTCGCCCTTGGTCGTGTCCACGGCCGGCAGGTCGGCGGGTGTGTAGACCGTGCCGATACTGGCGTGGTAGATCCGCTTGCCGTCCTCGGAGTAGATGTTCTCATGCGGGGAGTCGCCGGACGCGAAGCGCCCGACCTCCTCGCCGGTCTCAACGTCGAGGATGTGGACAACGTTGCCCGTCGACGCGGAGACGGCCACGTTCTTGCCGTCGGGGGAGACCGCCATGTGGTCTGAGCGCTGACCGTCGACCACAAAGCGCCAGACGATTTCGCGGCTGTTCAGGTCGATACCGACGACATCACGGAAGCTGGGCCGCGAGGCGACCAGCAGGCTGCCGTCGTTGGAGGTGTACATGTCGTCCACGTACTGATCGTGGCCCTCACCGATCAACTCGCGGATGGCGAGGAAGTAGCCGAGACGAACGGGGTCGGTGAGCAGTTCGGCCTCGCGCTCGGCGAGATCTGGGATCGCGTTGATTCGCGTGATCGTGCGGAACTTGCCGCGCGGGTGGATCACGTCCACCGTGCCGTCCCAGTTGTTGCCGACGAACATCACGTGGCGCGTCGCGCGGTCCTTGGGCAGGCGCCCGGATGCGTCAGCGGTCGTGCCGGTACCCGCCACGGCGAGCAGGACGAAGCCGAGCAGGCCGGCGGCCAGGATGGCGATGCTGATTCGGCGCCGGTTGGCGCCGGCGAAAGTACTCACTCGTCGTTCTCCCTCGGACGGATGCTGACCCAACGCTAACGACTCGTGCATGAATTTGAGCCGGTTTGCCTCCGTGGCAATGGGTCGCGATCCCGGCGGCTGCTCGCCGACTTCGACGCGGGGCGGACGGTCAGCGCGGATCGAGCCCCGCGAGCTGAATCGCGAGCAACCGCTCAGCACTGCCCGGCAACGACTCCTCGTGCTGAAGGACGTGGCCGAGTGCACACGAGCACATCACGATGTCCTCCCAGGTGAGGTCGGCGCGGGCCGAGCCCTCGGCGACCGCATCGCTGACCAGTCGATCGATCCGCCCGAGCAGGCCCGGCGTGTCGCGCGCGATTTGTTGGTGCTCGGGCGCGGAGGCGCTCATCGCCTCCTGCAGGCCAAGGTCGCGGCGCTGCACCTCGCCTGAGGCGCGAATGTAGTTGTCGAGCCGCTCGCGGGCGCTGAGCTCGCTGCGCCCGAGCTCCCGCTCGAGGATCGACGAGAGCATCGCGAACTTCTCGCGGATCAGCTCGAGGACGAGGACCTGTTTATCCGGAAAGCGCCGGTAGAGAGTTCCGACGCCGACGCCGGCCTCCTCGGCGATATCGACCATCTCGACGGCCGAGCCGCGTTCCGCCATGAGCTTGCGAGCCGCGGCGAGGATCCGCAGCCGGTTGCGGGCTGCGTCGGCGCGCAACGGGGGAGTGGGGGAGGACGCTGTTTCCGTGGATGCCTGCACACCCCAAGGGTAGCGGCCCGGGGACGCAAACGGAAGAGCTGTTCCGTATAGTGCAAGCGGAATGCTGGTTCCATTTGACCCGCACCCTCACCTCGTCCCCGATTGGAACATCCCATGAGCCCGAACCTCGAAGCCCGCGACTTCAATCCCTGGCTGGCTCTGGCTCTGCTGTGCGCCGCGCAGTTCATGGTCGTCCTCGACGCCTCGATCGTCAACGTGGCTCTGCCCTCGATCGGGGAGGCGCTCGACTTCACGCAGGGGAACCTCTCGTGGGTCGTCAACGCCTACGTGCTCGTCTTCGGCGGCTTCCTGCTTCTCGGCGGGCGGCTCGCGGACCTGCTCGGCCGGCGCGCGATCTTCGTCACGGGCCTGCTGCTGTTCTCCGGCGCCTCACTGGCGGGCGGATTGGCCACGAACGACACGCAGCTGATCATCGCGCGCGCCCTCCAGGGCCTCGGCGGAGCGCTCTTCTCGCCCGCGGCGCTCTCGATCATCACGGCGATCTTCAAGGAGGGCGCGGACCGCAACAAGGCGCTCGGCGCCTGGGGCGCGGTGGCCGGATCGGGCGGCGCGGCCGGAGTACTGCTCGGCGGTGTGCTCACTGATTTCGCAGGCTGGGAATGGGTCTTCTGGGTGAACGTCCCGATCGGCCTGGCTGCAGTCGCTCTCGCCTTCCGGCTGATCCCCGAGTCACGGGCGGTGGCCTCGGCGCGCAGCTTCGACTTCCCGGGCGCCTTCTCGGTCACGGCCGGGATCTCGTTGCTCGTTTACGCGCTCGTCGATGCCGATTCATCGGGCTGGGGCTCGACCAAGACGATCGTCTTGCTGATCGTGGCCCTGGCGCTGCTCAGCGCGTTCGTCGGCATCGAGCGCCGTTCTGCCGCACCGCTGGTCCCCAGCCGCCTGGTCAAGTTGAGCACCGTGCGCGGCTCGAACATCGTCGCGCTGCTGGTCGGAGCTTCGCTGTTCTCGATGTTCTTCTTCGTCTCCCTGTACATGCAGCAGGTGCTCGGCTTCAGCCCGCTGAAGACCGGCCTCAGCTACCTGCCGCTGGCCCTCGCGATCATCGCCTCCGCCGGGATCGCGTCCCAGCTCGTGACCAAGCTCGGGTTCAAGCCGGTGCTGATGGCCGGCCTCGCGTTCATCGCGGCGGGCCTTGCCTGGTTCTCGATGATCTCCGTGGACGGGTCCTTCGCCGCGGACGTTCTTGGACCTTCACTGCTGGCTGCAGTCGGGCTCGGGATGTCCTTCGTCCCGGTGACGATCGGCGCCGTCGCGGGAATCGAATCCGACGACGCGGGCCTGGCCTCGGGCCTGATCAACGCCTCCCAGCAGGTGGGTGGCGCGCTCGGCCTCGCGGTCCTGGCGACGATCGCCAACGGGCGAACCGACGACGTGATGACATCTGCCGGGGGCAACCCGGCGGCCCTGCCGGGCGCGCTGACCGAGGGCTTTCAGACCGCCTTTCTGGTCGGCTCCGGGTTTGCGCTTCTGGGCCTGCTGCTCGCTGCGCTGCTGATCGACTCCGACGACAGCCGCATCTATGCCGCTGAGGCCAGCGAGGGCGGCGAGGGCGTGCCGGCCGTCGGCTGAGCCGGATCAGGTCTACCCGGCGGGCGCGGCCACTCGTTTGTCTAACCTGAAGCAATCGCGGGTGAAGTATCTGGACAGGGACACCGGTGCCGTGCGCATCTACGCCTGCTGGCGATGACCGCCGGCCTGCTCGGCCTGCTCGCGTTGAGTGCGGTCCCCAGCGCAGAGGCCCGCGTGCCTCGCAAGTTCTTCGGCGCGGCCACGATTGCGGCCCCCACGCCGACGGATCTGGGGGAGATGCGTAGCACCGGTCTCGGCTCCTACCGGATGCCGATCATCTGGCGTGCGGTTGAGCCGTTCGCCCCGACGCCGCTGCCGACTGGAACCCTCCACAGCTACGACTTCTCCGGGTACGACCAGCAGATGCGCGACATCACGGAGGCCGGGCTGCGCGCCCACGTGATCCTGATCGGCACGCCCTCCTGGATCGACAAGAGCATCCACACCTCGCCCTGGCAGTCGGCGGCCGGCCGCGAAAACTGGCCCGAATACGTAGAGGCCGTGCTGGAGCGCTACGGGCCCGACGGCACCTTCTGGCTCGAGAACCCCGATCTGCCGGTCAATCAGCCCGACGCCTACGAGATCTGGAACGAGGAGAACTCCGAGGTCACCTATCGCCCTCGGGCAAACCCGAGGGAGTATGCGAGGCTCCTGGCCTCGGCCGGCAAGCAGATCCGGGCCGGCGATCCGCAGGCGACGATCGTCACGGGCGGGATGTTCGGCACTCCCCAACTCGACGACTCGATCTACGCCTGGGACTTCCTCAGGGTGCTCCTCGCCAAGAAACGGGCCAGCAAATACATCGACGCCATCGGCGTCCATCCGTACGCCGGCATGATGAGGGGGCTGAAGTACCAGATGCGCCTCTTCGTTCGCGAGCTGAAGCGGGCGCATATGAAGCGCACGCCGATCTACGTCACCGAGCTCGGCTGGTCCTCGGAGCCGAAGACCAGGAACTCGATTCTCTTCAACCAGGGCCGCAAGGGCCAGGCGAAACTCACCGACAGCGCCCTGAAGTACCTACTGAAGAAGCGCAGCAAGTGGCACATCAAGCGAATCCTCTGGTTCACCTGGATCGACCTCAGCGAGAGGGACGCCCGCCAGAGCGGCTGCGGGTTCTGCCAGAAGATGGGCCTACTCAAGGAGGACCGGCGCGAGAAGCCGGCCTACCGGAAGTTCTCGAAGCGGGTCAGCAAGGCCATCGGGCAGCGCTGAGCGTCGCTCAGGGGGGAGGGCGGGTTCCGCTTATGACGCAGGTCCCAAGCTCGGACTCGCGTGCGATGCCCGGGGCCAGTCCGTCGGTGCTGAGAATCTCCGCTGCCGCCGCGGCCTGAGCGTCGCTGCACTCGGCCAGCAGTGAGCCGCCGGGTGCCAGCCACGAGGTAGCCGAGGCGCTCAACCGGGCCAGGATGCGAAGTCCATCGCTGCCGCCATCGAGGGCGCGTCGCGGCTCGTGTTCGCGGGCCTCGCGGGGGAGGGTCCGGAGATCCGCGCTGGGCACGTAGGGGACGTTGGCCACAAGCAGGTCCACCCGTCCCTGAAGCCAGGCGGGCAAGGCGTCGAAGAGATCCCCCTCGTGGACCGTAGCCCGGGTGTCTTCGAGGTTGGCGCGGGCGCAACGCACCGCGACGGGGTCGATGTCGGCGGCGTGCAGTTCGACGTCCTCGAGTGCGGCGAGGAGAGCGGCGCCGAGCGCGCCCGAGCCGCAACACAGATCCACGACAAGCGGCTCGTCCCTCGCCGAGCGGGCGCGGGCGAGTTGCAGAGCGCAATCGAAGAGGAACTCACTCCGCGGCCGCGGCACGAACACACCGGCGGCCAGGTGGATGCGAACGCCGGCGAACTCCGCCCAGCCGACGATCTGCTCCAGCGGCAGGCCCGCCTCACGCCGGGCGAGCATTGCCTCCAGCTCCGCGGGCGTCCCCGCGGCCTCCGCCAGCAACCGGGCTTCGTCCTCGGCGAAGACGCACCCGGCAGCCCGCAGCCGCTCGACTACCTCAGGCAAGGCGGACCGGCGGCGGACGGGAGCGAGCGTGCGGGCTGGGGCATGGGCGCTCAGGCTACAACCAGGCCATAGCGCAACTCGATGTGCAGGACCGGCAACTCGAAGCGGCTCCGGGTACGCTCGATCAGGCCCTTCTCGAGCCAATGGGAGTCGCAGAGGTTGCGTGCACCGAAATAAACGGCGCAAAGCTCCTCAGCTCTGGTCGCGCCCGCCTGCAGCCTTGATCCGGCGCCAGCCACCGGCACGGTTGTCGGCGACGATCTGGGCGAACATGGCACGCAGGGCCCGCTCGTTGATCTCCTCGCCTTCTCTGAACGCGACGGTCCGCGCGGTCTTGTTCTCGTGACCGGCCGTGATGATGCCCTCCGGGTCGAGGACGATGCCGCCGTCGTAGAGGAAGACATTGACGTGATCGGTGGCCGCGAGCAGTGCGCAGATGTTGCCCTCGAGCACGAAGTAGGGCTGCACGGTGCGCTTGATCGTCTCCTCGACCTCGGGATCCACCGCGTGGACCAGATCGCGCACGCGGCGGCAGATCTCCTGCTGCCAGCCCGGCAGTGGATCGATGTAGTCATCGACGCGAGGGTCCTGCGTGTAACCCATGCGGCCGAGAATATCCACGGGGCGGGGGAGGCGTCTGCTTATGTCAACCCGCCAACCGGGAGAATGGCGAAGTGTGATGCGCGTCAGTGTGATCGGAGCCGGCTTCGCAGGACTGGCTGCGGCCGAAGCGCTCTCCCGCGACGGAGCCGAGGTGATCGTGCTCGAAGCGGGAGAGCGGGTCGGCGGGCGAGTCTGGTCGGAGCGGCTCCCGGGCGGAGGGCTGGTCGAGCGGGGCGGGGAGTTCGTTACCGCCGGCTACGACACCTTGGCCGCGCTGGCCGCTGACCACGGCCTGCAGCTGGATGGGATGGGCATCAACTACCCGGATCGCGAGTCCGTGCCGGATCAGGGGTTGGACCGGGGAGAGCTGCTGAGTGCCGCGGACGATCTCGTCGTGGCGGCCAGGGCTGCTCCGGACAGCGCCGCCTCCGAGGTGTTGGCGAACACCGTTCCGGATGCACGGGTCCGTGACCTCTTCGCGCTTCGGGTCCAGAGCGCGGTGGCGTACCCCTTTGACGAACTGGCCGCGCGCTGGCTAACCAGGGTTCCCGGCCTTCTGGAGTCTGGAGAGACGCGCCGGATACGGGGCGGCAACCAGCTCCTGGCCGAGCGACTCAACGAATCGCTGTCGGCGCCGGCGAGGCTGGGGGTTACAGCACGCGCGATCCATCACGACGCCGACGGGGTGACCGTCAACACCGACGGTGGCGAGATCAGGGGTGATGGCTGCGTGGTTGCCGTACCCTGTCGGCTCGTTGGTGAGATCGAGTTCCAGCCGGCGCTCCCGGCAGCGGTCGCCATGAAGCTGGAGGAGATCCGGATGTCGAGTGCCGCCAAGCTCGCGGTCGAGCTTCACGAGCCGCGGCAACCGCGCGCGCTGATGTCGACGGAGGAGCGGTACTGGGCCTGGACGACGCCGTGCGACGGTGTGGGCGGCCGCGTAGTCGGCTCGTGGGCGGGCTCGCATCCCGTGTTGCGGGATCTCGCGGTCGAGGAACGAGATCCCGCGGTGTGGTTGCGGCGGCTCGGAGAGCTGTGGCCTCAGCTGAGCATGAATGCCGCGTCCGCGCTTCTGACCGTCTGGGACCGCAGCTCCTGGCCCGGCGGCGCCTACTCGGTTCTCGGCACCGAAGCCCAGGAGCCCCGCAACGCGGGCTCACCAAGGGTCGTATTCGCCGGCGAGCACACGGCCGGCGAGTGGTCCGCAACCATGGAGGGCGCCCTGCGCAGCGGCAAACGCGCCGCCGAGGACCTGATTCGCGACTGCCCGCTCTCTTGAGCAGATATCCCTGCAGACAGAGCCTGACCGTCGCTAGGCTCGCGTAGGTGCGCGCTCGCCTTGCAACACCGACCGAGTTGGACGCCGTGACCGAGACGATCACGAAAGCGTTCATGGAGGACCCAGTCTGGTCGTGGGCCTTTCCGGATGAGCAGCGGCGGGCGCGCCACTACCGGGTCTGGTGGGGAATGCTCGTTGCCGCGGCGCTCGAGCACGGCTCCGCGTGGGTGACTGGCGAGCAGATGGCGGCCGTATCGATCTGGGTTCTGCCCGGTGAGGAGGAGTTGCTCCCCAACGACGAGGCCCGCCTCGAACCCGCTCTCGGGGAGATGCTGGGCAGCGAACAGAGCGCTCGCGTGCTCGAGCTCGTCCAGCTCTTCGACGATCACCATCCCGGCGAACCACCGTTTCACTACCTGAGCCTGCTGGCGACCGATCCCGATCACCGCGGACAGAGCCTCGGCGTCGGCCTGCTGGCCCAGCGGCTTGAAGTTCTCGACGAGGCCGGCGAACCCGCGCTCCTGGAATCGACCAATCCGGTCAACCACAAGCGCTACAGGCGGCTCGGCTTCGAGCAGGTGGACGAGTTCTCGGCGCCGGAGGGCGGACCGCCGGTGGCCGTGATGTGGCGCGATCCCGCCTGAAACAGAATCAATGCACGATAAGAGTGGTTATGGAGAGTTGCTGCCTGAAATCCCTGGCCAGCCCCGGGTCTGGCGCGATCCCGGCTGCTTAACGAGAAACGCCGGGCCCCGAAGGCCCGGCGTATTCCCGTCTCGTCTACTGAGAGAGACTTGCTCTCAGATCGTCAGCGGCGTGGTTAGCCGGCAACGGTGATCGAGGCGATGCCGATCACGAGGCCACCGGCGAGGGCGTCGATGCCGAACGTGTCGTTCAGCAGCGCAGCCGCATCGGCGGAGAGCTCAACGGTCGTGCCCTGCAGAGTCGCGGAGCCGTCGTTGTTGACCTCGAGCGGGTTCAGCGTGGAACCGTCCAGGTCGAACAGCAGTGCGTCCTCGGCGGCAACCTCGCCGTCGACGCTGACCGTACCGGTCAGCTCAGAGGTACCCGGATCGACGACGAAGTCGGTCAGCTCCACCTTGGTGCCACCGGCCTCGAGGCTGAGTCCGCTGCCGTCATGCACGATTGTGCCCTCGACATAAGGCCTGTAGGCCTCGGCGGGGTCGTAGTAGGTGACGTCGCCGCCCGTGATCGGGAAGCTGATGTCAGCGCCCTTCAGGGAGGCGTCGCCAACGGTGCCCGGCGTGACCTTGAGGTCAGTCAGGGCCTGAAGGAAGCCCTCGTCGAGGGTGACCGTGGTGGCCACGCCCGTGAGGCTGTCGATCTGTGCGATGGGCTCACCGGGAGTGGCGGAGTCGCCACCGCTGGTGGTGCTGTCGTCGTCGCCACAGGCGGCGACACCGAAAGCCAGTGCGGCCATCATGGCCAGAAGGGTCAGGAGACGCTTGCTCATTTGAATAGTCCTCTCGTTGCTTGTCAGTTTGGGTATCCGGGCCGCCAGAAAGGGGCTCGGATGGTTGTTGCCTAGGTATTCGTGAGGATGTTTAGGTTGGATCACCCAAACTCAGGAATCGGCCGCGCACGAAACACTGATCGCAGCCCCAAAGCGCTCGAACAAGCGACTTCCGGCGCTATTAGGTAGTTGCGCTGCGAACCTACGTGAGCCGCAAAAAGGCCCTACAGCCCTCGGAGCCACCGGGTCGTACCCGGGCCAGTCCTGATTGAGGACGTGCACGACATGGCATACCAGGTCTACATAACCCAGCGCCTCCATCCATCGCGTGCGGGCGGGCGGTGAGGGCAATAGCCTGCGCGGCGTGGCCGGCAACGCGATCGCGATCTCGACGACAACGGCCGGCGTGCTGGCCCAGGTGCTGGTGGAGCCCGGTGAGAGCATCAGCGCCGGTCAGCCGGTCGCGATCGTCGAGGTGATGAAGATGGAGACCGAGGTCCCCTCCCCTGTTGCCGGCGCGGTCAGTTCGCTGGACGCGACTCCCGGCAGCATGCTCGAAGCCGGGGCCGTGATCGCCTGGATAGAGCCCGGTACGGAAACCAGAGTGGCGTCAGACCCCGAGCCCGGGCCCGAGGCGATCGGCTCCACCGCAGTCCGCGCCGACCTCGCGGAGCTCCTCGACAGGCGCAGGCGCTCGCGCGACGAGGGTCGCCCGGAACCCGTCGCCAGGCGTCACGAGCGGGGCGGCCGGACCGCCCGCGAGAACCTCGACGATCTGATCGACCCGGGCAGCCTCGTTGAGTACGGTGGGCTGGCGATCGCCGCGCAGCGTGCCCGTCGTAGCGAGGAGGATCTGATCGAGAAGACCGCCGCCGACGGACTGATCGGCGGCATCGCAACCATCAACGAGGGGCTTCTCGGAGAGTCGGTCAACTGCTCGTGCGCCGTCGTCTCCTATGACTACACCGTGCTGGCCGGGACCCAGGGCGCGATCGGACACTTCAAGAAGGACCGCCTGTTCGAGCTGATCGAGCGCACCCGTCTACCCGTGGTGCTCTTCGCCGAGGGCGGCGGCGGGCGGCCCGGCGATACCGACTACGCGACCGGCTCCTCGCTCACCGCTCGCGCCTTTGCGCTCTGGGGCAGGCTCTCGGGCCGCGTACCGCGCATCGCGATCGTGGCCGGGCGCTGTTTCGCGGGCAACGCCGCGCTCGCCGGCGCCTCCGACATCCTGATCGCGACCGAGAACTCGAGCCTCGGGATGGGTGGCCCGGCGATGATCGAGGGTGGCGGACTGGGCAGCTTCGCCCCCGAGGAGGTCGGCCCGATCGACGTCCAGGAGGCCAACGGGGTCGTAGACCTGCGGGTTGCCGACGAGCAGGATGCGGTCGCCATGGCCAAGCGGCTCCTGGCCTACTTCCAGGGATCGTTGCCGGAGTGGGAGGAGCCGGAGCAGAAGCCCTTGCGCGAGCTCGTGCCGGAGAGCCGTCGGCGTACCTACGAGATCCGCGACGTCCTCGCGACGCTGGCCGATGCCGGGTCGGTCACCGAGCTGCGACGGGGCTTCGGCAAGGGAATGATCACCGCCCTGATCCGGCTCGAGGGCCGCCCGGTGGGCTTGATCGCCAACGACCCCTCCGAGATGGCCGGCGCGATCACCAGCGATGGCGCCGACAAGGCCGCCCGCCTGATGCAGCTCTGTGAGGCCTTCGGCCTACCGCTCCTGTCTGTGGTCGACACCCCCGGCATGATGGTCGGCCCCGAGGTCGAGGAGACGGCGCTCGTGCGCCACTGCTCGCGCCTGTTCGCCATCGGTCCCAACCTCACCGTGCCGCTGCTCGCGGTCGTCGTCGGACGCGGCTACGGGCTCGGCGCACAGGCGATGGTCGGCGGCAGCTTCCTGGAGCCGATGTTGACGCTGGCCTGGCCGACCGGCGAGCTCGGTCCGATGGGGATCGAGGGCGCCGTGCAACTCGGAATGAAGGCCGAGTTGGAGGCGATCGCCGACCCCGATGAGCGCGAGCAGCGCTTTCGCGACCTCGTCGCGGGGCTCAAGCACCACTTCCGGGCGCTCAACGTGGCCACCTACTTCGAGATCGACGACGTCGTCGACCCCGCCGAGACGCGGGGACTGCTCTGCAGGGCCCTGACGGCCGCCCCCGCCCCCCGTGCGGGCCACGGCGAGGACGGCAGAGACAGGGTCCCCTGGGTAGATACCTGGTGAGCTGCGGGCCTCAGCAGCGGCCGCTCGCCGTGGCGCTCGCGGCCTTGTAGGTGACGGTTGCTCCGATCTGGACGCTGACGCGACAGCGAGCGCCCTTGCGGTTCAGTTGAGCGAGGGGTCTTCGGGCATCCGCGCGACCAGCGCATATTGCCCGCCCATGCGCTGGAGCACGTCGCTCCAGAGCGTCTCGGGATCCTCCGGGAACAGCTCCCTGGGGATCGGCGGCTCCACGATCCAGGAGTCCTCCTCGATCTCGGCCTCGAGCTGCCCCGGGCCCCAGCCCGAGAAGCCCGCGTAGACGCGTCCACGGCGCACCGCGGCAGGCAGCTCGTCGAGCTCGGCCTGGGCGGAGACCAGTCCCACGTCAGCGACCACGATCCAGGCCGCCTTGTCCGGATCATTGAACTCGCCGAGCACCACGAGCGCCTCGGGCTGCACCGGGCCGCCGACGAAGATCGGCTCGCCGTCGGCGATCGGATCGAGGTCCGGAATCACGGTCGTGACCTCCGCCTCTGAGGGCCGGTTGAGAACGATGCCCATCGCCCCCTCCTCCCCGTGCTCGGTGATCAGCACGACGGAGCGCTCGAAGTTCGGATCCTCGAGCGCGGGCGAGGCGATCAGTAGCTTTCCGCGCAGCGAATCCATGCTCCGCGGAGGCTACGCCAACCAGGCTGTCGGCGGACTCTCGCCGCCCTCCCATCTTCTCGGTGCGCATCGGGCCGCTGCATCCGAGGTTCTAAGCTTCCGGAATGGTCCACGACGTCAACGAAGCAGAGTTCCAGCAGGCGGTGCTCGACCGCTCCCACGAGGTTCCCGTGGTCGTCGATTTCTGGGCTGAGTGGTGCGGTCCCTGCCGCCAGCTCGGGCCGGCCCTCGAGGCCGAAGCGGGTAGGCGCGGTTCCGATGTTGACCTGGCCAAGGTCGACGTCGATTCCAACCAGGCGCTGGCCGGGAGCTTCGGTGTGCAGGGCATCCCCGCCGTGAAGGCGTTCAAGGACGGCAAGGTCGTCGCCGAGTTCACCGGCGCCATACCGCCGGCCCAGGTCGCGGAGTTCTTCAACGGTCTGGTCCCCTCCGAGGCCGACCAGCTCGCCTCCTCGACCGACGAATCCGATCTGCGCAAGGCACTCGAGATCGACCCCCGGCAGAGCGCAGCCGCCGTCGCCCTCGCACGGATCCTGCTCGCCCGCGCCGACAACGACGAGGCGGCGGCTCTTCTTGCCCCCTTCGAAGCGGAGTTCGTCGCGGCCGGGCTGCACGCCCGCGCCGAGATCGCCGGCGCGCTCAGCGACGGGGATGCGGCCTCCGGCGATCTGAGGAGCGCCTTCGCCGAGTGGGACGAGGGGCGCCACGCCGAAGCACTCGAGCACCTGCAGACTGCGGTCGCCGCCAACACCGATCCCGACCAACGCGATCAGTTGCGACGCGTGATGGTGGCCATCTTTACCGAGGTCGGAATCGGCACCGATCTGGCGCGCGAGCACCGCCGCCGCCTCGCCATCGCGCTGACATGATCGACATCGGCGGCGTCGGGCTGCTGACAGCGTTCTTCGCCGGCATGCTCAGCTTCCTCTCACCCTGCGTGCTGCCACTCGTGCCCGGCTACCTCTCGGCGGTCACCGGTGTCGCCGCCGCCGATCTCGAGGAGGCGGACTGGCGCAAGGTGGTCCCCCCCTCCCTGATCTTCATCGCGAGCTTCTCGGCGATCTTCATCATCCTCGGGCTCAGCGCCACCGGAATCAGCGAGGCGCTGCGCACCAACATCAGCACGCTGAACAAGATCGCAGGGATCCTGATCATGGCGATGGGAGTCTTCTTTGTCGCCAGCCTGTTCATCGCGAGGCTGAACCGGGAGTGGCGCATAGACGCGCTGATGGAAAAGGCGGGCACCGGTGGCCCGATCGTGGCCGGGGCCGCGTTTGCGATTGCCTGGACGCCCTGCGTCGGCCCCACGCTTGCCGCGATCCTCGGGCTCGCCGGGACGAGTGGTTCGGTCGGTCAGGGCGGCCTGATGCTCGCGGTCTACTCGCTCGGGCTCGGGATCCCGTTCTTCCTCACGGCGATCACCTTCACCCGGATGACCACCGCCTTTGCCCTGATCAAGCGTCACTACTCGGTCGTGATGGCGATCGGCGGCGTCTTCCTGATCGTGATGGGCTTCCTCGTCTACACCGGTGAGATCACACAATTCAACAGCTGGGCTCAGGAAGCGGTCGACTCGCTCGGCCTCGACTTCCTGAACGGGATCTAGCGGATCTACAGAAGGCGACGCGGATCGCCCGGAGGGGCGCCGACCTCGACCGGGGTCTCGACCTCGACGGGAGTGCCGACGGCCTCGACCTCTTCGAGCTCGTCCTGCTCCTGATCCCCGGAGCACACGATCCGGAAGCGTCCGGTGCTCAGCTCCGGGTCGCCGACGAGCGGCAGACCGCGGATCTCCTCCCAGCCGAGCCGCTCGATCTCGAAGGGGCTCATACGGACCTCCGAGGCCGGATACGGGCAATCACGATTGTGCTGGTCGATCGCCTTGGAGATCGCCTCGAGGTTCTTGGCTTCCGCGCCCATCGCGTCGAAACCTAGCAGCGCCAGGCGGCCCCGTCGAGCCGCCGTCGATGCTTCTACCATCGGCTCCGATGGGCAGCGAACGCGTGTACGGAGACCCCTCCCGCTGGCAGCGGGTGATCGCCCACGTGGACATGGATGCCTTCTTCGTCTCCTGTGAGTTGCTGCGCCGCCCGGACCTCCGCGGCCGCCCCGTGGTGGTCGGTCCGAGCGGCAATCGTGGCGTCGTTGCGGCCGCCTCGTATGAGGCGCGTCAGTTCGGTGTCCACTCGGCCCTGCCGATCTCGATCGCGCGCCGGCGCTGCCCGCAGCTGGTCACCCTGCCCGGTGATCGCGACCTCTACCGGCGGGGCTCGAAGGCCGTGATGGGTGTGCTCGAGGAGTTCAGCGACAAGGTCGAGGTCGTCGGCCTCGACGAGGGCTACATCGACCTGAGCGACTCCCCTGCTCCCAAGACGCGGGCGCGACAGGTGAAGTTGCGGGTCCGTGAGCGCACCCGGCTCGCCTGCTCGATCGGCCTCGGCCCAAACCGGCTGATCGCCAAGATCGCCTCCGACCTCGACAAGCCCGATGGCCTCTGCGTTCTACCCCAGACCCGGTTTCTCGAGGTGATCGGCGACCGTGAAGTGCGCATCCTCCCCGGGGTTGGGCCGCGCACCGACGAGCGCCTCCAGGAGGCGGGCATACGGACCGTGACCGATCTCGCCACGGCGCCTGATGGGGCGCTCGAGAAGCTGCTCGGGCCAAGCCACGGTGCCGGGCTGCGGCGCCGTGCGCAGGGTCACGGAAGCGCCGAGATCGCCCTGGATCGGGAGCGCAAGTCAGAGAGCCGCGAGCGCACCTTCGGTGTGGACGAGACCGACGAGGCCGTGATGATCGAGTCGATCGAGCGGATGGCCCGCGAGGTGGCCGTCGATCTCGGCGAGCAGGGGATCAGCGGCCGCACAGTCACCCTGAAGATCAGGTTGACGCCCTTCCGCACCTTCACCCGCTCCCGCAGCCTGCCGGAGCCCACCGCGGAGCCGGATCTCATCGCGGCCACCGCACGTGAGCTGTTCGAGGAGTTCGACCGCGACGCCTCGGTGCGGCTGCTCGGAGTCGGCGTCTCAAACCTGCGGCATCCGGCCGCCTCCGCCCTGGAGACCGACGCGCAGAACGACGAGAGCCCCGCCCCCGACGCCTCGGCAGAGCCGGAGGCGGCGGGAACGGGGCCCGCTCAGCTACCCCTCGAACAGGGTGGCTGAGGATGCCTGGCTCGGCCTACTTGTTGACGTAGACCTTGCCGGTGCTCGGGAAGCCGAGCTTGTTCTTGGTTGCCTCGGTCAGGTCGAACTCACGGTTGCCCGCGTAGGGGCCGCGATCGATCACCTTGGCCTTGACGGTTCGATTGCCGTAGCGGAGCTTCAGCTTCGTGCCACAGGGCATCGACTTGTGGGCGACGCCGATCATCGACGGAGTGAGCGTCTGACCGCAGGCGGTCCGGTTCCCGTAGAAGCCGGGACCGTAGTAGGAGGCCTCGGCCGGCCTGTAGACCGTGGTGCGTCCGGCGAAGTCCTTGTTGCCGGCGGCGATCTTGTCGCCCTTGACCTTGACGCGGGCCTTGTAGTTGCCCACGCCGTCAGCCTTCCACTTGACCTTGAAGCGGCCGTTCTTGCGCGTCGTCGTACGCAGCCTGTCGCCACCGATCTTGACGACGACCTTGCGCTGCGTGCCACGCGGGACGACCTGGCCCTTGACCGGAACCTTCTCGCCGACCTTGGCGCTCTTGTCGCCGATCCGCGAGTTCAGCTTCGCCTTGACGCGAATCCGCTCCGGGGCGCTCCGTCGGCCATCGGCGTGGACGGCGCGGAAGCGGCCGCTGCGCTTGACGCGGATCTTCTTGGCATAGCGACCCTTGCGGTCAGCGGTGGTCGTCTTGGCGGGACGCCAGTTCTTCTCGCCCGCGGGACGGAACTGAATCCGGACCTGACGCGAGTTCGAGGTGTTGGACTCGGCGCCGGCAAGCGGGGTCGGGTCGGCGCCCTCGGTGCGCGGGGGGAACTTGCCGCGCAGCTTGACCTTGGCTCCGGTACGGACCTTGCTC
This sequence comes from Solirubrobacterales bacterium, assembly GCA_038206985.1. Classification (GTDB taxonomy): domain Bacteria; phylum Actinomycetota; class Thermoleophilia; order Solirubrobacterales; family 70-9; genus CAXMST01. The sequence continues at coordinate 102,979 of JBBRAH010000001.1, forward strand.
TTGCTGGCGTCGAACTTGCTTGCGGTTGCCTGTGCGGCCATCGAGGGGCCGGACATCGTGAGGCTGAGAATGACGGCTGCGGGGAACAGCGCGAGCGCTGCCCTCCGCCTCCGCGCTCTGCGGAAGCGTTTCATCTTGAGTTTCCTCGCTTTCGCCGCCGACGGGGTTAGCTGACGGGCTCGCCGCGCCTGGTTTCAGTGGCGTCTTGGCTACAGGCCGATTACGGCCCGATTCGCCCCGGCCACCGGTCCCGACTGGATGTCAGTCCCGATGGCAATTGGGTCCCCCGCTCACCCGCGCTGTTGGACACGGGCGATTGAGCGGTCTCGGTTGGCTTAATTGCTTACTTGACGCGAACGACTGTAAGGTCGGATCGCAGTTCTATGTGTGAATGCGGTCACATTGCTAACAAAACCACAACAGACCTTGCAGTTGCGGTTCCCGGCGCGAATTCACTGGAACTCGGCTCAGGGAGCCAGGGCCTCGGCATGACCAGAGCGCCGGAGGCCCGGCGGCGGGCTCCACCTCAAGAGGAGCTTGAGATCCTCCTCCCGCCCCCCATCGAAGCTCGATCCCAGCGCTGAGTCCCTGCCGCCCGGATGCACCATCCACTCGGTGACCGCGGGCAGCCCCTCTGGGCTCCGCAGCTCAGCCGGCAGTTCGGCTTCGGCTTCGGACAGGCGCCCAATGAGGAGGTCGGGTGTGCGCACGCCCCGACATCGCAGCAGCCTGCGATGGCGCGGGCTCACCGACCGCACCGGCAGCCCGCGGGCGGTGGCGAAATTGCTGACGAGCACCCCAAGACCTTCCCGGGCGTGACCGTGGTGGTGAGAATCCAGGTGATCCGGAGGGCGTCCGAAGAGCTCACCGAAGCGCTCGCACTGGCGCTCGAGCGCGATTGCGGCCGAGTCCCGTTCCGCAGCGGATGCCCGGCCGGCATCTGCCCCGTAACCGAGCTCCAGGTGCAGCCCGATCCCCACGCCGCTCGCCAGCAGTGGCGTGGCGTCCATCCCCTCGCGGCCGACCATGACGCTAACCGCATCGAGCGCTCCGGCCTCGGCCGCGGCAAGAATGCCCTCGTCGTAGCGGGGCGAGTAACCGTAGTCGTCGGCGGTGATGATCAGGCGTCTCAACAGCACTCAAGCTATCGCCAAAGGCGCCGATCTTGATCATGTGGAAGGCGGGCCACATAAAGGACGGAGCCTTGCTGCGCTCGCCGGCGCGGGCGCGACGGCGTCGATGCTGCTCGCTGCCATCTGTGCCATCTCTGCCATCTGGGCTTGCTGGGCGTTCGCGGGGATCGGCGCCAACCCCGCGAACGATTCGCGGCTGATCAACAAGCCGCTGGAGGGCTACCGCAACGACAGGGCGACCCGCTGCGACAAGCAGATGCCGAAGGGCACGGAGGCGCTGAAGAGCTGGCTCGGGCGCCACACCGACGGCAGCTTCTGGGGCAGCTACCGCTGCGAGAAGTGGTCCAAAGCCAGCTACAGCCTGCATGCCGAGTCCAGGGCGATCGACTGGGCGATGGACTCCCGCAACTCGGCGATCAAGCGCCAGGCGATGAAGCTGATCCAGAAGCGCTGGTTGGCCCGCGACCGCCGCGGCAACGACAACGCCCTCGCCCGCCGGATGGGGATCCAGGGGATCATCTACAACTGCCGCTCCTGGTACGGAGGTGACGGCGGTCTCGGCCGCTACAGCTACTGCTTCAAGGACAACGGCAAGCGCAAGAAGCACCTCGATCCGACCGCCGCCCACATGGACCACATCCATGTCGAGCTCAGCGACCGCGGTGCGAAGAAGAAGACCTCGTTCTGGCGCAGCGGCATCCGCTGAACCCCTGATCTCCCGCTATCCCGGGCTCGTCCGGGCAGGCTGCAACGATCGCACCGTGCGCGTCTTCACGAGGCCTCGACGAAGCTTCGTCCTTACCTTCTGGGTGATCGTCGTGGCGATGTTCTTCCAGCTCGCTGCGCCCGACGACACCTGGGCCCGAGCCGTGACCATCCTGCTCCAGGGCGCGATCGTGATCGCGGCGCTGGCGGCCGCCGGCGCCGCCCACAAGTTCCTGGCGATGGCGACCGTCGTCTACGTGCTGATCGCGATCGTGGCCAGCGCCGCCATCGGCCTGGGTGTCATCGGGCCGGCGGTACCCCGCCTGCTCAGCCTCGGCCTGGTGTTGCTCGCGCCGGTCGCGATCGTGATCGGCGCCCGCCGAGCCCTGGTCGAGGAGGGCCATGTCTCGATCCAGACGGTCTCGGCTGCGCTCGGGCTCTACCTGCTGATCGGCCTCGGCTTCGCCTTCGCCTACAACGTCGTCCAGGACTTCGCCGGTGAGGCCTTTTTCAACGGCAATCTCTACGGAACTCCCGCTGATTTCCTCTACTTCAGCCTCGTCACTATCACCACCACCGGCTACGGCGACTTCACCGCCGCCGAGGAGATCGGCCGCGCCATGGCCGCGATGGAAGCACTCGCCGGCCAGATCTACCTGGTCACCGTCATCTCCCTGGCCGTGGCCAACCTCAAGCGCCATCCCCCCGGCTCCCGCCACCGCCGCGCCTGAGCGCGGGTTACCCGAAGGGGCGGGGTGCTGCTCTTGGGCGAAAGCGCCATCTGCCCGTGGTCTCGGGCGACCGGCTTCCGGCGGCCAGAAACCGGCTGACCGGCGAACTCTGACGCGTTCTACTGACCTATACGGTCGGCTATTCGCAGTGAAGCGACTGTGTGCTTCGCGCGAAGAGCCGCTAGCCCTCGGAGGCGCAGCGCATTCGCCCGGAGACTGCAAATCCCACGAGAGACACGGCTACGGTGGCTGCCCCGGCGGCCGCCCATCCATTGGCCGGCTCGGCGCTCGAGGCGACCAGGAGGAAGAACGCCCCAGGCCCGGCGAGTAGCCCCCAGATCTCTGGCTGCTGATCCCAGCCCCGACCTTCTAGAACCCATGCGACCACTGCAATGGCCGCCATCCCGGCGAGCCCGAACGGGGTGAAGAAGTAGAGAAACTCGAGGCTCAACCCGAATCCGATCACGGCCCAGATTGCAAACAGGAACGTCCGTCGAATCATGCTGGGAGGGTACTCGGGTGCCGCGCCCTCAGCAAACGTGAGATGCGCGTCATCTCGGTTCCGCGAAGAGGACCCCTCAGAGCGATAGCGCCCGTCTCAAGCCGGCATCGACCTGCTCCATGAGCTCAGCCGGGAAGCCTGCCGAACTAGACGCCATCGCACGGGATAACCCGCGCCTCAGCCCTTCCTGGAGGGCACCTTTGCTCCGCCGCCTGAGCGGTAGGCCGGGACGACCTCCGGCGGCGCGGCGGCCTTGAGCCGCTTGCGGGCGGTGTTGACGGCGGCCATCACGGGCGACCGGTTGCCGAACTTCTGCTCGTAGGAGCGGATCTGGCGGGTGTCCTCGGCGTCGGCGGTGCCGAGCAGGGTCACCACTTCCTCCGGGGACATCGCGTCGTAGCCGGCGACCGGCTCGGGGCCGCGCATCCACTTCAGCTTGTCGATGATCTTGCCGCGGTTCTGGTGGGCGCGCTCGTACTCCTCGATCCGCTCGAGGTCGGCCTGTGAGTAGCCCGAGAGCTTGGCGTTGAACTTGGCAATCGGCACCTTGTCGTGGTTTTTGACGGGCGAGACCGATCCGGCAACGGCGTCGCCGTTGGCATCGGTCTTGGGGGCAGGGGCGGTTGTCGCGCCACCCGGGAGACGGTCGCGCAGATCGCTGAGGATCGACATTCGTTCCTTCCTTGCGATCCCGGCCGGCGGAGCCGACGGAAAGAGACCACGGGGTTGCAATCGAGTGTAGCGATCGTCACATGCCCGCCCCGAATCTGCTTCCGGCGTCAGCGCGGCTACGCTCACCCGCGCGGCAATTGCGGCTTCAGAATCGGATCCACTTCCATCTGGGAGAATCGAAGTTCACCCCGGAGGAGGAACCAGATGAGCGCAAGCGCTCCGAGCGACGCCCAGACCGTGTACCGAACCTGCCCACTGTGCGAGGCGACCTGCGGACTGGAGATCGAGCTCGAGGGACGTGAGGTGGTCAAGGTCCGTGGCGACGCCGAAGACGTCTTCAGCGCCGGCTTCATCTGCCCCAAGGGCGCGAGCCTCGGCGAGCTGCACTCCGATCCCGACCGGCTCGACACCCCCCTGGTCCGCAACGAGGCCGGCGAGTTGGTCGAGGCGAGCTGGGACGAGGCCTTCGCCGCCATCGACGCAGGCCTGGCGCCGATCCTCGCCGAGGGCGACCGCGACGCGCTCGGCACCTATCTGGGCAACCCCAACGCCCACACCCTCGACGGCGCCATCCACCTGCGCGCCCTGCTCAAGGGCATCGGCTCTCGCAACGTCTTCAGCGCTTCGAGCGTGGATCAGCTGCCCAAGCAGGTCGCGGTCGGGCTGATGTTCGGTGCCGGGCTCTCGGTCCCGATCCCCGACATCGACAACACCGACTACCTGCTGGTGCTCGGTGCCAACCCGCTGGCCTCCAACGGCTCGCTGATGACCGTGCCCGACTTCCGCGGTCGCGCGCGCAAGATGCAGGAGCGCGGCGGCAAGCTGGTCGTGATCGACCCGCGCCTGAGCCGTACCGCCGAGCTCGCCGACGAGCACCAGTTCATCCGACCCGCCCGCGACGCCCATTTCCTCGCCGGCCTCGCCCACACGATCCTCGCCGAGGGTCTCGAGCAGCCCGGTCGCCTCGCGGAGATCTGCAACGGCCTCGAGGGTCTGGCCGAGTTGCTCGCCCCCTTCGATGCCGACAGCGTGGCCGAGGCCTGCTGCATCGAGGCTGACGCGATCCGCCGCATCGCGCGTGAGCTCGCCACCGCGCCGAGCGCCGCCGTCTATGGCCGGATCGGCACCACGACCCAGGAGTTCGGCACGCTGGCCAGCTGGCTTGTGGATGTCCTCAACGTGATCACCGGCAATCTCGACCATCCCGGCGGCGCGATGTTCCCGCTCGCCGCCGCGGGGCAGCCCAACGCCACCGGCGCCTCCGGCCAGGGTCGCGGCGTCAAGATGGGCCGCTGGCAGAGCCGCGTGCGCGGCCTGAGCGAGGCCTTCGGCGAGCTACCGGTCGCGACGCTGGCCGATGAGATCGAGGGCGAGGGCGAGGGCCAGATCCGCGCCCTGCTCACGGTCGCCGGCAACCCGGTCGTCTCGACGCCGAACTCCGGCCGCCTGCGGGCCGCGATCGAGTCGCTCGAGTTCATGGTCTCGATCGACTGCTATGTGAACGAGACGACGAGCCTCGCCGACGTGATCCTCCCGGTCCCCTCACCCCTGGAGCGCGCCCACTACGACCTCGCCTTCTACCAGCTGTCCGTGCGCAACATCGCCAACTACACGCCTCCCTCGCTGCCGATGCGTGAAGGCATGCGGGAGGAGTGGGAGACGATGCTGCGCCTGCTCGGGATCGTCACCGGCCAGGGGCCCGACGCGGACACCGCCGCGATCGACGACTTCATCGCGCTCGAAGCAGCGCGTCGCGAGACCGTGACCGAGGGCTCACCGGTCCACGGCCTGGAACCGCCCGACGTGCTCACCGCCCTCGGCGAGAGGCGCGGCCCCGAGCGGATCCTGGACCTGCTGCTCCGCTGCGGCCCCTACGGAGCCGGCTTCGACGCCCCCGCCGAGGCCACCGGCCGCGGCAACGGCAACGCGCTGTCACTGCAGCGCCTGCTCGAGAACCCCCACGGCATCGACTTCGGGCCGATGCGACCCCGGCTGCCCGAGGTACTGCGCACGCCAAGCGGCAAGATCGAGCTCAGCCCGGAGTCGATCATCGCCGATCTCGAGCGCCTCGCCGGATCGCTCGAAGGCGCGGGAGAGCAGCTCGTATTGATCGGGAGGCGCCACCTCCGATCCAACAACTCCTGGCTGCACAACCTGCCCCACCTCGTCCGCGGCCCGGACCGCTGCACGATGCAGATCAGCCCCACCGATGCCGAGCGGATCGGCCTCAGCGACGGCGACAGCGCCAGGGTCAGCTCGAGGGCCGGCGCGGTCGAGATCCCGGTGGAGGTCACCCCAAAGATCATGAGCGGCGTGGTCTCGATCCCGCACGGCTGGGGTCACGACGGCGCCGACAACCGGATGGATGTTGCCGCCGTCCACCATGGCGTCAACTCCAACCTGCTCGCCGACGAGTCGCTGATCGACCCGCTCTCGGGCAACGCCGTACTCAACGGGATCCCCGTCGAGGTCAGCGCTATCGCGTGAGCGAGGCCCGGTAGCGGCGGTTGTCGCGCGTATAGGTCCGGCCGTTGCCGAACACGCGCCCGTCGGCGTTGACGACCACGGCGGTGAGGCGGTCGAAACCCGAACCGCTGGGCAGCCTGACCGATGCCTTGCCGCCCTTCTTCAAGTACTTGGTGCTGATCACGACGTTCGCGTCGGGCCCGGTCCGCGGTCCCTCGCGCCCGACGAGCGCGATCGCCGAGCGGGTCTTCCGCGGGGCCTTGACCTTCAGCCTGGAGCCGGGGTCGCCCTTGATGGTGAAGAGCCGGTAAGCGGTGTGATCGAGCTTGAACTTCCTCGGATTCGGGCCGAGCTTGCCGTTCCGCGCAACGTCGGGGTAGGAGCCCTCGTCGGGGAAGACGCCGGTCGCGTTCCACTCGGCCGTAGCGGCGGCAAACTCGCCGAACTGCGAGGCAAACGAACCGCCCCCCCTGGAGCCGATCTCCGCGTCATATGCGGCGACCGCGAAGCTCTCCGGCTTGACGACCGGTGACCGCTCCCAGATGCCCCGCACCACGTCGGCGCCCAGTCGGGCGTCGAGCCAGTGGTTCCACATCGCGGAGCCGTAGAGCTTCGTCGCGTCGCGGTCCTCCTCCGCGAGCGGCGTCATCGGCTTGCGGGCGAACGTCCCGACGAAGTTGAGGTAGTCGTTGACGTCGGGAAAGACCTTATCCTCGGCCCACGTGGCGCTCGACTCGAACATCCACAGGTCGGCGAAGGTGTCGTAGCCGAACTGCAGGACGTGGTTGTACTCATGGGCCATCGTGACCTGCATCAGCGCGACCGGCTCGCCCTGGAAGCCGCTGTAGTCGTTGTCGAGAACCAGGTAGGAGGAGCGCTTGCGACCGCTCTGCCCGGGATCCGGAGCCGCGTAGCCGAACAGGCCGCGACCGAGATCGGTGAGATGGATGTCGACCTCCGGCCCTCCACCCTTGGAGCCGTCGGAGATCGGGTTATTCCAGTCGAGCGTATCGTTCTCGACGGCATAGGAGGAGGCCGCGGCCGCGAGCGTGTCCTCGACGAAGTCGGGAACCCCATCGCCTCCGCCTGCGCGCGGCGGCGCATCGTCACCCGAGCCCCAGTGCACGCAGAAGTGGGCGTCACAGAGGGGTGAAGCGGCAGCCTCGTTTCCAAAGTAGTCAGGATCCGCCGGCGAAGTGGGACGCGCGAGGATCCGGCGGGCAGCCTTCCGATCCGCGGCATCGAGCCGCGGCAGCAGCACCGCAAGCCGCCGCAACACTGCCGACGCTTCGCGGGAGGCCGGTGTCTCGGGGGCGCCGGTCGTCGAGGCCGACGCATCGCCCTCGAGCAGGAACTGCGCATCGGCAAGCGCCCGCTCCGCCTCCTGGCGAGGAGAAGCGTCGGCCGCAGGGGTCGGGATCAGGACCGCTACAAGGACGGTCAATGCGATAAGAAAGCGTTTCAAGAAGAGGGCCCCGAGCGGTTCCGGAATCTAGCACCGGATCAAACCCTGACCGCGCCCAAAAGGTGCGGTGCGCGGATCTCGCCGATAATTGCCCCGTGACCGAATCGACGACCGGACTCCGCCTTGCGCTCGCGCAGCTCAACCCGACCGTTGGCGCGATCGACGACAATGCCGCCCTCGCTGCGAATTCGATCGTTTCCGCCCAGTCGGCAGGTGCCGCGCTCGTGGTGCTACCGGAATTGATACTCACGGGCTACCCACCGGAGGACCTCCTGCTCAAGGGTCACTTCCTGGACGCGTGCGAGCGGGCATTGGGGGAGCTTGCCTCCTCCGTCGAGGGGATCGTCGCCCTCGTGGGCTGCCCGTTCCGGGACCCGCAGGGCGAGCTGCACAACGGTCTCGCGGTGCTCGCCGATGGAGCTGTCCAGACGGTCTACTCCAAGGTCCTGCTGCCCAACTACGGCGTCTTCGACGAGCGCCGCTACTTCAGCCCCGGCCCCGGCGCTCGACTCCTGGAGCTCGACGAGCAGCTGATCGGGCTGACGGTCTGCGAGGACGTCTGGCTACCGGGCCCTCCCACCTCGGATGAGGCCCAGGCTGGTGCGGCGCTGATCGTCAATGCCTCCGCCTCGCCCTACCACCGGGGCAAGGGCGCCATGCGCGAGCAGCTCGTGGCCGACCGGGCCCTCGAAAACGGTGTCGCGATGGCGCTCTGCAACATGGTCGGCGGCCAGGACGAGCTGGTCTTCGACGGCCATAGCGTGATCGTCGATGCGAGCGGGGAGACCATCGCCCGCGCCGCTCAATTCGAGTCCCAGTTGCTTATCGCCGATCTGCAGCTACCCGCGCGCGAGACGACCCCGCCGGCCGACCCGGACGCTGCGGCGATCGCGTGCTCCCTTACCACCACCTCCGCAGCCAATCCCGCCTCGCCGCTCCCGGAGAAGCCGCAGCCGCTGGCTTCCACTTTGCCCGATGTGGCCGAGGTCTATGCGGCGCTCACGCTCGGGCTCGCCGACTATGCGCGCAAGAACGGCTTTTGCCACGCGGTCATCGGCCTCTCCGGGGGCATCGACTCCGCCCTGGTCGCACTGCTCGCGGCCGACGCGCTCGGACCCGAACGGGTGAGTTGCGTGGTGATGCCTTCCCCCCACTCCAGCGACGCGACCCAGGCCGACGCGAGAGCGATCGCCGCCAACCTGGGCACCGACCTGATCGAGGTGCCGATCGCGCCGATGATGGCCGGCTACGACGAGGCGCTGGCCGAGCCCTTCGCCGGCACTCAGACGGGCGTCGCCGAGGAAAACCTCCAGGCCCGGATCCGCGGCAACATCATCATGGCCCTCTCCAACAAGTTCGGCTGGCTGGCGCTGACCACGGGGAACAAGTCGGAGATGTCGGTGGGCTACGCCACCCTCTACGGCGACATGGCGGGCGGCTTCGCGGTGATCAAGGACGTGCCGAAGATGCTCGTCTACGGGCTCACCCGCTTCCGCAACGAGCAGGAGGGCCGCGAGTTGGTCCCGTCCTCGGTGATCGAGCGGCCGCCCACCGCCGAGCTACGCCCCGACCAACTCGACAGCGACTCGCTGCCCGACTACTCGGTGCTCGACCGGGCGCTGGAGGAGTACGTCGAGGGCGACGGCGGTCGCGACTCGATGGTCGCCGCCGGGATCGACCCCGAGGTTGCCGAGCGGGTGATCTCGATGGTCGACCGGGCCGAGTACAAGCGCCGCCAGGCCCCGCCGGGCGTGAAGATCACGCCGAAGGCGTTCGGCCGCGACCGGCGCCTACCGATCACCAACCGCTTCGGCGGCTGAGCGGCCATGGGCGCTCCACAGGCTCAGCCCGGGGACTTGCCACCGGGCATGCCGGAGAGTGGCCGCACTGCGATCGTCACGCGCGAGAGCGCACAGAGCTTGCCCTCGTCGTTGCGCATCTCGACCTCCCAGACCCAGGAGGTCCGACCCCGATGCTTTGGTCTGGCCTCGGCGTGGACGGTGCCGCTGGAGACCGGGCGCAGGAACGAGGTGTCGTTGGACTGCCCGAACGCGCCGTTCTCGGGGCCGACGCTCTCGTAGGTGGCCCACGAGGTGACGGTCTCGGCAAGCGCGGCGTAGGCGCCGCCGTGCACGTTTCCGAAGGGCTGCAGCACGCTGTCGGTGACGGGCATCTCGGCCCGCGCCAGATCGTCGGCTACGCGCTCGAGGTCGCCGATTCCGAGGGCGGCGTTGAGTCCCGTCACGGCCGGCTCCGGCGCACTCACCGCTCGCTCCTCATACTGAGCCGCGCCAAGCCCGGGGCGATCAGGCAGCGGGTCAGCAGCAGGTCGGCGAGTAAACCGATCGAGAGGCCCACCGCAAGTTCCTTCGCCGGCAGCAAGGGGGATCCGATCCAGACACCGGCCACGATCACGCCGATCAGCGTCGCGGTGGCTGCCGGCCACAGGGTGAGGACGCTCGAGCGCGCGAGCGAGCCGGCGGCGGACCCGCCGAGCGTGAGCTCCTCGCGCAGCGCCGTAGCCGTCTGGGCGCCGCGGGCGAGCCCCAGCGCCAAAAGTACCGCGCCAGTGAGCACATAGGTCTGGAGGTGAGGCGCACCCGCGGGCGCGTAGTCGAGGGTCTCGGCGAGGCGCCCGTCACTGAAGATGTAGACGACCGCGGCGAGGCCGACGAGCGGGCCGACCGCCGAGCTGAGCGCGAGCAACGGGCCGAAAGCCGAGCGGAACAGCAGGCTCCACAGAGCGGCCGTGCCGAGCAGAGCGACGATCGCCACCAGGGGCAGGTCGTTGCCCAGACCCACTGCCGTGTCGCGGAGCTCCGCGGCCGGGCCCGTGATCCGCCGTGCCGTCGGCGCGGGCACATCGGCGATCGCGGCGATCGCGTCCTGGGCGGCCAGCGATTGCGGTCGGGCCGTCGGCGCGGCACCGAAGTAGGCGAACGGGCCCGCGGGCCGGGCCAGATCCACGAGCCCGATGTGATCCAGACGCGAGATCGAGTCCCGGTAGAGGGTCAGGGTCGGGGCCTCGGGCTCTCCGTCAGTGATCACGATCAGCGGACCGGAGGAGCCCGGGCCGAAGGCACCCGCGATCTCCGCGTCGGCAATGGCTGCCTGCTGCTCGGCGGGGAGCTCACCGGCGCTCAGCCCGACGGCCTCGGAATCGGTGAGCGAGAGCGCGACGAGGACAACGGCAGCCAGCGGCACCACGACGATGGCAGCGCGCCCCCGGCGCCGGGCGAAGGCGAGGATGGCCCGGAACGAGCGGGGGCCGCCCTCGGGGCGACTGTCGGCGGGGACGAGCGGCAGGGCCTCCCCCACCTCCTGCTCCGCGCGCAGCGACAGCGCAGCACCGATCGGCAGCAACGCGGCCGCCGGCGCCAGCACAGCCGCCAGCGCAACGGCAACTCCGATCGAGTGGACGAAGTCAACGGGGACGAAGAGCAACGCGACTCCGATCAGGACCGCCGAGACGATCCCGATGGCGGTGCCCTTGAGAACCGTGTGCAGCGAGTACTCGAGCGCCTCGGGACCGGCGCCCAGCGTCGCCGACTCCTCCCGGTAGCGGTAGGCCAGCACGGCTGCCACCTCGACCGCCGAGACGACCGCGACGAAGGCGGCCGCCACGACGGCGATCGCCTGCAGTTCAGCGAACTCGCCGAGCAGCCCCAGTGCCGATACCGAGAGAGCGGTGGCCAACCCAGCGGCGAGCAGGGTCGCGAGTCCAAGCCGGAAGCCCAGCGACCCGGCGAGTACGAGCAGGAGCAGCGGCAAGGCCCCCAGCGTGAGCATGGGCGCATCGTCGAGGGCGGTATCACGGGCCCCCGTACCGGTGGCCTGCATGCCTCCGAGCAGCACCTGCAGCGGGCCCGGGTCCAGCCGTCCCTGGAGCCCCTCGGCGACTGAGTCACTCAGCTCGGCGCCGGCGTCCGTCGGCAGGTGGACCGCGACGGTGGTAGTCAGGCCATCGTCGGATACGGGACCCTCCAGCGCCGCCTCGACCCCTCTGATCGACTTGACCTGTTCGACCAGCGTGTCCAGGGCGACGTCGTTCGCGGCCGACGAGAGCGGCTCGGCGCCGGAGACGACGAGGATGAAAGCGGGTTCGGGGTCAAAGCCGAGCTCGGCACCGAGCTCGGCCGCAGCGAGCTCGGACTGCGAGTCGGTGAGGCTCCCACCGCCGAGGCTGAGGCGGTCCGGAACGCCCAGCCCGTACAGCCCGAGTGCTAGCGTCGCCAGCACGCAGAACCCCAGCAGGGGCCGCGGGGCCTGGGTACAGAGTCGCGCGATGCGGGCGGTCATGGAGAGCGCAACATACCCACCAGCGCAGCTTTCGGCTGCAAATGCGTAGGCTTTGGGACAGATGGCACTAAAACAGGATGAGAGAGCATTGATCCAGCTCGTCTGCGAACGCGGACAGAGCTACTCCGACATCGCCGATCTGCTCGGCATCTCGGAGAAGCAGGTGCGGGACAAGGCGCGCTCTGCCCTGACCGAGTTGGGCGGCGCCGATCCCGACAAGGACGTCGGCCTCACCGACTACCTGCTCGGCCAGGCAGATCCGATCGGGCGTGCGGACGCCGTCCGCTTTCTGCAACAGGATCCACCGACCCGCGACCTCGCAGAGGAGATCTCGACCAGGATCCAGGCCCTGGCACCGGCGGCCGAGCTGCCCACTCTTCCGACGCCCAAGGGAGTCCGGCGCAAGGCCGCCAGCCCCTCGCCCACCGAGGCCGCGACCGAACGTACTCCGGCTGCCGACACGGCGGTCGGCGCGACGGCCTCTACCGGCGATCCGTCGGTCGGTCGGTCGCCGAACCAGACCCGGCTGATCGCCGGGCTCGCGGCCGGTGCGGTGATCCTGCTCTTTGTCGTTCTCGGCGTGGCCGGCGTCTTCTCCAGCGATGACCCCGCCTCGGGCTCCGCCTCGGCGGATTCCACGAACCCCCTCGATGATCCCCTGCGCGATACCACCCCCGTCTCGCTCAAGGCGGTCGACGGCAGCGGGGTCGCCGGAGACGCCAACTTCGGCCTCACCCAGGACACGCTGTTCGTGGACCTCAGCCTCAGCGGCCTCGACCCCAAGCTCGCCGAGGGCGAGGTGTACCTGATGTGGCTGATGCTTGCGGATGAAGCCGGCTACCCGATCCCCATCCCGATCCAGCCGGACGACAACGGCAATTTCAACGACACGATCCCGATCGCCGCGCCCGTGGCGCTCGCGGTCGCGGGATCGGCGCAGACCGTGGTCATCTCGCGCAGCGAGATCGGCCCGCTGACCAAGGCGGTCGAGGCGGCCAGCACTGGTCAGAACCCGCAGCTCGTCGTGCCCTTCTCCGGGGAGACGCTCGCCAGCGGCAAGATCCCGCTCGCCGATGACACCTCCTCCGGCTCCAACACCGCCCCGGACCCGGGGTCCGGTACAACCACGACGCCGGACTCCGGCGCGGGCGGAGACGGCGGCTGATCCGCCCCGCCCGATCAGGCAGGCAGCAGCTTGCCCGGGTTCATCACGCCGTTTGGATCGAGCCGATCCTTGATTGCCCGCAGCGCCTCGATCCCGAGCTCGCCGATCTCGGCCCGCATGTAGGGGGCGTGATCGGTCCCGACCGCGTGGTGGTGGGTGATCGTGCCCCTGCTCGCCACGATTGCTTCACAGGCCGCGCCCTTGACGGCGCGCCACTGCTCGATCTCGGCGCCCGGGCGGCGGGCCGAGATGAAGGTGAAGTACAGGGAGGCTCCATCCCGGTAGATGTGGGAGACGTGACAGATCACGATCCCGGGCGCACCCTGGGCGGCCATCGCGCCCTTCAGCGCTTTCTGCACGGCGCCGTAGAGCCCGCCGAGCCCCGCGTAGGTGTGCGCGGTCTCGAGCGTCTCGACCATCGCGCCCTCGTCCATCAGGAGATCGCGCAGGTAGGGGCCCTCGAAGCGACCGTGCTCCCAGCTTTCACCGGCGCTGCGACCGAGGCTGACGGCGCCACCGGCACGCAGCAGAGCCGCTGAGAGCTCGCGTCGCCGCGCCACCGACTCGCCGCTGCCCTCCCAGCCCGCGATGATCATGCAACCGCCGCGGCGGCGGCGCAGCGCCAGATAGCGGTCCAGGACGCTGCGCTTGAGGCCGTCGAGCCCCGAGAGCGCCAGCGAGACGCGTGTCTCCTCCTCATCGGAGAGCCGGAAGACGTCGGGCTGACGGTCGGCCTGGGCGAGCGCCCGGGCGATCTCCACCCCCTGCTCGAAACCGACGGCGAACCAGGCCTCGTAGCGGCGCACCGCCGGCAGCGGCCGGATCCGCACCTCGACCTCGGTGATCACACCCAGCGTCCCCTCAGAGCCGATGATCAGTTCGCGCAGTGCGGGACCGGCGGCCGTGTGCGGAGTCTCGAGCGTGCGGATCTCGCCGACCGGGGTCTGCATGACGACTGAGGTGACGAGCTCGTCGAAGCGACCGTAACCGCTGGAAGCCTGCCCGGCCGAACGGGTCGCCGCGAAACCGCCGATCGTGGCGTAGGGAAAGGACTGGGGAAAGTGCCCGAGCGTGTAGCCCTGCTGATTGAGTGCCTCTTCGGCCTCCGGCCCCCGCAGCCCGGCCCCGAGCCGCGCGGTCAGCGAGCGCTCATCCACCTCGCAATCGCGCAGCGAGGTCAGGTCGAGCGCCACGAGCCGGTCGAAGGAGCCCCGCTCGGGCTCGACCCCGCCGACGACGCTCGTGCCGCCGCCGAAAGGCACCACGGCGATGTGCTCGGCGCTGCAGGCGCTCAGCGTGGCCGCGACCTCGGCCGGGCCGGCCGGAGCCAGCACGGCGTCCGGCGCGGCGGTGGGGGCACCGCCGCGCATGCGCACGAGGTCCGGGTAGCTCTTCCCAGCGGCATGCCGGACACGATCCTCGGCCTCGATGCTCACCGCCCCCTCCCCACCGGCGGCGTCGAACACGCGGGCGGGGATCGCCTGCGGCTCGGGCAGCTCCACATCTCCCAGCCCGACCCGCTCGGCCGGCTGCAGCTCGCCGAGTTCGGCCTCCAGCAGGGCACGGGCGCCGCCGGGAAGCTCGCCGCGCGGGCTCGTGCGCCCCCAGCCCCACCAGACGCTGTCGCGGCGCAACAGCTCGCGGCCCATTAGTCCTGAATCCCCTCGTGGGAGCGCACAAGGGCGCGCTCGATGCCATCCAGGGCCTCGTCGAGCGAGCGCTTGGTCGCGCGTGACATCATCGGGGCACCGAGGCGTGACATGCCGCGCAGATGACGCCGTCCCTCGAGCGTGACTTTCGTGCCATCCCCGTCGGGCGCAAGCCGGACCTCGAGCTCGGAACCGCGCAGAAACTTCTCGAACGGAGTGCCCTCGATCTGCTGCTCCCAGACCAGGCGCTGATCACGAGTGGACTCGGTCGTGCGCCAGTCGGCGCGGACCGGAGACCCCTTCTGCGTCTGGAAGACCTGGGTGAAGCGGCTGCCCCGGGCGCCGGGCTCACCCTCGACCGACTCGACCCGCACCGTCTCCGCCCACCAGCGAGGCAGATTGTGAGGATCGGCGAGCAGGCGCCAGGCCGCCGCCGGCGGGACCGGCAGGCTGCGTGATCGCGAGACCTTGGGCATCGGGGGATTGTGGCGGGCGGGCGCCTCGCCGGGCTAGCCGCGCAGGCGTCGCAGGTCCCGGACCAGCAGCAGGTGCTTGAGCTGGGTGCAGGTCGCGGCCAGCGTCTCGAGACTCTCCAGCGCCTCTTCGCGCCGGGCCGGGCTGCGCGAGCGCAGCGAAGGGCCGAGGATCTGCTCCAGAAGGGTGGATTCCCGGTCGGCCGCGGTCCGGAACACACGCAGGTTGCGGCCGTGGACCCCGAACCGGGCGAGCTCCGTGGCGGCCCTGACGATCTCCTGATCGGTCTCGTCGAAGCTCGTGTTGCCGCCCTCGCGCTGCGGGGTCACCACGCCATACTCCTCCAGTTCGCGGATCAGCTCCGCGGTCGCACCAGTCTGCTCGACCAACTCGTCGTGGGAGATCCGCTCGCCGGATTCCTCCAGGCCCATCGCGCGGCGCTTGCTGCTGCCGTTCCCGCGGTCGCTGGCGCCGGCGATCTTGCCGGCAGCAAGCTCCTGGCGAATCACCTTGAGCGGCAGGAACTCGTCCCGCTGCATGCGCAGGATCGCCCGCAGTTGCTCGACGTCCGCCTGGCTGTAGAGCCGGTATCCGCCGCGCGTGCGCCGCGGGGCGAGCAGCTTCTGGTCCTCCAGGTAGCGGATCTTCGAGATCGAGATATCGTCGAACTCCTGGCGCAGGATCTTGCAGACGGCGCCGATCGTCAGTGCCTTGCGGGGCCGCGAGGGTGAGTCCCCGGCGGGCCGCCCGGAAGCGCTCTGGCCGGCCCCTCCGCCGGCTACAGGACCGCTGTGACCGGGACGTGACTGCACGCTGCCCTCACCCGCCATCAGCTCAGCGCTCCAGATAGGAGAGACGGAACTTCCCGACCTGGATCTCATCCCCGTCGGCCAGCAGATGCGATTCGATGCGTTTGCGGTTCACGTAGGTCCCGTTGAGCGAACCGAGGTCGTCGATATACAGCCCCTCGCGGCGCCGCACGAGCAGCGCGTGGTTGCGGGACACGGTCACGTCGTCGAG
The DNA here is from genome assembly GCA_038206985.1 of Solirubrobacterales bacterium. Lineage (GTDB taxonomy): Bacteria > Actinomycetota > Thermoleophilia > Solirubrobacterales > 70-9 > CAXMST01. Next base: position 119,260 of record JBBRAH010000001.1, read on the forward strand.
AAAGATCGGGGCGTCCGGGGTGCGACCGATGCTCATCCGCTCCTCGTCGAGGGAGAAGCTCTCGCCCGAGCGCCCGCCGCCGGCGCGGATGACCAGCGCGGCTCCCTCGGCCTCGACCATCTCCTCGATGTCGACACGTTCGAAGTCGCCGGTGTCATCCAGCTTGTAGGTCAGCGTCGTCGGCTCGTCCTTGCCCTCCGGGCGCCCGAGATAGGCACCGCACTTCTGGCAGTAGTTGGCACCCTCGGGGTTTACGAACCCACACTCGTGGCAGTGCAACGCCATCGAAATCGGCGGCGGCCGCCTAGGACCGGGGCTCCTGGGGGGCCACACGGCCGGCCAGGATGTCGGTGAGCTTCTCGACGTCTGCGCCACTGATCAGCGCATCGCCGGACTCACGATGGATACGCAGCCGGTTGACGAGCTCGGCCCGCAGGATGTCGATCTTTCCGTGGAGCATCCGTCGTCTATACGAGACCTCCTGCTCCTCCGTGGTGTACTCATCGATCAGCGCCTTGAGATCCTCGTCGCTCATGGCCCCGATATCAGGAAAGGTCTCGTCCATAAATTCTTGCTATCTCCTCTGTCTCCCCGAGCCGATCTCAGGTTGAGTTCGAGTATACGGGGCCATCGCCAACGTTCAATCCGGGCTTGAAGGTTGGGTGGCCGGCTGCACCTCTGCCCTGGCTCCGGTCCCCAGAGCTTCGGCATGCGCCCGGAGTGAATCGCGTGCCGCGCGCGCGTAGATCGCGGTCGCCAGGATCGAGAGTAGAACGCCGATCGAGAAGCCGACTTCGATCAGCCACCAGTCGGTGACCATCGACCAGAAGATGCCGCCCATGATCAGAAACACGGCGCCACGGCCGATCCAGTTGATCTCGAGGTCGGCGCCCCTCCGCAGCATGTACCGGGCCAGGATCAGCGTGAGCACCTCGCGGACGACGAGCAGGGCGAGCGCCCAGCGGGGCAGCAGCTCGAAATGCCAGCAGACGATCGCGCCGGAAAGGATTGTGAGCCGGTCCACGATCGGATCGAGCAGCGCTCCGAGGCGGCTGTACTGCCCGGTGGCCCTGGCCACGAAGCCGTCCAGCAGATCCCCGAGAGCGACCGAGACGAAGATGATCGTTGCCAGCGCGTCGCGACCGTCGCCGGAGTTGAAGGCGAGGACCAGAAAGACGGGCAGCGCGGCAAGCCGGACGTAGCCGATCAGGTTCGGCAGCGTGAACGGCCGCAGGGGCTGGCCGGCACGGGTCTGTGCCGGCTCCGGCCCGGAACGGTCGAGACCGAGGAGCCGTTTGCGCGTAAGTCGACGGCGCTTCGGTTCTGTGCCTTTGCTCACCGCATGACCATCCCGGCCTGCTCCAGGTCTCCGAGAAGCTGAGTGACCCGATCGACCGCGCCGTCGAGCGGGATCTTCTCCTCGCTGCCGTCGGCGCGCAGTTGTGACTCCGCCACCCCCTCGGCGAGGCCACGCTTGCCGAGGGTCAACCGCAGCGGGCAGCCGACCAGCTCGGCGTCGGTGAGCTTCTCCCCCGTCCCGGCAGCGGGACGGTCGTCGTAGACGGTCTCGATCCCTGCACTCAGCAACTCCCCGTAAAGCTTGTCGGCGGCCTCGGCGACCTCATCCCCGCCCTTGCCCAGGGCCACCAGGTGAACCTGCCAGGGCGCGATGGCGGCGGGCCAGACGATGCCGCGCTCGTCGGCGCGCTGCTCGATCGCGGCTGCCGCGATCCGCGCGGGGCCGATGCCGTAGCTGCCCATCACGACTGTCTGCTGCTTGCCGTCGGTGTCGAGGTAGGTCGCGCCGAGCGGTTCCGAGTACCGGGTTCCCAGCTTGAAGATGTTGCCGACCTCAATCGCCGGCTCCAGCGTGATTGCCCCCCCGCCGGGAGCAGCGTCCCCCGCCTCGACGGTGCGCACGTCGGCCTCGGTGAACTGGAAATCCCGACCCGGCTCGACGCCGAGCAAGTGGGCACCGGCGACGTTGGCCCCGCAGACCAGCCCGGCACCGCTGATCGCCACGTCCTTGATCACGGGAACCGTGGCGCCGACCGGGCCGATGAAGCCGACCGGGCCGACCGCCTCCTTGATCTCGTCCTCATGCGCCTGGCGGAACCCGGCGCCGAGGTGATTGGCGAGCTTGATCTCGTTGAGTCGATGATCGCCGCGCACCAGGACCAGAACCAGGCCGCGCTCGTCATCGACGACAACCGGCATCGCCTTGATCAGGGCGCCCGCCGGCACGCCGAGGGCTTCGGCCACATCGACGACCGTGGTCAGCCCGGGTGTGGGCGCCTCGCGGGGGGCGTCGAGCGCCGGAGGCAGCTCGACCGGCTGCGGCTCTGCGCTTGCCACCTCGATGTTGGCCGCGTAGCCCTCGGCCAGCGCCACCTCGTTCTCGCCCGCCGCGCAGGGCGCCATGTACTCGTGGGCACCGGAGCCGCCCATCATTCCGACGTCCGATTCGACCCGGTACCAGCGCAGCCCGCAGCGGTCGAAGATCCGGTCGTAGGCGACGATGTTCTTGTCGTAGCTCTCCTGCAGGCCGGCCTCGTCGCGGTCGAAGGAGTAGGCGTCCTTCATCGTGAACTCCCGCGTCCGCAGCACGCCGGCGCGGGGCCGCGGCTCGTCGCGCTCCTTGGTCTGCAGCTGGTAGAGGATCTGAGGCAGATCGCGGTAGGAGCGGACCTCGTTGGCGACGTGGAAGGTGACGGCCTCCTCGTGCGTGATCGCGAGCACCATCTCCGATCCCTTACGGTCCTTGAGCTTGAACATCTCGTCGATCTCGTAGCGCCCGGTCTTCTTCCAGTTCTCGGCCGGCTGCAGAACCGGCATCTGCACTTCCTGGGCGCCGATCGCGTCCATCTCCTCACGGATGATCGCCTCGACCTTGCGGATCACCCGCAGACCGGCGGGCAGGTAGGTCCACATGCCCGACCCGAGCTGGCGAATCAGCCCGGCGCGGACCATCAGCTTGTGACTGATCGCCTCCGCGTCGGCGGGCGCGTCCTTGACGGTGGGCAGCAGGTAGCTGGAGAGGCGAGTCATCGGACGGCGAGGATATCTGCGGCAGGGAGCGTACGCCGAGCGCATCGGCACCCGGCAGGGCAGGCGCCACGGCCGAGCACCCCGCTGCGGCTCCCCAATTTCCCATGAGCACTGCTCTGGCGCGGTCCGTCCGGGCCGAGGCTCAGGATGCCGCGCTCACGTGCCGACCACAACCACCACGCAACCACCCTCCCCGCTCGGCGAGTGCCCCGCCTTCCGCGACCCGGCCCTGCGCGCCTGGCAGCGGCGGACGCTGGCCGCCGCTGGAGCCTGGAGCTCGGGGCCGTTCCTGATCGCCGCCGCCCCAGGGGCCGGCAAGACGCGGCCGGCTCTGGTGCTCGCCCGTGAGCTTCTGCGGCGCAGCGAGATCGATCGCGTCGCGATCGTCTGCCCGACCGCACCGCTGACCCAGCAATGGGCGGCGGCGGCCGGGGCACTCGGGCTCAATCTGCAGCCTGACGCGCGCCACCTGCAGACGACCCGGGACTTCGAGGGCATCGCGGTCACCTACGCCCGCGTGGCAGCGACCGCGAAGACCTATGCGAAGGAGTGCACGCGACGCACTCTGGTGATCGCCGACGAGGTCCACCATCTCGGCGACGATCTGGCCTGGGGCGAGGGCTTCACCCGGGCCCTCGGAGCCGCCGGGCGCACGCTGCTGCTCTCCGGCACACCGTTCCGCAGCGACGACGCGCCAATCCCGGGCATCACCTACGACACCAACGGCTTCGCCGCACCGGACGTCGCCTACTCCTACGCCGAGTCGATCCGCGACGGCGCCTGCCGGCGTGTGGTCTTCGTGCCCTTCGACGGGACACTGGTCTGGAAGAGCGGCGCGGACACGATCGAGAGCTCCTTCGAGGAGGAGGTTTCCGCCAGGGAGCGTGGCCGCCGCTACCGGACCGCGATCTCGACCGATCTTCCGGAGGGCCTGCCGCGCATCCTGCGCCAGGCCGATCAGCAGCTCACCCGGGTCCGGGCCGACGGACACAAAGACGCCGGCGGCCTGGTGATCGCCGCCGACAGCGCCCACGCCCGCGTCGTGGCCGGCGCGCTCACCGACATCTCGGGCGAGTCGCCCACGGTGGTCCTGCATCAGGACAGCGGCGCCCACGAGCGGCTGCGCAAGTTCGCGGCCAGCCGCAGCCGCTGGATCGTGGCGGTGAACATGGTTTCCGAAGGTGTCGACATCCCCCGCCTGCGGGTCGGCGTCTACGCGACGACCGCCAAGACGGCGATGATCTTCCGCCAGATCGTCGGGCGCTTCGTGCGCACGGGCAGCGGCAACGGCGAGCAGAGCTGGCTGTTTTTGCCTGCCGAGCCGATCCTCCGCTCCCATGCGGCCAAGATCGAGGATGAGATCCACCGCGTGGTGCAGCGCAGCGCCGAGGACGAGCGCGAGTGGGATGAGCCGCTGGAGCCCCGCGAGACCGAGCGCGGCCCCGAGGAGGAGATCGACTTCGTCCCGGTGGCCGCCGACGTGGTCCCGCAGATGAACCTGTTCGGCGAGCCCGGCGACGAGGCAGTGCAGCCGGCCCCGGCGCCAGTGCCGGTCGCGGTCGCCGAGGAGGAGCCCGCCGACGAGCCGCCCCAGATCCCCGCCTTCCAGCGGCGTCGAGACCTCCGCGACGAGCGTCGCCGCCTCGTCTCTGAGCTGGCCCGCAAGCGCCGCTGCGGGCACCGCGAGGCGAACGCCTGGATCAACGGCAAGCTGGGCGTCAGCCGGGTCGAGGATGCGACCATCGAGCAGCTGCAGCGCTCCTGCAACCTGCTCGTGGACGAGCTGATCCGCGCGAGCCGCGGCCGCCGCTGAAGCCCCGGAAACCGGCTGACCGACGAACTCTGACGCGTTCTACTGACCTATACGGTCGGCTATTCGCAGTGAAGCGACTGTCCGGACGGCGGCTACCAGGCGTCGATCTCGTACGACTTCCAGACCGAGGCGCTCGCACCGGTCGAGTCGTAGAGCCGCTGCGCGGTGTGGTTGTCGGGCGCGGTGCTCCACTCGAGCTTCCCTACTCCACGCTTACGGCAGGCGCCCCGGCAGGCCTCGATCAGGGCCCGCCCCACCCCCGCCCCCCGCACGTCGGGCTTGACGAAGAGGTCGTTCATCAGGCCGTTCCGCGCCGCATCCAGCGTGGACCAACCCCAGAAGATCGTCGCGAAACCGACCGAGATGGCGTCGTCTTCGCGACGCGCGATGAGCTGGACGCCCTCGCCGGGATCATCGAGCAGCGCTCGCGAGAGGGCGACCAGCCGATCGTCGCGCGGAGCGACCTCGTAGAAGTCGCAGTAGGCGCGCATCATGGGCAGCAGTTCGGAGAGGTCGACGTGATCGACCTTCTTGATACTTACCCCGAGTCCCGATTGCGCCACTGCCGGGCGCATCCTACGCCGCGCGGGCCCGCAACGGGCGGCGCTCGGACTCAGAGACCGCCTGAGCCGCCGCCTCCGCCGCCCTTTCCGGCCTTGCCGCCGGCGAGGCCGGAGCGCCAGAAGGACGTCTTCAGCTTGGCTGCAGGCCTGGTCAGCTCGACATGTATGTGGTCGATGTGCGCCTGGGTGGTATCGACGCCCTTGCGGCCACCGCGGCAGACGCTGTAGCTGCTGAGGCCGGAGTTTCCGGTCTGCCAGAAGCGGCAGTTGAAGATGATCAGCTGGATTCCCATGCGGCGTGCAAGCGCGTTGCGGCGGCCCTTCGAGTCGCGGGCCAGCCAGGTGTTGATGAAGCGCATCGCGAAGCGTTTCTGCTTCTTGACCCGTGCATCGAGCCCGAAGTCGAGTGCCCTGCCTGTCCCGTGGACGCCGCCATCGCAGCGGATCGTGCCGGTGAAGACATTCCTGGTGCTGTTGCGCTTCATCCACTTCTCGAGCGCCTTCGTCCCCTTCGGCGTCCGCCTCGCGCAGCCACCGGCACCGTGGTAGCGCTCTTTGTCGAGCTTCTTGCGGATCAGCGAGGAATCGTTGGCCGGGTTCGGGCGTAACGTGTTGTTCTTGCCGGCCAGGGCCTGGGAGCCGAGCAGACCAAGCAGCCCGAGCGCCAGCGCGGCAACGACAACTGTGAGCAACCTGCGGTACATCGGGAGCGTGGGCTAGGCGCGCGTGAAGCGGCGGCCGGCGGTCGGTGAGGCGTCCTCGCCCAACTCGACCTTCTTGCCCTTTGGCGGTGCGGTGATGTCCTCACCCTCCTCCACCGCCGCGGCTTCCATCGCGGCGATCTTCTCCGGGGTGAGATCCCCGGCGTTCTCCTCTTCGATCTTCTGCAGCCACTCGGCGCCCTCGGCGGACTCGGTCTCGTCGAAATCGATCTTGCCGCCGGCGCCGACGGACTTGTCGATCTCCTCGAACAGGGTGTCCACGAGGTCATCCTGAGGCACCTTGCGCAGCGGCTTGCCGTGGGCGAAGATCAGACCCTCGTTGAGCGCCCCCGTGATTCCGAAGTCGGCGTGGCTGGCCTCGCCGATCCCGTTCACCGCGCAGCCGAGCACGGCGACCTCGATCGGGTCCTTGTAGGCCTCCAGACGCGTCTCGATCTCGGCGACGACGGTGTCCATGTCGAACTGCAGGCGACCGCAGGTCGGGCAGGCGATCAGCACCGGGCCGCGCTCACGCAGTTGCAGCGCCTTGAGGATCTCCCAGGCGACCTTGACCTCCTCCTCGGCATGGAAGGTGGAGAGGCTGATCCGGATCGTGTCTCCGACTCCATCGGCGAGCAGCGTGCCGAGCCCGACGGCGGACTTGAGCGAACCCGTCCACTTGGTGCCGGCCTCGGTGATGCCAAGATGCAACGGGTAGGGAATCCGCTCGGAGAGCAGCCGGTTGGCCGCGATCGTGTTGGGCACGTTCGTTGACTTGATCGAGACCTTGAAGTCGGTGAACTCGAGGTCCTCCATCAATTCAACGAACTCGACCGCCGCCGTGACCAGGGCCTCGACCGGCTTTTCCCGCTCCAGTTCGTGCAGGTGCTTGGGCAGCGAGCCGGAGTTGACTCCGATCCGCATCGGTGTGCCGGCCGCGGTGGCCCGCTCGGCGACCTCGGCGACCTTCTCGCGCCCGCCGATGTTGCCCGGGTTGAGGCGGATACAGTGGGCGCCGGCGTCGATCGCCTTGAGCGCGAGGGTGTGGTTGAAGTGGATATCGGCGATCACGGGAATCGGCGATTCCTTGACGATCGTCTTCAGCGCCTCGACGTCCTTGTCCCGGGGCACGGCAACGCGGACGATGTCGGCGCCCGCCTCGGCCACCGTCTCGATCTGCTCCATCGTTGCCTTGAGGTTGGCGGTCTCGGTCTTGGTCATCGTCTGGACCGCGACCGGGGCGCCGCCGCCGATCGGCACGCCGCCGATGAATATCTGTCGCTTGGAAGCCATCCGCAGCAGGATAGAAGGCCGGGAGGCCGGGTCGCGCGCACCGCGGCGCCCGTGGGCTCCGCTCAGCGCCTGGCGCCGACGAGTTCGAGCACCTCGCCGCCGAACGTCGTCACGTAGAGATTGCGCGGCGGGAAGCGTGATTTCTTGCGCCCGAAGGCAAGATCGCTCGGTCCCGAGGGGAAAGGATCGCGCCCGGCAAGCACGCACGCCGCGCCGGGGCCGTCCACCCTCCAGACCTCCCCCGCTCCGTTAGCCGCAGCGTAGAGGCGATCGGCTCCGTCGCGGGTGAGGCCGTCGAATCCCGCGGCCGCGTCGGCGACACCCGCCGTGTACCAGGTCGCGGCGGCACCTGGATCATCGAGGGGAACCCGCTGGATCGCGGCCGCTGTGAAGGTCTGGTTGACGAACAGGAAGCGGCTGGTGCTGTCAACGATCATCCCGTTCGCCGAGATCACGTTGGCCCAGTTCAGCTCCGGCGTGCGCTTGCGGACGCGATCGATGCCGGAGCCGATGTCGATCGAGGCGTAGATCGTCCGCCCAGGGCCGCGTGCGATCCCATTCGCCATCTGTAGGCCGGAGGTGTGCACCCGCGACTTGCCGGTCTTTGGATCGACCAGCAGTAGCCCTGCCTCAGGATTGAGTGGCCCGTCGGCGGCCTGGGCAATCGAGTCGCCAAATCCGACCAGCAGCTTGCCGTCCTTGCGGAAGACGATCCCACCGGGACCATCGATCCCGTCGAGGATCAGCCTCGGCTCAGCGCCGGGCCGGCGCAGCATCAGCAGCTCACCAGCATCGGAGTCGGTGAAGAAGAGGCGCCCACGCTTGTCAACGCCGATCGATTCGAGCACACCGCGCCCGGAGACCAGCACCTTGACCTGGGGCTGCTTGGCGCACGGGGGAGCGGCGAGAGCGCTCCCGGACAGGACGGCGAGGGCGCCCGCGATCAGCGCGAGAGTCGCGATCGTGGCCCTGGTGATTCCCGCCCGATGCAGCATCGGGTGATTATCCAGCAGATCGACGCGCTCGGCGCGCCTCGGGATTCGTAACGCGGATCCTTCTCCCCTACCCTGAAGGCATGTGTCGGAACATCAGAACTCTCTACAACTTCGAGCCCGCCGCAACCGAGGAGGAGATCGAGGCCGCCGCGCTTCAGTACGTGCGCAAGGTAACCGGCTTCAGCAAGCCCTCGCAGGTCAACACGGAGGCCTTCGAGCAGGCCGTCGAGGAGGTCGCCGCCGTGACGCGCGATCTGTTCGGCCGGCTCGAGACCAATGCCGCGCCCAAGGACCGCGAGGTCGAGGCCGCCAAGGCGCGGGGCCGTGCCGCGAAGCGCTACGGAACCGAAGTCGCCGCGTAGAACCGCTGCGCCGTCGCCGATGATCGCGGCCCGGTAGCGTGCCGCCGGGGATGGACGGGCGCGAGCGACAGACCCAGATCTACGTCGACGGGGTCGGCGGGCGTAAGCCCTCGATCCCGATCGACTTCGGCCGCCTGGAGCAGGCTGCGGAGCGGGCAATCAGCCGTGAGGCGTTCGCCTACATCGCCACGGGCGCCGGCCGCGAGTCCACAGTGGCGACCAATCGGGAGGGCTTCGGCCGCTGGCGGATTGTGCCGCGCATGCTGCGCGACGTCTCCGAGCGCGACCTGAGCGTGGAGCTGTTCGGCCGGCGGCTGCCCTCCCCCTTCCTGCTGGCACCCGTCGGCGTTCTCGAGATGGTCGACGGCGAGGCCGATCGCGCCGTTGGCCGGGCCGCCGCGGTGGCAGGGGTTCCCTACATCTTCTCCAACCAGGCCTCGGTCCCGATGGAGGACGTGGCGGCGGCGATGGGCGATGCGTCGCGCTGGTTCCAGCTCTACTGGAGCACCCACAACGAGCTGGTTGAGAGCTTCGTCTCCCGGGCCGAGGCGAGTGGCTGCGAAGCGATCGTGGTCACGCTCGACACGACGATGCTCGGCTGGCGCACCCGTGACCTCGACCTCGCCTACCTGCCCTTCCTGCGTGGCAAGGGCATCGCCCAGTACACGAGCGACCCGGTTTTCCGGCGGCTGATGCACGAGATCCCGGCCCGGAAGAGCCAGCCCGAGCCGCGTATCGGGTTGAGCGCCATCTCCACCCTGATCCAGCTCGTGCGCAACTATCCCGGCAAGTTTCTGCCGGCGCTGCGCTCAGGTGATGCCCGTGCAGCGGTCCAGGCCTTCGTCCAGATCTACTCGCGGCCCTCACTCACCTGGGAGGACCTCTCCTTCCTGCGGGAGCGGACGAAGCTCCCGGTGCTGCTCAAGGGGATCAACCACCCCGAAGACGCCCGGCGCGCGGTCGCCGAGGGTATCGACGGGATCGTGGTGTCCAACCACGGCGGTCGCCAGGTGGACGGCGCGATCGGCGCTGTCGAGGCGCTCCCGGGTGTGCTCGATGCCGTGGACGGTTCGATCCCGGTCCTGCTCGACAGCGGTATCCGGGGCGGCGCCGACGCTTTCAAAGCTCTGGCGCTCGGCGCTACTGCAGTCTGCCTCGGCCGCCCCTACGTCTATGCCCTCGCGGTGGCCGGCGAGCAGGGTGTGCGGGAGCTACTCCAGAACCAGATCGCGGACTTCGACCTGACCATGGGCCTTGCCGGGGTGAGCTCCGTGGCTGAACTCGACCGCTCGGCCCTGGTCGAGCACCGCGCCTGACCGCCGGCCTCAGCCGCCGTAGAGGTCTTCGATCTCGTCGCTGTACTTCTCGTTGATCGGCTTGCGCTTGAGCTTCATCGTTGGCGTCAGCTCATCGCCGCCGGGCTCCCAGTCGGTCGGCAGGATCTTGAACTTCTTGATCTGCTCGACCCGGGACATCTTGGCGTTGGCCGATTCGATCGCCTCGTCGACCGCCGCGATCACCTTCTCGTTCTCGGCGAGCGCATCCAACGAGGTGTCGTCGATGCCGTTCTTCTCGGCCCAGCCGGGGACCGTGTCAGGGTCCAGGGTGATGAGCGCGATGTTGTAGGAGCGCTGGTCGCCGATCGTGATCGCCTGCCCAATCAGCGGACTGGAGCTCTTGACGTGCGCCTCGATCCCGGCCGGCGACATGTTCTTGCCGGCCGCGTTGATGATCAGCTCCTTCTTGCGATCGACGATCTTCAGATAGCCGTCGGAGTCGAGCTCGCCGATGTCACCGGTTGAGAGCCAGCCGTCGGAATCGATGGCTTCAGCTGTCTTGTCCGGCATATTGCGATAGCCGGCCATAATCGAGTCGCCCTTGACGAGCACCTCGCCGTCGGAAGCGAGCTTGACCTCGATTCCGGGGGTCGGCGGGCCGACGGTGCCCAGCTTGACCTTCCCGGGAGGGTTGAGCGTCGCCACGCCGCATGTCTCAGACATGCCCCAGAGCTCACCGATCGGGATCCCGATCGCGTGGAAGAACTCGAGCACCTCGACAGGGGTCGGGGCGGCGCCGACATTGACAGCGACGACCTTGTCGAGGCCGAGCTGCTCACGCAGATGGCAAAACATGTTCTCGTCGGCAGCCTTGGCACCGGCGGCAACCGCCTCGGGGACCTCCTCGCCGGCCTGCTCGGCGCGCACCTTGGCAAGGGCCGCCTCCAGGCCCTTCTGAGCGGGCTCGCGAGCCTCGTCAGGGAGCCCGGCGATCTTGGCCTCCAGGCCGGCCTTGAGCTTCTCCCAGATCCGCGGGACGGCGAAGAACCAGGTCGGACGCACCTGTGGCAGGACCTCGATGATCTTGCGCGGGTCCGGGCAGATGGTCACCGAGAGGCCCATCACGACGGGCAGGTAGTAGTGGGCCCCGCGTTCGGCGATGTGCGCCGCCGGCAGCCAGGAGATCACCTTGTTCTCCTGATCGTCGGGGAACGGGATCATGTCCTCCACGGAGGAGACGAGGCTCATCAGGTTGCGATGCGAGAGCTGCACGCCCTTGGGCGGACCGGTGGTGCCGGATGTGTAGATCAACGTCAGCAGATCATCGGGCCCGACCTCCTCGGCAACCGAGTCGTCGAAGTCGGGATCGACGGCGACGAACTCCTCGAAGGTCATCGTGCCGCCGTCTCCGTCGAGCGTGATGATGTGCTCGAGTTCGGGCAGATCCTTCTTCGCCTTCATGAACGTCTCGAGGAACTCCTTCTCGACGACGGCCACCTTGGCGCCTGCATCCGAGCAGACGTGGGCGACCTGCTCCGGTGAGGAGGTCTGGTAGATCGAGAAGGGGACACCACCGAGGGTGATCGCTCCCAGGTCGATGGCGGTGAACTCCGTGCGGTTGTTGAGCATGATCGCGACGGTGTCGCCCTTGCTCAAGCCGAGGCTCGCGAAGCCGCCGGCAGCGGCCGCAGCGCTCTTCCGCAGCTCGTTCCAGGAAGTCTCCTCCTCGCCGGAGAGGATCGCGCGGGAGTCTCCGAGACGCTCGACCGTGCGCTGAAACGCCAGGCCCAGGTTGGGCGCGACCATGTCCTTGCCGGGGCCGCCATTTGCGTAGCCCTCAGCGGTGCTGACTTCCATTCCGATCTCCTCCAGAAATTCGGGTAAAGGTTCACCGCGGAACCTACCGGAAGCCTGGCTTTGCGGGGGATTCCGTCTAGCGGACGTTGAAGCCGTCGCCGGTGATCCGCCCGATGTCGTTCTGCAGGCCGATCACGAACAGCATCAGAACCAGCGCCAGGCCGACGAAGCTGGCCCGCTCCATCGTTTGCAGCGAGGCCCGCCTGCCGCGCAGCTTCTCGACGATGCTCCAGAAGATGTGGCCGCCGTCCAGCGGCAGGATCGGCAGCAGGTTGATCAAGCCGAGCGAGAGGCTGATGATCCCCAGGATGCCGATCGCCTGGCGCGTGTCGAACTCGAAGCTCTGCCGCGTGACCTCCGTCGCTCCAACCACGCCGGTGATCTCCTTGCGCTGCTCGGCGTCGAGGATCCGCGAGAAGACCTTCGCGGTCTGCGAGGTCACGTACCAGAGCTGGTTGACCGCGTAGTCGGCGCTGTCAACCGCACCGAGCCGGACGCGCTCTGTCGCGTAGCTGAAGCCCAGCACCATGCGGGGTTCGATTCCCACCTCGGCTTCGGCCGTCGTCGGCACCGAGTACTCGGGTGTGATCTCGACCTGCTGCTTGCTGCCGTCGCGGAGGACGGTGAGCTCCGCCGGCGAAGTGGCCTCACAGCCGTCCTCGGGTGTGCCGCTGCAGGCATGGGTCTGAATCTGATCGCGGACCGCCTCGGAGAGCGCCGCGCCGCTGAGGTTGCTGACGTCCTCGCCATCGATCGCGAGCAGCCGGTCGCCCTCGACGAGCGCCACCTCCGCGGGTGTGTCAGCGGCAACCGCGCCGACCTCGTTCTTCGGGTCGCCGTTGAGCCCGAAGCCACTGGCGATCGCGAAGAAGATGATCAGCGCGAGGACGATGTTGACCGCGGGGCCGGCCGCGATCACGAAGATCCGCTTCCAGACCGGCATCGTGTAGTAGGCGCGGTCGGCGACCTCCTCCGGAATGTCCTCCTCCGGGTTCATGCCGGTGATCTTCACGAAGCCGCCGAGCGGGATCGCACCGATCCCGTATTCGGTCTCGCCCCGCTTGAAGCTGACCACCTTGGGCGGGAAGAAGAGGAAGAAGCGCTCGACCCGCATGCCGACGGCCTTGGCGGCAACCATGTGCCCGGCCTCGTGCAGGATGACGAGCAGAGCGAAGCCGCTGATTGCCAGGACCCAGCTCACGAGGCTCCCCCGTTGGTAGTCGTGCCGCTCAGTGCGGCTCCGAGCTCAGCGCTGATCGCGCCGGCGCGCTCGCGGGCCAGTTCGTCGGCGTCGAAGAGGTCCTCGAAGTGAGTCGGCCGCTGGGCCGGAACCGCGTTGAGCGTGCGGTCGACCACCTCGGCGATAGCGGCGAACGGGAGCTCCCCGGCGAGGAAAGCGGCGACCGCGACCTCGTTAGCGGCGTTGAGCACACAGGGCGCGGTTCCGCCAACCTCGCCGGCCTCGCGAGCCAGGCGCAGACAGGGGAACGTCTCCAGGTCGGGATGTTCGAAGGTGAGCTCGCCGGCCGCAGCCAGATCGAGCGACTCGAGCGGCACGTCAGCGCGCTCCGGATGGTGCAGGGCGTAGCTGATCGGAACCCGCATGTCCGGATGGCCGAGGTGGGCCAGCGTGGCGCCGTCGTTGAGGTGGATCAAGGAGTGGATCAGCGACTGTGGGTGGACGACCACGTCGATCCGCTCGTAGGGGATCCCGAACAGGTGATGGGCCTCGATCAACTCCAGGCCCTTGTTCATCAGCGTCGCCGAGTCGATCGTGATCTTGCCGCCCATCTTCCAGGTCGGGTGGGCGAGCGCGTCGTCGCGGGTCACCTCGCTGAGGTCGGTACGGCCGCGGAACGGGCCACCGGAAGCGGTCAGCACGAGGCGGGTGACGTGGCCCGGCTGCTCGGAGGCGATCAGCTGAAAGAGCGCGGAGTGCTCGGAATCCACGGGCAGGATGCGGGCGTCGGCCGCCTCGGCCAGCGCGATGACCAGCTCGCCGCCGACCACGAGACTCTCCTTGTTGGCGAGCGCCAGGTCGATCCCGGCACTGAGCGTCGCGATGGTCGGGCCGAGCCCCGCCGAGCCGACGATCGCGTTGAGCACCAGGTCCGGCCCGGTGCGCTCGATCAGCTCGCGGACGCCGTCGGGACCACCGAGCACCTCGCCCTTCCAGCCCTCGCGAGCCCGGGCGGCGGCCTCGGGATCAGCCAGGGCGATCACCGGCACGCCATGCGCCCCGGCCTGCTCGATCACGGTCGCCTCGCTCGAGTTGGCGCTCAGCCCGACCACGCGCAGCTCGTCGCTGCGCCCGATCACGTCGAGCGCCTGCACACCGATGGACCCTGTCGAGCCGAGTATCAAGACCTTCTTCACGGCGGCGGAGTTTAGGTACCCCCGGCTATCGGGCGAATAAAGCGGCTCTGGCGACCGGCTCTGGGAGGGTGCGCCACCCACTCCGTACTGTCTGCAACGTCTTCTGCCAGATTGTCACCCTGGCCGCGACGGCGCCCTTCTCGCGATCTCGTAGCCGTGCCGGCAAGGACCAGCAACGACACGGACCACTGCTACGCGGTACTGAGTTCAGCCGTGGCGCATCCCAAGAACGCCACGACGGCCTGCCGCTCCGCGGTCGCCGGCCCGGGACACGCTGTCCACACACTCACGACGAGCAGGCGCTGCCCGACCGAGCTGCTCGTCCCCTCCGCGTTCACCGTCGAGGTCCGAAACAAGGCCGTCATCGAAATCCGCCTCCCCGTCGGCTGCCCCGGGTTCCGCGGAACCGCCAAGTAGGAGTCCGGTTTCTGAAGCCTGCCGCCCAGCACGCGCCGTTGAGTGTTGAGTCTCGCGCAATTGACCATAAGACCCCACCCCGTCGGCGCACCATCGAAAGGACCTCCCCAATCGGGGCTACGGCAGGCATAGGAGTTCCGCAGTCCGGGTAGGACTCGAGCGTGGTCAGCGATTCGCGCAGAAGCACCCTGCTGGTCTTTGCGCCCGCCCTGGCTCTGCCAGTCGCCGGCGCGCTCGTAGCCGTGAGTGGAAACCTGCGGGTGCCGGCAGTCGTTCTTGCGACGCTTGCTTTGCTCGCCTCGCTCATCGGGGCTGCGCAGTTAGTCGCCAACGCGACTGAGCTCTCACCGTCTGCACAACGACGCTGGTATCTGCTCATATTCTTGCTCCCGTTCCTGGTCGGTCCGCTGATCCTCTGGGGTCGGCTGGCAGCACCCAGCCCGGAACGTCCACCTAGCTCTACCCGGAGGCGACGCTCCGCCCGCGGCTCCTACTACCGCTTCATCGATGCGACGATGCCTTACTACGGAGCCCTGATGTTGATCGGGGGATTCATCGCGCTGCTTGCATCAGATGACGCTCTAAAGGCGGGCTTCGCGGTGTTGGTGGGAGCAGCGATCTTGCTCATGAGGGCGTGGGAGCACCAAGCCGTAGCTCGGCAGAGGGAGGCGCGACTTAGCGACCTCGGACGTGAGCGTCGAGGCGATCACGGCTAGAACCGCGCTTTGTCTCCTCGCGCAAAGCACCGGTTCCGACACACTCTCGCAACCCACCTCACCCCACAGGGGGAGGTTCCGCGGGCACCGGTTCCGCGGAACCGCCACGCGGCAGTCCGGTCATCCAGATCTGCTGTCCACGCGTACCGTGAACGGGTGCTTCTCGCGCTTTTCACAATGACCGCATCGTGGCGAAGGCACCATCGGAAAGAACCTCCTCCGGCTGGGCAACCATGCGTCTGTGACCCCTCGGCCATGTCAGTCGTCCGGACCGGAGAGCCGTGGGTCCAAGATGCGCCCCACGACCGTACCCGCACTCTCCGCGTTCACCGGCTCCCGCCACGCGCCCGCATCGATGCCTGTCGTGCGGACGGAGATCGGATCTGCCCACCTGGGCTCGCAATGACGCCGTCGATGTCGAGCTGTGGATGCCGCGTGAATACTGACCCACCTGCGCCGGTCCAATAGATCGGCCAGAAAGGCTCCACCTGCTGATTGGTCAGATCGTGGCGAGAGGCGAGCGCCGAGCGGCGCCCGCCCTTCTCTTGGTCTGGTTGCATCACAGATCGGACGCCCGAGGCACCTAGGAGATATGACCACCACCGAGAACCCCCTCGACGCACTGCGTCGCTCTGGCGAGGACCATGAGTCATTCGCGCCGTTCTACCGCACCTACTTCGAACCAATCCTGGGCTACATCGCTCGCCGGGTCCATGACCCCGAGGTGGCCGTCGATCTGACCGCGGAAGCCTTCGCACAGGCGTTCCTGGACCGCACCCGATTCCGGGGAACAAGCCGGCAAGAGATGGAAAGCTGGATCTACCGGATTGCCGAACATCAGCTCACCCACTTCTTCCGCAAGGGCAAGTCGCGGACCAAGGCGATGGAGAAGCTCCAGATCGAGCGGCCCGTTCTCGACCAGGCTCGCCGGGACGCGATCGAGGAGCTTGCCGAGACCGACGAACTGCGTGCCTCGCTGCGGGCTGGACTCGCGCAGATCTCAGAGGTTCAACGGCAGGCGATCGGGATGCGTGTCCTCGAGGACATGAGCTATGGCGAGATCGCTGATCGCCTGCGGATCACGGAGGCGGCGGCTCGCGCTCGCGTCTCAAGGGCGCTACGGGCGCTAGCTAACTCACTTGAACACAACCGGATCGCAAAGGAGACGACATGAATAGCGATGGCAATGAGACGGGGCAGTCCCTGCGGGAACTCCGCGATGAGCTCGAGTCGAACCTGATCAACGAGAGGACCGCCGGGACTCGGTCAAGGCCCACGCTTGGCGTCCTCTCGAAGCTGCCCTCGAAAGCTGCGCCACTCCTTGTTGGCGCCGCGTTCGTCGCCGGCGGAGCGGGCATTGCCGTTGCTGCAATCGTCAACAACGAGCCGACAACCCAGCAGACGGTCCCGCAACTGATCGCGATCACGACGGCGTCTGGCGAACGCGTGGAGTTCAACTGCGAGGCGGACCGCCAGTTCTTTTACGATCAGGTCGGCGGCCAAGGTTCAGCGGCGATCGAGGATCCGGACTACTCTGAGCCGCTCCCGAGCCCCCCAGAGGGAATCTGCGTCGGTTCGCCCACGCTGCCCTGACGGGCCGCATCACCTAGCGGCGGGGCCGAGCATTGGTCGAGTGGCGGGCGGGTTGAGTTGCTTTCACCCCGCCTGCTCCGCTTCGCCTAACGTCTCAGCTACACAGGCGGGGCTACTGGCGTTGGGGTGGGGCACTTTTCAACCGGCCTTAAAAATCCAGACCCGACTAGCCCGGGCGAAGCCTAAGTGCCGAGATCTGGGCTAGGGCGGGACCCGAGTCGGCAGGCGCTGAGTGATGTGAAAGGATCGCCTCGTGAGGTGGGTGTTGGGTCTCGGAGCTGGCTGTGTCGTGGTTGCCGTCGGCGCAGTGATTGCCCTATTTGGAATCGCCAGCTCCGAGTCGACCGTCTGTTCTGCACGGTTCGATGCGGAGGGCGCGGCTCGTGTCGCGGCTGTCGAGGGTGAGGCGGCTGGACTCGAGACGGAAGTAGACCCTCGGAACAAGCACGCCGTGGTTACGTTCAGGACCAGCGAGACGGGCAGCGACGCCGATGCTGGTATCGCTGAGTTTTTCCGCATCGCCCACAGCCACGACGGCAAGGTCGCTCACCCTGGCGGTTGCACCGTCAGGAGCTTCGCGGACTGACGTCCGGTGCGCGATCTCCCCGGGCGATCAGTGTGCTTCTTGCGCGAAGTGCAGCTGCAGCCCTGAGATCCTTAACAACCGCCACCCTCCCCTTCGGTGATCGGGGCACGGCACGTCACAGCGTCGGGCCCTTATGCATCTGACCTACAGATGGACCGATTGCAATCACAGGAGCCCGTGGCGGCAGCGCTGCTGCGCTCACGCCGAGAGCCCGATGCTTTCGAGCTCGTCTACCGCCGACACGCGACAGGCTTGGTCGCTTTCGTGGCGCGCCGTGTCTACGACCTCGACACCGCCACCGACCTCGCGGCGGAGAGCTTCGCCCGCGCGTATCTGAAGCGCGCCAGCTTCCGCGGGGACACCGACGCGCAGGCTGCCGCCTGGCTCTACGCGGTCGCGCGACGAGAGATCCTGCAGTTCTTTCGTCGCAAGCGGATCGAGCTGCGAGCCCTGAACAAGCTCGGTCTTGAGCCGCCTCAGCTCACCGACTCCGATCAGGAACGTGTGCTCGAGCTAGCCGGCCTGGATGAGCTGCGGGCCACTGTGCGGGCCGAGCTCGAACAACTGAGTCAGCTCAACCGAGACGCGCTGCGCCTGCGCGTGGTCGACCAGCTGCCCTACGACCGGGTCGCGAAGCAGCTCGGGATCTCGCAGGCAACCGCACGGGCCCGCGTCGCCCGCGGAATGAAGGCACTCACAGCCGCCCTTGACGGATACGACGACGACTCACCCTTGAAGGAGGGACTCACATGACTGAAGCCGACAGCCAAGACAGTCGGGCGCGAGGACTCGAAGCATGGGGAGACGAGCTTGTCGGCGCAATCCGGGAGCAGCCGCCGAGGCCGCGCCGCGGCCGACTCGCAGCGATCGCGGCGGCCGTCCTCATCGCAGTGCCGGTTGGCTACGCGGTGGCTGATGGCCTCTCTGGGCCCGAATCCGCCACCGACGAGCCCGTCCTCCTTGAAAAGGGCGAGACCGTGACCCTGGGCTACGTCGACCCGAAGACGGATCAGCCGGTGCTGTGCCCGGACGGCTCGTTGTTCACGGTGACTGCCGGACCCGATAGCCGGCCGGCTTCCTCTACCTGCTCGGACGGCTCTGTGCCGGCTCTCGTCACGGAGTACGAGAGGAAGCGGGAGGCATTTCTGCGTGACCCGCCGCCCGAGGCGTACGTCGGCTCGGCCAAGGGGGATGGTCCCGTTCTGAGCCTTGAGGATGCACCCCAGTTGCCGACGTTCCGCGTCCCGCCAGCGGAGTGAGCCTCCTCGCGCGATTCACCTATGCCGGACACATTCTCGTAACCCACCTCACCCCACAGGGGGAGGTTCCGCGGAACCGGAACCGCGACCAGCATTGCTTTTGCGCGGCTGGCTTGATTGTTCCGCCGCTTGCCCGCTAATCTGTATTCACTTGCTCCAGGTGCTTAGGGATCTGGAGCGGAAGCCGCCTCCGGGCGGCTTCCTCATTTCTGGGACCGCCAGGTGGGTGGCCGCTTGACCAACTGAAAGCTCTCGTCGGTGGCCGGGTCTGGCAATTGGCAGGCCTCAAGCAGTTCTTCGTGGATCGTCTTGATCGCATCCGCGCCCACCGCTCGCCGGAGGCCATCACGATTCCTCGGGCTGGCGATCACCAGCCTGACTCCAAAGCGGCTACGGATCAGCCGCAACGGCTCCTCCAGGTCGTGGTCGTCGGAGATCACAAGGGCGATATCGAGCTCGCCGTCGGCGGCGTCCAGCAGCAGGTACGTTGCGAGATTGACGTCGGAGCCCTTCTCCTCGGGCACTCGCACGTCGACCAACTCGGGCGGATCAGTCCCCGCCAGTTGCAGCCGGCGGGTCTTGGTCTGGAACTTGCCCTGGTGGATGGCCAAGCCATCTAGGCCTGAGAGTGCTCTCCAGTAGACGTCCTGGCGCTGCGGCTGTCCGGGATCCAGTGAGCCGCCGACCCGAGCCGAGAAGTAGCGAACCAGCGTCAGATCAGCATCAGGGAGAAGGCGTTCACAACATCACGCGGGGATCCAGCCACTTGCAGTGCGGGCGATGCTCGAGGGCACCGTGGTAGAGGTTGAAACCGTCGATGTAGGCCCGGGCGCGCACCCGGGCGACGCTAGAGCACCGCGCACTCGGAAACGGCCGAGGGCAGTGTTGGTTTCGTGAGCTCTCGCCGTGCCTGAGTTTGTGTTGCTTTCGTGGTGAGAGGGCGCCGTCAGCCGGAGCGAATCATTGTGCTTTCGCCCAAAAGCAACATCCCGGCCGGGCCGGCCGGGATGCCCTCAGTAGACGATCGCGAGGCTCAGGTAGTAGCCGGCCACGACGGTGAAGAGGACGGCGTCGAGGCGGTCGAGGACGCCGCCGTGGGGGCCGAACAGGCGGCCGGAGTCCTTGACGTCGAGGTCGCGCTTGATGGCGGATTCGAAGAGGTCGCCGAGGGGGGCGAGGAGGGCGATGCAGAAGCCCATCAGCAGGGCGTCGGTGCCGGAGAGCCAGTCCTGGTAGAGGCCGGCGAACCAGAAGCCGGCGGTGCCGCCGATGATCCCGACGAGGAGGCCCTCGATCGTCTTGTTGGGCGAGATCATCGGCGCCAGCGGCCGCGAGCCGAGCATCCGGCCACCGAGATAGGCGAAGGTGTCGGCGAGGAAGGTGGCGACGAGCACGTCGACCAGCAGGGCGGCACCGTGGTCGGGCAGATTGCGGAGCAGCACCGCGTGGGCGAAGGGGATCGCGATCCAGATGATCGCGAAGACGGTGATCGCCATCGAGAAGGTGACGTGGCGCAGGCTGTCGCGGGTGGCGACGAAGCCGAGCATCACGGGGAAGAACGCAACGCCGGCGAGCACCATGTGGAAGCTGTCGCCGAAATGGGCGGCCGTGATCATGCCCGCGGCCGCGGCGAAGGCGACCAGCGTGAACGGGCGGGCGCGCTTAGTCATCTCGAAGAACTCGCCGATGCCGAAGATCGCGAAGAGGATCATCGCCGCAGCGAAAACCTCGCCGCCGACCACGGTCACGGTCACGGCAAAGAGGATCGCGGGGATCGCCCAGAGCAACCGCATCGCCGTCTCGTTCGCCCTGCGAGGCGGGCGCGGCGGCGGCGGTTCGACCAGGACCTCCTCGGGTTCGACCTGCTCCTCGGCCAGTTCCTCACGGACCTCGGCGGCCCGCTCGTGCGGCGGACGCGGTCGCCGGGTGCGGCGGGAGTCGGGGCGCTCGGGAAAGTCCATGGCCGCGGGAATCTAGTCCCGCGCGCCAAAGCGGCGCTTGCGTGAGGCGAACTCCTGCACGGCCGCCTCCAGCGCCGCGAGGTCGAAATCGGGCCAGAGCAGGTCCGGGAAGACGAGCTCGGAGTAGGCGCTCTGCCAGAGCAGGAAGTTGGAGAGCCGCTCCTCGCCACTTGTGCGGATCACGAGGTCGGGCTCGTTCATCTCGGGTGCATACAGCAGTGCGCGGAAGGCCTCCTCCCCGCCCCCGGCATAGCGCTCCGCAGCGTCGAGGATCTCGGCTCGGCCGCCATAGTTGAAGGCGACGAACAGGGTCATTCGCTTATTGGCGGCAGTCTTTTGCTCGGCCCAGACCATGCGCTCGCGCAGCTCGGTGGAGACCTCGTTGCGGCGGCCGATGAATCGCATCCGCACGCCCTGCTCGTCGAGCTCCGGGGTCTCGGACTCGATCAGCTCGGCGAACATGGACATCAGGCCCTCGACCTCCTCACGGGGTCGGCTCCAGTTCTCCGTCGAGAAGGCGTAGACGGTGAGCTCCTCCAGGCCGATGCGTACGGCATCCTTGACCGTCTGCTTGAGAGCCCGGGCGCCCTCGCGGTGTCCTTCGAGGATCGGCAGCCCGCGCTCGGTCGCCCAGCGGGCGTTGCCGTCCATGATGATCGCCACGTAGCGCGCGGCGGCCGGCTCGGCGTTCACACCGTGAGGATCTCTTGCTCTTTGTTCTTCATCGAGGTGTCGATCTCGCCGATCGCCCCGTCCGTCAGCTTCTGACATTCGGTCTCTGCCCGCTTCTCATCGTCCTCACCGACCTCGCCCTCATCCTTGAGATCCCGCAGGTCGCTCATCACGTCGCGGCGGATGTTGCGGACCGCGACGCGGCCCTCCTCGGTGAGGTTGTGCAGCATCCGGACCATCTCCTTGCGGCGCTCCTCGGTCAGCTCCGGAACCTGGAGGCGGACGACGTTGCCGTCATTGGAAGGCGTCATGCCAATATCCGCGTCGGTGATCGCCTTCTCGATCGCGGGCATCGCACCCTTGTCGTAGGGCGTGAGCGTGAGCAGGCGGGCGTCGGTGGTCGCGATGTTCGCGAGCTGGTTGAGCGGCGTCATCGCCCCGTAGTAGTCGACCACGATCCGGTCGAGCAGGGCCGGGGAGGCGCGCCCGGTCCGGACGCTGTTCATCTCGCCGTTGATCGACTCAACCGACTTCGCCATCCGCTCCTTCGCGTCCGATAGGAGCTCCTCGATCATCTCCGCCATCAACCTGCTCCTTCGGTGTCGACCAATGTCCCGACGTTCTCTCCGCGAACGATCCTATCTATGTTCGATTCGTCCGCCATGTTGAAGACGTAGATCGGCAGGTCGTTGTCCATGCAGAGCGAGAGCGCGGTCGAGTCCATCACGCGCAGGCTCTTCTCGATCGCCTCGCGGTGCGTGATCCGCGGCAGGAACTTGGCATCGGGAACCTCGGCCGGATCGGCGTCGTAGACGCCCTCCACCCCGTGCTTGGCCATCAGGATCGCCTCGGCCCGGATCTCCAGCGCGCGCAGCGCGGCGGCGGTGTCAGTCGTGAAGAACGGGTTGCCGGTGCCGGCCGCGAAGATCACCAGGCGGCCTTTCTCCAGGTGGCGGATCGCGCGGCGACGGATGTAGGGCTCGGCGACCTCGGTCACGTCCATCGCCGAGAGCACCCGCGTCTGGGCACCCTGCTTCTCGAAGGCGTCCTGCAGCGTCAGCGCGTTGAGCACCGTAGCCAGCATCCCCATGTAGTCGGCGGTCGCCCGGTCCATCCCGGCCGCCGCGCCCTGCAGGCCGCGATAGATGTTGCCGGCGCCGACGACGACGGCGATCTCGAGCCCGGTGCGCTGCGCTGAGACGACCTGCGCCGCGATCGCTGTGACCCGCTCGGGATCGGTTCCGTACTCCAGCGAGCCCATCAGGGCCTCGCCGGAGAGCTTCAGCAGGATGCGGTCGAAGGCCAGCTCGCCGTGCCCGTCCTCGGCTTGCGCGTCCTCACCCATGCTCGACGAGCTACTCGTCCTCGCCGATCACGAACCGGGAGAAGCGGCCGATGACGATGTTCTCGCCGGTGCTGGCGGCTGCTTCCGCGCGAAGTTCCTCAATCGTCTTGCCGTCGTGCTTTTCGCCGTTGACGTGGGGCTGGTCGAGCAGCGCGATCTCCTTGCGCCACTTCGCCAACTGGCCCTCGACGATCTTTTCGCGCACGTTCTCGGGCTTGCCGTCCTCGGCCGCCTTCTGCTCGAAGACGGTCCGCTCGGCGGCCTCGACCTCGGGCGGAATCTCCACGGAGGTGACGTACTGCGGACCGGCTGCGGCGATGTGCAGCGCGATGTCGCGGGCGAACTCGAGGAAGTCGTCGTTGCGAGCGACGAAGTCGGTCTCGCACTGGATCTCCAACAGCACACCGATCTTGCCGTTGGCGTGGATATAGGAGACGACGGCGCCCTCGCCGGTTGAGCGACCGGCGCGCTTGGCGGCCGAAGCCTGGCCCTTGACGCGCAGCACCTCGATCGCCTTCTCGATATCGCCCTCGGCCTCGCTCAGGGCCTTCTTACAGTCCATCATCGCCGCGCCGGTGCGCTCACGGAGCGCCTTGACGTCGGCAGCCTTGATCTCGTTCACTTGCCGGTTTCCTCAGTCGTAGTGGTGGTGGTCGTGGTCTCTGCCCCGGGCGCCTTCGGGGTCTCGGCTGCGGGAGCCGGCGCCGGCGTCTGCTGCTCGCGCGGCACGGGCTTGGGCCGCGGCTTTTTGGGTGCGGCGGGTGCAGCCGGAGCGGCCTGCGCGGGCTTCTGGCCTGCCGGGGCGGCGGCCGGAGCCTGTTCACCCGCAGCGGCGGCCTGCTTGGCGGCCGCGTCGGCCTCGGCCTTGGCCTTCGCCTTGGCCTCTTCCTCGGCTGCCTTGCGCGCGGCCTCCTCGGCCTCACGCTTCTTGCGCTCCTCGTCGCGCTTGCGCTTCTCCTCGGCCTCGCGGGCATGGCGCGCCTCCTCGGCGGCCTGCCAGGCGGAAGCCGACTCGAGGATTGTCTCACCCAGGGTGCGAATGATCAGATCGCAGGAGCGGATCGCGTCGTCGTTGCCGGGAATCACGTAGTCGATGGCCCGCGGGTCGCAGTTGGTGTCGACCAGGGCGATGATCGGGATACCCAGGCGCGTTGCCTCGGCGACCGCGATCTCCTCGTTGTTGAGGTCGATGACGACCATCGCCTCGGGGACCCGCTGCAGGTCACGAACGCCGCCGAGGTTGAACTCGAGCTTCGCCAGCTCGGCCTCCATCGTCATCCGCTCCTTGGTCGGCAGCAGCGCGAGCTGGCCATCCGCTTCGAGCGCATTGAGCTCGTGCAGACGACCGATGCGCTTGCTGATCGTCTGGAAGTTGGTCAGCAGCCCGCCGAGCCAGCGGCGGCTGACGAACGGCATGCCGCTCTTGGTCGCCCACTCCTCAACGGAGTCACGGGCCTGCTTCTTAGTGCCGACGAAGAGGACCTTGCCTCCGCGCCCGGCCACGTCGGATACAAACTGGTTCGCCTTGGCGAGCAGCTTCTCCGTCTGCAGGAGGTCGATCACATGGATCCCGTCCCGCTCGCCGTGGATGTAACGCCGCATGCTGGGGTCCCAGCGCCGCGTCTGATGCCCGAAGTGAACTCCCGCTTCGAGCAGCTCCTTGATGCCTACATCAGCCATTTGAATTCCCTTGAGTTGTAAATAGGTAACGGCCGCCTTGGCGGAGCGAGGGACCCGGCTTGTGCCGGGCAGGGCCTCGAACCGCCTTCGGGACCGAAGGTCGGCGGCGCATGTTAGAGGGGCTCAGGCGCCGCCGCGTGCTCGCTCGAGCGCCGCGGCCAGGTCCGGCGGCAGCTCGCTGGCGAAGCTCAGCTCGCTGCCGTCGCGCGGATGCTCGAAACGCAGCGATGCCGCGTGCAGGAACTGGCGCTCGAGACCGTGGCGGCCGGCCACGCCGTAGGCGGGGTCGCCGCAGACCGGATGGCCGATCGCGGTCATATGGGCGCGGATCTGGTGCGTGCGGCCGGTCTCCAGCCGCACGTCCAGCAGCGCGTCGCGACCGACCCGCTCGCTGACCTCGAAGTGAGTCACCGCATCGCGCGGGCGGCGGCCGCCGACGATCACCTTCTCGGGGGAACGGTGGTCGCGGCCGAGCGGTGCCTCGATCGTGCCCGTGCGCGAGGCCGGCACGCCGTCCACGAGCGCGATGTAGCCGCGGCTGACGTCGCGCTCGGCGATCAGCCGCGAGAGCGCCCCGTGCGCCTCCTCGGTCCGGGCGACGATGATCAGGCCCGAGGTGTCACGGTCGAGGCGGTGGACGATCCCCGGCCGCTCGGGGTCGGCGCCGCCGCCGAGCAGCGCGCCGAGCTCATCGACCAGGGTCGTCCCGTGATGCCCGGGGGCACTGTGGACGATCAGCCCGGCAGGCTTATGGACTACGGCGAGCCACTCGTCCTCGAAGACGATCTCCAGGCCGCCCGGGTTCAACGTTGCCCCGGGACGCTGTCGGAGCGCCCGGAGGACTCCGCGCCGACACCCGCGTCCGACTCGTGTTCGTCCTCGTCCTCCGACTCGCGCAGGTAGATCAACCCCAGGGCAATCACGCCGAGGGTGATCTCGATGTCGGCGATATTGAAGGCGGGCCAGCGCGGCGGATCGATGAAGTCGGTGACGGCCCCCTCCCGCACGCGGTCGATCAGGTTGCCCAGTGCACCGCCTGCCAGCAGCCCGATCGGCAACCAGAGCCCCGGCCGCTCACCGATCGAGAGGAAGTAGCCGAGCAGCACCGTGAACGAGATCGCGGCGATGACAATGACCAGTGAGCCCGCATCGTTGAGCAGTCCGAATGCGATCCCCTCGTTGCCCACCCGGACGAAGTCGATCCCGAGCACGAACGGGATCTTCTCGCCGGGCGAGATGTTGCCCCGCACGATCGCCTTGCTGATCTGATCGAGTGCCAGCGCGATCGCGGCCACCACCAGGGCCCGCGCGAAGCCCTTGCCCGAAGTGCTCAAGGCTCGTTGATCAGCCCGACGACGATCCCCTGGGCGATCAACAGGAGGATCACGCCGACGATCGGGCTCAGGTCGAGCGCCATCCGCGAGCCACCGATCGGCGGCAGGAAACGGCGAAACAGGTTCAGATACGGGTCCACGCTCTGCTCGATGAAGTTCGTGACCGCCCGCAGCGGCGCGTTGTAGGGGATCGAGCCGCGGAAGGTGATCACCCACGACATCACGATCCGGGCGAAGATCAGGATCAGGTAGACCGTGAAGAGGGAGTCGACGTACTGGGCGACGTCGTTGCGGTCGAGCGCCGCCATCACTGTGCCGAGGAGCGCGTTCAACGGGTGCCCGCCATGCGCTCCAGCGAGGCCTCCACGGCCGCCACGAATGCCGGCCCGGCATCCCGCGATGCAAGCTCGTCGAGGCCGGCCTCGGTGCTGCCACCGGGCGAGGCGACGGCCGCCTGCAGATCCTTGGCGTCGTGCTTCAGCAGGAGCTCACCGGTGACCGTAGTGCTGCGTGCGATCAGCTCCGACGCCAGGTCGGGATCGAGGCCGGCGGCGACCCCGGCCTCGGCGATCGCGTCGCAGGCGAGCGCAATCCAGGCCAGCGAGCAGCCCATCACCGCGGTGGCCGCATCGAGCCGCTCCTCGGGGAGCTCGTAGAGCGTCGCGATCCGGGCGAGCAGATCAAGTGAGGGCGCAAGCGCCTCCGCGTCGTCCGGAGGGGCGTGGCAGATCTGGCCCCGGCCGAGCTCGACGCCGATGTTGGGCATCGTGCGCAACACACAGGCGGAGGGCAGCGCCTCGCGCAGTGAGGCCAGCGGAGTCGCGCCGAGCAGGGAGATCACCGGGCCTTTGAAACCGTCCAGACCTTCGGCCGCCTGCAGCAGGGCCTTGGGCTTTACGGCCAGCACGATGATCTCGCTCTCGGCGGCCAGCTCAGGCAGCCCGGCCAGCCTGCGCCCCCCGGTTTCATCCGCCAGGGCCTGCGCGCGCCCCGAGCCGGAATCGGTGAACAACATCTCGCTCGGCCCGCCGGCGCTCGCCCAGCCACGAGCGATTGCGGCAGCCATGTTCCCGGCTCCTGCGAATCCAACCTTCACGCCGGAGAGCCTAGATCACAGGAGCGCCCGGGCAGCACTCAGCTCTGGTTGAAGAAGCCCTTCTCGACCAGGCGGGCCTTCTCCTCGGCCGAGACCTCGACGTTGGCCGGGGTCAGGAGAAAGGTCTTGTCGGCGATCTTCTGCATGCCACCGTCCATCGCGTAGGTGAGGCCGGAGCTGAAGTCGATCAGCCGCTTGGAAAGGTCGGTAGCCGCTGCCTGCAGGTTGAGGATCACGGGCACGTTGCGCTTGAACTTGTCGGCGATCTCCTGCGCGTCGTTGAAGTTGCGGGGCGTGACGAAGTGGACCTGGACGTTGCCATCGCCGTTTCTGACAGGACGCAGCTGCCGGCGGGGGGCCGGTGCGGAGTCGTCACCGAAGATGTCGTCGATCTCGTTCGGCGCCTCCTCGCGGCGCAGGCGACGCACGTTGCCGCCGCCGCGCGCAGAGCTGCGCTGGCGCCGGGGCGCCGGCTCGGGCACCGCCTCCTCGCTGATCGTGTCGGGCTCCTCGTAGTAGCCCTCGTCCTCATAGCGATACTCGGGATCGTCGGCGAGCCCGAAGTACACCAGTGCTCTGTGCCATGTGTCGCGTACAGCCATCTCACGCGCCTCCTTCGCCTCAGCGGAGCGTTCTCCTTTGGATTATGACGACCGGATCTCGCGTGGCAACCGGTCTCGCAGGGCGGTCAGGGAACGAAGAGCGCTGTTCCGAGCCGGATGATCGTCGCGCCCTCCTCGACGGCAACCTGCCAATCCTGGCTGGTGCCCATCGACAGACGGCTCAGATCGTGCGCCGCGGCGAGCTCGGCGAGCGCCGCGAAATGCGGACGTGAGGCCTCTGCCTCCTCGCTGAACGGCGGCATGGTGGCAAGTCCCGCGACTTGTACCGGGCAGCGCTCGATGAACTCACCGAGCTCCGCCGGATCGATCCCGCCCTTGCCCGACTCGGCGGCGACGTTGACCTGCACGAGGATCTCGGTCTCCGGGTCCCCCTCACGGCCCAGGCGCTCAAGGACACTGTCGGTACTGACCGAGTGGATCAGGCGGACGATCGGGAGCAGGCGCTTGACCTTGCGGCTCTGCAGGTTGCCGATGAAATCCCACTCGAAAGCGTCGCCCCAGCGCTCGTGCTTGGCCTCGAGGTCCTGCTGGCGGTTCTCGCCAACCAGGTGCACGCCCGCCTCGGCCAGCGTTCCCATCTCCTCGAGCGGCACGTACTTGGAGGCGAGCAGGATCTCGACCCCCTCCCCCGCCTTTTCGCGCGCGCGCTCGAGGTTGGCCCGCACGGTCTCGACCTCGATGCCATGGATCAGCCCTGCCACCCCTCAGCCCTCCGTCCGCCAGATCAGCCCGCCCTGGCGACCCGTGCCGGGGCCCAGGCCCCGGTGCGAGAAGTAGAGGTCGGGATTGCAGCGCGTGCACTCGCGCGCGATCTCCACTTCCACTACGCCGGCGCGCTCCAGCAGCCGCCGGGCAACCTCGGGCAGATCGAGCATGCGGCCATCTGCGATATCCGGCCCGAGCGGCTCGAACGCGTCCAGCACCTCGGGCCCCACCTCGAAACAGCAAGGACCGATACCGGGCCCGATCGCGGCGCCGAGCGAGGCCGGATCGGTCCCCGGCGACGGGCCCTCGGCGCCGACGAGGCCCGCGACACCCCGCTCGACTATCCCGCCGGCCAGGGGGCGCCAGCCGCCGTGCAGCATCGCGATCCCGCCCGGACCCGCCAGCGCGATCGGCAGGCAGTCCGCGACGAAGACGAGCAGCGCCAGGTCCTCGGCACCGGTGAGGTGGCCATCGACCTCGGGCGGATCGACGCTGCCGGGCGCCGCGTACGGCGAGGGGTTCTGCGGGCCGGCATGGATCGCCAGCTCCGCGCCGTGTACCTGGCGCCCGATCACGACCCGGGAGGGGTCGAGATCCAGCGCCCCTGCCAGGCGCTCCCTGTTCGTTGCGACCGATGCCGGCTCGTCACCGGTCAGATAGCCGAGGTTGGCCTCGTCGTAGGGCACCGCGCTGACACCCCCGATCCGGGTCGTGAACGCGGAGCGCGCTCCCGGAAGGGACGCCTCCAGGCGGCGAACTCCGTCCGTTTGCTTCCACTCCATCACGGTCACGATCTAATCAGGCGGGCCCCGGCGCCCCGGGCGGGTCGGGCTGCGCGGCGATCTCGAGAGCTACCTCGAGCTGCTCTGCCGGGTCGTCGCCAAGCTCCCCGTCGAGCACTCGGGCCAGGGTTCCCTGCAGCGCCCGTCCCATCGCCGGCCCGGCCAGCACGCCACGCTCGATCAGCTCGCTGCCCGTGATCGAGAGCCTCACACGACTCCACTCCGAGAGCCAGCGATCGAGCCACTCGGCACCAGCCGCCCGGGCGATGAGCAGCACCACCGGCCGCCGCTCCCAGCGGGACGCGAACTCAACGCCCTCGGACGGGGACGCCGGCTCGAAGCCGGTGAGCTCGTCGAGCTCGGCCTGCAGGCCGGCGGCCCCAAGGGACTCGATCAGCGCCTCCGTGCGCAGCGCGAGCTGATCCCAAGGTGAGCCCGAGGCAACCTCGTCGACGCGTGCGGCGAGCGACAGGGCCTCGGCATCGAACTCGGCCAGACGCCATTCGGCGAGGCGGCCGAAGGCTTCGACCGCGCTCGGTTCAGCCGCGATCCGGCGCCACTCGGCCGCGATGCGATCGATCGAGACCGTGCCGAGGTCGGCGGCGCGCAGCGCCTCCTCGGTGCCGGCCTCCAGCGCCAGGTCGAGGCGGGCGGCGTAGCGCGCGGCCCGCAGTGCCCGCGTGGGATCGTCGGCAAAGGAAGCGTCGTGGAGAACCCGCAACAGGCCCCGCTCCAGGTCCACGGCGCCGTCGTAGGGATCGAGCAACTCGAGCTCGCCGGCCAACGGCACGGCCATCGCGTTGATCGTGAAGTCGCGCCGAGCGAGATCGGCGCGTATGGCCGCCGGCTCGACGACCGGCAGGGCGCCGGGCTCGGGATAGCTCTCGCGGCGGCTGCGAGCGAGATCCACCCGCCGGCCCTCTACCTCCAAAGACGCCGTACCGAAGCGCGGATGGGAGATCGCGGAAGCCCCGAGCATCTCGATCGTTGCCGCGACATCGCCCTCGATGCAGACGTCGAGATCACCTACCGGCAACCCGAGCAGGGCGTCGCGGACCGCCCCCCCGACCAGGTATGCCGAAAGCCCGGCGGAGCCCGCCGCAGCGCCGATCCGCTGCAGCGCCGGCGCGGATCGCGCTTGGTCGAGTGCTTCTTCGTTCATAGGTCGGTTCGGAATGGTCCGTAGCATGAGGCCTCGATCAGATGAAGCGCTTGCGGGGCATATGGGCTTCCCTCACGGGGGGCGAGCGGGTGGTGCTGGTGGCCGTGTTCGCGGCGCTCTCGATCACCTGCGTGTTTGGGGCCCTGGCCCTGGTGAAGCGACCGGAGGACGTCTCCAACCCCGAGGCGAAGTTCAAGGCGGGTGAAAACAAGCAGGCGATCTCCTCGACCAACAAGCCCAAGGACCGCCGCGTGGACTGGCCCCGCTACGGCTACGACACCGAACGGACCAAGTTCCTCAACGCCCAGAAGATCAAGCCCCCGTTTCGCAAGGTCTGGAAGTACGACCAGCAGGAGCTGATCGAGTTCGCCCCGATCGTCAACGGCAACCGGCTGTACTTCATCGACAACGACGGGGTCTTCGTCTGCCTCAACGCCGACACCGGCAAGGTGGTCTGGAAGAAGCAATACGGCAGCCTCAACGCCTCCTCACCCGCGTTCGCCGATGGCGCGCTCTATGCGGTCACCCTGTCGCCCGGCCAGGCGCTCTCGATCCGTGCCAGCGACGGCAAGCTGATCTGGAGGAAGGACCTGCCCTCGCGAGCGGAGTCCTCGCCGATAGTGGTCCGTGACCGGGTCTACCTCGGCTCCGAGTCCGGCGACTTCTTCGCCCTCAACCGCAACAACGGCAAGACGATCTGGCAGCAGAAGCTCGCGGGCTCGGTCAAGGCGGCGCCCGCGTTCAACAGCGGCACCCTCTACGTCGGCGACTACGCAGGTCACTTCTACGCGATCAAGGCCCGCGACGGCAAGATCCGCTGGGACACGACGGACCTCGGCACCGGCTTCGGCGGCTCGGGACGCTTCTACAGCACTCCGGCGGTGGCGTTCGGCCGCGTCTACGCAGGCAACGTGGACGGTCGCCTGTACAGCTTCGAGAAGGGCAGCGGCGAGATCGCCTGGACCTTCTCCGCGGGCGATTTCATCTACTCGGGCGTAGCCGCAGCGCAGACCAAGGGCACCAAGCCGGCCGTCTACTTCGGCTCCCACGACCGCAACGTCTACGCGCTCGACGCACAGTCGGGCGGCCTGATTTGGAAGGCGCAGCCCGGCGGTCAGGTCAGCGGGCCGGCCACGGTGGTCGGCAGCGTGGTCTACGTCTCCACCTTCAGCGGTAACCACACCATCGGCTTCGACCTGCGCTCGGGCCGGCGCGTGTTCAAGTTCGACGACGGCGAGTACGGGCCGGTGGTCTCCGACGGTGAGCGCCTCTACCTCACCGGCGGCTCCAGCGTGGTCGCCTTCAAGCCGGTCAAGGTCAATGGCAAGTACAAGGCCAACAAGGGCTTCAAGGGAGTGATCCCACCGGCCGAGCTGCGCAGGCTGCGCCGCAAGGAGGGCAAGATCGGCGGCGGCCAGGCCGGGAACGGCCCCGAGGCCGGCGCCAGTGGCGGCAGCGCCGGCGCCGCTGAGCAAGGCAGCAATACCGGCGGCCAGGGCACAAAGAGCTCCGCGAAGAAGAAGAGCAAGGGCGGCAAGCAGAAGGCCGGTCCGAAGAAGAACCAGAAGAAGAAGGGGAAGCCGAAGAAGGGCTAGGACTCCTGGAGCCGCACCGGGATGCCGGCCGTGCGCATGGCCTCCTTGGCCTCAGCGATCGTGTGCTTTCCGTAGTGGAAGATCGAGGCGCAGAGGACGGCGTCGGCGCCGCCCTCGAGGATGCCCTCGCTGAGGTGGGCGAGCTCGCCGGCTCCCCCTGAGGCGATCACCGGGATCGGGATCGCGTCGGCGACGGCCCGTGTCAGCGCCAGGTCGTAGCCCTCGTTGGTCCCGTCGCGGTCCATGCTGGTCAGCATTATCTCCCCCGCTCCCCGCTCGGCCACCTCGCGAGCCCAGGCGACGGCCTCACGGCCCTCGACCAGCTTGCGGCCGCCGGCCACGTAGACATCCCAGGCTCCCTGCGCCGGCTCCTCTGCTTCGCGTCCGGGGCCGACTCCCTGCGCCGGCTCCTCTGCTTCGCGCGACTTCGCGTCGATCGCGACCACGACGCACTGAGAGCCGAAGACGTCCGCCAGCTCGCCGATCAGCTCCGGTCGCGCGAGCGCCGAGGAGTTGACGGCGATCTTGTCCGCGCCGGCGTCGAGCACCGCCTGGGCGTCCTCGACCGAGCCGATGCCGCCCCCGATCGTGAACGGGATGAAGACGTCGTTGGCAGTGCGGCGGGCCAGCTCGACGATCGTGTCCCGCTTCTCGTGGGTGGCGGTGATGTCGAGGAAGATCAGCTCGTCGGCGCCCCCGGCGTCGTAGTGTGCGGCCAGTTCGACCGGGTCGCCCGCGTCGCGGATATCGACGAAGTTGGTGCCCTTGACGACGCGTCCGGCATCGACGTCGAGGCAGGGAATCAGGCGCTTGAGGATCACCGGGGCCGCCCCCGCTCAGCCCTTGCGGCGCCAGGGAGTCGCCGCGAACGCGGCCTCCTTGGCGAGATCAGTCGGCTCGAGCTTGCCGACGATCTCCGCGAGTCGCCGGCGCTCGCGCGCGGTCAGGTTCGACGGCCGGCCTTTCGACTTGCGAACCAGTCGTTGCAGCTCGGTGCGGTCCGCCGGCTCGAGCAGGTCGAAGTGGCGCTTCACGGCCAGCGCGACCTCCGCCAGGATCAGGACCCGGGCCCAGATCGTCCAGCGCAGGCCGGTCCGTGCGGCAAGTCCCAGAACGCTCACGAGTCCTTCCCCCCCAGTGCCTCGATCGCCTCGGCGACACCGAAGCGCTGCTCGTAGAGCGCCCGCCCGACGATCACCCCGCTGATCGAGGGAAGTCCCAGGGCCCGCAGGGAGCCCAGGTCGCCGAGGGAGCCGACGCCGCCGGAGTAGATCAGCTCGGCGCCGCCGCTCGCGCAGGCTTCCGCGACCTGCTCGAGGCCCTCGAGTCCCGGACCTCCCAGCGTGCCGTCGACCTCGACCGGCGTATAGACGAAGTAGCCGACGCCGACCCCGGCAAGGCGCCTGACAAGTTCGGGGACCGGTGTCTCGGTGGCCTCCTCCCAGCCCTCGATCGCGACCTTGCCGCCACGGCCGTCAACGGAGGCGACTATCCGTTCGCGGCCATGCCGTTCGACGAGCCTGCCGACGAAGTCCGGGTCCTGCTGAGCACGGGTGCCGAGCACGGCGCGCGCCGCTCCGGCATCGAGCACGGCCTCGACGGCGGCTTCGTCACGAAGCCCGCCGCCGACCTGCACCGGGACCTCGGTCCCGTCCGCGATGCGGCTGACGTCCTCGAGGTTGCGCGGCGCCCCGGCGCGGGCGCCGTCGAGATCGACCACGTGCAGGATCTCCGCGCCACCTTCGGTCCAGCGCAGGGCGGCATCGAGCGGATCGGCATCGTAGGCCGTCTCGCGCGCGTAGTCGCCCTGCAGCAGGCGCACGGCGGTGCCGCCGCGAATGTCGATCGCGGGATACAGCCTGATCGCTGTCGCAGTTGAGATCGGCCCGCTCACGCTCCCGCCGCCACCGGCGCGCAGATCCCGGCGAAGTTGGCGAGCATCCGCAGGCCCGCGGTGCTCGACTTCTCCGGGTGGAACTGGGCGCCGTAGGTCGGGTGGCGACCGACGAGCGCGGCAAACCGGGAGCCGTAGGCGGCGCTGCCGAGCAGGTCCGAAGGCGCCGGCTCCGGCGCGTAGGTGTGGACGAAGTAGAAGCTCTCGCAATCGGCGATGCCCTCGGTGATCGCCGAGCCCTGCTCGATGCGGACCGGCGCCCAACCGATGTGCGGGACTTTGAGCCCCGGCGCATCGAAGCGCCGCACGGCTCCGGGGAGCAACCCGAGTCCCTCGGCGTCCTCGTTCTCGACCGAGGATTCAAACAGCAACTGCATTCCGAGGCAGACCCCCAGCAAGGGCACGCCATGCCGGACGGCCTCGTGGATCGTCCGGTCGAGACCCAGCTCGCGGATCCTGCTCATCGCCTTTGGAAAGGCGCCCACTCCCGGCAGGATCAGCCCATCCGCGGCCAGCATGTCAGCCGGATCGGAGCTGACGAGCGGCTCCGCGCCGACCCGTTCGAGAGCCTTCTCGACGGAGCGTAGATTGCCCATCCCGTAGTTGACGATCGTGATCCGCGCCGGAGGCGCCTGAACTGCACTCATCGGTCGGATATTAGGCGCCGTGCGGCGGCACCAGTCCTGACGCCCTCACGTGTTCCTGTTGATCAGCTTGCGGTAGGCCCTGTAGGAGGGCTTCCTCCGGGAGTTCTCCTTGAGCAGGCCGGCCTTCGGGCACCACGGGCACGCGGTCGGCCGGCTGAAATCCCGCCACACGTACCACAGCGAGGCCTTGATGTGCCAGCGCTTGCGCTTCTTCAGCAGCAGTCGCGTCCCCTTCTTCAGAAGCTTGGCCTGGCTCCTGGGGCTCTTGACGAGGAAGTTCTTGTTCGGCCCGCCGGAGGCCCAGCCGATCTCGCCGATCCAGATTCCCGCCTTGCGATCGCCCGCCTTGTCGAGGATCCTGCGCGCCGCACCCACCTGCTTCTTGAGCCCGCCGATACCGCTCGCGTACGGGTGCAGCGAGATGCCGTCGAGAGTCTTCTTGACGCCTTTCTTCCGGTACAGGCGCTTGACGAACGTCGTCATCTTCAGCGACTTCTCGTGGTTCGGGTAGCCGTACATACCGCCGGCGACCAGCTTGATCTTGGGATCCACGGCCCCAACCGCCTTGTCGGTGATCCGCAGCAGCCGGGCGTATTCGCCCGGGTCCGCCGCGCCTCTCCAGAAGGAGCGCGAGTTCTGCTCGTTCCAGACCAGGATCTCGCCGGGGGCCAGCGATCCATCCAGGAGCGGGCGCTGCTGCCAGAACTTGCCCCCCGGGCCGTAGCGGTGCGCAAAGGCGCCGATGAAGCGTTGCCACTGCTTACGATCCCGCTTGCTGCGCACCGGCGGCTTGATCTTGGCCGGGTCCTTCTCGATGAACTCGGGCGTGCCGAAAACCAGGGGCAGCGGTCGCAGTCCCTCCTGGGCGGCGCCGAGGAAACGCGAGTCGGCGCTGTGCCAGTTGAAGCCGCCGCCGGACTCGGACTGGATCGCACGCCAGCTGATCTCGACCCTGGCCGTGCCGAGGCCGAGATTGCTCATTCCGGCCATGTCAGCGGAAGTCGGTGCCACTGCGCTGACCCCGAAGAACGAACGCGGGGCCGCGGACGCGGAACCGGGTGCGAGGCAGGCCACCAAAGCGAGCAGCAGGCCGAGCCCGGCCGTTAGCCCGGCGGGGGCGGAAAATGCATGGGCGCGCGAGATCCGCGACGCCCTGACCTCTGAGCGGACCATCACTACACGCTAACCCGCCGGGGACCGCGGCGATGCGGTTCCGGCGGCAACGGAAGCGTGCGGATCAGTCGGTGAGCGTGCCCTTCGTGGAGGGCACGCCGGTCTGCTCGGGATCGATCGCCACCGCCGCGCGCAGGGCGCGGGCGAAGGCCTTGAAGCAGGCCTCGATCATGTGATGAGCGTTGGAGCCGTAGGGATTGCTCAGGTGCAGAGTCAGTTTGGCGTTGGTCGAGACCGCCCGGAAGAACTCCTCGCAGAGCTCGGTGTCGAAGCCCGCAATCGAGACCGGCGGCAGATCTGAGTGGAAGTGGCAGAACGGCCGACCGGAGATGTCGAGCGTGCAGCGGGCCAGGGCCTCGTCCATCGGTACCTCGGTGTGGGCGTAGCGGTAGATCCCGGCGCGATCGCCAAGCGCCTTGTCGAGCGCCTGTCCGAACGCGATCCCTACATCCTCGACGGTGTGGTGTGCGCCCGTCTGCAGATCGCCCGTTGCTTCGACGCGCAGCCCGAGGTGGCCGTGGCGGCCGAGCAGGTCGAGCATGTGATCGAGGAACCCGACACCCGTCGAGGGCTGTACCTCTCCCCCGTCCAGATCGAGCTCGAGCTCGATCGCGGTTTCCTTGGTCTTGCGCTCGATCTGCGCTGTTCTTGCCATCTGCTCGAAGCTCCTCGGGTCTCAGTCTCAGTCTCGGTCCAAGTCTTGCGCGGTTCGCCCGCCGCGGGCCAGAGCGGAGGCGCCGTGCACGACGAAGCCCTCCGCGGCGGCGATCCTCGCCACCACGCCCCCCAGTTCGACGGCACTCTCCTGACTCATTTCCACGACGCTGATCCTGCGCCGGAAGGTTCCCGGCCCCAATGGACCGGTGAAGCGCCCCGCGCCGCCCGTCGGGAGCACGTGGTTGGAGCCCGCAGCGTAGTCGCCGAAGGCGGTCGCGCCCTCGGGCCCGACAAAGATGCAACCCGCGGTGGTGATGCCCGGGACCAGCGCCTCGGGGTTCGCGCAACTCAGCTGGAGGTGCTCGGGAGCCAGGGCCTGGGCGAGCTCGGCGGCGGGCTCGATGCCCGGCGCGAGCACGATGCTCACCGGCGCATCGTGCACGCTCGGCTCGCGCGCCGCGACCCGCTCGATCTCCGCGGTCAGCTCCTCGGCGCTCGTCTCATCGGTGCAGATGACCGTGAGCAGGCCATCGTCGCCGTGCTCGGCCTGGGCACACACGTCGAGCGCCAGCCACTCGGCCGGCACGCTCCCGTCGGCCACGACGACGAGTTCGGAGGGACCCGCGTAGCCGTCGATCCCGGCATCCCGGCTCACGGCCAGCTTTGCCTCCTGGACCCAGGGACCGCCGGGCCCGGCGATCACATCGACGCGCTCGATGGACTCGGTTCCGTAGGCGAGGGCGGCGATCGCGTGAGCGCCACCCACCGCGTAGACCTCGTCCGCGCCCGCGATCTCGGCCGCGGCCAGCACGGCTTCGGTCGGCGTCCCGCCCTCCTGCGGTGGCGACGCCACAACGACCCGCTCGACCCCTGCGCAGCGCGCGGCGATGGCGCCCATCAGCACGGTCGAGGGGTACGGCGCCCGCCCGCCGGGGACGTAGATCCCGGCCGCCGCCACGGGCACCTCGGAGATGCTGATCCGCTGACCCTGACCAGGGAGCACCTCGATCGGCTCAGAGGCGCGCTGGGCCTCGGCCACCGCCCCAATGTTTGCCGCGGCAGCCTCCAGGGCAGCACGCAGTTCCGGATCGAGGGCCTCCAGCGCCTCGGTACAGCGCTCGCGCGCCACGCGGAGATTCTCCGGACGCGCCCCGTCGTGGCGCTCGCTCAACTCCAGCAGCTGCCGATCGCCACCCTCGCGGATCGCGGCGACGATCTCAGCCACGTCGGCAGCCAGCGCGGCGGGTGCCGGCACCTCGGCCCGCAAACGGGCCGCCAGTGCGACGGCATCGGCTCCATCCCAGCCGCGGGTCGAGGGTCTCAAGCGGCAGCCTCGCGCAGGCGTTCGACCATCGCGTCGATCTCATCGACACGTAGCTTGTGGGCGACGCGGTTGGCGATCAGTCGTGCCGTGCATACGGAGATCTGCTCGCGTTCCTCGAGACCGTTCTCCTCCATCGTGCGGCCCGTATCGACCAGATCGACGATCCCGTCGACGAGGCCGACGAGCGGGGCCAGCTCCACCGAGCCCTTGACCTCGATCACCTCGACCTGGCGCCCGGTCTGCTGGAAGTAGCCCTCGGCGATCTTGCGGTACTTGGTCGCGATGCGCATGAAGCCGAGACGGCGTGCCGAGGTCTCCAGGCTGTCGTCGCCGACGATCGCCGCCAGGACCATCCGGCAGCGCCCGAATCCGAGGTCGGCGAGTTGATAGACCGCGCGATCGGCCTGCTCGTCGAGCACATCCTTGCCGGTGATACCGAGGTGGGCGGCGCCCGCCTCCACATAGATCGGGACGTCGGAGGGGCGCATCGTGATGATCGTCAGCCCGTCGAGATCGAAAATCAGGGCCCGCGAATCGCCGCGGGGCTCGCTCGTGTCGAACCCGGCCTTGTCGAGCAGGTCGAGACAGCCCTCGAACAGCGCACCGCGGGGCAGCGCCAGCCGCATCTGCTCGCCGGTCTCCAGCCGGTGAGCCATCTGCACGCCCTCCGGGCTCATGTCTGCGCCCCGCCTGCGCTCGGCCCTCCGGCAGCGAGGCGCTCCTCCTCGGCCTGGGCGATGTGAACGCGCTCGAGGTAGAGGGCGAAACCGGCCGCGGCCTGCGGGCGCCCGAAGCGGCCCATGAGACCGTCATAGCGGCCTCCGCCTCCGATGATGTGTCCGAGAGCCGGGTCGTAGACCTCGAGGATCGCGCCCGTGTAGTAGCCGAGATCGCGGAGCAGGCCCAGGTCGAGCTGGACGCGGTCGGCTATCCCTCGGCGCTCGAGCTCGGCGTAGGTGGCGGCGAGCCGCTGCGTCGCGCGCTCGACAGCCGCTCCGCCGATCTCGCGAGCCCGCTCGAGGACATCGGCGCCGCCACGCAGCCCTGACAGCTCGACGATCAGATGACGGTCCTTCTCGCTGACGCCGTCCAGGGCGCCCGCCTCGGCCTCGATCGCGACCAGGTCGTGCGCGGCCAGCCGGTCGAGCAGGTAGTCGCGGCAGGATTCCTCGAGCCCGAGCTCCTCGAGCAACTGACGGAACAGGTCGGCGTCACCGAGCCCGACCACGGCGCGGTTCAGACCCACGGCGTCGAGGGAGGCCACCAGCAGCTCGATCACCTCGGCGGTGCCGTCCGGAGCCGGCTCGCCGATCAGCTCGACTCCGACCTGGCGGAACTCGCGCAGCTGGCCGCGCTGCGGACGCACGGCGCGGTAGGAGCTGCCGACGTAGAAGACGCGGATCGGGCCCTCTCCGGAGTCCATCCGATCGGCGACCAGCCGGGCGATCGGCACGGTCATGTCCGTGCGCAGCGCGAGTTGCTCTCCGCCCGCATCCAGGAACCGGTACGCGGACTCCATCA
Source organism: Solirubrobacterales bacterium (assembly GCA_038206985.1). Lineage (GTDB taxonomy): Bacteria > Actinomycetota > Thermoleophilia > Solirubrobacterales > 70-9 > CAXMST01. The sequence goes on from JBBRAH010000001.1 coordinate 158,287, forward strand.
CGCGCTCGTCGCCACGGGCGAGCACGTCGTGGAACTCGATCGCGGGGGTCGAGACCTCGCCGTAGCCGCGCCCTTCGAAGACCTCCCGCAGGGAGGTCTCGATGCGGCGCAACTCGCGCATCTCCTCGGGCAGGATGTCCCGCGTTCCCTGCGGGATCGGGTGCGTCACGGAATCCGCACCTGACCGGTTACGGGCTCGCTTGCTACCCGCTCGATCCGGGCGCCGAGCGCGCGCAGGCGCTCGTCGATGCGCTCGTAGCCACGGTCGATCTGCACGATGTTGCCGATCTCTGAGGTGCCGTCGGCGCAGAGGGTTGCAATCAGCATCGCCATGCCCGCCCTGATGTCTGGGCTCTCCACGCGCTCGGCGCGCAAGCGGGTCGGGCCGTTGACGATCGCCCGATGTGGGTCACAGAGCGTGATCCGAGCGCCCATCGCGACGAGCTTGTCAGTGAAGAACAGGCGGTTCTCGAACATCTTCTCGAAGATCAGGATCGTGCCCTCGGCCTGCGTGGCCAGAGCCAGCGCGATCGACGTGAGATCGGCCGGGAAGGCGGGCCACGGCCCATCGTCGATCTTCGGGATCGCGTCGCCGAGATCGTCCTGAACAGCGAGCTTCTGGTTCGGCGGCACGAGCACGTCGCGACCCTCGATCGTCGATTGCAGGCCGAGCCGCTGGAACTGCCGGCGGATCATCCGCATGTCGTTCGGCTCGGTGTCGCGGATCCGCAGCTCGCCACCGGTGACGGCTGCAAGCGCCATGAAGCTGCCGACCTCGATGTGGTCGGGGCAGACCCGGTGGTCGGCGCCGCCGAGACGGTCGCGGCCGTGCACCACCATCACGTTGGAGCCGATCCCGTCGACCTGAGCGCCCATCTTGCAGAGCAGCTGGGCGAGGTCCTGCACGTGGGGCTCGGTGGCCGCGTTGGCGATCGTGGTCTCGCCGTCGGTCAGCGCCGCGGCCAGCAGGGCATTCTCGGTGGCCATAACCGAAGGCTCGTCCATGAAGATCTCGCAGGGATCGAGCCCTGCGGGCGGGGACGAGAGCTCGATCACCCGGTCGCCCTCGATCCGGGCGCCCATGTCGCGGAAGGCGTCGAGGTGCGGGTCGAGCCGGCGACGGCCGATCGTGTCGCCGCCGGGCGGCGGCATGCGCACCTCCCCGAACCGGGCGAGCAGCGGGCCCGCGAGCAGGAAGGAAGCGCGGATCCGAGCCGCGAGGCGCTCGTCCACGTCGGTCTCGGAGACGACGTCCGCCTGCAGCCTGACGTCGTTGACGCCGAGCCACTCGACCTTTACTCCGAGCCCCGCCAGCAGGGCGATCTGAGCCTCGGTGTCGCGGATTCGAGGCACGTTGCGAAGCACCAGTTCCTCCTCGGTGAGCAGGCAGGCGGCGAGCAGCGGCAGGGCCGCGTTCTTGTTGCCGGCGGTGGTGATCTCGCCGGAGAGGGGAGCACCGCCCTGAATTACGAACTTCTCCAAAGCTGGGCTAGCCTAGACAACCCATGACCGAGCCGACGAGAGAAGACGCCTGGGAGCTGCTCTGCGAGTGGACCGCCTCCGATTCGCTCCGCAAGCACGCGCTCGCGGTGGAGACCTGCATGCGGACCTACGCTCGTATCTGGGGCGAGGACGAGGTGCCCTACGCGGTGACCGGACTGGTGCACGACCTCGACTACGAGCGCTACCCGGATCTCGACACCGGACATCCGCGGATTGCGCTCGAGGAACTGGCCCGGCTGGAGTATCCGCAGGAGATCATCGATGCCGTCGCCGGCCACGCGGAGTTCCTCGGGGTGCCTCGCCAGACGCGGATGGCCAAGACCCTCTTCGCCGTCGATGAGCTGTCCGGCTTCGTCACGGCCTGCGCCAAGGTCCGGCCGACCGGGATCGAGGGCATGAAGGTCAAGTCGGTCCGCAAGAAGCTCAAGCAGCCCTCCTTTGCGGCCAAGGTGGACCGCGGCCAGATCGAACGCGCGATCGCCGAACTGGAGGTTGATGAGACCGAGCACATTCAGCGCGTGATCGACGCGCTCAGCGACAACGCCAAGGCCTTGGGTCTGGGGACCGCCGACGTCGGCGCCGAGCAAGGGGCCTGAGAGCGCCGATGCGGCGGGTCTGGAAGGTCGTGGCGACGCTGGCCGTCGTGCTCGGGGTGCTGGTCGTGGTCAACAGCTTCGTGCTCGACAACCAGACCAAGCCCGCCGTGGTGAATGCCGAAGGCGGGGAGATCGTCGAGGTCGCCTCAGCCCGGCTGCAGGTCGTCGATCAGCCGGCCACCGGCCCGGGCCCGGAGAAGGCACCGGTCGTCCTCCTGCACTGCTACGCCTGCTCGCTGCACTGGTGGGACGCGGTCGTGCCTCTGATCAACCGCCGGCACCGCGTGATCCGGGTGGACCTGATCGGCTTCGGCGGCTCGCAGAAGCCACGCAGCGGCTACGAGATCGAGAGCCAGGCGAACGCGGCGGCCGAGGCTCTCAACGGGCTCGGGGTCGAGGGCGCGGTCGTCGTCGGGCATTCGATGGGTGGTCAGGTGGCGACCCAGTTGGCCGAGAGTGCCAGCCAGATCGTCGACAGGGTCGCCGTGATCGGCACGCCCGCCACTACCGAGGACAGCGAGCTGCCCTTTCTTGCCCGCCTCACCTACACCCCGGTGCTCGGGCAGGCCCTCTGGAGGGTGCGGACCGATGGCCTGATCCGCTCCGGGTATGAGGACGCCTTCGCCCCGGGCTTCGACTTCGAGGCAGCCTTCGAGAACCCCGATCAGGTGGTCGAGGATAACCGGCTGATGACGTTCAGCTCCTACGACGCGCCACCCAGGGCCGCCGACGACTTCCTCGAGGCCGAGTCGCTCCCCTCCCGGCTGACACGGGCCGCGGTCCCCTTCCTCGCGATCCTCGGCGCCGAGGACCAGATCGTCGATACGGACCTCGTGGCCGAGGAGTACGCGGCCGTGCCCGGCGCCCGGATCGAAGTGCTCGCGGGAGTGGGCCACAGCCCCAACGTCGAGGCCCCCGCCAAGACCACGAATCTCTTGCTCGGGTTCAGCGCCGGGGCACCCAGGCCTCTGCCGGAGCCCAAAGCCGGCCCGAGCTCAGGTGTGGGTGAGCGCCAGTCCCAGACCCGGCCCTCGATCGGAGCGAAGAAGGAGGCCAACGCGGCCAAGCGCAGAGCCGCCCAGGAGCGACGGCGGGCGAAGAAGAAGGCCCGCGCGAAACGCGAGCGTCAGCAGGGCAAGGGCTCAACGAGCGGCAACAAGGGCGGCGGCAAAAAGTCCGGGGACAACAAGCCCAACGGCAACAAGTGAGCCGCTCAGGAGACTGAGCCGGCGCGCTCCTGCTCTGTCTCTGTCTCTGTCTCTGTGTCAGCGGCGGTTTCAGGCTCATCGTCGGCGACCGGCTCGCCCGCCACCAGAACGGCCTCCGGGCCGTCCTCGGACTCATCTTCATCCTCATCGCCATCGTCGCGGTCAACGAGCCCGCTGACCGAGTCCTTGAACTCGCGCATCCCCTTGCCCACCGAGCGCCCGAGCCCGGGGAGCCGCTTGGGGCCGAAGATCACGAGAACGACGAGCAGGACAATCGCCAACTCAAGCGGGCCGATGTTGGGCATTTGATGGTCCTTTCTGAATGATCCGGCCGACGAAGCTCCGGCCAGGACTCAGATTAGCGGAACAGACCCGCGGTCCGGACCGGATGCGAGCGGCGAAGGGGCGACCAACCCAGATCGGCTGCTCAGCCCCAGCGACCGCCGGCCTTGGCCCAGGCGCCGAGGTGCTCGACGGTGCAGAACGCGTCCGGGATCCGGTGCTCGGCACGGTGGCGGACCGCAAGGATGAAGACCGCACCGAGCTCCGCGCCGCACTGCGAACATCCCTTGGCGGGGGCGGCGGGCAGAGGCGATGGCCCGGAGGCGACCTCGGTCGCCGCCTCCCAACGGGCCCCGGTGATCACCCAGGGGACGATGTGCTCGAGCCGGCAGAAGCTCGCCTGCCGCGCTCCCGCGGGCTCGTAGACGCGGAAGCCGTCCCCGCGCTCGACGGGCTCGCCGCACCAGGTGCAGAGCTCGGCTCCGGTCATCTGCTCTGCATCGCTCACTCCCCCAGCTTCTCAGCTCGGCGCCCGGATATATAGATTGGCGCGGTGACCCCGATTCGCATAGTCGTTCTCGACGGGGACGAGACCGGCCAGGAGTTGCTCGACGCATCGCTGCGCGTGCTCGATCCCGACGTCGTTGGCCTTGAGCTCGAGCTCAAGCATTTCGACCTCGGCCTCGAGAACCGGCGCGCGACAGGCAACGAGGTCTGCACCGAGGCAGCGGCCGCCATACGTGAGGCCGGGCTCGGCCTCAAGGCCGCCACGATCACGCCGGAGGGCGCCGACGATGTCGGCTCTCCGAACAGGCTGATCCGCGAGGGCATCGACGGCACCGTGATCGTGCGCACCGGTCGGCGGATCCCCGGCGTCACTCCGATCGCCGGCGTGCATCACCCGATCTCGGTCTGCCGGATGGCGGTCGGGGACGCCTATGGCGCCAAGGAGTGGCGCGAGAGCGAGGATGGCGAGGAGGTCGCCTACCGCACCGAGCGCATCACCCGCCGCGTTTGCGCCGCGGTCTCCGAGCACAGCTTCCAGACCGCGGCCAAGCTCGGGGCCAAGGTCTACGGCGGCCCGAAGTGGACGGTCAGCCCCACCTACGAGGGCATGCTCAAGGAGGAGATGGACGCTGCCGCCAAGCGCCACCCCGAGATCGCCTACCAGCCCGTGCTGATCGACGCGACCTACGCCGGCCTGGTCAGCGGCGCCGCCGCCGAGCCGCTCGTGATCCCGACCCTGAACCGCGACGGCGATCTGCTCAGCGACCTGGTGATGCCAATGTTCGGCTCGATCGCGGGAGCCGAGTCGGTCCTGCTCGGGCTCGACGACGATCTGCAGCCGGCGGTCGCGATGGCCGAAGCCCCACATGGCACCGCCCCCGCCCTCCTCGGCAAGGACATCGCCAACCCAATGGCGATGGTGCTCGCCTGCGCCGCGGTGCTCCACTACGCCGGTGATCGCGGCGGCAACGACTCCGGTGAGGCCGAGCTCGCATCGCGGGCGATCTACGAGGCCACTCTCGAAGCCGCCGCGGCGGGGATCCGCACCCCCGACCTCGGTGGTCAGGCAGGCACCACGGAGTTCTGCGACGAGGTCGCCCGGCGGGTCAGCGCCAAGCGCGACGTCTGGTCGAGTCTCGGCGGCACACGGCGCCCCGCGACCGGAAAGGCTTAGGATCGGTCCAGATGGAGGCGTCTTCAGTTTCCCCGGAGGGGCCCGGGGCTACAGGGATACAGAGGTTCCGCGAGTACGCGAACGCGAATCCGGCCCAGGTCTTTCTGACCGTGATGGGCGTGATCGCGTTCGCCCTGCTGATCGGCTACGGGCTTCACGACTTCGCCCAGCGCAGCGTCAACGGCATCGTCACCGGCTCCTACTTCGCGCTCGGCGCAATCGGACTGACTCTGGTCTACGGGATCCTCCGGCTGACCAACTTCGCCCACGGGGACATGCTGACCCTCGGCGCCTACATCGCCCTCTTCTTCAACGTCACCGTGGGGGTGCCATTCATTGTCGCCATGGTGGCCGGCATCCTGCTCACCGCGGCCTTCGGCGTGCTAACCGAGCTGACTCTCTGGAAACCGATGCGCAAGCGCAAAGCGGGCACCCTGCAGCTGGTGCTGATGACGATCGGCCTGGCTTTCGTGATTCGCAACATGGTCCAGCTCTTCGCCGGGGCCGGGCAGCAACGACTCGATATCAACACGACCGACACGATCCAGTTCCTCGACCTGACGATCGGGCGCACGCAGCTGATCGTCGTGATCATCGCTCTGGTCGTGCTCAGTGCCGTGGCCTGGATGCTGAGGCACACCTCGATCGGCCGCCAGATGCGTGCGCTGGCCGACAACTTCGACCTCGCCGAGACCACCGGGATCGATACGAACAGGATCGTGATCTTCACCTGGATCCTCTCCGCCGGCCTCGCCGGCCTCGCCGGCGTGCTCGTCGTCGCCTCGATCGGCAGCCTCAATCCGAACACCGGCTTCACGCTGCTGCTGCCCCTCTTTGCGGCCGTCGTGCTCGGCGGCATCGGCAATGCCTACGGCGCGCTGGCGGGCGCGATGGTGATCGGCCTGGCTCAGGAGTGGTCGACGCTTCCGTTCGAGCCGCAGTGGAAGACGGCCGTCAGCTTTCTGGTCCTGATCATCGTGCTGATCTTCCGGCCCCAGGGAATCTTCGGAACTGAGCGAACGCTGTGAACTCCGCCGCGGCCAGCCTGATCGGCGTGCTCCCAGACAACCTGCTGCTCGGGATCGAGACCGATTTCCTCACCCAGTGGCAGTTCTGGATCAGCGTCGGGATCCTCGCCGGGATCTACGGCATCTTCACACTCGGCCTGCAGCTCAACGTCGGCTACACCGGCATCCTCAACTTCGGTCAGGCCGGCTTTCAGGCCCTCGGTGCCTACGCCGCCGTGATCTTCGTCGTCGAGCTCGGGATCAACTTCTACATCGCACTGCCGCTCTCGATCATCGTCACGATCATCGCCGGGATATTGATCGGCCTGCCCTCCCTGCGCCTGCGGGCCGACTACTTCGCGATCGCGACGATCGCCTTCAGCGAGGTGATCAGGATCACCATCCAGAACGCTCGCGACCTGACCGGCGGCAACCAGGGCACGATCTCGCTGGAGCTCGACAACGGCATCTTCTTCAACGAATCCTGGCTCAAAGTCTCGAGCTGGATGAGCGAGAACCTATTCGATCCGATCGGGCTCAGCGGCAGCGAGTACCTGGGTCTGCCGCTACTGGTCGTCGTCTGGGGCTTTCTTGCACTCGGAGCCTTCGTGCTCTCACGCCTGGTCCGCTCACCCTGGGGCCGGGTACTGCGCGCCGTTCGCGAGGATGAGGACGCCGCCCGCGCGCTCGGTAAGAACGCCTTCTCCTACAAGCTGCAGTCCCTGGCGATCGCCGCCTCGCTCGGCGCGGTCTCGGGCTGGTTTCTGGTGCTCCAGCAGGGCTCCGTATCCCAGGAGGCATTCGAGCCGATTTGGACCTTCATCGGTTACGCGGTGCTGGTCCTCGGCGGGCTTGCGAGCTTCTCGGGAGTGCTGTTCGGCTCGTTCATCTTCTGGGCCGTCTACGAGGGTATGCGGGCGATGGACTTGCCCCTGACCTCGGACAAGGACGCGGCGCTGCGCTTCGTACTCGTCGGCGTGATCCTGATCGCCCTGATGGCACTGCGACCACAGGGTGTGCTGGGCAAGAAGGAGGAGATGGTCCTCGGTGAGTGACGCGGCCACGGCTCCCGCCCCCTCCTCTCCCGCTCCCAGCGGCGCCGAGCCGATCCTCGAGATCGAATCCGTCTACAAGGCCTTTGGCGGGATCCATGCCGTCAGCGGGGCCGGGTTCAGCATCCCCGAGGGCTCGATCACTGCGTTGATCGGTCCGAACGGCGCCGGCAAGACGACTCTCTTCAACATCGTGACCGGCTTCTACAAGCCCGACTCCGGTTCGATCCGCTACCAGGGCGAGTCGATCTACGGCCGCAGGCCGGATGTGATCGCTCGCCGGGGAATGGTCCGCACCTTCCAGATCACGAAGGCGCTCGCGGCGATGCCGGTGATCGACAACATGACCCTGGCCGCGGCCCGCCAGCCCGGCGAGAACCTGTTGCGCCTGATTGCCCGCCCCCGCCTCAACCATCGCAGCGAGGCCGAGGTCACCGAGCGCGCGCTGGAGCTGCTGGCGACCTTCAATCTCGACAAGAAGGCGAACGACTACGCCGGCACCCTCTCAGGTGGCCAGCGCAAGCTGCTCGAACTGGCGCGGGCGCTGATGGTGCAGCCACGCCTGGTCCTACTCGATGAGCCGATGGCCGGGATCAACCCGACGCTCGGCCGGCGCCTGCTCGAACACATGCACGAGCTGCGTGAGAACGACGGCGTCACCTTCCTTTTCGTCGAGCACGACATGGAGGTCGTGATGAACCACGCCGACGAGGTCGTCGTGATGGCCAACGGCTCCGTGGTGGTCAAGGGCCCCCCGGAGGTAGTGCGCTCCGACGAGCGTGTGATCGACGCCTACCTCGGGGGCGGCGGCGACCGCAACGAGCCCGGCCCCGAGGCGAAGTTGCGGGCTGCCAAAGAGGAGCGGGCCGCGGCGTCAGAGGAGCCGGAGCCACCTGCCCCCGACCCGGCGGAGCCCGCATGAGCGAGGTGCTGCTCAGGACCGAGGGTGTGGTCGCCGGCTACACCGCGGAGGTCGACATCCTCAACGGCGTCGACATGGAGGTCTCCGAGGGCGAGATCGTGACGATCGTCGGGCCCAACGGAGCCGGCAAGTCGACGCTGATGAAGACGATCTTTGGCCTGCTCACCCCGCGCCAGGGGAAGGTCACGCTCGGCGATGAGGAGATCACCGGCCATGCCCCGCACTCGGTCACTCGCAAGGGCGTCAGCTACGTCGCCCAGCTCGACAACGTCTTTCCCAGCCTCAGCGTCCGCGAGAACCTCGAGCTGGGCGCGATCGCCGGTGGCGAGGGCACGATCGATGAGCGCGCCGAGCGTATGTACGAGCTCTTTCCGAGACTCTCGGAGCGACGCACCCAGGCGGCCGGCACGATGTCCGGCGGCGAGCGGCAGATGGTGGCGATGGCCCGGTCGCTGATGCCCGATCCGCGCCTACTGCTGGTCGACGAGCCCTCGGCCGGTCTGGCCCCGGCCTTCGTCGACGCAATCTTCGAGAAGCTCGTCGAGATCAACCAGGCGGGCGTCACGATCCTGATGGTCGAGCAGAACGCCAAGCGCGCCCTGGCGATGTCCGATCGGGGCTACGTCCTCGACCTCGGCAAGAGTCGTTTCACGGGCCCCGGCAAGGAGCTGATCTCCGACCCCAAGGTCGCCCAGCTCTACCTCGGCGGAGGTAGCCGACTGGACGCCGAGGACGAAGACGAAGACGCCCCCGCGGCGAACTAACCCGCCCTCCCTTGCCGAGCCCGAGGGCGTGGGGGGCGCGGGCGCACAAGGCGAAGTGTGCTCCGCACACGAGCCGCGGAGGACAAAAGCCCAGCGCGTCCTCGGGCCGGCAAAAGAAAGAGGGCCCCGGCCTTGCGGCCGGGACCCTCCCCTCAGCTCAACGCTGAGGCAGCCGAACTACTCGCCGGCGTTCTTTTCCACCTGCTCATCAACTGTGAGCGCACCGTCCTCGTAGTGCCAGATCTCGTACGTCGCGGCAATCGGATCCCCGTTGTCGTCGAGGTCGAGCGAACCAGAGACACCCTGGAAGTCGATGTCGTCACCGTTCTGTAGAGCGGTGATCGCATCGGACATCGTGGTGAAGTCGTACTGCTCACCCGGAGCAGATGCGACGTCCTGGATCTGTGCCTGGATATCGGCACCGTCGGTCGAACCGGCGGCAACCGCGCCCAGGATGCACAGCGAGACTGCGTCGAAGTTCTGCGCATCGAACGTGTTGCGCTCCTTCGGCTTCAGCTCCGAGTCGGCGAACAGCGTGTCGAACGCGTCACCGGTTGCCGTGCCTTCCGGGGTCGCCGGACGGGTGCCGTTGGCACCGTCGAGCGAGTCCAGCGGAATCGTGTCCGGGATCTTGTCGAACGCGAGACCGTCGGCGGTGAACATGTTGGTCGGATCGAAATTGCCCGAGCGCGCAAGCGCGGCGCCAACCTTGCCGTACGGATCCTCGAAATCGATGATCACGTAACCGTCCGGATCACCGTTGGTGATCTCAGATGCCTCCGAGTCGTAGGACGATGCCTCGACGTCGTAGAGCACCGGGCCGTTGACCGTTCCGCCGTTGCCCGTGAAGGCCTCGGAGAACTGGGTCGCAATGCCCTCACCGTATGCGTCGTTGCGAGCGGCGACCGAGATCGTCGCGTCGGTCCCGAACTCCTCACCAACCGCGTCCGCGAGCACCTGGCCCTGCAGAGCGTCCGAGGGCGCCGTCCGGAAGACGAAGCCATCGTCAGGCAGATCGGTGATCTCGGGGCTGGTCGAAGCCGGCGAGATCAGCGGTACCTGCTGACTCTTCGACACCGAGGTGCCGACCGGAATCGTATTCGCCGAGCCCCAGGCTCCCGCGAGGCAGGAAGCGCCGCCGGAGATCAGCTGGTTCGCAGCCTGAACAGCCGGCTGCGGCTTGGTCTCGGTGTCGCCGACCTCGAGGCTCACGGTGCTGTCTGAGCCCGCATCCCCGAATGCCGCGTTGGCCTCTTCAACCGCCAGGTTCGCTGCCTTCTCGCCTGCCGGCGCGAAGATCGAAAGATCGCCCGTCTGGGGGATCAACGCGCCAAGCTGAATGTCAAGCGTCTCCGAAGATCCGCTGCTGGCACTGTCTGTGCTGGTGCTGTCGTCGTCGCCGCAAGCTACTGCGCCCAGTGATAGGGCGAAGGCGGCTCCGGCCACGGCAAAAAGCTTTCTGCCTCTCATCTGATTCCTCTCTCTCTCAGTTGCCCCCATGGACATCGTCCCGGGGACCGTGCAAGGCCCTTACCCAGGGAATCGAGTCCCCATGGTGCCTGAGCCAAAGCTCAACATAGCCAAAAGCCCCAGCAGATGTAATCGAGCGGTTAAAGACGACGGCCGCCCCCCGGAGCGATCCGGGGGGCGGCCGTCGTCGGTCAGATCGGGGACTGTTGCTCAGGCGAGGATCTTGGCCTTCGCCTGGGCAAACTCCTCCTCGGAGATCGCGCCCTTCTCCTTCAGGTCGCTGAGCTTGGCGAGCTCGTCGGCGTGCGAGCTGCCCGCCGTCTGACGGATGTAGGCGTCCATCTCGCCCTGCGCCTGCTTCTGCGCCGCCAGAGCCCGCTCACTCATGCCGCGACCGCGGGCGATCAGGTAGATCAGCACGCCCAGGAACGGCAGGAAGATCAGGAAGAAGACCCAGGCGGCCTTGACCCAACCCGAGGTCTCGTGGTCATTGAACAGGTCGCCGATCACGGTGATCAGGATCCAGAACCAGGCGACGAAGAGAAAGATCGAAACAACGGTCAGCAGGGCGCTGCCGAGGGTGAATTCTGCGATTGGTAGCAATGAAGCTCCTTGAACTGAGATGGATATGCGGGCGAGCCTAGCTGTCCCCGGGACTGGCTGCCCTATCGGTTCAGGTCGTGGTGGCGCCGTCGGAGCCGCCGACGCCGGGATCGGTCCCCACCCGGCGCCACTCGGTGATCTTGCCGTCGGCGATCACGAACGAGGTACTCGCCGTGCCACCGGCGCCCGGCCCGCAGCCTCCGCCGGGGCGCTCCGAGAGCAGGAACTCCGCCGTGGTGATCTCACCCGTTGTCTCCGCCGAGACAAGCGTGGCGCCACAGGGCAGAGCCTCGTTGAAGGTCACCGCGTCCTCCTCGTTGCGGATCTTCAGGGTCGGGCCGTTCTCGGCGATGCTCGGGATGGCGAAGTATCCGGCGGCGGCCCCGATGTCGCCCTCGGTCAGGGCCTTGGACCATTCATCGATCACCTCGACGTCCCCGGGGTCGGCATCAGCCACATCGGGGTCCGGCAACTCGGCCGGCGGCGGCGCTCCCGAGCCGTTGCCGCCGTCGGGTTCGACTGGGATCGCGGTGCCGGTGCCGGTCGCCCCGGAGGTGCTCGAGCCGGCGTCGCCACCGCAGCCGGCGACGAGCAATGCCGCCGCCAGAGCCAGGAGCGCAAGAAGTCCGAGCGGACCCTTGCATTTGTTCCCACCGTACGCGAACATACGTTCGCTTCGCGCATTTGTTCCCATGTCGATTGGCTCCCTGCTCATTCCACGCTTCTCTCTGATCGCCGCTCTCGGCGATCGCAAGGCAATCCTGACAGAGCCGGTTGCCCTGGCCCCCGAGCCGGGTGCAGAGCAGGCGATCGGCGAGGCCTCGGGCGCGGCCGAGGCGTTCGGGATTCGGGCCGGGATGGCACTTTCGGAGGCCCTCGCCCGCTGCCCGCGACTGCTGCTGGTCGCCCCGGACCCCGGCCGGGCCGAGCTGCTCTGGGAGCGCTCCCTGCGCCGTCTCGAGCGGATCGGCGCCGAGGTCGAGCCCGCCCGCCCGGGCGAGGTCTTCTTCGCGCTCAATCCCCTGCGACGCCTGTGGGGACCGCATCCCGAGAGCGTTCTGGCCAAAGCGGGGCAGACGATCGGAGCGAGCGCCCGGCTCGGCGGCGGCCCGACCCGCTTCTGCGCCTACGCCGTTGCCCGCGAGGTGCGATCTGGATCCGGCCGCAAGCGCAAGCCGCTGGTGATTGCCAACGCGATGGCGCGCAGCTTCCTGCACCCGCTGCCGATCAACCTGCTGCGCGAGCGACTGCCCGGCCCCGAGCGCGAGGCCGGCCACCTGGTCCAGACCCTGGAGCGGCTCGGCGTCGCCAGCCTCGGCGATCTCGAGGGGCTGCCCCGGGTCGCGATCTCCGACCGCTTCGGCCCGCTCGGCCTCAAGGCCGCCGATCTGGCCTCCGGCGCGGACACACCGCTGCGCCCGCGCCGCCCGCACGAGGAGCTCGTCCAGGCGATCGGCCTGCCCGAGGCCGCCTACGGGACCCAGCTCGACCGGGCCCTGGAGCTGCTGATCGAGCGGATGATCGCTGATCCGGGCCGCCGCGGCCGCACGATCCGCTCCCTGCGCCTGGAGGCGCAGCTGGCCGGCGGTGGCAGCTGGCGGGTCGAGGTGCCGATGCGCAGCGCGACCGCCTCCGCCCAGCGCCTCGGCCTGACGCTGGGGCCGAAGCTCGCGAGCCTGCCGGCTCCGGCCTCCACCCTGCTGCTGCGCGCAATCGACCTCGGCCCCGAGGGGATCGAGCAGGTCGGGCTGGAAGTCGGCGAGAAGGACTCCTCCCAGCGCCGCGAGAAGCTGGGCGAGGCCGTGCGCCAGGCCCGGGCCGCCGGGGGCCGCGACGCGCTCCTGCGGGTGGTCGAGGTCGAGAGCGATTCGCGCATCCCCGAACGGCGGGCGATGCTCGTCCCGCACACGTCGTGAGCGCTCTCGCCACCGTGAACGCACCGCCCCCTCCCCCCTCCGGCTTCGCCCTGTACCGCCCGCGGGCGATCGAGGTCCGGGCGAGCGAGGGCGAGCCCACGGTGATCGCGGGCCGGTGGGTCGACACGGTCCGCGAGGAGTGGCTGATCGAGGATCGCTGGTGGACCCGCATCCCCCTGCGCCGCCACTACTTCGAACTGGTGCTCGACGGCGGTCGCTGCCTCACCGTCTTCCACGACCTCGCAGAAGGCGGCTGGTATGAGCAGCGGGTCTGAGGCGCACCCCCGGAGGGCGAAGCTCGGAGGTGGCGCGATGTATCTAGAGCTCCACAGCCATTCGGCTTTCTCGTTCCTCGACGGGGCCTCGCTGCCGGATGAGATGGCCGCTGCCGCGGCTGAGCTCGGGCACGGGGAGATCGCGCTCACCGACCACGACGGGATCTGGGGCTCGATGGAGTTCGCCCAGGCCTGTCGTGGGCTCGGAGTGCGGGCGATCACAGGGGTCGAGCTGACGGTCGCAGCGCCCGGGATGCCCCTGCCGGCTGAGCCCTACCGGGGCAACTGCCCACCCGGCTGCTTCCACCTGACCCTGCTGGTCGAGAACGCGCGCGGCTACCGCAACCTCTGCCGACTGCTGACCATCGCCCACGCCCACACGCGCAACTGGAACATCGCGGCGGAACTGGCCCGCGATCAGGCGCCTCCTCCCCCCTCCTCCCGCCGCCACGACCTCGTCCACCCCGCGCTGCCCTTCGCCGAGCTGAGCGGTCGTCTCTACAGCGAGGGTCTCGTCTGTCTCTCCGGCTGCGCCCGCGACGGTGCGGTCGCCGGGCGGCTGGCGCGGGGCGACCGGGCCGGGGCCGAGCGGATCGCGCGGAAGCTGCTGGCGGCCTTCGGTCCCGACCACTTCCGGATCGAGCTGCAGCGGCCGCTGTGGCGCGGCGACCGGACCCGCAACCGCCGTCTGGCCGAGCTCGCCGAGACCCTCGGTGTGCCGACCGTCGCGACCGGCAACGCCCACTTCCACCACCGGCGCCGGGCGCCGCTGCAGGACGCGCTCGTCGCCGCCCGCCTGCTCGGCAGCCTGGAGTCCACCGAGCCCGAGCGGCGCGGCAATGGCGCCGGCTTTTTGACCACCCCCGGGCGAATGGCCGCGCGCTTCGCCGAGCATCCCGAAGCCGTGGCGGAGACGGCGCGGCTGGCCGAGCGGTTGCGCTTCGATTTGACCCGCGACCTCGGCTACCGCTACCCCGGCTCCGAGGATCCCGACGCCGACCGCAACCTGGCCGAGGCCTGCGCGGCCCGCTTCGGCGAGCGCTACGACGGTACCCCGGAGAAGGCCGAGGCCGCGCGCCGTCTGCAGGAGGAGCTGCGGGTGATCGCCAAGCTCAACCTCTCGGGATTCTTCCTCCTGCACCGTGACCTGCTCGAGCTGGCCCGCGAGGTCGCGGTCGAGGTGCGCGGGCCCTCCGCGGCCCGGGCACTGTTGCCTCCCGGGCGTGGTCGCGGCTCCTCGGTCAGCTCGGTCGTCTGTTATCTGACCGGCCTCTCACACGTCGATCCGGTCAAGGCCGGGCTCTTCCTCGGGCGCTTCCTCAACGACGAGATCACCGAGGCGCCCGACATCGACCTCGACTTCCCCCGCGACGTACGCGAGACACTGATCCCGCGCATCCACGAGCGTTACGGAGCCGAGCGCTCGGCCCTGGTCGCCGCTTTCCCCACCTACCGCTCGCGCGGCGCGGTCCGCGACCTCGGCGCCGCCCTCGGCCTGCCTCAGGGCGAGATCGAGCGGGTGGCGCGCTCGGTCGACGTCTACGGCTCGACCGAGATCGAGCGGGATATCAGTGAGGCGATCGGCGAGGCGCGGGCGCGCTCGGATCGCTGGCGGGCGCTGATCGCCCTCGCCGCCGAGTCGAAGGGCCTGCCCCGCCACGCCTCCCAGCACCCGGGCGGCATGGTGCTCTCCACCCGCCCCCTCATCGACCTCTGCGCGGTGGTGCCGGCGGCGATGGAGGGCCGGCGGATCGTCCAGTGGGACAAGGATTCCTGCGCCGACGCCGGCTTCCTCAAGATCGACCTGCTCGGCCTGGGGATGCTCTCCGCAGTCGAGCGCACCGTGGACGAGATCGCCCGGGCCCGGGGCGAGCACGTCGATCTCTCGCGGATCCCGCTCGACGACCCCGAGGTCTACGAGGCGATCCAGAAGGCGGAGACGACCGGCGTCTTCCAGATCGAGAGCCGGGCCCAGATGCAGATGCTGCCCCGCTCGCTGCCCGAGAACATCGACGACGTAACCGTGCAGGTGGCGCTCGTGCGGCCGGGGCCGATCCAGGGTGGCGCCGTCCATCCCTACCTGGAGCGCAAACGGAAGCTGCGCGAGGACCCCGGCTACCGGGTCCCCTACGAGGATCCGTCGCTGGAGCCGATCCTCTCCGACACCCTCGGCGCGATTGTCTTCCAGGACCAGGTGATCCAGGTGGCGATGGCGCTCTCTGGCTTCAGCTCCGGCGAAGCCGAGGGACTACGCCGGGCGATGAGCCGCAAGCGCTCCGAGGAGGCGCTCAACTCCTATCGGGAGCGCTTCGTCGAGGGTGCGGTCTGCCGCGGGGTCACGGTCGAGGTCGCCAACCGTGTCTACGACCAGATCAAGGGCTTCTCCGGCTTCGGTTTCCCCAAGTCGCATGCCGCTGCCTTCGGCCTGCTCGCCTACCAGTCGACCTGGCTGCGGGTCCACTACGGGCCGGAGCTGCTCTGCGCGCTGCTCAACGAGCAGCCGATGGGCTTCTACCCGCCCGACGCGCTCGCCCACGAGGCCCAGCGCCGTGGGATCCCGGTGCTCGGCCCCGACGTCAACCGCAGCGAGGTGCTCTGCGTGTGCGAATGGGTGGAGGGCGAAGCCGGCGAGGAGCGACGGTTGGCAGTCCGCGTCGGGCTCGGCTACGTCTCGGGCCTCGCGACGGCCGACGCCGAGGCGGTGGTCCGGGGACGCGGCGAGGGCGGCAAATACGCGGACCTGGCCGATCTCGCGACCCGCTCGAGTGCGAGCGCCGACGGCCTGCAGCGCCTCGCCTGGGCCGATACCTGCGCGGGCCTCGGCGGCTCCCCCGAGGCGCTCGCGGAATCATCCAGCCGCCGTGAGGACCTCTGGCGTCTGGGCGTGGCGCGGGGCGCGAGGCGGCGCGGCGGCCACGAGCAGATGTCGCTGCCGCTACCGGTCCCCGAAGCGCCGAAGCTGGCTCCACAGACTGCCTGGGAGCGGGTCACCGCCGACTACGGCTCGACCGGGATCTCGCTCGCTCAGCACCCGATGGCCCTGATGCGCCCCGAGCTCGACCCAGCCACCGTGACCAGCGCCGACCTGAAGCGGCTCCCGAACGACTCCCGCCTGGTGATCGCCGGGATGACTGTGGCTCGCCAGCGACCCGCGACCGCCAACGGGGTCGTCTTCATGCTGTTGGAGGACGAATGGGGCATGACCAATGTCGTCGTTCTGCCCTCCGTCTACGAGAAGCACCGCCTGCTGGTCCGGACCGCCGGCTTCGTCTCGATCAGCGGCCGGCTGGAGCGCCGCGAGGGCGTGATCAACATCGTCGCCGAGCGCCTCTTCGCACTCGAGCGCCCCGATCTGCCCCTCGCCGACGTGCGCACGATCGAGCCGGAGACGAGCCGGGAAACCGGCCGTGTGCAGGGAGATTCCGGGCAACGGATCACGGACCTGGGCGCCGTCCTGCCGGCGGCCCACAGCTTTGGGCGGCGCGGCCGATGAACCGGTATAACCCGCTCTGGCAAGCCGTTTGCCGTTGTCCAGAGGTATGTATTGAGCGCTCGAGTGCAAGATTAATTGCAGCGAACACGTGTACGTCCGAAGCCGCCCGTAGCTTCAGCGCCAATGAACGGAGCCAAAATGAAAATCATTGATCGGATCGCCGACCGGGTCGACCTCGCCATCGACTTCCTGACCCTCGGCCAGTACGGACTCGAGGGCGTCGATACGGCCTCGGCAAGAGCTTCCACACGCGACGTCGGTTGTGAAGGGGGTGGCCTGCGTCGTTGCGACGAAAGCCACCGGGAGGCCCTTCCGCCGACACCCCGTCGCGGTGGCTGCAAGGGACGCGGCCGACCGGCCGCGTCCCAGCCTGCGGCGTAGGCGAGCTTCGGTCCGCTTCAGGCGCAACCGCCTGACTCGGTCGAACCAACCGCCGGTGGGCGTTACCAAAGGGCGCCTTCGCCTCTTGCCCCTCAAAGCCCGAACGATCGGCATCGGCGGACAGAAACCGGCTGACCAGCGGACTCTGACGCGTTCTGCTGACCCATACGGTCGGCTATTCGGAACAAAGCGCCAAATTCGTCGGGTTTAGATCGCTCGGTGGGAGCGAGAACCGAATCGCGGGGGCCCGATTCGCTTCTCGCTCCCACCTGCGGATCGCGCCGCTATGCCCGCTTTTCGGCGGCTTCGGCGCGCGCCAGGGCCGCCTGCGCGCGCAGGAGCATGGCCTCGGCACGCGCGCGCGCCGCGCCGGCGCGATCCTTGGCGTCGCTGCGCAGCTGCGACGGGTCCGTGACGTCGGGCTTCTCGGTCTCGGGAAGCCGCTGGACCTCCTGCTCGACGTCGATCGCCTCCTGGTGCACGTCACGCCCGGTCTGGGAGTGATCGAGCGCCTCCTGCAGGGAGTCCTCCGTCGCCTGTCCCCGGTCGATCCGCGCCTGCCGGTCGTCGAATTCGCGCAGCAGGGCGGGCTCGGACGGCTTGTCGCCGGAACGCTCAGCGTCAAGCTGCGCCTGCTCGTTGTCGAGACGCTGCTGGTCGCGGTCGCCGAGCAGCTGCCCGCGATCGCCGAGCACCTGCTCGAGGTCAACGAGGCTCTGCTCCTGCCCCATCTTGGCCTGCGGCTTGGATTTTTTGCTCTTGCTCATGCTTTCTCCTTCGTTTTGGAAACAGTTGGCCAAAGCTCTTGAATTGGGATCGGTCGCCCGATCCAGAATCCCTGCGCGTAGTCGACCTCCATCTCGCGGAGGAGGTCCAGGGTGGCCTGGTCCTCGACTCCTTCGGCGACGGTCTGGATCCCGAAGTTCCGGGCAACGCCGACGATCGCGCTCACCACGTGCCGGTCCGCCTCGTCGTTGACCAGCTCGCGGACGAAGTCGATGTCGATCTTCAGGTAGTCCACCGGCAGGTGCTTGAGGTACGTGAACGAGCCGAAGCCGACGCCGAAGTCGTCGAGCGCAAATGCGCAACCCAGGCCGCGCAGGCGCTGGGCAAAATGCCTCGCCGCGGCCGTGTCCTCGACGACCGCCGTCTCGGTGATCTCGAAGATGATGTTCTCGGGAGGCGCTCCACTCTCGATCACCAGGCGCTCGATCGCCTTGATCTGCTCCGGATCGGAGATCGTCTGGCCAGACAGGTTGAGCTCCACTCGATGGTCCCTGGCGAGTTCGACGCCGCGCTCGACCACCCAGCGATCGATCAGACCCACCAGCTCGAACCGCTCCGCGGCGGGCAGGAACTCACATGGCGGAACCAGCGTCGGAGAGCCCAAGCGGTCGATCAACCGGATCAGCAGCTCCGCCTGCTCCACCTCGCCCGAAGCGAGATTGATGATCGGCTGCGCGTGGAGGACGAAACGGTCCTGAGCCACCGCGGCGTGGATTCGGTCCGTCCACTCGAGGCGGCTGCGCAGGCCCTCCTCGTGATCCCTGAGATCGGTTACGTCACGGAGCATCGAGCAGACCCCGTAGATGTCGCCGCCCTCGCTGCGCAACGGGAAGCGCGCCGTCGAGTAGACCCGGTCGCCGCCCGCGGCAATGACCACCTGTTCCTGCACGACGAGCTCACCGTTGCCGACCACGCGGTCGTGGAACTCGCGATCGACGACGAGCGCATCGGGTGCGAGCACCTCGTCGTCGCGACGCCCGACCGCCCACCCTGCGTCGAGTCCGAAGCGTCGCTCGAACGCCTCGTTGACGAGCAGGTACCGGTACTTCAGGTCCTGAACGCAGACTGCGTCCGGAGTGTTACGGAGGATCGACATGAGCCTCTCCTCGCTTGCCCGTAGAGCCTCGTCGGCAGCCCTTCGACCGGTGATGTCCTGCAGCGACGTGACGATCGAAGCGGGTCTCCCCTCGGCGTCATGGATGACCTCGGCGCGCGAGTGCACCCAGACGATCGAGCCGTCGCGAGCGATGTAGCGCTTCTCCCGGTCGAGTCGCTCGGTTTCGCCCGCAACGACCTTGCGCAGCCAAGCCAGATCCGCGGCGACGTCGTCGGGGTGTGTCAGCTCAGGGAAGGACAAGCCCCGGAGTTGCTCGTGGCTGTATCCGACGAGGTCGCAGTACGCATCGTTGATCCGCAGCCAGGAACCATCGAGGGCGACGACAGACATCCCGTGCGGAGCGTGGTCGAAGGCCGAGACAAGCAGCCGTTCGGCGTCGATGCTCATCGAACCAGGCTGCCCTCGCCGACGAGCAGCATCTCGCCCCGGACGTTGCTCGGCCGC
This sequence comes from Solirubrobacterales bacterium, assembly GCA_038206985.1. Taxonomy (GTDB): domain Bacteria; phylum Actinomycetota; class Thermoleophilia; order Solirubrobacterales; family 70-9; genus CAXMST01. The sequence goes on from JBBRAH010000001.1 coordinate 177,787, forward strand.
ACGAGGTCCTCGATCAGGTCGTTGACCGACTCGACCCCGAGGAGCACCTCGGGGTCGAATCCTTCGGTCTCGATGGGCGCGCTGATCGGCATGTTCCTCCGAATGGAATCCTGTGAATTGGGTCCTCAAGCCATCTGGGGGAGCGCCGCTCGAGGCGATTCCGAAGTGCCAGGGATGCAGTAGTGCTTATCGGCACAACTACGCCAGAGCGTTAGGCCTGGGTCCACGCCCGGACAGCGGCAACGAGAAGGTGATGGAGCATTACCCGATGGCAAGGATCGTCAGCGATATCGTCGACGCCATCCGCAGGCCGTTCTAGCGCAGCCCTTCCGCCGACGCGGTCGGGATACCATCGCCCTGTGGCGGCTGAATCGAGGATCGAGGGAGCCGGGGTGCTGGATGCGGCACCGCCGGAGTTCGATGCGGCCGACGGCGCCGAGATCGCCGCGAGTTGCTTCGGCTTTCGCGGCAGCTCAACGGGCCTGCCGAGCGAGCGGGACCAGAACTTCCTGCTGAGCGCGGAGGATGGCGGCAAGGCGATTCTGAAGATCTCCAACGCCTCCGAGCAGGTCGAGGTCGTCGAGATGGAGATCGCCGCGGCGCTCCACGCCAAGCGGGTGGACCCGGATCTGCCGATCGCGATGCCTTGGCGCCCGCCGGACGCCGCCGCCTCGGGAGCAGCAGCCCATCACGTCAGCTTCGAGGGCCCAGGTGGCGACCGGCACCTGATCCGCGTCTACGACTTCATGCCGGGTGCCCCTCTGACCGATCCGCTGAGCCTCGATCACGATGCGCTCTGGGAGTTCGGGCGGGTTCTGGCGCGACTCGGGAAGGCGCTCCGCGGCTTCTTCCACCCCGCGGCCGGGCGCCCGTTGCTTTGGGACATCCAGCACGCCGCTGAGCTGCGACCCCTGGCCGTGAAGGTCGCCGACCCCGAGCGCCGCGCCCTGCTCGGCCGCGCCCTGGACGGCTTCGAGGAGCGCGTGCTTCCCCGCTGGCCGCTGCTCCGCTCGCAGGTGATCCACGGCGACCTCAGTATCGACAACGTGACGCTCGACGGGGAGCAGCGGATAAGCGGCATCATCGACTTCGGGGACATGAGCCACACCGCGCTCATGGCCGACATCACCTCGGCCTGGGCCTCGGTGGTCTGGAGCCATCGCGGCGAGAAGCTCTACCGTGCCGCAGCGGCGCTCCTGGACGGGTACCGCACGGTGACGCCGCTGGAGGAGATCGAGCTCGAGATGCTCGCCGATCTGTTCGCCGCACGGGCCGCCGCGTCCGCCGCGATCTCCGCGGTCCGCGTCGCCGAGCACCCCGATAACACCTACATCGCGGCTTTTGACACCAACGCCTGGCCGCTGCTGGAGCTGCTCGACGAGCTCGGGCCCGAGGAGGCCGCGCGGCGCTTCGGCGCCCGCTCATACTCGAGCTCTGCATCGATCGATGAACTACTCGAGCGCCGCGTCCGCAACCTCGGGCCGGCGCTCATGGCCCCCACCTACTCGCGGCCGCTGCACCTCGTCCGGGGCGAGGGCGTGTGGATGTCGGACCCCGAAGGCCGACGCTACCTCGACGCCTACAACAACGTTCCCGTGGTGGGGCACTCGCACCCGCGGGTCCTCGAGGCCCTTGCCCGGCAGGCTCGCACCTTGAATACCAACATGCGCTACCTGCACGAGGCGGTGCTCGAGCTCGCGGAGCGGGTGGTGGACTCCATGCCCGCGGATTCCGGCCTCGACACGGTGATGTTCGTCAACTCCGGCAGCGAGGCCAACGACCTCGCCTGGCGCATCGCCACCGCCCACAGTGGCGACACGGGCGGCCTGGCCTCCGACTACGCCTACCACGGAATCAGCTCCGTGATCGCCGACCTCTCCCCGGAGGGCTCGAGTGCACCAATGCCGGCCAACGTCGATCGCTTCCCGCCGCCCGACGCCGAGGGCAAGCGGCCGGCCGGCGGCTTCGAGGCAGCGCTGCAGCGGCTCGACGATCGCGGAGTGCGCCTCGCGGCGGTGCTCGTGGACGGCTACTTCACCAGCGACGGGGTCTACCCACCGAGCAGTACCTATCTGGAGGAGATCGTCCGCCTCACCCACGAGGCCGGAGCGCTCTATGTCGCCGACGAGGTCCAGGCTGGACATGGCCGCAGCGGCGAGCACCTCTGGTCGTTCGCCGCCTCCGGCATCCGACCGGACATCGTGACGTTGGGCAAACCAATGGGGAATGGGTATCCGGTCGCAGCGCTCGTGACCCGCAGGGAGATCGTCGAGGGCCTCTCCCACCTGCGCGAGTTCTTCAGCACCTTTGGCGGCAACCCGCCCGCCGCTGTGACAGCGCTGACGGTCCTCGATGTGATCGAGGACGAGCAGTTGGTGGCGCGTGCCGCCGAGGTCGGAGCGATCCTGCGAGACGGGATCACGGGTCTGGCCCACAGCCATCCCGCGATCGGCGCAGTGCGCGGCTGGGGTCAGATGACCGGGGTGGAGATCGCCACGGGGGATGGATCGACCCCCGACCCGGAGCTTGCCGACCGCATCAAAAACGGCCTGCGTGAACAAGGCGTGCTCGTCGGGACCACCGGGCCGGCGGACAACGTGCTGAAGGTGCGTCCGCCGCTCGTCTTCGGGGCGGGACACGCCGAGATCTTGCTCGCTGCCCTCGGCGCCGTGCTCAGCGAACTCAGCTGAACGCTCGGCCGGCGATCGCGCCCCCGAGCGGGGACCGATACTCTGAGGCCCCGATGGATCGGGTCATCCCCCTCGAGAGTCTCAGTTTCAGTCCGACTGCCTCGCTGTTCGAGGGTGGCGAGGATGTCGATGTCTCGATCTTCGTGACCACCTACGCCCAAGGACAGGGCGTCGGGCTTCACCTGCACCCCTACCCGGAGGTCTTCGTCGTCGAGACCGGTACCGCACTGTTCACAGTCGGTGCTGAGAAGCTGACCGTCGCTGCCGGGAACATCGTCACCGTCCCGGCCGAGACCCCACACGCGTTCGAGGGTGCGGGCGAGGATCAGCTACGCGTGGTCAGCGTCCATCCGAAGGGTGTAATCGAGCAGACGTTCCTCGGTTAGTCCGGCGGCCATGCGAGCAGCCAAGCAGCGACAACGCCCGTAAAAGGCGCATGATACATTCTGCGTATGGATGTAACAACCATGCCAGGACCGGCTGAGCCGTCGGTCGCCCAGGCGGTGCGCTGGGCGACCACCCAGCACCGCTTCTTCAACGAGAACGTCGAGCGCTACGGCTCCCCCTTTCGGATGCGGCTTCCGTTCGTCTACCGCTCGGGCGTGGTCGTCTTCGCGACCCGCTCCGCTGCCAAGCAGATCCTCCGCATGCCCGCCGAGCAGGCACGCGGCGGCGAGGCCTACGCAATACTGAGCGAGTCGAGCGGCCCGACCTCGGTGATCGTCCGCGACGGCGCCGAGCACCTGCGCCTCCGAAAGCTACTGCTGCCGCCGCTGCATGGCGAGCGACTCCAGCAGTGGGCCGGGTTCGTGGAGGAACTGACGCTGGCCGACATGGCGGGCTGGCCCGAGGGAGAACCGTTCCAGCTGCGACCAATTGCCGAGCGGATCACGATGACCGTGATCACGCGGATCATTTTCGGGGTCCGGGACTCCGCGCGCGAAGCCGAGCTTCGCCGGCTGCTACCGGTTCTTTTCGACATCCCGCCGCTGGCGGCGCCTGGCTACTTCACGCGGCTCGCCCGCGTCGATCTGGGACCGCTCAGCCCCTGGGGCAACTTCCGCCGCAGGCGGGACCGGATCGATGCGCTGATCGCCAGCGAGATCGCCGAGCGCCGCGCCGAACCCACGCGATCGGCTGCCGGCGGCGATGCCAACAGCCGGGACATGCTCTCGATGCTGCTCGACGCACGCGACGAAGCGGGCGAACCGCTGAGCGATCGTGAGCTGCGCGATCAGCTCGTCACGATGCTCGTCGCCGGACACGAGACGACCGCGACTTCGCTGGCCTGGGCGCTGGAGCGCCTGCTGCGGACTCCCGAGGTGCTCGAGCACCTGCTCGCCTCGCTCGAGGCCGGCGAGACCGGCTATCTCGACGCTGTGATCAAGGAGACCTTGCGGATCCGTCCGGTAGTTGCCCAGATAGGGCGCGTGATCGCCACCGAGAGCGTGATCGACGGCTGGCGCGTGCCGGCCGGCACGATGGTGATGGTCCCGTTGACCGTGCTCCACACCGACCCCACGGCCTTCCCCGATCCCGATGCCTTTCGTCCCGAGCGTTTCCTCGGCGAAGAGGATCCGGGCGAGTACGCCTGGCTGCCCTTCGGGGGCGGTGTCAAGCGCTGCCCGGGTGCGAGCCTGGCGCTCCTGGAGATGCGTGCGGTGCTGAAGACGATCCTGCTCAATGCTCGCCTGGCGCCCGACCGCCCCGAGCCCGAAGGCCAGCGCGTGCGAGGGATCACGCTCATCCCCGATCGGGGGGGCCGAGTGGTCCTGACGCAGCGACTCGACCGACAGACCGGCTTCGAGCCCGCCGAGGGAGCAGCGTGAGCGGCGTTCTCGACTCGATCCGCGAGACGGAGGCAGTGGAGCCCGAGCCCGATCCGACCACGACCACGGTGCTCGATGCCGCGCTCCGCCAGTTCGAGCTCTTCGGACTCGGGCACTCGACGGTCGAGGACATCGCCAAGCGCGCCCAGCTCGCGCGGGTCACGATCTATCGTCGATTCCCGACCAAGGACCGGCTGATCGAGGCCGTGATCCTGCGGGATCTGGGGCGCTTCCTCAACGACCTCGATGCTCTGGTCGAGCCGCTCGAGGATCCCGAGGAGCGGATCATCGAGGGCTTCCTCTTCACGCTCGACGCAGCGCGCTCCCACGTCCTGCTCCAGCGACTGCTTGAGTCCGAGCCGGAGACGCTGCTTCCACATCTGACCACCGACGGCGCCCCGTTCATCGCGAGTGCCCGCGAGTTCCTCGCCGCCCGCCTCGCTGGTGAGCAGGCCGGGAATCGAACCGCGCAGGAGCTCGCGACGCAGGCGGAGATCGTCGTCCGGCTGATCCTCTCCTTCCTGCTGACCCCCGATGCTCCGATCGATCTCGACGACCCGGCTCAGGCCCGCAGCTTCGCGCGCCGCTACGTCGGACCGATCCTGCGAGGCGGCGACCCGCCGCCGGCGAAGGGTTAGGCTCGGCTGATGGCCGCCTCGCAGACGATCCCGAGCCCCGACCACGAGGTCGCAATCGTGGGCGCCGGCTTTTCGGGAATCGGCGCCGCGATCACGCTCGAGCGGGCAGGAATCGACGACTACGCCGTGCTCGAGGCCGGCGAGGGGGTCGGGGGCGCCTGGCACTGGAACACGTATCCCGGCGTGGCTGTCGACATCCCCTCGTTCAGCTACCAGTTCTCGTTCGCCAAGCGCGCCGACTGGTCGCGGGTCTATGCCCGGGGAGGCGAGCTCAAGCGCTACGCGGAGGACCTCGTCGACGAACATGGACTGCGCTCGCGGATCCGGTTCAACAGGAAGGTCGTCGCCGCGAACTTCGATCAGGACGCGCACCTGTGGCGGCTCGAGACCGAGGGTGGCGACCAGCTCAGCGCCCGCTTCGTGATCGCGGCCACGGGCGTCTTCAGCCAGCCCAAGCTGCCCGAGATTCCCGGCATCACGGACTTCGCCGGACCCACCTTGCATACCGCCCGCTGGGACCATGGGCTCGAACTCGCCGGTAAGCGCGTCGGGGTGATCGGCACTGGCGCCTCCGCTGTGCAGTTGGTGCCTTCGATCGCCCCCGAGGTCGAGGCGCTGACCGTCTTCCAGCGCACTCCGATCTGGTGCCTCCCCAAGCCCGACGGACCGATTGACGGCCGCGGTCGCTGGCTCCTGAAAAACCTTCCCGGCGCCCAGCTCGCGAGCCGGCTCGCGAGCCAGCTCTTCGTCGAGCTCACCTTCCCCCTGCCGGCTCACTTCGACGGGGTGGTCCCACTGAGCAAGCGCGGCGAGAGCATCGGCCGTCGCTTCCTCCGCGAGCAGGTCGAGGATCCGGAGGTTCGTGCGAAGCTCACGCCGGGCTATGGGCTCGGCTGCAAGCGCCCCGGATTCTCGAACGAGTATCTGGCGAGCTTCAACCGCGACAACGTGAAGCTCGAGACGGATGGGGTCGAGTCCGTCGCAGCCGGCGGCGTGCGTACCGCCGCAGGCCGGCTGCACGAGCTCGACGTCCTGGTCTGTGCCACCGGTTTCAAGGTCTTTGACGAGGACAACATGCCCCCCTACCCGGTCACAGGCAGGAACGGAGTCGAGCTGGGCCAGTGGTGGGCCGAGAACCGCTTCCAGGCCTACGAGGGTGTCAGCGTCCCGGGTTTTCCGAACCTGTTCACGATTCTCGGGCCGTACGGCTACAACGGCGCCTCCTATTTCCAGCTGATCGAGACCCAGATGCGCCACATCTGCCGCTGCCTGGTGCGGGCCCGGAGCAAGCGCGCCACGCTGGTCGAGGTGAAGCGCGACGCCAACCAGCGCTATCTCGAGCAGATGCTCGGTCGCCGCGACAAGCAGATCTTCTTCCAGGGCACCTGCGACGGCACCAACAGCTACTACTTCGATCGCCACGGCGACGTCCCGTTCCGCGCCAGCCCGAGTATCGAGACGCACTGGCGCAGCGCTCGCTTCGATCTCGCCGACTACCGCTACGCGCAGCTCGTGGCGCAGCCCTCCGCACCGCAATCCCTGGCCGCCTAGGTTCCTGCGCATGCCCGATCCCAGACCGCGGAGATGTCGGCAGCTGCTCGTCGGGGTGACCTCACTCGCCCTGGTTGCGCTGTCCGCGCCCAGTGCCGGGGCGGCGGAATGCTTGACGCCGGTCGCCTCCGACGGCAACGAGGCACCCTGCAACCCCTACCTGTCCTCGCCGTCATGGGCGGAGTCGCACCGCAACTCCTACGCCCAGGCCTCCTCCCCCTTCCCCGGTCCGCAACCCGGCGACGAAGTGAGCTACGAGCACCATCGCGGTGTCCTCGGCGCCCCGGTGATCAACAACTTCACCGAGCCCTATGCCGACGGTGGTCGGGCCGTCTGGTTCAGCTCCGTCTCCTTCCCGGACGGCGAGTCCGTCTACAAGGCCGACTTCGAGACCGGCGAGATCATCGACATCGAGAGCAAGGCAACCCGCGGCGAGGCGACCGATCCCAACAGCGGAGGTGTCAGCGGCGCCTACAGCATCCTCGACGCCCAGAACCGGTTGATCGTCGGACGCGAGCGCAAGCTCGACGTCTTCCAGGACAAGGTTGAGGGAGACCGCTTCTCGCCGATCGAGCGCAGCAAGGTCTTCACCTTCCCGGACGAGGTCTTCTGCGGCTCCAGGGACAAGATGGTCGGTCTGACGATGCTCTGGGACGGGACGATCGCCTTCGCGACCGAGCTCGGTGTGGTCGGGACCGTGCCGGGCGAACCGGCGCAGATGAAGGCGAAGAGCATCCGCTCGATCTCGCTCAACGGATCCTCATGCCAGGGGGCGAGCGCGGACGACGACAACCTCGACGTGGTCTCGAACTCGATCGCGGCCGACGAGAATGGCGGGATCTACGTCGTCACGTCCAGGGCGACGTACAAGTTCCGCTGGGACGGATCGGACGTCGAGCAGGTGTGGCGTGGCTCCTACAACAGTGGTCAGAGCAGCGGCGTGCGATTGGGCGACGGCTCCGGTTCGACCCCGAGCCTGATGGGGACGGCGACAGGCGACGACCGCTTCGTGGTGATCACCGACGGCCAGGAGCTGATGCACCTGGTGCTGATGTGGCGCGACCGCATCCCCGCGGACTGGAAGGGCCTGCCCGGCCGACCGCGGCGGATCGCATGCGAGATCCCGGTGAGCTTCGGTGACCCAAACGCCACCGAGTCCCTCTCGGAGCAGTCGGTGTTGGTGCGCGGCCATTCGGCGGTCGTCGTCAACAACAAGCTCAAGAACGAGGACTCGTTCGCCAACCTCCCTCCCAACGCGCGGATCATCGCCGCTGCGCTGGCGGGCCAGGACCCCGCGAACGCGCCCTACGGGCTCGAGCGCTTCGACTGGAATCAGCGCAAGAACAAGTGCTCTTCGCGCTGGGCCAATCAAGAGGTCTCGATCCCCAATGGGATCCCCAGCATGTCGACCGCGACCGGGCTGATCTACGGGATCGGGCAGCGCGACGGTGTCTGGGGACTCGAGGGAATCGACTTCGAGACGGGTGAGTCGAAGCTCCGCGTCGAGAGCTCGGCGGACGTCACCGACAACAGCGTCTACGCCGCCACCACGGTCGCTCCCGATGGCGTGATCTGGACGGGGACCTTCCTCGGCTACACGATCTTCCGGCCTGCGAAGGCCGAGCCAGCACCCGAATCCCTCGATCTGGAGTCGCTCAAGCGCTGCCGCGCCTCGGCTCCGCGGCCCCTGGTCGGTACCGATGACGGCGAGGTGATCAGGGGGACCTCGAGCGTCGACGCGATCCTGGCGCGAGAGGGGCCCGACACGCTGATCGGCCGACCCGGCGACGACTGCCTCTACAGCGGCGGCGATCAGGACATAGCCCGGGGCAAGCGCGGAGACGATCTGCTTTTCGGCGGCCGTGGCCGGGACTCATTGACCGGGAACGGGGGCGACGATCGGGCCTTCGGCGGGCCGGCGAGGGACCGGATCCGCGGCGGCGCCGGCAACGATGCCTTGAAGGGCCGGAGCGGACCTGACACCCTGAACGGCGGCAGGGGGTCCGATCTGCTGGTCGGTTCAGCCGGACGCGATCGGCTCAGGGGCGGAGGCGGCATGGACGAGCTGCGTGGTGGCAGCGGCTCCGACGTATTGCGAGGCGGTGGAGGCGGTGGCCTGCTCGACTGCGGCGCGGGTCGAGACAAGGCGATCGTCGCCTCAGGCGCCCCGACCAGGCTCCGTCAATGTGAGCGCGTGATCCGCCGGTAGGCCGGTGTCGCGCCGCCGCTCCCATCGGTTCCACCCCACCATCACCACTCCGGCGTACAGCCAGCCGAGCAGGATGTCGAAGAAGTAGTGCTCGCCGGTGGCGATCAGGGTGAACGCCATCGCCAGCGTATAGAGCACCAGCAGGGGTCGCAAGCGCGGCCCGACGCGGTCCCAGAGAAAGAATGCGACGAGCGCTGTGAAGCCGGCGTGCAGCGACGGGACAGCGGCGACCAGGTTGACGTTGCCCTGGCCCTTGGCGATCAGCCCGGCCGTGCCGACATCGAGTGCCTGGAAGCCCTGCGCGGTGGTGCGATTGATGCCCTCGAGCAGACCCATCTCTGCCGCCATCCAGGGCGGCGCCGCCGGGAAGGCGATGTAGGTGGCCAGACCTGCGATGGCGAGTGTCACCAGACGGCGGCTGTAGCGCAGGAAGCCCGGACGATCGCGCGACCAGAGCAGGCCGGCTACCGCGAAGGGGACGATGAAGTACGACGTGTAAACGATCGAGAAGCCGACGTCCCACCAGCGGACCCCGGGGGTATCGAGCTGGGCCTGGAGCCACTCGGTTGGCGTCTGGCCAATGAAGACGAAGCGGTCGAAGTCGATCATCGTAGTCGTGTGAATTCCGATCCCAAGCGAGTCGGCGGCGCCGCGGGTGACGTCGTAGACGGCCAGCACCGCGACAATCGGCAGCCAGTCGACAACGATCTGCAGAATCTCGCGGGGCGGACGGCCGAGCGAGGCGAGGGCGAGCGCACCGCAGATCCAGAGGACCACCAGTTCGCGCTGGGTAGGGATGCCGTAGACCGTGCTCCAGAGGATGAGCACGACCAGGTAGAGGGCAAGCGCGCCGCGGCGCAGCGTGATCCAATGCCGGAACCGGAACCCGCCCGCGCGCTCGTCCCCGACTCGTGTCGCGTCGGTCGCGTTCATGCCCGGAAAGCTAGGGGTTCGAGCGCCGTGGCACGGCGAGCTGGGTCTGCTGCTTGCGACCGCGCAGCTCGACCTTCTCGACCAGCTCCCACTCGCCGGCCTCCGGAGGCCCGGCGGACTCGATCGCCGCGCCGGAGGCAAGCAGGCGCCCGGGCCGCTCCTTCGCGAGCTCCGTCAACCGCGCGGCCTCGTTGACTGCATCGCCGATCACGGTGTACTCGTAGCGATGGGCGCTGCCGATGTTGCCGGCGACGACGCGCCCGCAGGAGACCCCGATGCCTGCTCCCGCCTCCTCGAGCTCGCTCTCGAGGCGCCGGGAGAGATCCCGGCCCGCCGCCAGGGCACAGCCGGCCATGTTCTCCAGCGGCTCCGGAGCGCCGAAGATCGCCAGCGCGGCGTCGCCCTCGAACTTGTTGACCCAGCCTTTGTGCTCCTCGACGACCTCGACCACCACGGCGAAGAAGTCGTTGAGCAGGGAAACGACCCGATCCGGGCTGCGCTCCGCCGCGATCGTGGTGGAGCCGACGATATCCACGAACAGCACCGCGACCTCGCGCTCCTCCCCACCGAGCTCGCCGCTGCGATCGAGAGCGGCTCGGGCGACCTCCTCGCCGACGTGCATGCCGAACAGCTCGCGGATCTGCTCGCGCTCGCGCAGGCCCTCCGCCATGCGGTTGAAGCCGACCTGCAGCATGCCGACCTCGGTCCCGTCGTAGACCGGCACCTCGGCCTCGAGATCGCCGCGCTCGATCTCAGCGACCGCGTCACGCACCGAGACGATCGGATCGGCCGTCACCCGAGCCGCGAACAACGAGAAAAAGAAGCCGAGGATCAGCGCACCACTGCCAAGCCCCAGAACGGCGATCGAGAGTTGCTGGCGCGAGAAGTCCTGCTCCAGCAGCGCCGATAGGGCGATCATCACCAGGCCGAGGAGCGGAATCCCCGAGCCGATCGCCCAGGCGAACATGGCGCGGCCCGTCACGCCGGGCAGCGCGGGGCGATCCAGCGGCCGGGCCTGCAGCGCCCTTGCCGCCGCAGGCCGCAGGAGTCGCTCACTGAGCAGGTAGGCCACCGCACAGGTGACCAGCCCACCGAGCGCGACCGTGATCGCCACCCGCTGACCCAGTTCGAATGAGTAGGTCAGGTTGTAGGCTCCGAAGAGGACCGCGGCGAGCATCCAGAGGGCCGCAATCACGAACAGGATGTTGAGCGGCGCACGGAGCAGATTGCGCTGCTCGGCGGCAGTCGGCTCACGCTCCTCCTTGAGCCAGACGCGACCGGGGCGCAGCCTGTGCAGCGCCCAGAACATCCCGACCGGGAGAGCGAACAGCACGTAGATAGCGGCGAAGACGAGGTTCGTGATGATCGGTGCACTGTCGCCGTCCAAATCGCTCGTCGGCAGGACCCAGACGGCCAGCACGAAGACGGCGACCGTGCCGACGACGTTCGCGATCGCTGCCGCCAGGAGCGTGAGCCAGCGCACCGCCCGCTCGATGCTGCGGTCGCTCGGCCGGGAGAGATCCAGTGCCGAGGCGAGGCCCGGCGTCGCGATCCAGCGGGAGATCCGCCCGCGGCGCCTCACCTGTCGGCCTCCCCGGCATCGACCGCCAGCAGAACGGCGCGCACGGAGTCGAGCGTGCGCTCAACGCCGGCCGCGTCCACGTTGGCGTAGGTGTCGGTGGGCCAGTGCAAGTTGGGGATCGAGCCCTCCTGGACTGAGAAGGTCAGCCCGCGACCACCGGCGGCATGCACCGGGCTCGTGTCGTAGGTGAGCCCGGCCGGGGAGTCCTCGGCCGCCAGCCGCAGGTCCGGCTGCTCCGTTGCGACGCGTTCAGCCACGGCGACGAGCTCCGGGTCGGCCGGCCATGTGGCGAGCACCCCCTCCTTCGTGAGGAAGCGCACCCGGCCGTCGCCGGCGACGTTGTCAACGTTGAGGAAGAGCCACTCCCGGGTGTCGTGCCGATCCATCAGGGCCTGGGCGCCGAGCGTGCCGGACTCCTCGCAGCCGGTGAGCACCAGGACCACGCGGGTACTGGACAGGGGCTCGGCAGCAGTCTCCATCGCGAGCACCGATGCGACCGCGCATCCGGAGGCGTTGTCGTTGGCGCCGGGCACGTCCACGCCACGGAGCTCGCGTTCGGCCAGCAGGGCGAGCCCGGCGGCGAGTACCGCCCGTAAGCCGCCTAGCGCGCGCCGGCCGCCGCGACTGCCCCCGAGCAGCGGCTCCCCAAGCGCCTGAGCCAGCCCGGCGATGCTCGTGGCCGAGATCCAGGCGCCGAGCAGATGCACGAAGCGCGGATCGAAGATCAGCCCGCTGCGGGATGTATCGAGGTGTGCCATCAAACAGACCGTGCGCCGCGCCTCAGCCGCCGGCTCGATCGTCGCGACCACGTTGCCGCTCTCCCACCTGCTGAACAGATCCGAGACGGGGGTCCAGCGCAGATCGCCCTCGGCGGCCAGCGCCACGCCGGACGCCAGTGCCAGCGCCGAGCGCAGCCTGCGTCGACGGGCCGACAGCAGGGAGGGCATCAGGCCGGTGAGTTGGATCGCTCCGAACGGCAGCGCGAACGTGGAATAGCCGTCGAACCGCTCGATCTCCGCCGGGACACCTTCGGAGACGAGCTCCACCCTGAGCCGCTCGCGCGCCAGCCTCTCCCCCGCGCTCGTCGGTCGCCTCGGTCCGACCTCGTCCGCGAGCATCGAGATCAGGTCGAGCGCCCGTTCGATCGGCGTCGCAGCGCCCTCCGTGTCAGCCGCGCCAACCATGATGCTGCGATGCTAGAGCCGGAGTGGGATCAGACATGCAGACGCAGAAACGCGTGTGAGCTGAGATGCGCTTTTCGGCCGCCTTCGGAAGGTTCGTCACTCGCTGGCGCATCGCCATTGTCGCCTTCTGGATCTCCGTCGCCGTGCTTGGCTCGGTGCTCCTTCCCAATGTGGAGCAGGCAAACACCGGGACGCTCGGCGACCTGGTCCCCACCAACGCCGCGGCGATCGACACCGAGATCCGCTCGGTCGAGCTGTTCAGCTTCCCGGTCCTCAGCCGGACAGTCGTGGTCGAGCGCAAGCGCGACGGACTCTCCCGCGAGGAAGCCGCTGATGTTTACATGCGGGCAGCGGCCCTCGGCCTCGGAGACCTCGCCGGCCTCGAGAGCATCCCCTTCGCTCTCGCGGTCACCAACGACCTCCTCGGCGACGTGGTCAGCGGCGGCGCCACCAGCTCGCTCACCTACCTCTTCTTCCCTCCCGAGATCGGGCCCGTCGGACGCACGGGCCTCGCGGAGCGCTTCCTCGAGCGCTACGTAAACACTCCCGGCCTGCAGACCGGCGTCACCGGGGCGGTCCCCGCCCGCGGGGAACAGATCCGCAGCATCCGCGACGCGCTGCCGCTCGTGGAACTGGTCACCCTGCTGATCATCACGCTCGCCGTGGGACTGTACGCGCGCTCGCTCGTGGCCCCGCTTATCAACGTCCTCACCGTGGGCCTCGCCTACGTGACCGCGGTGCGGCTGATCGGTGGCATCGGGCAGGGCGTGGGGATCTCCGTTCCGGAGGAGGTCGAGCCCGTGATGGTGGCATTGCTCTTCGGCATCGTCACCGACTACGTGATCTTCTTTCTCGATCGCTTCCGCAGGGAGCTGGCCGAGGGAGCCACCGCGCCCGAAGCGGCCGCCCAGGTGACCGAGAAGCTGGTGCCGATCATCTTCACGGCAGGGATTTCGGTCGCCGCCGCCTCAGCCGCCCTCGTCGTCGCCCAGTTGGGCTTCTTCCAGGCATTCGGACCCGGGCTCGCGGTCGCCGTCTTGATCTCGCTCGCTGTGGTGTTGACCCTCGTCCCGGCCCTGCTGGCGATGCTCGGGCGGGCGGTCTACTGGCCCGGGTCGCTACGGGAGGGCAGGCCCAGGCAACCGGATGCCACGGCTCGGGCCTCCCGGCGGCGGCTGCGGCGCTTTCGCGGCGGCCTGCGCGGCGCCCGCGCATCGATGCTGCGCTTTCCGGTCGATCGCCCGGTTGTGGCTGTGATCATCACCGGGATCCCGCTGCTCGCGCTCTCCGCCGCAACCCTCCACCTGAGCCTCGCCAACACGCTGATCAGCGGTCTGCCCGTGGACTCACCGCCCAAGCAGGCCTTCCGCCTTGCCGCCAAGGACTTCCCGCCGGGTGCGATCTCGCCCACGATGATCCTCGTCGAGGGTTCGGAGGTCCAGCAACAGACCGCCGCCCTGCGCAGCCTCGAGAATCTGCTCGCCGCCAGGCTCAACGTCTCCGACGTGGTGGGCCCAGCGAGCGTGGCCGAACCAACCGACCTCGGAGCCACGATCTCCCCGACAGGAGGTGCCGTGCGCTACCTGCTGGTCTTGGATGTGGACCCGCTCGGGGCCCGTGCGATCCGCACCGTGGGACGCCTGCGCAACGATCTCCCGCAGATGTTGGAGAGTGCGGGCCTCGAAGGCGCCACGGCCTCCCTGGCCGGCGACACGGCGCTCTCGGAGGAGACGGTCCGCAAGACCCGCTCGGACCTGGGACGGATCGTGCCCGTGTCCGCGCTGCTCGTGACCCTGATCCTCTGCGTCTTCCTACGTGCTCTGATCGCGCCCCTGTACCTGGTCTTCGCGAGCCTGCTCGCCCTCGCGGCGAGCCTCGGGTTGACGATCCTCGTCTTCCAGGACCTGCTCGGCTACTCGGAACTCACCTTCTATGTGCCGTTCGCCGGGATCGTCCTGCTGATCGCCCTTGGCTCCGACTACAACGTCTATCTGGCGGGAAGGGTCTGGGCCGAGGCTCGGGAGCGCCCACTGCGCGAGGCGGTCGCAGTGGCGGGCGCGAAGGCTGCCTCCGCGATCACGGTCGCCGGGCTCGTCCTCGCGATCAGCTTCGCCGTACTCGCGCTCGTCCCGCTGCGCCCCTTCCGTGAACTCGCGTTCCTGCTTTCCACCGGATTGATCATCGATGCGTTCGTCGTCCGCTCGCTGCTCGCTCCCGCACTGATCACGCTCTTTGGCGAGCGCGGCGGCTGGCCGGGGGGTGCGCTGCGGGGGACCGCTGCCGGGCCTGAAAGGATTGAGGGTGAGGTGAGTCAGTGATCCGACTGCGAACCATCGCCTGGGCGCTGAGCGTCGGCCTGGTGCTGGCCGATTCCTCGATCGTCACCCTCGCCCTGCCCGAGATCCTCACCGACTACGACAGTGGTGTGTTCGCGGTGAGCTGGGTGCTCACGGCGTACAACGTCGTGCTGGCCGCGGCAATCTTCCCGCTCGCCCGCTTCGCGCGTAGCCACTCGGCTGAGCTCTGGAGCGCCGGTGTGGCGATCTTTGCCATCGCCTCAGCGGCCTGCGCATTCGCGCCCTCACTCGAGGCCCTGATCGGTTTCCGCTGCATCCAGGCGCTGGGTGGCGCGGCCGCGATCGCCGGTGCAATCGAGCTGCTCTCACGCCAGCGTGGCTCCCATGCCAACGCCGCCCGGGTCTGGGGCGTAGCGGGCACCGCCGGCCTGGTGCTTGGTCCCGCCGTCGGCGGTGCGCTGACGCAGATCTTCAGCTGGGAGGCGATCTTCCTCGTACAGATTCCGGCGCTCATACTGCTCGCCGCGACCCGGGCACCCGAGGGAGATCCTGAGCCGGGACCCGAAGGCAAGTTGGACTTGCGGCCGGAATGGGCGCTGGGGCTGCTCTCCGGCGGACTGACCGCGGCCCTTTTCTTACTTGTCATCCTGTTGATCAACGGCTGGGGGCTCTCGCCACTCGCTGCCGCAGGCGTGGTCACGGTGATTCCGGTCGCGGCGCTGCTGGTCGGCCGGATCCAGTTTCCGGAGCGGGGAGCGGCCGAATACGCGATCGGCGGCGCGATCGCCACCGCCGGCGGACTCGCCGCCCTCGGCGTGCTGCCGGGCGCGGGGGCCGAGCTGACGGTGGCGCCCCAGCTCCTGATCGGTGCCGGGCTGGCTCTGGCCCTGCCGGTGCTCACGGCGGCCGCCCTGCTCGACCGGGATCCGGAGGGAACGCGTGCAGCGGCAACGCTCGCGGCTCGTCACGCCGGAATCGTGGTCGGGATCGTCGTCCTCACCCCAGTCCTCAGCCTGCAGCTGGAAAGCCAGCAAGAAGCGGGCCGCGACGCCGGCACCGCGCTGCTGCTCGATGCGCCACTCTCCCCCACGACCAAGGTCGAGGTCGCGACCGGGATCGGCGACGAGATCGACCTCGCCGAGCAACAGGGCGCGCTGCCCAACATCGGCCGCGCCTTCGCCCAGATCGGAGTGGAACCCGAGGAGCAGAGGGACCTCGACGCGCTTCAGACCGGCATCGAGGAGCAGGTGGAGCGAGCCGCGACACACGCCTTCACTCTGCCCTTCCTCGGCGCCGCACTCCTCGCGGCACTCGCCCTGATCCCGCTCAGCGGCCTGCGAAAGTCGGGGGCCTGAGCGATGAGCGGGCGCCTCTCCATCTACCTCGCCCTCGGGATCTCGATCGGGGTGATCGGGGCCTACCTGCTCGCCGGCGGGGCCTCCTACCAACCGCTCGACGCCGCCGACCCCTGCCAGCCGCGCTCCCCGGAGGTGCTCGCCGAGCGCGGAGTCTTCGAGGGCATCCTGCTCTCGGCCCTCGATGGAGCGGCCTGCGAGCTCGGGGTCAGCCGCGAGGAGCTGACCGCGGCCCTCTCCGATCAGGCGGCGCTACAGGCCTTCGCGGAGGAACGGGGCCTGAGCGACGATGAGGTCAATGCCGCAGTACGAGCCGGAATCCTCAGGGCCGTGGACGATGCCGACGCCCAGGGCCGGCTTCCGGGCCCGACCGCAGCATTGATCCGGCTGGCGGCCGAGAACCTGCCCATCTCGGCCGTCCTCGATCTCTTCCGCTCGCTCCCGGGCGATCCGAGCCTGACCGACATCCTGGAGGCGCTCCAGGACGCCGGCGTCGGAGTCGGCCAGCTGGAGGATCTACTGGGCGGGCTCGCGGACGACCTCGGCGGTCCGGATGGGCTTGGCGACCTGCTGCCCGAAGATCTCCAGCTCCCCGGCCTGCAGCTTCCCGACGGCCTGCAGCTTCCCGACGGCCTGCAGTTGCCGGATGGCTCCGGCCTGACGGTCCCGGATCAGCTGGGCGATGCGCTCGGCCTGAACCAGCCCTGAGCCGCCTGCCACGAGCGGCTATCCGGGGCACAAAAAAGCCGCCCGGCTTGAGCCGGGCGGCATGAAGAAGATTGGCGGCGACCTACTCTCCCAGGCAGTTTCCCACCAAGTACCATCGGCGCTGAGGGGCTTAACGGCTCTGTTCGGAATGGGAAGAGGTGTATCCCCCTCGCTATTGCCACCACAATCGGCGGTTCCGCGAAGGTCCGCAGCGCACGCACGAGCGCGTACTGCGGGG
>JBBRAH010000002.1:0-167932 GCA_038206985.1 Solirubrobacterales bacterium
CCAGCCGCCGCAGAACGCGTCGGCGGCCGCTGCGGCGCTCATCTCGGGCTTGTGGTCGTAGGTCGGCACATCGCGGGGCGAGTCGACGAGCTCGCGCTGCTCGCCTGCCCACTCGTCCTCGCGACCGCCGTTGAAGAAGTAGGTGACGTGGGCGTACTTCTCGGTCTCGGCGACGTGCAACTGACCGGCGCCGGTCGCCGAGACGACCTCAGCCAGCGTCGTTTCTGGAGCCCGCGGCGGGAAGGCGACCGGATAGGGCCAGCCGTCGCGGTACTGGGTCATGGTCCTCACATCAGCCGCCGGTGCGCCCCGCTCGAACTCATCGAAGTCCGGATCGCCGAGCGCCGCGACGATCTGTCGCATCCGGTCGGGACGGAAGTTGAAGGTGAGCACCACATCGCCCTCTTCGACCCCGTCGTAGCCGCCGACCACAGTGGGCTTCACGAACTCGTCGGTCTCGCCGTCGGCGTGCGAGGCCCGCACCACCTCCACGGCATCCTCGCCCCGCGGCCCACGGGCGTGGACGATGGCGTCGTAGGCGAGCTTGGTGCGTTCCCAGCGCCGATCGCGGTCCATGCCCCAGTAGCGACCCGAGACCGTGCCGATACGCCCGGCGCTGCGCAGCCAGCGCTGCAACTCCTCGAGGTAGGCGGGGCCACCGCTCGGGCTGGTGTCACGACCATCGGTGAGCGCGTGCACGACGAGGTCCGGAACCCCCTGGCGGGCGGCGAGCTCGATGCAGGCCTCGATGTGCTCCCAGCCGGAGTGCACGCCACCGTCGGAGACCAGGCCGATCAGGTGCAGCCGACCGCGTGGGCTCGCGCAGGCCTGCTCGCAGGCGGTCATGAGGGTCTCGTTTTCGAAGAAGCTGCCATCGGCGATCGCGCCGTTGATCCGGGCGAGGTCCTGCTTGACGATCGACCCTGCGCCGAGATTGAGGTGCCCGACCTCAGAGTTGCCCATCTGCCCTTCGGGCAGGCCCACGTCGCCGCCCGAAGCGGACAGCGTCGTGTGCGGGTAGTGCTCCCACAGCGCGTCGAAGGTCGGCGTCCGCGCCAAGGAGATCGCGTTGCCGGGGCCTGGATCGGCAAGGCCCCAGCCGTCGAGGATGATCAGGGCCGCGCCCGCTGCCGGGAGACCGTCGGGTCCCTCGGGAAGGTCGGCTGAGTCGGTCAACGCGCCCGCCCTACCCGCGGGCCGGCGATGCAGCATCCACGATCGCGGCGAAATCCCCGGGATCGAGACTTGCGCCGCCCACGAGCGCGCCATCGATCTCCTCGCGGCCGAGCAGCTCGGGCGCGTTTCCGGGTTTGACGGAGCCCCCGTAGAGGATGCGCACGGTCGCAGCCGCCGCTTCGTTGCGCGCCGCGACCAGGGCCCGGATGAAGCCGCAGCAATCCTCGGCCTGCTGCGGAGTGGCGGTGCGCCCCGTGCCGATCGCCCAGATCGGCTCGTAGGCGATGACCACCTCGCCGAGCCGTTCATCCGGCACGCGCGACAACCCGGCCTCGATCTGGCGACGCAGAACGCGATCGGTCTCGTCCGCATCGCGCTCATCCTCGGTCTCGCCACAGCAGAGGATCGGCAGCAGGCCCCCATCGAGCGCGACGGGCACCTTGCGGGCCAGCGCTTCATCGGTCTCCCCGAAGAGCTGGCGCCTCTCGGAGTGGCCGAGCACCGCTGCCGCGGCCCCGACGTCCGTCAGCATGCCCGGCGAGACCTCGCCCGTGAACGCGCCGGATCCCTCGAAGTGCATGTTCTGCGCGGCAACCAGTACCCCGGAGCTCGCGCAGAGCTCAGCGACCAGGGGAACGGAGAAATAGGGCGGGCAGAGCACTACGTCGGCCATCGTGCCCTCGACGCGCGGCAGGAAATCCGTGCAGAAGGCCTCCGACTCCTCCCGGGTCATGTTCATCTTCCAGTTGGCCGCGATCACCGGCGTACGGGCACCGGGCGCAACCGCGTCGGTGCTCATCAGGCGTCCGCCTCGAGCAGCGCTCCCACGCCCGGGAGCTCCTGGCCCTCAACCAGCTCGAGCGAGGCACCGCCCCCCGTCGAGAGCCAGCTGACCTTGTCGGCCAGCCCGAACTGCGCGAGTGCAGCGCCGGAGTCGCCGCCACCGACGACGGTCGTTGCCGAGCTGGAGGCAACCGCCTCCGCCACGGTCCGCGTTCCGGCCGCGAAGGGCTCCATCTCGAAAGCGCCCATCGGTCCGTTCCAGAACACCGTGCCGGCCGCAGCGATCGATTCGGCGTAGGCGGCCGCGGTCTCAGGTCCGATGTCGAGTCCCATCCAGCCCTCGGGGACCTCGACGCCGTCGAGTTCCTTGCGCTCGGTGTCCGCGGCGAAGCGCTCTCCGAGGACGAGGTCGGTGGGCAGGCGCAGTTCGCAGTCGGAATCCTCCGCGCGCTCGAGCACCTCGCGGGCCAGCTCGATCCCCTCCTCCTCGACCAGGGAGTTCCCGGTCTCGAGGTCCTGGGCGCGGAAGAAGCTGAAGCACATCGCACCGCCGATCAGGATCTCGTCGGCGCGGTCGAGAAACTGCTCGATCACGCCGATCTTGTCCGAGACCTTGGCGCCACCGAGCACTATCACCAGCGGCCTGGCGGGATCGCTCAATACCGAGGTCAGCTCACGCACCTCGCGCTCGAGCAGCAGCCCGGCGTATGCGGGCAGATGCTCAGCCACGCCGGCCGTCGAGGCATGCGCTCGATGCGCCGCCCCGAAGGCGTCGTTGACGTAGAGATCGGCCAGTTGAGCGAGATCCTCGGCGAGTCCCGGGTCGTTGCTCGTCTCGCCCTTCTCGAAGCGAGTGTTCTCGAGCAACAGCAGCTCGCCGGAATCGAGCCCGGCGACGACAGCCTCAACGTCCTCGCCGACGACCGCGGGGGCCACCGGGACGAAGGTCCCGAGCAGCTCGGCCAGCCGAGCCGCCACGGGCGCCATCGAGAACTCGGGGTCGCGGTCCTCGGGCCGGCCGAGATGCGAGCAGAGCACCACCGAGGCGCCCGCGTCGCGCAGGTACTCGATCGTGGGTATTGCAGCGCGGATCCGGGCGTCGTCCTTGACTACGCCGCCGTCGAGCGGCACGTTGAAGTCCGCCCGGACCAGCACCCGCTTGCCCGAGACGTCGGCATCGCGGACCGACGCCTTGCTGAACTCGCCCTTGACGACCGTGCTGTTCTCGGCTGCTTTCGCTGTTGCCATGGAAGTGCTCCCTCTCCCGCGCGAGCTAGGCCAGGACCTTGCCGGCCAGTTCGACGATCCGGTTCGAGTAACCCCATTCGTTGTCGTACCAGGAGACGACCTTGATCAGGGTTCCCTCCATGACCATCGTCTGCGGCGCATCGAAGATCGAGCTGTGCGGATCCTGGACGATGTCGGTAGAGACGATCGGATCCTCCGTGTAGGCGAGGATTCCCGCCAGAGGACCTTCGGCCGCCGCCTTGACGGCTGCGTTGATCTCATCGGCGCTGGTCTCCCTGCCGACCTCACAGGTCAGATCGACCAACGAGCCGGTCGCAACCGGGGCCCTCACGGCGTAGCCGTTCAGCTTGCCGTTCAGCTCCGGAAGGACCACACCGACGGCCTTCGCGGCGCCGGTCGTGGTCGGGATCAGGTTGAGAGCAGCGGCGCGAGCGCGGCGCAGGTCCGAGTGCGGCATGTCCTGCAGGCGCTGATCCGCGGTGTACGCGTGGATCGTGGTCATCAGCCCGCGTTCGATGCCGACCGTCTCGTTCAGCACCTTGGCGAGTGGCGCAAGGCAGTTGGTGGTGCAGGACGCGTTCGAGATGATGTGGTGCGAGTCCGGGTCGTAGTCATCGAAGTTGACGCCGAGAGCGACGGTCACATCGGGATCGGTCGCGGGCGCCGAGATCAAGACCTTCTTTGCCCCGGCCTCGAGGTGCTTGGCGGCTGCCTCGCGCTTGGTGAACAGCCCGGTGGACTCGATTACCACGTCTACCCCCAGATCGCCCCAGCCCAGATCGGCCGGATCGCGCTCCGAGAGGACCTTGATCTCGGTCCCGTCCACCGTGAGTGAGCCTTCCCCGGCGCTCACCTCTCCGGGAAAGCGACCCAGAATCGAGTCGTACTTGAGTAGATGCGCCAGCGTGGTCGAGTCGGTGAGATCGTTGACGGCGACGATCTCGAGGTCGGCGCCCGATGCGGAGGCCGCGCGAAAGAGGTTACGGCCGATTCGGCCAAAACCGTTGATGCCCACCTTGACTGCCATCTGTATTCACTCCTGGTTTCGGGGTTTCTGCGGCCGGATGCGAACGACGCACGGGGTGCGCGGCTGACCGAGCCGTCTCTTGGCTGCAGCGCTCAGACGAGCGGACAGAGAAAGAACCTAACGGAGCGGCAACGGTGGCGTTGTCTGCTCCCGGGCGACCCGCTGCCGGTCTCAGCGGCTCAGGGTCACGCGGCGCTTCAACTCATCCCGCGTCTGCGCCGGAATACCCGGCACCGCGTCGAGCTGATCGAGGCCGGAGAAGCCGCCCAGGCGCTCCCTGGCGGCCAGCAGACGGGCGGCCTGAGTCGTGGAGAGCCCGAGTGTCCGCAGCTCCTCGAAGCGGAGATCGTTGAGGTCTGCGCCCTCGAGCTGTGCCAGGTCATCGGAGCTGGGCTTGAGCGGCGGGCGCTCGGCCGGAGCCGGCTGCCGCTCCTGGGCCGTGCGCGCCGCGTCGGAGTTGCCGGCGGCGATCTGCTCGAGCTTGCGCCCGAGAACCTCGAGCCCCTGTTCGGTGGACAGCAGACGCCCATCGAGGCGTTGTTCGAGCCACTCGCGTTCGTTCTGCTCGACCGCCGCACGCTCGCGAGCCTGGGCCAGGTGTTCGTCTACGCGGGCAACGATCTCGAACATCTCCTCCGAGCGAGCCTGGGTGGCCTCGATTTGCGGGGCCAGGTTCTCCGCAAGCTCCTGAGCGAGGCGCTCGAGCGCCTCGCTGTGGCTGTTGATCCGCTCAGCCACCTGCTCGTTGATCCGCTCGGCTCCATCGAGGCGCTCACTCAAGCTCGAACCGCGTTCGACCTCGGCAGCGGCGAGCCGCTCCAGGCCGGTCGCGAGCTCGCCGATCCGGTCGGTGAGCTCATCCGCGAGCCGGCGGCGGTCCTCGCCTTCATCCGTCACCGCGGCCTTCAGCTCCTCGCCCAGCCGCTGCAGATCCTTACTGCGGGCGGCCCGCTCAGCATCGATCGTTTCGCCGAGCCGATCGCCGAGCCGTGCGACTCGATCGTCGAGGCCGCTCGTTCGCTCGCCGAGGAGCTTCCGCTCTGCGGCCAGCTCCCGCTCGCGGCTGCGCGCGGCCTCACTGGCCTTGGAGATCCGACGGGAGACCGCGGTGAGCGCTTCCTTGCGAGCTGCCGCCTCCTCCGCCAGGCCGTCCCGCAGGAGGGCCGCAAGATTCTTGAGCTCGGCCTCATCGCGGCCGATCCGCCCCGCCAGGGCTTCATCCACGGCATCGAAGCGCTCGCCCTGGGCGCCAACGCGCTCAGCGAGCGAGCTGAGCTCCTCGTCGGCCTCGTCCAGCCGCGGCTTCAGCTCCTCGACCGAATCCAGCCGCCGTTCCATGGCTTCGACCGCCTCGACCCGGGGCCGCAGACCCTCGAGCTCGTCGACGCGGGGGGCCAGTGCCTCTATCTGCTCGACCCGCGGCGCCAGTGCCTCGGCCTGCTCAACGCGGGGGGCTAGCGCGGCGAGACCGTCGAGACGCCGCTCGATCTCCTCGCAGCGTGCGGTGAGCTCGCCTTCGAGGGCATCGATGAGCGGCGCGGCGTCCAAGGGCGGGGCAGACTCCCCGTCATCCGGCCCGTCGGCGTCCGGAGATTCGGGGGTCTCCCCGGACCCCCCCGACGACTCAGAGCTGTCGGCCGGGGTCCCAGCCGGTGCGTCCCCGCCCCGCAGTGCGGCCGGTACCCACTCGATCGTGTCCGGGCCGGCCGACTTGGATTCCTCGTCGGCGCCCTCCCCTACAACCCATGCGGAATCCACGCCCTCTTCGCTCGATTCAACGCTTTCCTGCTCCACGTATGTCCTCGCGGCTCGTCCGCTCGCCCTCCACGGGGAGAGCCTGTGCGGGCCAGACTCTAGCCCGCTCGGCCGCCGCCATGCGACGGAACCGCTCAGTGCTCCCGGGGCGCCCAGCGGAACGCGCGGACCGCGATGAGCAGGCCTGCGACGCCCCAGGCGGCAACGAACGCCAGCTGGCCCCAGAGGATGCCCGCGCCCGCCGTGGCGGGATCGAAGGCGGCGAAGAAGCACTCGAAGAGGTGGCGGATCGGAAACAGATCGGCGAAGTGCAGAACTCCCTCCGGGATCTCGGTCTCGGGGATGAAGACGCCCGAGAGGAAGTAGAGCGGCAGTACGGTCGCGTTTGTGATCGGGGCTGCCGCATCCTCGCTGGGGATCGCCGCGCTGAGCGCGAACCCTAGCGAGCAGAAGGTGAACGAGCCGACCAGCAGGGTGAGCAGCAGGCCCGGCAGCGTGTGTGTCGGCAGATCGACGCCGAACAGCACTGCCCCGATCAGCGAGACCAGGACGACCATCATGGCGGCAACCACGATCGCGTTGCCGACCCGGCCGGCGATGAATGCCCAGCCGGGCAGGGGCGTGCCGCGGAAGCGCTTCAGCCGGCCGGCCTCGCGGGCGATCACGAGGCTCATCGTGAGGCTGACCAGAGTCGCTGAGACCACGGCCAGCGTGATGATCCCCGGCACGTAGTAGGTCTCGACCGATACTCCGAGCTCCTCGATCTGCTGATTGCCGAACAGTCCCGCGAAGAGGAAGAGGAAGATCAGCGGGAACATCACGGTGAAGAAGACCGCGGCCGGATTGCGCCAGAAGATGCGCTGGTCGTAGCGGAACTGATGAATGGCCAGCGCGGCGCCGCTCATCGCTCGTGCTCCCCCGTCAGCTCCAGGTAGACATCCTCGAGGCTCGGACGCCGCACCTCGAGTTGCTGCAGCTCGACGCCTCGCTGAAGCGCCCAGCCGGTGAGCTCGTTGAGGACGCTGGTCGGCTCGCTGGTCCGTAAGCGGGTACGGCCGTTGCGGTCGCTGATCGCGCTGGCGACGGCGGCCGGCAGCTCTCCGGCGGCGATGGACTGCGGCAACAGGAAGCTGATCTCACTGCCCGCCTGTTGACGACCACCGAGGTCATCGGGTGTGCCGGTCGCGACGATCCTGCCGTCCGCGATCACGGTGACGCGGTCGGCGAGCGCCTGGGCTTCGTCCATGTAGTGCGTGGTGAGGAAGACGGTCTTGCCCAGATCGCGCAGGCCGGCGATCACCTCCCAGGCGTGGCGCCGCGCGGAGGGGTCGAAGCCCGTCGTCGGTTCGTCGAGGAAGAGCAGGTCGGCGTCGCCGATCAGCGAGATCGCGACATCGAGCCGACGCTGCTGACCGCCGGAGAGCCGGCCGGCCCTCACATCGGCCTGCTCACCGAGTCCGACCAGATCGACCGTCTCCTCCACCGAGCGCGGTGCCGGGTAGTAGCCGGCGTAAAGGCGCAGCGTCTCGCGCACCGTCAGCTTTGGCTCCATCCGGCATTCCTGCAGGACCACACCGACGCGGGCACGCCAGGCGCGATCGGCGTGGGCCGGATCCTGCCCGAGCACGCTGACCTCGCCACCGCTGCGCTCGCGGTAGCCCTCGAGAATCTCGACGGTTGTGGTCTTGCCGGCCCCGTTGGGGCCCAGGAAGGCGTGGATCTCCCCGGGCAGCACCTCGAGGTCGATCCCGCGCACGGCGGGCTTCTCGCCATAGGTCTTCTCGAGACCGGCGACGGTGATCACTGCCTGTTCGGCGCCGGAGCCCATCCCCCTCGATTATGGAGGAGGAGGGCGCCGGGCCCCGGGCCGGTCCTAGTGCTCGAACACCGACGTCAGTGCTGCGCGCCGGGCTCAGCCGGTCTTGTTGAGACGGCCGTGGATCTCGCGCGCGACTTTGCCGGGAATGCCCGGAACCGCCTCCAGTTCCTCCCGCGAGGCGGCGACGATGCGCTCTGGGGAGCCGAAGTGGCCCAGCAGCGCCCGCTTGCGGGCAGGCCCGATACCCGGGAGGTCGTCGAGGACCGAGGTCGTCATCGCCCGCCCGCGGCGGCGCCGGTGTCCCTCGAGCGCGAACCGATGGGCCTCGTCGCGGACCCGTTGCAACAGCCTCGAGCCCTCCGAGTCGGGATGCAGGTGCAGAGGCCGCGAGCTGCCGGGCACGAAGACCTCCTCGAGGCGTTTGGCCAGCGAGATCACCTCGGTACCGCGCTCGCGCAGCGGCTCCAGCGCCTTCATTCCGGCCGAGAGCTGGCCCTTGCCGCCGTCGATCACGATCAGGCTGGGTAGGGCGGCGAAGCTCTCGTCGAGCTCGGCATCGTGTGGCGAGAGGTCTGACTGCCGCACGAGGCGCGACATGCGCCGCGCCAGGACCTCCTCGATCGAGGCGAAGTCGTCGGGACCGCTGCCGGCCTCCCGTCCACGGATGTTGAAGCGGCGGTAGTGGGCCTTCTTCGGGGCCCCGCCCTCGAAGACGACCATCGAGGCAACGGTGTGCTCGGGCCCGATGTTGGAGATGTCGTAGCCCTCGATCCGGATCGGGGGTTCCTCCATGCCGAGCACCTCCGCGAGCTCGGCGAGCGCCGCAGTGCGCTGCGAGCGACGGCGCTCCTGCCGCAGCCGGTCCTGCGCCAGGGCGAGCGCGGCATTGCGCTCGGCGAGCTCGCGCAGACGCCGCTTGTCGCCACGCTCCGCCGCGCGCACCTCGACCGCGGTGCCGCGCCGGCGCGAGAGCGCGTCGGCAAGCAGGCCGGTGCGGCCCGCCAGCTCCTGGCCGACGACGACGAGCGGGGGCACCACGGGCGAGGCCTCGTAGTACTGCGCGACGAACTGCTCGGCAACCTCCTCGATCCCGCGACCGCCCTTGTTGTCCAGATAGAAGCCATGGCGCTCGGCGAGCACACCGTCACGAACCTGGAAGACCTGAGCGTTCGCGTCGTCACCCTCGACGGCGACGCCGATCAGATCGGCAGTGCCGACGGACTCGCCGGCCACCCGCTGGCGCTCCATCAGGGAGCGGACCGCGGCGAGCCGGTCGCGGAACAGCGCCGCCCGCTCGAACTCCTGCTCCCCGGCCGCAGCCTCCATCTTCTCCTCGAGGTCGCGCTCGACGTCCCGGTACTTACCGCCGAGGAAGCGCCTGATCGAGTCGATGCTGCGCATGTACTCCTCGCGATCGACGTAGCCGACGCAGGGCGCCCCGCAGCGCTTGATGTAGTAGTCGAGGCAGGGAACGCCGGAGCGTCGTCCGGGCTCGGGTCCGTCACAGGTGCGGTACTGGAACAGCTTGCCCAGCAACTCGAGCGTCTCGCGGACGCGCCGCGCCGTCGCATATGGCCCGAAGTAGGCCCGGTTGGAGCGATGTCGCTCGCGGGTGAAGTAGACCCGCGGGAACTCCTCGTCGAGGCTGATCCCGATGTAGGGATAGGACTTGTCGTCGCGGAGCTTGACGTTGAGCAGCGGGCGGTGGCGCTTGATGAACTGCTGCTCGGTGATCAGCGCCTCGGCCTCGGTCTCGGTCACCAGGAAGTCGATGGTGGTGACGGAGTCGGCGAGGTTGCCGAGGGTCGAGCGGGAGGAGAAGTGGCTGGCGACCCGCTTGCGGATCGACATCGACTTGCCCACGTAAACGATGCGCCCGTCGGCATCGCCGAAGATGTAGATCCCGGGTGCGTCGGGGAGTTCCCGGCGCTGCGCCAGCAACTCGTCAACGGCAACTCGCTCCTTGCCGGGCTCCCCCACCAGAGGTCGTTTGTCTGTCTGCTCGCCGCTCACCCGCCTAACTGTAGGAGTCGGCGCCGGCCGGACGGGTCGCAGGTGTTCCTACCCGCGCCGCCGCTCCAGGAGTAGTGTTTCCCTCGTCCAATCAGGAGGTTCCTTTCATGGCCCGCAAACTTCTTCTCACCCTTGCCGCTCTGGCGCTCGCCTCGTTGGCGCTCGTCGCCTGTGGCGACGACTCCGGCGACACCACCACCGCGGCGGCCCCGGCCCCGGCGACGACCACCGACACCGGTGCCGACACCGGTGCCGACACAGGCGGTGGCGGCGGCAGCGGTGGCTCCAGCGCGATCACGACCACAGCCGATCCCGGTGGCGCGCTCGAGTACACGAGCGGCGACCTGACGGCCGAGGCGGGAGAGGTCACCCTGACCTTCGAGAACCCATCGTCGATCCCGCACGACACCCGCGTCGAGGACTCCTCGGGCAGCGACGTCGGTGGCACGGACGTGATCAGCGAGTCGACCGCGGAGACGACGTTGCAGCTCGAGCCCGGTACCTACACCTACTACTGCTCGGTGGGCAGCCACCGCGAGATCGGCATGGAGGCCTCGCTCACCGTCAAGTAGATCAGGCGGGCAGAAAGCGGACTACGCTCTCGGCGACGCAGCAGGGCTTCTCAGAGCCTTCGACCTCGACCGTGAACACGGTAACCACCTGGTACCAGCCGCCGCCGACCTCATCGACCGAGCTCACCTCGGCGCTGGCCCGCAGCCTCGAGGCGGAGGGAACCGGTGCCGGGAAGCGGACCTTGTTCCAGCCGTAGTTGACGCCGAGCTTGAAGCCGGTTGCGGAGAGCAGGCTGTCGCGGAAGCCGTCGATGGTCGAGAGCGTCAGATTGCCGTGCGCGATGGTCGTCCCGAACGGGCTCTCCTCTGCAGCGCGCTCGGTATCGACGTGGATCCACTGATGATCCCCCGACAGGCGCGCGAAGTCGTTGATGTCCTCCTGGCTCAGCTCACGCCAGTCACTCGGCCCGATCTTCTGACCGATGATCGCCTGCATCTCCTCGATCCCATTCACGGTCACTGATGTGCTCATCAGGTCCTCCTCACGTTTCGGGGTGCCGGAGCCGTGCCCCGACTGGTGTCGGCAGCCTATGTGGAGCGGACCGCGGCTGTAGTCAAGAGATCAGCCGGACCAACAGGGCAGGAGCAGGGGCGGCGAGCTCGCCGGCACCGTCGAGCAGCGCCATGATCCGGGCGACGTAGGCGCGGGTCTCCGGATAGGGTGGCACGCAGCTGCAGGACGAGACGGCGCCTGGCCCGGCGTTGTAGGCCGCAAGCGCGAGCTCGGTCGAGCCGAACTGGCCGAGCAGATCCGCCATCAGCCGCGCCTGGGCGGCGATCGCCTGCTCCGCATCGAAGGGATCGCGGAGCCCGTAGGCCGCCGCTGTCGAGGGGACGAACTGAGCGATGCCCTGGGCTCCGGCCGCCGAGACCGCCGCCGGGTTGAAGTTCGACTCGGCCATCAGCTGAGCGGCGAGCAGCGCTGCGGAGAGGTCGTGGCGGGCAGCCTCGCGGAGCAGCACGCCGCGGTAGGCGGCGGGCACGAAGCCCGGTAACCCGGAGCCGCCCGCGTCCCGGCCGTCGCCGCCCCGCACCCGCGAATCGGAGGAGCTGCCTGCAGCACGGTCGGCAGCCGTCGAGCAGGGATCCGGCCCGCGCACGTAGCCGAAGTGCCACGCCTCCCAGGAGTAGCGCTGCAGGAAGCCGAAACGGGACGCGTTGGCTGCGAGCCAGCCGTAGGCGCCGGGCGGACCGAGGTCGAGTTCGGTCCCGCAGCGGTGGAGCGAGGTCCCCGGTCGTGCGACCCACCGCGGGTCGGGGTTCGCCGCAAAGAGCCGTGCCTGCTCGGCATCGGAGCGAAACGCGGAGTTGACCCTCAGCGACAGGCCCGCGGCGGCGGCGGCCCGCGACATCCGATCGAAGCCCGCGGCGACATCGGGTCGCATCGGCTTGCCCTGCCGGTAGGCGAGCGGTCCCGAGTAGCCACCTCCGCTGGCCATCTGCGCGCGCGCAGCGCCCACCTCGGGGCCTGCTGCCGGTTGCGCGAGAGCCGCCGTGGCGACCACCCGGAGTCGTCGCTCATGAGGGCCGTCCGAGCTACCACCGACCGAGAACGCCGGACGAGCCGAGACCCGCACCTCGAGCGGCGCGAACGACTCCCCGTCCGGAAAACTCACCCGGAGCGCGTCTTGTGGCAGCCCGTTCGCCGCGCCCACCTCCACACCCACGTCCTCGGCGTTTCGCAGGTACTCGGAGCGCTCCAGATGGCGCGGATCCGGCGACCCGTCGCCCCGCAGCGCCGGAATGAACAGGCGGGGAAAGTCCTCGCGCATGGAGCGGGCGGCCGAGAGTGCCGCCAGGTCAGTCGCGCGCTGCGCCCGGCCCTTCGCGGCAGCCCCGCCCCCGAGGGCGACCAGGAACGCGGCGAGCAACAAGCCGAGGCACGCGACACCGATCGCCAGCGGCAGGGCCTGGCCCGCCTCCGGCTCGAGCTGCCGTCGGCGGCTGGCTCTCGGTCGGGGCCGGACCCCACCCTCGCCAGGTTCGAGCAGGCGAGCGAAGTTAGTCGCCCGCTCGCCCAGTCCGCCGCCCGGCTCCAGGCCTCCCAGTGCCCGGCGAGCCTGCAGACGGCCAGGCTGCCGACGCCAGATCCTCAGGCGCTGCCCGCTCGCACCCAGCTCGCCCACCAGCATCCCCAAAAGGGCTCGCGAGCTCTCCTCCCTCGCCTGCAGGAGGACGGCGTTCACGTCCGACCCGAAGTGGCCCACAAACGGCGCCAGATCCCCTGCACCGAGCTTCAGCACGAGCGGTGCACCCGTCGCGCCCGCGTAGACCTCCGCGCACCATGCGAGTCGACGCTCCACCCCCTCCCGGCCCGGTGGCATTGGCTCGCGGGGTACGCAGAAACAGAGCCGTCCGCGGCTCACGGCCTCGATGCCGGCCGGCGCCGCGGCGAACTGCGAGGCGAGAGCCTGAGCGCCGCCGGAGGCCAGCAGACCTCCCCGCAGGCTGCCGTTTGCGCACGGATCTGCCACGACCGCATCCCCCGCCGGCTGGGCGGAGGAGTGACCGGAGCGCACGCCTCGCCCCATGGCCAGGGCCAGCGCCGCCGCCGCGGGCAGCGGATCCCCGGCGCCGGGGGCCGCTGTCACCACGATCAGTCTCGAGTCCGTCATCCCCCACCCCATGCGACAGCCTGCGACCGCACCGAGAAGGTCTCCTCCGCAGCGGGCAGAAGGTGGGGAGGCTGGAGTTCAACGCGGACCCGGCCGCCGTCGACGCTTACCTCGATGCGTCCCCGCGCCCAATCCGGCAGGGCAGCAGCGACGGCGGGGGCCGGCTCGCGTCCGTCGGCGACGGCGACCGCGCCCGCCTCCGCGGCTCCATCGGCGAGGCTCTGGGCGTAGCCCAGCCCGAGCAGTTGCAGAATGATCACCGCCACGGTCACGAAGACCGGCACTGCAGCCAGTACCTCGATCTGTGCCTGACCCTCATCCGGGCGGACCCCGCGGTCTGACCGATGCTCAGCCATCGGGTTCCCCCACCGCGGAGGAACTAACGCCGGCGGGTACGACCAGTGCGGTGCTCGCGTGGAGACGGAAGCGTCCCAGGGCTCCCGAGAACGGTGGCAGCCGAAGCGGCGTGACGGCCACCGAAGCGATGCCTTCGGCGACGTCGACATCTACATCGCCCACCAGAGCTGCGATCGGGACCGCCCCGTTCGCCGCCCCCTCGGGATCGGCACCCACATAGCCGGCTCGAGCAGCCGCGCGGGCCCCGTCCGCTGCCGTCCACGCGGCGTAGCCGATCAGCCCCGCCTGCAACAGCGCCAGCCCGGCGAGAGCCAGCAGAGGAAGCGAGGCGAGCAACGAGATCGAAGCCTGACCGCGGGCTTCGCGGATCGATCGATGGACCGCTTTGGGCATGGTCCCGACGCTAGGCCGGACCCCCTCACAGGTGGGTCATCGAGCGCGCCGATTGGCACACGGACCAGTGCCGATTGAGGAACTTTGCGACCCGCACCGGGCCGGACGGTCAGTAGCTGGAGGCCTGCCGCCAGGTGTTGATGAGCAGGTAGACGGAGGTGCCCACAACCGCGAGCCAGACCACAGTTCCACCGCCTGTGCTGAGCAGCTCGTCGAGGCCGGCGATCATCAGCGCGAGGGCACCCAGCGCGCCGTAGAAGATCGCCTTTTGACGCTCCTCCATGACATCCCTGGTGAGGCTGCTCTGCGCCCAAAAGCGCCCGACCAGCAGCCCGATCGCGGCGAGGAAGATCAGCGACAGCGCGGTGAGGATCGCCTCGGCGACGTTGCCACCCCCGGGGATCGCCGCCAGGGCCAAAGCCAGCAGAGCGATGATCGCGATGTTGCGCGCGGCGAGCATGTCTCTACATGGTGGCTGATCGGGCAGCGCGACGCTGCCAACCGGCCGGCCGGCGACGCCGCTCAGCCCGTAAGCGTCACCCCGAGCCCGACCACGACGGCCGCGATACTGACTACGAGCCCGCAGACGCCGAGCGTGGCCGCCCCGAAGGCCGCGACGTCACGCCCCGAGCGGCGCAGGTCCGCTGATTTGGTCATCCCGTAGATCGCGATCGAGAACGCCAGGGTGACGAACAGCCCACCGGCGAGTGCGGCCAGCGCGGTATCCAGGAGGGCCCCGCCGTCAACGACGGTCGCGATGGATGGCTTCACGACGCCGGCACCGGCTGCCCACGCTGCAAACGGCGGGAGAACAGCGCCAACCCGAGGGCGATCGCGGCGACGAACAGAATCGTCGGGCCCAGCGCGCCATCACCGAACAGCTGGGTGAACCCGTAGCTGACCGCACCCACCGCCGCGGCCGCCGGGAGGGTCATCAACCAGGCGGCACCGATGTTGCCGGCGAGCCCCCAGCGGACGGCCGAGAGGCGCTTGCCGGCGCCCGAGCCCATCACGCCGCCCGTGATCACGTGGGTAGTGGACAACGGGAACCCGAAGTGCGTGGACGCGAGGATCACGGCGGCGCCCGCCCCCTGCGCCGAGAAGCCCTGGGCCGCATCCATCTTGATGATTTTCGAGCCCATCGTGCGGATGATGCGCCAGCCGCCCGCGTATGTACCCGCGGCAATCGCAGTTGCCGCCGAGAGGATCACCCAGAACGGCACCTCGAAGTTGTCCGGGCTCAGGTTGCCGTTGGCGATCAGCGCCAGGGTGATGACGCCCATGGTCTTCTGCGCGTCGTTGGTGCCGTGGGCGAGGGCCAGCAGACCGCCCGACACCACCTGGCCATGGCGAAAGCCGCGATTGACGGGACCGGGCCTCAGTCGCCCAACGATCCGGTAGGCGATCCCGATCGCGAGCAGGGCCGCGATGAAGGCGACGATCGGGGCGATGATTGCCGGGATCAGGACCTTGCCGAGAATGCCCTCGCCGATCACTGCGCTGGCTCCCGCGGCAGCGAAAGCGGCCCCGACCATTCCGCCGATCAGCGCGTGCGAGGAGCTGGAGGGCAGCCCGAAATACCAGGTGATCAGGTTCCAGGTGATCGCCCCGACCAGACCGGCGAAGATCACGGTCGGAGTGATCGCAGTCGCCTGCACGACATCGGCGGCGATCGTCGCGGCGACCTGAAGCGAAAGGAAGGCGCCGACGAAGTTGAGCACCGCCGCGATTGCTACGGCCGTTCGCGGAGAGAGCGCCCGGGTCGAGATCGACGTCGCGACAACGTTGGCGGTGTCGTGAAAGCCGTTGGTGAAGTCGAACGCGAGCGCGGTGATCACGACGATCACCAGAACGAGGTCGCCGTCCATCCCGTCCTCAGGCGTTCTTGATGACGACGCCCTCGATGATGTGCGCCGTCGTCTCGGTCGAATCGATCGCCTTCTCGAGGACGGCGAAGATGTCCTTCCAGCGGATCACGACCATCGGGTCGATTCCGTTGGCGAACAGCGAGGCGACCGCGTCCCGCGAGATCCGGTCGCCGTCGTTCTCCAGTCGGTGGATCTCGATCCAGTACTGATCGAGGTCCTTGAAACCCTTGAGCCCCGCGAGTGCTTTGGCCAGTTGCTCGCAGCAGCCGACCAGCACCTCGGCGAGATCCAGGGCCTGCTGCATGGGCGCCTCGATCTGGTACAGGCTGAAGAAGTCAGCGGCCTCTTCGATGTAGTCGACGACGTCGTCGAGCTTTGTCGCGAGGCCGTAGATGTCCTCGCGGTCGAACGGAGTGACAAACGTCGCGTTGAGGCGCTTGACGATGTCATGCGTGATCCGGTCCCCATCCTGCTCCGCCTTGAAGATGTCGCGGGTCAGCGCGTCCTTGCCGTCGGGCCAGGTCGAGATCATCTCGCGCAGGAGCTTGGCCGTGCGCAGCGCGTTCTCCCCCTCCTCCCGCAGGAGGTCGAAGAACACTCGGTCCTTGGGAGCGAAGCTGAAGGCGACCATCCGGTCGCGCAGCATGTCAGGTCTCGCTGACGTAAGAGGCACCGGGCGACTCCCGCGAAAGGCTCAGGAAGGGAGCAAACCCGCAATTTCCGCGGCCGCCCTGGGGGCTGCAGCGCCGTCCCATAGAGGCGGGGGGCCGGTGGGCAGGGGGGCGGCGTCGGTAAGCATTCCCGGAAGCTCGCCGATCCGCTGCGGATCGAGGCCGAGCAGAGTGTTGGTACCGGCGCTCACGGTGATCGGCCGCTCGGTGTTGTCGCGCAGGGTGAAGCAGGGGACGCCGAGGTAGGTGGTCTCCTCCTGGATCCCGCCCGAGTCGGTCAGCACCGCGCGGGCGTCGGCCTGTAGCGAGAGGAAGTCGAGATAGCCGACCGGATCGATCAGATGCAGGCCGGGCAACTCGGCGGCTCCCTTCGGCAACGCTTTGCGGGTCCGCGGGTGAACCGGGAAGATCACGGGCAGCCCGGCGGCGACGCCGGCCAGTTGCTCGATCGCGGGCGCCAGAAGCTCGCCATCGACGAGCGCCGGGCGGTGCAGCGTGACGAGCAGATAGCTGCCGGGCTCGAGCCCGAGTGACGCTGCCATGCCGCGGCCGCGGAAACGGCCCTCGAGCGCGAC
This sequence comes from Solirubrobacterales bacterium, assembly GCA_038206985.1. GTDB lineage: Bacteria > Actinomycetota > Thermoleophilia > Solirubrobacterales > 70-9 > CAXMST01. The sequence goes on from JBBRAH010000002.1 coordinate 16,873, forward strand.
CAGCGTGTCGATCATCGTGTTGCCGACCAGCTTCACCCGTGCTGGATCGATGCCCTCGAGCGCGAGGTTCTCCTCGGCCTCCGGTGAATGGGTGAGCAGCAGGTCCGAGAGCTGATCCGTCAGCACCCGGTTGACCTCCTCGGGCATCGTCCGGTCGAAGCTGCGCAGGCCGGCCTCCAGGTGCACGAGTCCGATCCGCTGGTGGGCGCAGGCGAGCGCCGCGCCGAGGGTCGAGTTGACATCGCCGGGCACGATCACCAGATCGGGCCGCTCGCGCTCGAGCACCGGCGAGATGCCCTCGATCACCCCGGCCAACTGCTCGGCGTTGCTGCCACCGCCGACTCCGAGCATGTGGTCGGGCGCCGGCACGCCGAGTTCCTCGAGGAAGATCTCCGACATGTTGCGGTCGTAGTGCTGGCCGGTGTGGACGAGCAGGTGCTCGCCGTCACCGTCGAGCTCACGCAGAGCCGAGATCAGCGGCGCCATCTTCACGAAGTTGGGCCGCGTCGCGATCACATGGATCAGCTTCATGCGGGCACCATCGCGGTCGGGATGCTCAAGCCAGAGCGTCGATCTTGGCCGCCAGGTCGAAATCGGCGGCGGTGAGGCCGCCCTCGGCGTGGTTGGTGATCTTGACCGTCACCGTCGCCCAGGAGATCTCCAGGTCGGGATGGTGGCCCATCGCCTCGGCCGGCTCGAGGAGCGCCTGCGCGAAAGCGATCGAGCCGACGAAGTCGCCCCGATCGAAGCTGCGCTGGATCGCGTCTCGCTCGCGCGACCACTCCGGCATGGCGTCCAGGCGTTCGCTGATCTCTGCATCCTCGAGTAGTGCCATCGCGACGATCCTATAGTCCGGGGCATGCCGGCGCCCCGCATAGCCAGCCTCGTCCCCTCGGCGACCGAGATGTGCTTCGCCCTGGGACTCGGTGAACAGCTCGTCGCCGTCACCCACGAGTGCGACTACCCCGAAGGGGTGCAGCGCCTACCACAGCTGACGCGCAGTGTCATTGAGCCGGGCCTTGCTCCGGCTGAGATCGACCGGGCCGTACGCGAACGCACGGCGCGCGGCGAATCGCTCTACGAGCTCAACCGGGAGCTGCTCGCTTCCCTCGACGTGGACCTGATCGTCACCCAGGCCGTCTGCGCGGTCTGCGCGGTCAGCTACGAGCAGGTCTGTGAGCTCGCCGCCGATCTACCCCGCAGACCCCGGGTCCTCTCCCAGGACCCACGGCTACTCGGCGAGGTTCTCGACGACGCGAACGATCTGGCCGAGATTGCCGGAGTTGCCGATCGTGGCCCGGCGCTACGCGATGCGCTGGCAGCCCGGATCGCTGCCGTACGGGCCGCGGTCGAGGGACGCCCCCGACCCCGCGTTGCAGCTCTGGAGTGGCTCGATCCGCCCTACTGCAGCGGCCACTGGGTGCCGGAGATGATCGCCGCGGCCGGCGGCGAGGACGTTCTCAGCGACCCGGGGGAGCGCTCGCGACAGCTCGGGCTCGAGGAGGTGGCGGCCGCGCAACCGGATGCGGTGATCGTCATGCCCTGCGGTCTCTACTGCGAGGAGGCGGCCCGCGAGATGGAATCGCACCTCGATGAACTCGAGGGGATCGGGGCCACCAGGATCTTTGCCGTCGATGCGGCCTCCTCGTTCTCGCGGCCCGGGCCGCGTCTCGCGGATGGCGTCGAGCTGCTCGGCCACCTGTTGCACCCGGACGCGGTGGACGCTCCGTCCGAGCTGGCCTTCAGTGCCCCGGCCGCACGCTGAGAACCGGACGACCCCTCAGATCAGAGCGCGACGCCGGCACCCGAGTTCGCCACGAGCACTGCTCCGGCGAAGAAGGCGACGCCGAGGGCCGCGAGCACAGCGATCTCCGGAGGGCTGAGCCTGCGCCCGGAGGAGCGTTCCGCCCGGAGTGTGACCAGCGCCACGATCACGCCACCGACCAGGCCGCCGAGGTGACCACCGATGCTGATCCCGGGCACGCTGAACGTGATCACCAGGTTGAGCACCAGCCAGAAGCCGAGCTGCATCACGACCTGGTCGAAACCGCGATTGCGCGCGATCAGCAAGGTCGCGGCAAACAGCCCGTAGATCGCGCCCGAGGCTCCGACCGTGTTCTGGAAGGGTTCGCTGAGGGCAATCGCGCCCATCGAGCCCGCGATGAGTGAGATGAAATAGATCGCGACCAGGCGGGGTGTGCCGATCGCCGGTTCGATCAGGCGACCCAGCACGAACAGCACGAACATGTTCACGCCGAGGTGGAAGAAGCCGCCGTGCAGGAAGCCGCCACTGATGATCCGCCACCACTCGCCGCCGGCTTCAGCGATCGGCGGAGGGGCGCAAGGTCCGCCGCTGCCCACCGCGTTACCGCAGAGGGCCAGGTTCTCGGTGAACGATCCGCCACCGTCGAAGCTCGTGGCGCCCCCGCCGGTCGCCAACTGGACCACGAAGGCGGCGACGTTGATCACGATCAAGGCGAACGTGGCCGGAGCGGTCTCCGACAGCGATCCGGCGCCACCGCCGGCGTTATAGGACGGACGCTTGACCTTCGTCTTCTCGCCCGCGCACTCGGGACAGCGCATCCCCACCGGGGAGGGCGTCATGCAGTCGGGACAGATCGGCCGTTCGCAGCGCGAGCAGGCGACATTCGTCTCCCGATCCGGGTGGCGGTAACAGGTATTGAGGGTGCCTACGGCCATCCGGGGGAAGATTAGACGGCGGCGGTCAGCGGCCGATCAAACTGCGGCGACCGCTTCGCGACCGATGGCTACTCCAGCGCCGCGGCAACCACGACGCCGGTCGTCGGCTGCTCGCTGCCACCCGAGGGCTCGCGGGTGACCATCACCTGATCGGCATTCCCGGGGATGCCGGGGACCACGGCCGAGCCGTGGCCGTTGTGATCGATCACGAAGATCGAGGACGGGGAAACCTTGCCGTCGTGGGCAATCCACGCCTGGTAGACCTCGTCCTGGGGAGCCGGAGGCAGGTTGTCCACCTGCAGCGTGCCTTCTCCGTCGGCCACGGTGAGGGTGCCGCTGGCGTCGCTCTGCGGGGACGCGGGCAGGGCCGCGTAGCTCTGCGGCTGCCCCTCGCCACCGCGAATCGCGTAGCCGCCAACGGCGGCGACCACCAGCGCCATGGCGGCAAAGCCGGCCAGGGCGGGTCGCATCGGCGCGAGGTGCTGAAGGAAGGACTGAATCCGGCTGCCGACGGATCGAGCCGGCTTCGCCGCCACGGGAGCCTGCTCGGCAGCCTCCTCGCGCACGATCGCCATCAGCCGCTCGCCGAGCTCGGGCGGGGCATCGAGCTGCGAGACGGATGCCGGGATGAGATGGACCGCCGGCTGCAGCCAGTGGAGGCGCTCCGTGCAGGCCTCGCAGGTCGCGAGGTGATTCTCCAGCGCGGCCGCCTCGGAGCCGGTCAGGGCGCCGAGCGAATACGCGGCAAGGTCGTCGTGGTGGTCTTCCTGGCAGTTGTTGGCGTTACGCTCGCTCATCCCAGCCCCTCCGCTGCTTCGGGAGTCATCGCCTCGGCGATCTCGGCCCGGATCTTTTCCAGGCCGAGCCGCATCCGGCCTTTAACGGTACCGAGGGGGAGGCCGATCATGCTCGCAATCTCACTGTGGCTGAACCCGCCGAAGTAGGCGAGTTCAATCACCTTCGACTGCTCGTCCGGCAGGGATTCGAGCGCGCCGCGCAGTTCACGGGCAGTCTCGTTGCGCAGAGCTTCGGTCTCGGTCCGCTCCTCGGAGGGGCGGCCGTCGAGGATCGCGTCATCATCGTGATCGAGCTTTGGAGCGTTGGCGCCGCCGCGACGCAGTGCGTCGATCGAGCGGTTGCGGACGACCGACAGCACCCAGGAGCGAACCGAGCCCCGGGCGCGGTCGTAGCGGGCGTTGCTGCGCCAGATCGAGAGAAAGGCTTCCTGTGTGGTGTCCTCGGCCATGGTTTTGTCGCCGACGATCCGGTAGGCGAGCGAGTAGGCGGCGCCGCCGTGGCGCTCGTAGAGAGCTTCGAAGGCAGCGGGCTCCTTGCGGTCGGCGACCGCCATGAGATCCTCGTCGCCGAGACGGGACATGCGGTCCGGGCTCACGAGACAACCTCAGGCGCGGGCGCCGATGCACGATTTCTATGGGTGGAGCACACCATCACAGGACAATCTACGGTTTGCCGGCCTGCGTGGATCAACGCCACTTCGGGAACCGCGAGCCGAAACCCACCGATCAGATGAACGCCCCCACCGATTCCGCCGCTACGCCGGCCCGTCTCTACGCCCTGATCGCGGGCGCGGGAATGACGCTGGGAGGGATCGGTGGATTCTTCTACGACGCCAGCTTTGGGACCGGCACAGAGCTGGCCTCCGACGAGATCCTCTCCCTGTTCCCGACCAACGGCTGGGAGAACATCCTGCACCTGATTCTTGGGCTGGCCGGCCTGGCGCTGGCTTCGCGCTCGCCGCGGGCGTATTCGCTCGGGGCGGGCGCACTGCTCACAGTCTTCGCGCTCTGGAGCGCCGCCGTAACCGACCGCGGCAACGGTTCCCTGCTGGATGTGATCCCGGTGGGCGGCAAGCTCAACGCACTGCACCTGTTGCTCGGTCTCGCGGGCATCGCCGCTGGGATTGCTCAGGAAAGGCGCTCGCGCAACTCGTCCGCGAGCCCGCGCAAGCCCTCGTGACGCCGCCGGCGCCGTACCTCGATCACGACGAGACCCGCGCCGGCCACGCCACTGACCGCCGCCGCGGCGATCGGCCTGACCCAGTTGCGGGGATCGCGCAGCGACTGCAGCTCGCTGTCAGTCAGCTCGCGCGACCAGTCTGAGAGCTCGTTCGCGGCGGCCTCGCTGAGTTTCGAGAGCGTGGTCTCGAGCCGGCCGCTGAGCCGTTCCGGAGGTTCGATCGGACGCAGGGTCTCGCTGAGCAGGGCTTCGAGATCGATGTTGCTCAGGTCGCGGCGCTGCTCAGTCATCGTCGGGCTCCTCCCTCACATCGCCGTTGCGAATCGCGAGATCCTCTTCCAGCTGCTTGATCGACCGGTGAATCAAGACCTTGGTTGCCCCGTCGGTCCGGCCCAGGGCACGAGCGATCTCGCGATTCGACATCCCGAGCGCGAAGCGCATGATCAGCGCCTCCCGCCGATCCTCGGAGAGGTGGGTGAGCCCCTCCATCACCTGGCGTAGCTCCTCGCGACCCTCGGCGACCCGCTCGGTCCCGTGCGGGTGCACCGGCGGCTCGATGTTGTCCAGAGCCGCGGTTGGCCTGCGGGCGCGGTCGCGGTGGTAGTTCGACGCGAGGTTGTGCGCGATCCTGATCAGCCAGGGGCGCAGCGGCCGGCCGTTGGACTCGCGGCGCGCGCGGTCGAAGTGCCTGTAGGCCTGAAGAAAGGTCTGCTCCGTGAGGTCCTCGGCGTCGTGGTGATTGCCGATCCGGTAGTAGGAGTAGGAGTAGACGTCGCGCAGATGAGCGCGGTAGAGGTCCTCGAAGGCGCGATCCAACTCCGCCTTCGCCTTTCCCTCCAACATCCCCGAATCGCTTGTGGCCACGCGGCAAGACTACGGTCATGCCACGCTTCTCGCCCGCTCGGCCCGGCGCAGCCTCGCCACCCACTCACTCGCGGTGAGCTCACCCTCGATCAGCTGGGCCAGGCCGATCAGTCCCTCTGCGCCCACCCCGGAGTCATCCACCGCGGCGGCGATCAGAGGCACCGAGTCGAGGCCTTCTGAGGCCTGGCCGAGTCGTTCGGGAATCTGAGCCGCCGGCACACCGCTGCCGAGCAGCTCACCCGCACGGCGATTGCGACTGCCGGGAGCGAGGATGGTCGCGGTCAGGTCGCCGACCCCGGCGAGCCCGGAGAACGTCTCCAGCCTGGCGCCCTTGAGCGTCGCGTAGGCGACGCACTCGCGCCAGACCTCCGCGGCGGCGATCCCGGCGGCGTTGAGGCCGTGCGGCTCAGCCGCGGCGGCGGCCAGCGAGGCCGCGTTCTTGGCAGCACCCGCCATCTCGACTCCGACCACATCAGGCGTGCGCTCGCAGATCAGGCCCGCCCGGTCGAAGACGTCACCGAGCTGCGCCCGGAGATCGGCGTCGGCGCTCGCCAGAGCCAGCGCGGCAGTGCCTGAGGCGGCCTCCTTCGCGTGGGCCGGGCCGCCGAGCGAGGCCAGTGCCCGCGCCCGCACCCGGTCGGTGACGTACTCGGAGGGCAGCGTGCCCAGGGGCGGGACGAGGCCCTTGCTGAGCAACAGGACCGCCGTGCGTGAGCCGATCTTCTCGCCCAGGGCACCGACCGCCGCCGGCAGCGACGCCGAGGGCACGGCCAGGCAGACGAGATCGAGCCCCGCGACCTCGATCTCGGTCGCCTTCTTGACGGTGATCCCGTCGGAAAGATGGATGCCGTCCAGGTACTGCTCGTTCTCGCGCGCTCCAGCGAGGCGCTCGGCCTGCTCTGCCGTGCGACAGCCCAACTGGACCTCGATTCCACCCCGCGCCAGCAACACGGCGACCGCTGTGCCCCAACTACCGGCGCCGATCACGGCGGCCTGGCGCATCGGCGGCAAGCCGCCGAGCCACTCCCACTGGAGCTCGATGCTCGGCCAGATTCGGCTGGTCACCGTCGATGCGAGGGATGGAGAGGGGTTGTCCTGGCGGGGGAAGCTGACCGCGGCGCCGGCCCGCATCCGCACCCGGACCGGGCGGATCTTCCAGCCGTCGCGGACATGCTCGGTGCCGTGCACTGCGACCGGCAGCACCGAGGCGCCCGACTCGAGCCCGAGCCGGCCGACGCCCCGGTGCGGCGCGGCGAGTGAGCCCTGGCGAATCCGTGTGCCCTCGGGGAAGATGCAGACCGCTCCGCCGCGGGCCAGGATGCCCGCCGAGGTCGCGAGCGCATCGGAGTCGGCCTGACCCCGGCGCACGGGATAGGCGCCGAGCCGATTGAGAATCCAACCCTGCCAGGGCTTTTCGAACAGCTCGACCTTGGCCACGTAATGCAGGGGCTGGCCCCAGGGCAGCATCGCCCCGATCACAAACGGATCGAGGAAGCTGCGGTGGTTCGCCGCGACGATCAGCCCATCCGGGTTGTCAACCCTGGCGTGCTCTTTGCCGACGCGATCGAGACGGAACCAGATCAGGAAGAAGGGCTGGAGGAAGGCGCGGACGATGTAGTAGACGAGTCGGTTGACCCCCTTCTCCCGCGTGAAGCGATGGTAGGAGGCGAGGCGCTCGGGGCCGATCCGCTCGGCCGCGCCGGTCTGCGGTGCCGGGCGCGGCTTTTCACTGCGTACCTCGGCTCCTGGCGATTCCGACACGCTCAGGCTTACCCCCGCTGGAGTGCTCCGTTACAGAGCGCCGGCTCGAGCTGGATCCGGTGGCCCCGCCGCGCAGAGCCCGGAGTGGGACTTGAACCCACAACCTTTGCTTTACAAGAGCAGTGCTCTACCAATTGAGCTATCCGGGCGTGGCAGCCAATCTAGAGGACCTCAGAGCCGCAACCGGCCTCCGCGTGGATCGAGCACGTGGCGCGATCGGCGCGCCCAGACCTCGCCCGGTTGGTGGTTGCCGAGCTGCCTGACCTCGGTTAACCTGCTCCGCGGCAGCCAAGTTCGATCGTAGGGCAGATTTTGCATCGCTCGGCTCCGCAAGCTCGTCCCTTTCCGAAAGGTGCCTCTCTCGTGATCAAGACCGCTGTGCGTCCCAATCTCAAGCCGAGGCTCCGTCTGCTCGGAGTCGCCGTGCTGGTGGCCGCTGCTCTGCTGACGGTGCTCGGAGCGTCCAGGGCCTCGGCCGCGCAGTTACTCTCCGCCTCGCCGGCTCCCGACGGCACCTTCAGCGACTCCTGCATCGAAGAGATCGCCGCCGGCTCCGGTATCTACACGCAGGAGATCCCGGTCCCGGCCTCCGGCTATCTGATCGCCAGACTGACGGGCGGCAGCGGTGATTGGGATCTCGCGATCTTCAGCAAGCGCAGCGGCGAAGCCGTGGCCGCCGGTGCGACCTCACTCCCCGACGAGGTCGCCAGCGGCTTCGGACTCGCGGGTGAGAGGCTGATCGTGCAGGTCTGCCGCCGCCCGGGCGCGAGCGGTGCGCCGAGCCTGCAGACCGACCTGACCCCGATGACGGAGAAGAGCCCGGCGCCCTCCCTGCTCCGCGTTCAGACCCCGGATGCCGGCGATATCGCGGACCTCCAGAAGACGGGTGTCGACATCACCGAGAGCGTCGGCCCCGGCTACGCCGACGTCGTCGCCTACGGCAAGGACGATCGCGACGCGCTCGCCCGCGCCGGCCTCAGCTTCCAGACCGAGGTCGCGGACCTCGCCAAGCAGAGCGCCCGCCAGCGGGCGGCCGAGCAGAAGGCCGCGGACGCGCCCAGGCGGCTCGCCGCGGGCAACTCGCTCCCGAGCGGTCGCACCGGCACCTACCGACGCCTCGCCGACTACCAGCAGGAACTCAAGACGCTGGCGGAAGAGAACCCGAAGCTGGTCCGCCTGTTCACGCTCCCCGAGAAGACCTACGAGGGCCGCACGGTCCAGGGCATCGAGATCACCCGCAACCCGGGCGTCAACAACGGCAAGCCGATCTTCATGCAGATGGGCGTCCACCACGCACGCGAGTGGCCTTCGGGCGAGCACGCGATCGAGTGGGCATACGAGCTGCTCAACGACTTCAAGGCCGGCGACAAACGCGCGAAGAAGACGATGCGCAAGGTGCGCACCGTGGTCGTGCCGATCGTCAACCCCGACGGCTTCAACGCCTCCCGCGAGGCCGGTGAGTTGCAGGGCGCCGCCGGTGGGCGTAGCGCCGCCAATGAGACCGTTGAGACCGTCAACATCCTCACCCACCCCGTTGAGTACCGGCGCAAGAACTGCCGCTTCCTCGACGACTCTGAGGGCGGCAACTGCGTGCAACCCGACCTCGGCCTCGTCGCTGCGGGTGTCGATCCGAACCGCAACTACGGCGGCCTGTGGGGCGGACCCGGGGCGAGCACCGACCCGACCGCGGCCGACTATCGCGGGCCGGGTCCGTTCTCGGAGCCCGAGACCCGCAACATCCAGGACTTCATGTCCCGGAACGTGGTCACCTCGTTCATCACCAACCACACCTTCACCGGCCTCGTGCTGCGACCGCCGGCGATCGCGGCGCAGGGCTTCTCGATCGACGAGCCCCGCTACAAGAAGCTCGGCAAGGTGATGGCCTCCGAGAACGGCTACGAGAACCAGGCCTCCTACCAGCTCTACGACACCAGCGGCGGTACCGAGGACTGGGCCTATTACTCGACCGGCGCGATCGGCTACACGTTCGAGATCGGCAGGTTCGCATTCCATCCCGCCTACCAGGAGACCGTCGACGAGTGGAGTGGCAACAGCGGGTTCTTCGACGCCAAGGGCGGCAACCGGGCCGCGTACTGGAAGGCATCGCGATTCGCGATGTCGGCCAAGAACCACGCCTTGATCAAGGGCCAGGGCAGCAGGAAGGGCAAGCTGATCCTGACCAAGAGGTTCAAGACCAGGACCTCACCGGTGCTCGACGACAGCGGTGAGGCCGGCGACGTGCAGACCTTCGAGGACAAGCTGCGCTACGTGGCCCGCGTCCGGCGTCACGGACGGTTCCAGTTCCACATGAACCCCTCGACGCGGCCGATCGTGGCCAAGTCCACGGGCGAGAAGGGCGCGGGACCGCCCAGCGCTCCGCTCGCTTTCTCAGGATCGCCGACCACGACCACGCCATGCGCCGACTCCGAGACGAGCGATGCGGGCTGCTGGAACGACCACCCGATCGTGGTCCCCGATCAGCCCGGCAAGTCGAACGCGACGGCCACGGTGCGGATCGAGTGGAACACGGAGGTGACCGACTGGGATATGAAGGTGTTCCGCGACAGCGACGGCGACGGGTCCTCGGAGGGCGAGACCGAGGAGGCCGGGACATCGGCCACGGGTCCCTCAGCCTTCGAGGCCGTCACGGTCGCCAACCTCGAGCCGGGCGAGAAGTACGTCGCCCGCGTCGTCAACTACGCGGCGACCGAGAGTTACGACGGAACCGTGACCTTCGCCGGCCCTCCCCCGTTCCAGAAAGCCAAGAAGGAGCGCTGGACCCTGACCTGCAAGAACCGCAGGGGCAAGAAGATCGGCAAGCGCAACCTCTTCATCAAGCGCGGCCAGGTCAAGAAGATGAACCTGCGTAAGCACTGCTGAGGCGCTCGCCGGCGCACGGAAGAGGCCGGGTTGTGGCCCGGCCCCGCTCTCCTGTCCGTATGGGATGAAGGGATATAGGGCGGCCGCAGAGCAGCCCCTCGCTCGGCAGCCCTCAGTTGAGGATCTCCCGCGCGTCGAGGTGGTTGCCGACCTTACGCTTGACCCGCTGCAGGGCGTTGTCAACCGTCTTGGTGTCGCACTCGAGCCGCTCGGCGATCTCCTCGTAGGAGCGACCGTCGAGATAGCAGGTGAGTACTTCGCTCTCCAGACCCGAGAGCACGGTGGTCAGGCACTCGACCAGACTGGCGAGCTCCTCGGTGGAGATCACCTTGCTCGCCGGGTCCTCGACGGTCGAGCCCGGCAGGATCTCCTCCAGGCTCGATTCCCCGTCGCCGGCCGCGGTCGGCGACGTGGCGAACGAGATCGAGTGGTTGAGCGGCGTGTGCTTGTTGCGACTGGCGGTCTTGACCGCCGTGATCATCTGCCGCGTGACACAGAGCTCCGCGAAGTTGCGGAAGCTCGACTCACGATCCGTGCGGAAATCGCGGATCGCCTTATAAAGCCCGACCAGACCCTCCTGGATCAGGTCATCCGACTCGCCACCGAGCAGGAAGTAGGACGAGGCCTTCATTCGCACGAAGCCCTTGTATCTCTTGACGATGCGGTCGTAGGCGACGGGATCTCCCCGTTTTGCCTGGGCGACCAGGTAAGCGTCACCGAGTTCCCCCGACGGGGTTCTCGTGGACTTGTTGCCGCTGGTCCCTGCGACGGGGGGCGCACTGATCTGCGCAAATTCCTGGGTATGTACAGCCACTGGATCTCCTCCAACAAACGAGACGGAAAAAACAGCGGCGCCTTCCTCCCAGACGCGCCTTTACTTATGTATCGGCATTATCGGCAACCAAGTGTTCAACCTTGAACCTTTAGTTCAGCCTTACTGCCTGCGGGCAGTCTACGCCTCCGCGGAGTTCTGTCAACCCCCACCCTCCACGATGTGCAAGTCGCGTTGCAGTTTCGCCCCTTCCGTCCGCGGCCGGCGCTACACGAAGGGCGTTTAAGCAGGGGAAACGCGGCCCGCACTGAATGCGAGTAGCGCCGCGGCCACGGAGACGTTCAGCGAACCGACCCGGCCCCCCGTCGGGATCCGCACCTGGCCGTCGCAACTCTCCCCCACGCGCGGCCGCAGCCCGGCACCCTCGGCCCCGAGCACGAACACAACCCTCCCGCTCAGGTCGAGATCGAGGTATGAGTCCCTGGCCTCGGCGTCCGCCCCATAGCTCCAGGCGCCGAGGTCGCGGGCGCCGACGAGCCAGTCGGCGAGGTTGCGGACCCGTGCGACGGGCAGGTGCTCGACGGCGCCCGCGGATGCCTTGCACACGGCGGCGGTGACACCCACCGCGCGGCGCTCGCAGATCACCACGCCGGCGAGCCCGGCGGCCTCGGCGCTGCGGCAGATCGCCCCCAGGTTGTGCGGGTCCTGAATCTGGTCGAGGGCGAGTACCGCCGCGTCCTCGGCCGCGAGCAACGTGTCGGCGTCGGCGTAGGGGTACGGCTCTACCTCCGCGACGACACCCTGATGGTCACGGGAGCCACAGAGCCTCTCCAGCTCCGCCCCGCCGACCTCGTCGGCGGTGAGCTCGCGCAGAACCCGGCGCCGGCCACGATGCGCTTCCGCCACCGGGTTGCGGCCGTAGATGTACTCGCTGGCCGGCTGTGCCATCGCGGGCCTAGCTCCTGGGCACGAGTCGCGCGCCCTCCGCGGAGTCACGCACTTCCCAGCCAAGCGCGGCAAGCTCGTCGCGCAGCTCGTCTGCGACGGCGAAATCGCGGGCGGCGCGAGCCTGCTCGCGCTCGGCGAGCAGCTCCTCCGCCCGTGCGTCGGCGACACCCTCCTCGGCGGCGGCCAGCGTGCCCAGGCCGACTATCCCGAGTAGCTCCGCAACCGCCTCTTGGGCGCCGACCCGCGGCTCCCTGTTCGCAGCGGTGACGAGTTCGTAGATGGCCGCCATGGCGCGCGGGGTATTGAAGTCGTTGGCGAGGGCCTCGAAGAACGTCTGACGGGTCGCCGTGACCAGCGGATCGACCTCTCCCCCGCCCTCCGGGCGTGGTGCCGAGCGGAAGAATTCCCGCAGGCGCTGATTGCGGGTCACCGCCTGCTCGAGCGCCTCGCTGCCGAAGGCGAGCGGCTGGCGGTAGTGACCTGAGATCAGGAAGTTGACGACGGCCTCGCCGCCATAGCGGTCGATTGCCTCGCCGAGCAGGAAGATGTTGCCGTCCGACTTGGCCATCTTCAGGTTGGGCCCGGTCTCGACCATGCCGTTGTGCATCCAGAGCTTGGCGAGCGGCCGTGAGCGGGCGGCCTCGGTCTGCGCCGCCTCGTTCTCGTGATGCGGGAAGACGAGGTCGGAGCCGCCACCGTGGATCGCGAACTCGACCCCGAGCAGTTCCTCGGCCATTGCCGAGCATTCGATGTGCCAGCCCGGCCTGCCGTCGCCCCAGGGACTCGGCCAGGAGGTGTCCTCGCCCTCCTTGTGCGACTTCCACAGCGCGAAGTCGAGGCGGTCTTCCTTGAGTTCGTCGGCCCCGGCCTCCTCGCCCTGGTCCATCTCGTCGGGATCCCGGTTCGAGAGCCGCCCGTAGGCCTCGAAGCTGCGCACCCTGAAGTAGACGTCGCCGCCGGCCTCGTAGGCGTGACCGGAGGCGATCAGATCCTCGATCAGAGCGACGATCGGGTCGATCGTCTCCGTCGCCTTCGGCTCATGGTCGGGGCGACCGAGACCGAGGCGGTCCGTGTCCGAGACATAGGCGTCGATCATCTCCTCGGCGTGACGGGCGCTCGGTACCCCCCGCTCGGTCGCGGCGGCGTAGATCTTGTCATTGACGTCGGTGAGGTTGATCACGAGGGTCGGCGCCAGGCCGACCGCCGCGAGAAATCGCCGCAACAGCGAGAAGACGACGAAAGGCCGGGCGTTACCGATGTGGATCGGCCCGTACGTGGTGGGCCCGCAGGCATAGATCCCGACCTCGCCGCCAGGCCCGGGCTCGAGCGCGCACAGCTCGCCGCTCAGCGTGTCCTTGATGCGTATCTCGGGCGCGTCACTCACCCCACCGATGCTATTGGCGATCGGCATCCCGAGGGCATCCCGGCGCGGTAAAGCGCATCGCGCAGGTGGCCCGCGCTCGTCACATCGGCCACTAGACTGGGCCCATGTCTGATCCCGACACCGTTGGTGCTCGCGCGAGCACCAACGGCCACAGCAACGGCGACGCAAACGGCTCCGGCTCCGGCCCAGTCGCCTCCAGCGCCACCGATTCGGCGCGCTCGTTCCCGCTGCCGCTCGTCGATGAGGGCCACAAGCTCGCGGGCGCCGGGCTCAGCACGGCCGCCGGACTGGCGGGCAAGCTCGCCGGGCGCTTCCAGCGCCGCCTGCGCGCCGACTTCGATGATCGCGATCCCGACTACATCCGCGAGCAGCTGCCGATGCAGTGGCTACTGGCCTCGCTCTACTTCAGGGGCGAGGTCCGCGGGCTCTCCAACGTCCCCGAGAACGGCCCCGTACTGCTGGTCGGCAACCACTCGGGCGGCAACGTCACCCCGGATACGATCATCTTCAGCCTCGCCTTCCAGACCTACTTCGGGGTCGAGCGGCGCTTCCACCAGCTCGCCCACAACCTCGTGATGGCGATGCCGCAGACACAGCTCCTGCAGTTGCGCAGGCACGGGACGGTCGCCGCCTCGCACCGTCACGCCGAACAGGCTCTGCGCGAGGGCGCCGCCCTGCTCGTCTACCCGGGCGGCGACTGGGAAGTCCACCGCCCGAGCTGGGAGAGCGACAGGATCGACTTCGCGGGGCGCAAGGGCTTCATCAAGCTCGCCCTCAACGCAGATGTGCCGATCGTTCCGGTGGTCGCCATCGGTGGCCAGGAGACCGCGCTCTTCCTCAGTCGCGGAGCCTGGCTCGCCAAGGCGATCGGCCTGGATCGGTTCAGGCTCAAGGTCCTGCCGATTTCGCTCGCCGTTCCGTGGGGCCTCAACATCGGCGATTTCGCGGCCCACATCCCACTGCCGGCGAAGATCACGATCGAGGCACTGCCGGCGATCGACCTGCGCGAGCAGTTCGGCCCCGAGCCGGATCTCGACGAGGTCTATGAGTACGTGACCTCGGCCATGCAGGACAGTCTCCACGCGCTCGCGGCCGAACGGCGCTACCCGGTGATCGGATGAGGATCAACGAGTCAACGGTGATCGCGGCGCCGGCGGAGCTGGTCTGGGAGCACATCCTCGAGCCCGACAACTACCTGCATTTCATGTCAGGTGTGACCCGCTGGGACGTCGACGGCGAGGTGCGCTCGGGACTCGGCGCCCGCTACCGGATGCTGCTGCGAGTCGGCTCGGCCGAGATCGGCGGTCTGATCGAGGTGGTCGAGGAGATCCCCGAGCGTGACCTCGCCTGGACCTCTGTGACCGGCATCGACCAGCGCGGACGCTGGCGGCTGCGGCCGCGGCGTGAGGGAGTGACCGATGTCGAGTTCCGCTTCTCCTATGGAGTTGCGGGGGCCGGGCTCGGCGGCTGGCTCGCTGAACACGTCGCGGCCCCCACTGTGTCCTCACGCATTCGCGAGAGCCTCACCGGGCTCAAGCAACTCGTCGAGCAGGAGCGCCGCCGGCGCGACTCAGAGCCGCACAGCGTGACCAGAGCCTGACGGCTCAGACCAGTTCGCGCTTGAGGACCTTGCCGGTCGGGTTGCGCGGCAACTCAGAGAGGAACTCGACCTCGCGCGGGACCTTGTAGCGGGCGAGATTGGCCTTGATGTAGTCCTTGACCTCTTCCTCGCTCAGTTCCCCCTCGCCGGTGACGACGACGAAGGCCTTGAGGCGCTGACCGAATTTCTCGTCGTCGACGCCGATCACGGCGGCCTCGTCGATCGCCTCGTGGTTGGCGAGCAGGTCCTCGACCTCGCGCGGAAAGACGTTCTCACCGCCGGAAACGATCATCTCGTCATCGCGCCCGTCGATGAACAGGCGGCCATCCGGATCGAAGTGGCCGACATCACCGGAGGACAGCAGCCCCTCCACGATCTCCTTGCCGCCACCGCCGGTGTAGCCCTCGAAGGCCATCTCGTTGCCGACGAAGATTCGCCCGGTCTCCCCGTCGGGGAGGGTGGCACCGTCCTCGCCGACGATCTTGACGATCGTGCCGTGGGGTGGCTTACCGGCGGTACCGGGAGCCGCCCGCATGTCGGCCGGAGTCGCGATTGAGGCCCAGGCGACCTCGGTGGAGCCGTAGAGGTTGTAGAGGTTCTCTCCGAAGACGTCCATCCACCGGGTGGCCAGATCACCGGGCAGGGCCGATCCACTGGCGGCCGTTACTCGCAGCGACGAAAGGTCGTAGGAGTCACGCGTCTCGGCCGGCAGCTCCATGATGCGCTGCAGCATCACCGGGACCACGGCGAGTGCATGCGCCTGGCTCTCGGCAACGGCAGCAAGGGTCCCCTCGGGGGTGAAGCGGCGACGCAGGACGTAGGTCGAGCCGAGCGCCAGGCCGAGGGTGAAATGCAGAAAGCCCCAGGAATGGAACATCGGTGCCGCGATCATCGTCCTCTGCTCGCTGCGGAGCGGGATCCTGGAAAGCAGCACCGCGAGCGGCCCCAGCGACTCGGGCGAGCCGCGCTGGGCGCCCTTCGGGGTCCCGGTCGTGCCCGAGGTCAGGACGATGAAGCGGCTCGGCGAATCCGGTGGATCCAGCGCCTCGGCAGAGCCGGCGCCGATCGCCTGCTCAACGGTCGGATCGTCGGGTGAATCGCCCTCGTCCACCCAGGCCACGACTCGCGCCAGGTCCTTGCCCGCCGTGGCGAGAAGCTCGGTGTACTCCGAGTCGTAGATCAGAGCCTTAGGCTCCTCGCGCTCGACGACGCCCTCGAGCTGCGGACCCGCGAAGTCGGTGTTCATGAGCAGCACGGTGGCGCCGAGCTTGGCGCAGGCGAAGAGGGAATCGACGAAGCCACGATGGTTGCGGCACATGACGGCGACCGAGTCGCCGGCCCGGACGCCCTCCGAGCGCAGGCTGCGGGCGAGCGCGTTGGAGCGCGCCTCGAGCTCGCCGAACGTCAGCGAGCCCGCCTCGTCGTAAAGAGCCACGGAATCGCCGCGCCGGATCGCCGAAGCCGTGATGCCGGCAGCCGGAGAGGCGCCCCAGCGGCGGAGCGCGCTGCCGACGCCAATCAGCTTGTCGGGCCGCATCGGACCCACGACGCCGGCCTCCCTGAGCACGCGCAGATTGAAGGGCAGGTCGGCAACCGGGCCGAGCTGCCCCAGCTTCACCGAGCGCGCAGCGCGCGAAATGGACTTCGGAGCCATGCAATCAGCATATTGGCTGCATCCGAATGTGGCGGCACCACCCTGACCGGCGGAATTTCCAGCTTTCCGCCGGGGCGTTCGCCGGGGTGCTCAGGCCTTTCCGGGCCGGAGGTGCGTGGTTGCTGAGCTCACCGCGCGATGAGAGCCACCGCCATGACGGCGATGCCCTCACCCCGGCCAATCGCGCCCATACCCTCGTTCGTGGTCGCCTTGATCGAGACCGGACCTCCGACCGCGTCGCTGAGCGACGTCGCGATCGCGTCCCGATGCGGGCCCAGCTTGGGCTCCTCGCAGATGATCGTGACGTCGACGTTGACGGGCGCCGCGTCGATTATCCCGAGTACGGCGCGCAGTAGCTCGATCGAGTCGGCGTCCCGCCAGCGCTCGTCGTCCGGAGGGAAGTGCTCGCCGATATCGCCGGCGCCGGCTGCCCCGAGAAGGGCGTCGATCACCGCGTGGGTGACGACGTCGGCGTCGGAGTGACCGAGCAGGCCGCGCTCGAACGGCACCTCGACGCCGCCGAGGATCAGTGTCCGGTCCGCGCCAAATCGATGGCTGTCGTAGCCGATCCCGATCCGCTGACTCATCCGACTGGCTCCATGCGCCGCCGGCGTCCCTCGAAGACCGCAATCTCGCTGACTCCGATCTCGTCGAGGAACTCCACGGCCTGATCGTATGCGTAGCCGACCTGTTCGGGAACGTGAGCGTCGGAGGAGAGCGCGAACGGGATACCGGCGTCCGCGAGCATCTCCCCCAGCGCAGCCGACGGATACAGCTCGTTCGCCGGCTTGCGCAGCCCCGCGGTCGAGATCTCGACAGCCACGTCGGACTCGACCATGGCCTCGACGGCGGGCTCGTAGTAGTGACGGGGATCGCGGCTCGGTCCGGGCCGGCCGGCGCCCCAGACCTTGACGAGGTCCGGGTGGGCGAGGATGTCGAACAGGCCGCTGGAGGCGGCGGCGGCGAGCTGCTCGAAGTAGCGGCGCCAGACCCGGTCGGGGTCGCCGCGTTCGAGTTCCCATACGTCCCAACGCTCCTGATCGACTGCGGCCTCGCCGATGAAGTGCACCGAGCCGACGACATAGTCGAAGGGCCGTGCCTCGAGCAGCGTCGCGGTCCGGTCTTCGGCCCCCGCGACGAAGTCTGCTTCGATCCCCACCTTCAGGCCGGCACCCAGCAGGAACTCGCAGTACTCGTCGATGTCGTCGCGTGCCTCCTCGAGCCAGTACGGGTGGCGCCAGATGTCCAGCGCCGCGCTGAACCGGTGGATGTGCTCGGCGGCGCCGAGCTCGGTGACGCCCGCTTCGACGGCGGCGGTACGGTACGCGGCCACGTTGGCCTCCGTGAAATAGCGCTCCGGCGGCGTGCCCGATTCATCCGGGCGTAGGTGCAGGTGGTAGTCGGTCAGCATTGCGGCAACCACTAGGCTAGTTACATGACTTTGATCGGCAACCTCGCGATCCCGTTCGCGTGCTTCGCGTTGCTGGCCGCGCTGGCGGCTCTACTCGGGGCCGCCAACTTCGGTACAGCGCTCGGCGTCGGGCAGATCGGCTTCGCCGCGGCAGCGGTCTACGTACTGCTCAAACACTGAGCCCACTCGCAAACCGGATCAGCAGCGGCCCCTGCGCTCGCGCTTCGCCGTGCATTTGCGCACCCGCTTGAACTTCCAGCGCGCGGGGCTTGCGTCAGTGTTGCCCGCGACATCGGTGGCTCGCACCCGGAAGATGTGGCGTCCCACGGATACCTTCTGACGCTTCGAAGTGCGGCATATCTTCCAGGCGACCCTGTCGTAGCTGCACTCGAAGGCCGCCCCCTCCTCGTTGGCGGAGAACGCAAACAACGGATTCCTACTCTTCGTCTTGCGCGTCGGTCGCTGGTCGAGCGAGGTGATCGGCGCGGTCAGATCCTGGACCGTCCAACCGGCGGTCGCCGGTGGGCCCTCCTCAACGATGTTGCCGACCAGATCGGTGGCGCGTGCCGAGAATGAGTGGGCTCCGTTCGCGAGTGGCAGGATATGAGTGGGACTGTTACAAGGCTTGAAGGCTGCGCCGTCCACGCGGCACTCCACGTGCGGCGCCGGAGTCGAGAAGAAGACGTCGGCAGCGGCCTCGGCGACGGTTCCGCTCGGCGCGGAGGTGATCGTCGTCTGGGCCGGGGCGGTCAGCCCGTAGAGGTCCGCATCCCGGCCCTGTTGTCCGCGACTATCGGTCCAGACTGCCCGGAACACCCCCTCGGCAGAGGCGGCGCCCTGCCGATCGCCGTAGTCCGCGCCGGTGCTGAGAGGGCCTGCAAAGCGGCTGTCGGCATCGGTGATCGACGCCGGCATCGTCCAGTCGAAGCCACTGATGCCTACGTCCGGGGAACTCGCGTAGATCAGGAGCGTGCGCTGTCCAGCCGGGTCGGCGGCGGTTGAGTAGAAACTGGCCTCGACCGTTCCCGTGCTGGAATCGACGCTGATCGCCGGCAGAAAGTGGTCGTTGAGATCAAGACTGCCGTCGAGGTCGGCGCTGAGACGCACGCCGGAGTTGGTCGCCGGCAAGTCACCCGGGCCGGTCCCGGCCGCAACGTAGGAGTCGAACGTCTTGTCGGTGCCCTCGGCCGTGCAGCGGGTCGGAGTGCCGGGATCGGGGTTGTCGCGAAGGTCGCTGTACGACACGTACACACTGAAGAGCGGAGCAGGCCCGACCTCGATGCTGGGAGATGGGTTCATCAACCCGCCGGGCGCGGCGATGATCGGGCAGAAGCGCGGCAGCGGATCGGGGCCACCGCCCTCGTCGTCGAAGGAGTCGAGGTCATCGACCGCCGCCTCCTCGTCCCAGGAGCCCTCGAGCGAGCAGTTCTCCTCCTCGGGCGCGGCGCGCTCGCAGCGGTTGATCTCCACGGCATTGTCGGTTCCGTAGTCCCACCAGACCGCGAACAGGTCACCGCCCGCGCCGATTGCAAGGTCCGGCATCGCGTAGGAGCCGGGAGAGGAGTTGATCCGCAGCGGTGTGCTCCAGTTGGAGCCGAGATCGCAGTCCGCAACCTCACCGCTGATGTCGCAACTGCTGACCACAACGCGGTCGCCATCCAGCGTAGTCTCGATCCAGGTTGCGGCGATGATGCCGTTGCCCACGGCCAGCGATGGTTTGGCGTTGGCGGTACTCGAGGGTTTGACCGGGAGGCCTGCGGAAGCCGATCGGAAGAGGGTGCTCCCGGCGGGAACCCTGTTGACGACGATCCGGCCGCTGCTGCCGCTGGTTGCCGCGGCGAGCCACAGGTTGCCCTCGGAATCACCCGCGGTGCTGGGATCGCAGCAGATGGCCAGGTTCGCGGTGCCGCCTGAGGGGACGCTGGTGAGCGTCGGTAGCGAGAGCTCGCCGATGGTTCCTGGGGCCAGGGCGTCGTCGGAGACGAATGCGAGCGGACCGGCGGACGTGTTCGTGGCGGTCAGAACACGACTGGGGTCGTCAGTTTCCACGGCGATCGTGGACCCGAACTCAGCGCCCAGCCTGCCACTCAGGTCATGGTTCACCTCACCCGCCGGGAGCCCGCGCTGCAGCTTCGGGGTGCCGGCACGCGCCGCCGGGGTCGCAGACTCAGCTCCACGCCGATCCAGGCCACTCCCGGCTGAAGCACCGGAAGCCGCGATCGCGCCGAGGGCGAGCAGGGCGCAGAGCAGCGCAACGGGGCGCAGCGGGCCCGGACGCACGAAAGCGTCAGGGCCTCCCAAGGAAGGCTCTGGAATGCGAAAGCGCATGGATCGTCAGGTTAAACCCGGTCACGGGCGGCAAGTAGCGCTTCGGCGGCCCGCAGGTCAGTCCCGGTCGTCACCTTGAAGTTCTGCGCCGGCGCAGGCTCGAGCAGGACGCGACCCCCCGCGCCCTCGATCAGCGCCGCCTCGTCGGTCGCCGCGGCCAGGCTTCCGTCCGCTTCCGCCCGATGCTGGACCTCCCGTAGGCGCTCGGCACGGAAGGCCTGAGGTGTTTGCGCCACCCACAGCAGCTCGCGGTCCTCAGTACCGGCAACGATCGGCGGGCCCGCAGCGTCGATGTCGGCGCGCCGCGTACCCGCCCGCTTGACGGTGTCGACGATCGGCGCCGCGGCAATCACCGCGTCCGCCCCGGCCTCGTTCGCGAGCCGGCGGGCCACCGCATCGAAGAGGTCCGGCTCGACCAGGGGACGGGCCGCATCGTGCACGAGGACGATCCCGGTTGAAACCGCGGCCAGCGCCGCTCGCACGGAATCAGCCCGGGTGAGGCCACCGGCGAGGACCGTGATCTCCGCCGAGGGCCCCTCCGCGGCCGCGACCCGCCAGCACTCCGCCTCCCGCCCCGGCGGGGCGGTGATCACGATCGCACCGACAGTCTCGGCGGCCAGCGCCGCGCGCACCGACCAGGCGAGCAGGGGCCGGCCGGCCAGAGGCACAAAGGCCTTCGGGCCGCCGGCTCCGAGCCTCTCGCCGGAGCCGGCGGCCGCGATTACGGCCGTTGCGTGGGCGGGACCCACGCCCATCGTTCAGGGTCGCGATCGACCGGCGTCGATCAGGCCGGTGCCCCTGCCCCGAAGCGCTCGGTCAGCAGGCCGTTGAGGTACTCCTCTGCGCCCTCATCGTCCTTGTCGAGCGCGTACATGAACTCCGAGGCGAGGATCTTCTTCGCCCGGGTGTACATCTGCTTCTCGCCGGTCGAGAGCCCCTTCTCGATCTCACGGATTGCCAGGTTGCGAACGACCTCCGCCAGCTCGAACACGTCGCCGGTCTTGATCTTCTCCCGGTTGTGCTTGAAACGGCGGTTCCAGTTCTTCGGCATCTCAGAGACGTCATCGGTGAGAACGCCGACGACCTTCTTGACGTCGTTGGGCCCAATCACCCGGCGCAGGCCGGCCTGGCCCGCGTTGTCGCAGGGAACCTGCACGGTCATGTTGTTGTGCAGAATCTTGATCGTCAGGTACTCCCGCGCCTCACCGAGGAGCTCCTTCGACTCCTTGGTGATGACCACGCCCGCCCCATGATGGGGATAGACGACGTTGTCACCCACCTCGAAGTCGCAGCCCAGGTCTTCGAGCTCGAGATCGGTGTCCATAGCCACATCGGCTTCAGCTAGCTCTGGAATCGTGTTCCTCCTTAAATCGGACGGGCGCCCTTCCGAGCGCCCATCACACCTGTGGATATCGATCGAAGAACTCGACCTCACGAAGGCGGTCGAGCCCTTCCCGGATGTCGGCGGCCCGGGCTTCCCCGACCCCCTCGATTCCGGTCAGTTCCGCTTCGGATGCCGCGAGTATCGCCTCGAGGCTCCCGAGCTCCTGGATGACCTTCTCCCCGACCAGCCGCGGCAATCGCGGAATCCGGCCCAGCGCGCGATAACCACGCGGCGAGACCGGCAGGTCGTGGGGATTGATCTTGCGATCGTGGCCAAGCAACTCAGCCAGACGGCCGAGGTCCAGAAGATCCTGGTGCGGGGCGCGCGCGAGCGCCGCGAGGGTGTCGTCGAGGGCGATCTCGGAGGCGTCGATCGCGTAATCGCGAATCAGTGATGCACGGTCGGGCAGCACGCCAACCACGGTCTCCTCGAGCTGCATCTCGATCAGCCTGCCCTCCGCTCCGAGTTCGATGATGTAGCGCTCGACCTCGTATGAGGTGCGCAGCAGCAACTCGGCGCGCTGCAGCACGTTGAGGACATCGTGCAGGGTCGCTGCCCCGGCCAGCTCCAGCGATGTGAGCCGGTTGGTCACACTGTCGAGCCGCACCCGGTACTTCTCGAGCGTCGCGAGGCCCTGATTGGCCTTGCTGAGCACGGTCGGGATGTCCTGAAGGATGTACTTCATCCCCTCCAGATAGAGGGAGACGACCGCGCGGCGGGCCGAGATCGCGATCACCAGCGCCTTGGTCTGCTTGGAGACGCGCTCGGCGGTGCGATGCCTGGTGCCGGTCTCGCTCGAATGGATCGTCGGGTCCGGCATCAGCTGCACGTTGGCCCAGGAGATCCGGCTGCCCTCGGCGTCGAGGACAATGGCGCCGTCCATCTTTGCCACCTGGTAGAGCAGCTGCGGGCTGTACTCGACGTCGAGCTTGAGCCCGCCGGAGAAGAGGTAGGAGAGCTCGTCGGGGTCACCGATGACGATCAGCGCGCCGGTGGACGCGTGGATCACGTTGTCGACGCCCTCGCGAAGCCGGGTGCCCGGCGCGACCATGTCGAGCGCCTTCAGCATTCTCGGATCCTGACGTGCTTGAGGGTCTGTTTGTTCGTCCCAGGAAGCAGGCGTCATCAAGGTCATCCACTATGGCAGACCTCGGCAGAAATGCGCCGCTCGTGGAATCCCGAGTGGAAGGCTCGGATTGCGTTCTGTCAAGTCGGAACCGAGGCGTGCAACGCCTGATTCTTCAGGCTGCGTCTGCCAGATCCGGGCGAGACGCCCCGCCCGCGAGGTCGCGGGCGGCCTGCAACGCCTTGCGCAGACTGCGGTGCTCCTGAAGCCCCGCCAGTCGTTCGGTACCCGCCGGGCCGAGGACCGGATCGAGCCCGAACTTCCGGGCCTCGCCCACTCGCCGCTCGGGGTGACCCACGTGACGCAACTCGCCCGTCAGGCCGACCTCGCCGAAGCAGGCGAGCGGCCGGCCCTCGGCGTCCACCATCGACCGGCCGGCCTGGGCGCTGGCGATCGCCAGCGCGACGGCCAGGTCCGCCCCCGGCTCATCGACCCGCACGCCGCCGGCAACGTTCACGAACACGTCGGCTCCCCCGACCTGAACTCCGCCGTGCCGGGACAGCACGGCGAGCACCATGGCCAGTCTGTTGCGATCGATCCCGTTCGCAATCCGGCGCGGCGGCACCACCTCGGTTGGAGCAACGAGCGCCTGCACCTCCACGAGCAAAGGCCGCGTCCCCTCCATCGAGCAGAGCACCACCGACCCGGGCGCCGCCGTCGCCTCGCCGACGAAACGAGCGGAGGGGTCCTCGACCTCGACCAGGCCACCGGAGCGCATCTCGAAGACACCGACCTCGCTGGTCGCCCCGAAGCGATTCTTCAAAGCGCGCAGCGTCCGGTAGCTCCGCTCCCGCTCGCCCTCGAAGACGAGCACGCAGTCAACCAGGTGCTCGAGCACCCGGGGACCGGCGACCGAGCCCTCCTTGGTCACGTGCCCAACGAGGATCATGGCGGTGCCGGTGCGCTTGGCAACCTCCATCAAACCGTTGGCGGCCTCGCGCACCTGAGCCACGGACCCCGGCGCGCTCGTCAACTCTGAGGAGTGCATCGTCTGCACCGAATCGACGACGCAGACCTCCGGGGCCTCCGACTCGACCGCCGCGATCACCGAGCCGAGATCCGTCTCGGCGAGGGCGGGCACCGACAGTGCCCCCTCCCCCAGTCGCTCCGCTCGCATCCGTACCTGGGCGGCCGACTCCTCACCGGTCACGTAAAGCGTCCGCCGCCCGGCTGCCGTGAGGTTGCCCAGCGCCATCGCCGTGATCGTGCTCTTGCCGATCCCGGGCGCGCCGCCCAGAAGCACGAGCGAACCGGGCACCAGCCCGCCGCCGAGGACCCGGTCCATCTCCCCGATCCCGGTGAGCAGGCGGGCATCGACGGGCTGCTTGACGTCGCGCAGCGGCACCGACCGAGGCGCCCGTGCACGCCGCCCACCGCCGGAGCGCGAGCCCCCGCCCCCGGAGCTAGTCGCCGACTGGGTAACGACTTCCTCGAGGGTGTTCCACTCCCCACAGCCCGCGCACTGGCCCGACCACGAGAGCGCCTCGTGGCCGCACTGATTGCAGACGTGTCTTCTCCGGGCCTTGGCCATCTGTCTGATCCTAGGTACCCCACCCGACGCCACCACGCCCCTTGATCCTGCCTCGGGACACAACGCACTCCCGGGACCGGCGCACGGAGCCGGGGCCTCGCCCCCGCCGCCCCACGCCAACAAACCAGGCAGGCCATCCACGACCGCGCGACTACCGAGCCAGCGTCCGTCCAATCACGACCCGCTGGATCTCATTCGTCCCCTCATAGATCTGAGTGATCTTGGCGTCACGCATCATGCGCTCGACCGGGTACTCATTGACGTAGCCGTAGCCACCGAGTACCTGGACCGCCTCGACGGTGACCTCCATCGCGGCGTCGGAGGCGAAGAGCTTGGCCATCGATGAGTACAGCGCCAGCTGGGGATCGCCGCGGTCGGCGAGGGTGCAGGCCTTGTAGAGCAGCTCGCGCGCGGCGGCCGTTTTGGTCTGCATATCGGCGAGCTTGAACTGCAACCCCTGCAGCTCGATGATCGGCCTGCCGAACGCCTCGCGTTCCTTCGCGTAGTTGACGGCGTAGTCGGTGGCGCCCTGGGCGATGCCGACCGCCTGTGCGGCCGCGCCGAGACGGGTGCGCTCGAGCGTGCCGAGTGCCACCCCGAGGCCGCGGCCGACTTCGCCGATCACGTTCTCGGCCGGGACCCGCACGTCCTCGAGGACGGGCTGGCCGGTGGGCGAACCGTGGATGCCGAGCTTGTGCTCGAACTTGGGCACCGAGTAGCCGTCGCGATCGGACTCGACCACAAAGGCGGTGATCCGGCCGGCCTCCTTGTCGGTGACGGCGAAGACCACGTTGAAGTCGGCGATGCCGGCGTTGGTGATCCAGTTCTTGGTCCCGTTGATGACCCACTCGTCGCCGTCCTGGACTGCTGTAGTCCGCATCGCGGCAGGGTCGGAGCCGGCGTCGGGCTCGCTCAGGCAAAAGGTCGGGCTCCACTCGCCGGAGGCGCACTTGGGCAGGACACGCTGCTTGAGCTCGTCGGAGCCGAACAGCTGGATCGGCAGGGTGCCGAGCTCCTGGATCATCAGGATCAGCGCGCAGGCGGCGGAGGACTTGGCGATCTCCTCGACGCCGATCTGCAGCATCAGGGTCCCGGTGCCGGTCCCGCCGTACGCCTCCGCAAAGGGCAGGCCGAGGATGTCGTGGGAGGCGAGCAGCTCGCGGATGTCCCACGGGTACTCGTCCTTCTGGTCGATCTCCGCGGCGCGTGGGGCGATCTTCTCGGTCGAGAGGCTGGCGATCATCTCGCGGAAGTCCTTGAACTCCTGGGGGATGTCGTAGAGGTCTGGGGCGGTGGTGGTGCTCAAGTTCGGGCTCCTGGATGTAGTGCGGCTCGCGTGTCCGCACATCCTCCCAGAGCGACCCCAGCCTGGACGGATACGACCGCTTGGTAGCCTGGCGCATGCTCCGCGACGGCCCGATCCCAGTCTTCGTCCACGGTCTGATCGAGTACGCGGCTGGCGTGTTGTTCGTGATCGCCCCCTTTCTCTTCGGCTTCGACTCCTCCGCGGCGAGCGCGGTCTCGATCGTCGTCGGCGTCGCGGTGATCACGATCACCGCCTCCAGCGACCTGCCGACCAGCCTGGTCAACCAGATCACCAGGCCGGTGCACGTGGCGCTCGACTACGCCCTCGCCGTCCTGCTGATCGCGAGCCCCTTCATCTTCGGCTTCTCCGACGAGACGGCCCCCACGGCCTTCTTTATCGTGCTCGGTCTCGCGCACCTGCTGATCACGATCGGCACTCGCTTCCGCGAGCCGAAGACCACCACGACCGGCTCCTGAGGCCGCGCCGGGGCGCCACCCGCGGCGGTGGCCAGGCTCTAAGGTCGGCGCCGCGTGCCCGACCCCGAGACAGATCCAGGCCAGGCCGATCCCGCCGGCGAGCCCAGGCGCGAGCCGCGGCTCGATCTCAAGGAGGCGGTCGGTGGTCCCCTTGGGATCGCCGAGTCGACCCTCCCGTTCATCGCCTTCACGGTCGCCTGGACTGCGTCGGGGCGGGATGTTACGTTCGGCGCGATTGTCGCCTTCGGGCTCGGCGCGGCCCTGGCCCTCGCCCGCCTCTGGCGCCGCGAGTCGATGCAGTTCGTGCTCTCCGGACTCATCGGCGTCGCGATCGGAGCGTTCGTCGCATCCAAGACCGGCGACGCCAGCAACTTCTTCCTGCCGGGGATCCTGATCAACTCGGTTTCGCTGGCCGCTTATCTGATCTCGATCGCGGTCGGGCGACCCCTGATCGGGTTTCTCCTGGCGCAGATCACCGGCGAGGGCAGCTCCTGGCATGAGGACGCCGAGCGCCGCAAGCTCTACAGCCGGGCCAGCTGGATCTGGGTGGGAGTCTTCACCTTCCGGCTTTCGATCCAGGTGCCGCTCTACTTGACCGATGCGGTCGCGCCGCTCGCCGTCGCCAAGGTGGTCACGGGCATCCCGATCTTCGCCCTTGCGCTTTGGCTCACGTACCTGATGTTGCGGCCGCTGCTGATCGAGAGCGGCGTGATCAAGATGCCGACCCTGCCCGGCGGCGGGGGCTGAGCGACGGGAGCTCCCCGGTGGCGCCCTGGCTGTGGCCGCAGGACCAGGATCCCGATTCCAACCGATTACTTGCGCTTCGGCGCGTAGATGTCCGTCGCCACGCCTTCGGCCACCTCGGCGGCGAAGGTGACGGTCTCCGAGAGGGTGGGATGCGGGTGCACCGTCAGGCCGACGTCCGTCGCATTGGCACCCATCTCGATCGCCAGCGCGAGTTCCGCGATCAACTCGCCCGCGTTGACGCCGACGATGCCGGCACCGAGGATGCGCCGGCTCTCCGGGTCGACGAGCAGCTTTGTGAGGCCCTCGGCTCGCTCGGTCGCAATCGCGCGGCCTGAGGCCTGCCAGGGGAACTTGGCGATTTCGAAGTCGCGGCCGGACTCCTTCGCCTCGGTCTCGGTCAGTCCGGTCCAGGCTATCTCCGGGTCGGTGTAGGCGACCGAAGGAATGCTCTGCGCGTCATAGCTGACCTCCTCGCCGGAGATCACCTCGGCCGCGATTACGGCCTCATACGTCGCCTTGTGGGCGAGCATCGGCGCTCCCGCTACGTCACCGATGGCGAAGATGTTCGAGACGTTCGTGCGCTGCTGGGAGTCCACCGCGATGGTGCCATCGTCGCCCACCTCCACCCCGCTCTCGCCCAGCTCGAGCAGATCGCCGTTGGCCCGCCTGCCGGTCGCCACGAGGATCCGGTCGTAGACCTGTGGCTCGGGCGCATCCTCGCCCTCGAAGCTCACCTCGAGCCCCTTGTCGGTCTCCTTGACCTCGGCGACCTTGGTGCCGAGCACGATCGCCTCGTAGCGCTCCTCGATCCTCGCCTGCAGCGGCTTGAGGAGATCACGGTCGCAGCCGGGGATCAGGTGGTCGGTCATCTCGACCACGCTGACGGAGCTGCCCAGTGCCTCGTAAACCGTCGCCATCTCCAGCCCGATGATGCCGCCACCTACAACGAGTAGCCGCTCGGGAATGTCCTCCAGCTCCAGCGCCCCGGTCGAATCGATCACCCGCTCGTCGTCGGGCAGGCCCGGGATCGCGGTCGAGCGCGAGCCGGCGGCAATGATGCAGTGCGTGAAGTCGATCTTCGTCCCGTCGACCTCGATCTCGTTTGCGGTGAGGAAGCGTGCCTCGCCGGTCACGACGCGGACCTTGCGCCGCTTGGCCATCCCGGCCAGACCCCCGGTCAGCTTGCCGACCACGTCCCCCTTCCACTCCCGCAGCCTGTCCAGATCGATCTCCGGCTCACCGAAGGTGATCCCGAACGAAGCCGACTCCTCGGTCTCGGCAATCACCCGCGCCGCATGCAAAAGCGCCTTGGAAGGAATGCACCCCACATTCAGACAAACCCCACCAAGCGTCTCGAACCGCTCAACGAGCACGACCTCTAACCCAAGGTCCGCGGCCCGGAAAGCCGCGGTGTACCCCCCAGGCCCGGACCCAATGACAACAACCCGCCCAACGTCGACCTCGGCCTCCTCATCGGAGCGACTGTTCACCAACCCCTGACTATCAGGGGCTTCTGAACTCTCGCTGGAACCCCCCTCATCCGCGCTGCTATCCGAACCCTCCTCGGCGCCGGAACCCTCATCGTCCTGCCCCTCGTTGCCCCCCGACATTCGAGCGATCACAGTCCCCTCGCTGACCGTATCCCCGACGTCGACCAGCAACTCCTCAACCGTCCCTGCAGCGGGCGCCGGAACGTCCATCGTCGACTTCTCGGACTCCAGCGTGATCAGGCCCTCGTCGGCCTCGACGGTATCGCCGACCGCGACCAGGACCTCGATCACCGGGACGTCGGTGAAGTCGCCGATGTCGGGGACTTTGACCTCGCTCAAAGCAGGATCCTCCGGAAGTCCTCGAGCACCTTGACGAGCGAGACACAGAAGCGGGCCGCAGCCGCACCGTCCACGACCCGGTGGTCGTAGGAAAGCGAGAGCGGCACCATCAGCCGCGGAACGAAGTGGCCCTTCTCCTCGTCCCACACCGGTCGCTTGGCCGAACGCGTCACGCCGAGGATCGCCACCTGGGGAGCGTTGACGATCGGGGTGAAGCCGGTACCGCCGATCCCGCCGAGCGAGGAGATCGTGAACGTGGCGCCGGCCATCTCCGAGGGGCCGAGCTTGCCCTCCCGCGCCTTGCCGGACAGCTCCACCAACTCGTCGGCGACCTCGAGCAGGCCCTTCTTGTCCACATCGCGAATCACAGGCACGAGCAGCCCCTGCGGAGTGTCCGCGGCAAAACCAAGGTGGTAGTAGCGCTTCAGGATCAGGCCGTCGCCATCGAGCGAGCAGTTGAACTCCGGGTACTCCTTGAGCACCGGCACGCAGGCCTTGAGCAGCAGGGCGACCATCGTCACCTTCACATCCTGCTCGGAGTTGACTTGCCTGCGGAAGGCCTCCAGGCCGGTGATGTCGGCCTCATCGTGATGGGTCACGTGCGGGATGTGGACCCAGTTGCGGGTCAGGTTCGGCCCGCTGATCTGCTTGATCCGCGAAAGCTCGACCCGCTCGATCTCCCCATACTTGCCGTGATCAACCTGCGGCCAGGGCGCCATGTCGAGACCCTCGATCGAAGCCCCACCGCCGCCCGCTCCGCCTGCCTTGCCGGGCTCGTAGTTCTCCACGTCCTCCACCGTGATCCGCCCCTTGCGCCCGGTGCCGCTCACGCCACCAAGGTCAATGTCCTTCTCCCGCGCAATCCGCCGCACCGAGGGACTTGCATAGACAGGACCGTCATCCGCCGAACCCCCCTCAGAGGAGCGACTGTTCAGAAAACCCTGACTATCAGGGTTTTCTGACCCCTCGCTGGAATCCCCACCGGAATCGTCCCCCTCGCCAGAACCGTCGCCCGCGGAACCCTCGCCCCCGTCGGAATCCCCTTCTCCCTCGCTGCTATCCGTACCCTGCTCACCCGCGGAACCCTCGCCGTCCTGCGACTCCTCGTCCTTGCCATTCCCCCCCGACATCTTCGCGATCACCGTCCCCTCGCTGACCGTATCCCCGACATCAACCAGCAACTCCTCAACCGTCCCGGCAGCGGGCGCCGGCACGTCCATCGTCGACTTCTCGGACTCCAGCGTGATCAGGCCCTCGTCGGCCTCGACGGTATCGCCGACCGCGACCAGGACCTCGATCACCGGGACGTCGGTGAAGTCGCCGATGTCGGGGACTTTGACCTCGCTCATGCCGGGCAGCCTATGCCCACGCGGGGTCGATGGCCCCGGTGTCGATCTCGAACATCTCGATCGCGCGATCGACGTCGGCGCGCTCGCCGACCCCCTGCTGGACCCGCGCGTGCAGGGCCGCGACCGCGATGTGGTGGCGATCGACCTCGAAGAAGCGGCGCAGGTCGCGACGGAAGTCGCTGCGGCCGTAGCCGTCTGTCCCCAGCACCTCGTAATGGCCCGAAACCCAGGGCCGGATGCCGTCGGCCAGCGCCTTCATGTAATCGCTCGCGGCGACGGTCGGAACCTCCTCGCCGAGGCAGTCGCTGACCCACGGTGGACGTTCCTCGGCATCCGCGGCGCCCAGCCGCAAGTTGCGAGCGTGCGCGAGACCCTCCCGGCGCAGCTCCGTGTAGCTGGTCACGCTCCAGACCTCGGCCGGAACGTCGAACTCCTCCTCGAGCAGGTCCGCCGCGGCGAGCGCCTCGTTGAGGATCGCGCCGGAACCGAGCAGACGCACGCCTCCCTCGCCCTCGCCCGGCTCGCGCACGCGGTACATGCCGCGCAAGATCCCCTCCTCGACGTCCTCGGCCTCGGGCAGTGCCGGGTGGCTGTAGTTCTCGTTCTCGATCGTCAGGTAATAGAAGACATCCTGCTGGTCGCCGATCATGCGCCGCATCCCGTCGCGGATGATCACCGCAAGCTCGTAGCCGTAGGCGGGGTCGTAGGAGACACAGTTGGGAACCGTCTGCGCGAGCACGTGCGAGTGGCCGTCCTCGTGCTGCAGGCCCTCCCCGTTGAGGGTCGTGCGCCCGGCGGTGCCCCCGAGCAGAAAGCCTCGGGCGCGGGAGTCGCCGGCCGCCCAGGCCAGATCACCGATCCTCTGGAAACCGAACATCGAGTAGAAGGCATAGAAGGGCACCATCTGGGTGCCGTTGTTGGAGTAGGAGGTGGCCGCGGCGATCCAGGCGGACATCGCACCGGCCTCGTTGATCCCCTCCTGGAGGATCTGCCCCTTCTGATCCTCCTTGTAGAACATCATCGAGCCGGCGTCCTCGGGCTCGTACAGCTGCCCGACGTGGGAGTAGATGCCGAGCTGACGGAACATGCCTTCCATGCCGAAGGTTCGTGACTCGTCGGGAACGATCGGCACGATCCGCGGCCCGAGCTCCTTGTCGCGCAGCATCGCGGCGAGGATCCGGACAAATGCCATCGTGGTTGAGATCTCGCGCTCTCCGGAGCCATCGAGCTGGGACTTGAACATCTCAAGGTCCGGGACAGGCAGCGTTTCGGAGACCAGCGGCCGCCGCTTCGGCAGGTAACCGCCGAGCTCGGAACGGCGCTCCTGCAAGTACTCAATCTCGGGCGAATCGTCCGGCGGCCGGTAGAAGCTGACCTTCTCGACGTCCTCGTCGGAGATCTCCAGCTCGAATCGATCGCGGAAGGCCTTCAGCGCATCGACGTTCATCTTCTTCTGCTGGTGGGTGATGTTCTGACCCTCGCCGGCCTCGCCCATCCCGTAGCCCTTGATCGTCTTGGCCAGGATCACGGTCGGCTGACCCTCGTGGGCATCGGCGGCCGCATAGGCGGCGTAGACCTTGCGGGGGTCATGGCCGCCCCGATTGAGGTCCCAGATCTCGGTGTCACTCATTCCCTCGACCCGCTTGGCGAGCTCCGGATAGGCGCCGAAGAAGTGCTCGCGGACGTAGGCTCCATCCCGTGACTTGTAGGCTTGGTAGTTGCCGTCGACCGCCTCCTCCATGCGCCGCACCAGCAACCCGTCGTGGTCGTCGGCCAGCAACTGGTCCCAGCGCGAGCCCCAGACCACCTTGATCACGTTCCAGCCGGCGCCACGGAAGACCGTCTCCAGTTGCTGGATGATCTTGCCGTTGCCGTAGACGGGTCCGTCGAGCCGCTGCAGGTTGCAGTTGATGACGAAGACGAGGTTGTCGAGGCCCTCGCGCCCGGCGAGCGCGATCTCGCCCAGCGACTCGGGCTCGTCGGTCTCACCGTCGCCGAGGAAGGCCCAGACCTTGCGGCCGCTGTTGTCCTGGATCCCGCGATCGGTCAGGTAGCGCAAAAAATGGGCCTGATGGATCGCCATGATCGGTCCCAGCCCCATCGATACGGTCGGGAACTGCCAGTACTCCGGCATCAGCCAGGGATGCGGGTAGGAGCTGAGCCCCGACTCGGTCGAGACCTCCTGACGGAAGCCGAGCATCTGCTCCTCGCTGAGCCTTCCCTCCAGGAACGAGCGGGCGTAGATCCCGGGCGAGCTGTGCCCCTGGAAGTAGACGAGGTCGCCGCCGTGCTCGTCGGTGGCGCCGTGCCAGAAGTGGTTGAAGCCGATCTCGTAGAGGACGGCCGCGGACTGGTAGGAGGCGATGTGCCCGCCCAGCTCGGAGGACTCCTCATTGGCTCGCAGCACGGTGGCGATCGCGTTCCAGCGGACCAGGGAGCGCACCCGCCGCTCGAGGTCCGGGTCACCGGGGAGCTCCGGCTCCTCGTCGGCCGGAATCGTGTTCACGTAAGGAGTCGGGCCGGAGCCATCGATCGGGGCGCCGCGTTTACCGGCCCGCTCGATGACGCGCTTGACCAGATCATGGGCGCGCCGGGGACCGTCGTTGGCGACTACGGCGTCCAGCGCCTGCAGCCACTCCTCCGTCTCCTGGGGATCGACATCGGAGGCGGGCGCCGAGGCGCCGTCTTGATCTGGCGCATCTTCAGCCATTCGCATCCTTACTACCCATCTCCGAGCAGCCTATGCGACCGGGCGGGTCGCCAGCGTAGACCCCGAGGGTTCGGCGTGGTCGCTCGCGGGTCCTGTCTCCGGGGACCACCGCCCACTGCGGAGCCGGCGGACGGAGCCGGACTCTTCGCCGACGCCCCAGCCCCGAGAGACGAGAGACGAGAGACGAAGCTACTCGGCTTCGGCGGCGGTGCCGCCATCGGCCGTGGGCTCATCTGGGCCCGAGGCCTTGGGGGTGTCTTCGCCGGAAGGCTTGCTGCCGGCACCAACGCCGACGGGCTCCTTCGCGTCGTCACTCTTCTTCTTGACCGCGCGCGGCTTCTTCGGCTTGATCAGCTTCAGCTTGAGCGGCACGTCCTCGGCGTCGCCCTTCTCGTCGCGCTCGACCATCACGGTCGTGCCAGGGGCGATGTTGTCGGGGCCGGCCTTGAGCACCTCGTCTGCGAGCGGATCCTCGATGTAGCGCTGGATTGCGCGGCGCAACGGACGGGCACCCATGGAGGGGTCCCAGCCCTTGTCGACCAGCAGTTCCTTCGATGCCTCACTCAGATCCAGTTGCAGATCGTGCTCGGCAACCTGGGCCTTGACCCGGCCGACCAGCAGATCGACGATTTCCTTGATCTCCGCGCGCGAGAGCTTGTGGAAGACGATCACCTCGTCGATCCTGTTGAGGAACTCGGGGCGGAAGACCTTCTTCAGGTCGCCCATGATCTTCTTCTTCATCTCGTCGTAGGTGGTGCCCATCTCGTCGTTGACCGCGAAGCCCAGGGGGGCGTTACGGGCAATGTCCTGGGCGCCGACGTTCGAGGTCATGATCACGATCGCGTTGCGGAAGTCCACGGTGCGGCCCTGGCTGTCGGTGAGCCGGCCGTCCTCGAGGATCTGCAGGAGGATGTTGAAGACGTCCGGGTGGGCCTTCTCGATCTCGTCGAGCAGCAGCACGCAGTACGGCTTGCGGCGCACGGCCTCGGTGAGCTGGCCGCCCTCGTCATAGCCGACGTATCCGGGAGGCGAGCCGACCAGACGGGAGACAGCGTGCTTCTCCATGTACTCGGACATGTCGATGCGGATCATCGCCTCCTCGTCGGAGAAGAGGAACTCGGCCAGGGTCCTGGCGAGCTCGGTCTTGCCGACGCCGGAGGGGCCGAGGAAGATGAATGAGCCGGCGGGGCGCTTGGGATCCTTGATCCCGGCACGGGAGCGACGGATCGCCTTGGAGACGGCGGTGATCGCGACCTCCTGGCCGATCACGCGCTTGTGCAGCTCGCCCTCCATCTCGACCAGCTTCTTGGTCTCGGCCTCGGTGAGTTTGAAGACGGGGATCCCGGTCCACATCGAGACGATGTCGGCAATCTCATCCTCGCCGACCTCGGGCCGGTCGCCCTCGGCGCCCTCGCTCCACTCGTCCTCGAGCTCGCGCTTCTTGGACGTGAGCTGACGCTCCTGATCGCGCAGGTTGGCTGCCTTCTCGAACTCCTGGGCCTCGATCGCCGATTCCTTGGAGCGACGGGTCTCCTCGATCTCGTCCTCGAGCTCGCGGTAGACGGGCGGCTGCGACATTGACTTGATCCGCAGGCGGGAGGCCGCCTCGTCGATCAGGTCGATGGCCTTGTCCGGCAGGAAGCGCTCGGAGATGTAGCGGTCGGCGAGATCCGCCGCTGCCTCGAGGGCCGCGTCGGAGATGTTGACCTTGTGGTGCTGCTCGTAGCGTTCGCGCAGACCCTCGAGGATCTGCACGGTCTGCTCGATCGACGGCGGCTCCACCTTGACCTGCTGGAAGCGCCGCTCGAGCGCCGAGTCGCGCTCCAGGTACTTGCGGTACTCGTCGAGCGTCGTCGCGCCGATCGTCTGCAGCTCGCCGCGTGCAAGGGCGGGCTTGAGGATCGAGGCCGCGTCGATCGCGCCCTCGGCCGCGCCGGCGCCGACCAGGTTGTGGAGCTCGTCGATGAAAAGGATGATGTCGCCGCGCTGGGTGATCTCCTTCATCACCTTCTTGAGCCGCTCCTCGAACTCACCGCGGTACTTGGAGCCGGCGACCAGGGCCGCCAGATCCAGTGTGTAGATCTGCTTGTTGCGCAGCAGCTCGGGAATCTCACCGGCGACGATCCGGGAAGCCAGGCCCTCGACCACGGCGGTCTTGCCCACCCCGGGCTCACCGAGCAGGACCGGGTTGTTCTTCTGGCGGCGGGCGAGGATCTGCATGATCCGCTCGATCTCGGTCTCGCGACCGATCACGGGATCGAGCTTGCCGTCCTCGGCCAGCTTCGTCAGGTTGCGGCCGAACTGATCGAGCAGCTTCGAGGACTTCTTGCCCTCGCCGGCAGCGGTGGAGCTGCCCGAGCTCGAGCCCTGGCGACGACCGCCCGGGCCGGAGAGCATGCGGATGACCTCGTTGCGGATCTTCTCCGAGTCGGCGTCGAAGTCGAGCAGGATGCGAGCGGCGACGCCCTCGTTCTCCCGCACCAGGCCGAGCAGGATGTGCTCGGTGCCGATGTAGTTGTGGCCCAGCGACAGCGCCTCGCGCAGGGCGAGCTCGAGCACCTTCTTGGCGCGCGGCGTAAAGGGAATCTGACCGGAGGTGACCTCTTCGCCGGAGCCGACGATGCGCACGACCTGGGCGCGGACGCGCTCCACGGTGATGTCGAGCGATTCGAGCACGCGAGCGGCAAGACCCTCCTCCTCGCGGAGCAGGCCGAGGAGGATGTGCTCGGTGCCGATGTAGTTGTGCTTGAGAGTGCGCGCCTCTTCCTGGGCGAGGACTACTACCTGCCGTGCTCTCTCTGTGAATCGTTCGAACATGTATCTACCCGGTCCCCTGGTCTTGGTTGCTGCTTTTGCTCGGTGTCTCTTCAGTATTTCGTGCGTGGTGGTCGTTGTTTCCGATCGTCCGCGGGAACGCCGCAGCACCGGAAGCCTTCATCCTCTTCTTCGGCCTTTCGGTGCCGATGGATTAGACCTCCGGGTTGTCGTTTCCGCGAGTGCAGAAGTATAGACGGGCGGGTTTTCCGGCCCCCCCTTCCGCCCCGGATCTGGCCCGACTTTCCCGCTATTTCCGCCGTCACTGCCTCCCGCGCGCGAGCCGCATACGATCGACCCATGACGAACGCTGCCCTCCGCGCCCGCGTGCCGCCACCGGTCAAGCGCATGCTCAACGGGGGAGCCAACCTGCTCGACCCTCTCCTCATCCGCCGGCTGCGCGCCGAGGAGGCACGTCCTATCCCGGGTCGCGTGCTGCGCGCGCGGGTGGGAGAGCCCAATGCCCGGGCATTCCTCGAGAGCGGCAAGCGCGTCGCCCGCGAGCTGGAGACAATTCTCGCCGACGCCGGACGCCCGATCGGGTCCTTCGATTCGATCTGGGACTTCGGCGCCGGGAGCGGCCGGGTACTGACGCAACTCGACGTCGCCGACAGTGCTGAGCTGCAGGCCACAGATGTCGACGATGAGGCCTGCGCCTGGCTCGCGGATGCCCACTCACGGGTCCGCGCTACCGCGGGCGATCCGCTCCCTCCAACTCCCTTTCCCGACGCAGCTTTCGACCTCGTGTACTCGATCTCGGTCTTCACCCACATCTCCCCCACGTCCCAGGATCTCTGGCTCTCGGAGATCGCGCGCGTCCTGCGGCCAGGGGGAATGGCCGTACTCACCGTGATGGGACCGGGCCTCCTGCAGCGCTACAGGGAGGGTGGGCGCCCGGGGATGACCGGCTCACAGCATCAGCAACTGCTGGGCGCCGACCTCGAGAGCGAGGGCATCGTCTTTGCGCCTGAGCCCCCGACTCGCTGGAACCGCTGGCGCTATCGCCGGACCGAGTCGAACTACGGGCTCACCTTCCACAGCGACTCCTACGTACGCGAGCACTGGGCCGGCCGGCTGCGAGTGGACGCGATCGCCGGGGAGTCGATCAACTGGCAGCAATCCGCCGTCATCTGCTCGCCCCCGGCTGGCTGAGCGCCAGGCGGCGCTAGTCACGCATCGCGGGGAAGAGCAGAACCTCGCGCAGGCTATGGGCGCCGGTCAGCACCATCACGAGACGATCAATCCCGAGGCCGACACCGCCGGTGGGCGGCATTCCCTGCTCGAGCGCCCGCAGGAAGGCCTCGTCGTGCGGCTGGGCCTCCTCGTCGCCGCGGGCCAGCTCCTCGGCCTGCTGATCGAAGCGGCGCCGCTGTTCGTCGGGGTCGTTGAGCTCGGTGAACGAGTTCGCGATCTCGACCCCGCCCAGGAATGCCTCCCAGCGCTCGACCAGGCCGGGCTCGGAGCGGTGGTCCTTGGCGAACGGCGAGAGCTCGACCGGGTAGTCGCAGACGAACGTGGGCTGGATCAGGTTCGGCTCGACCCGCTTGGAGAAGAGGTGGTCGACGAGCTTGCCCCAGCCCTGGTCGGCGGCGGCCTCGGTGCCCACAGCGGCGGCCAGCTCCTCCCGTGAGGGCCGTGTTGAGATGTCCACGCCGGTGTGCTCGCGAATCACTTCGGTGAGCGTCACCCGGCGCCAGGGTGGGCTCAGGTCGATCGTCGCGCCGTCCCGCTCCAGCTCGCTGACGCCGATCGCCTCTGCGACGGCTCCGACCATCTGTTCCAGCCGGGTCGCGTTGTCGTTGTAGTCGGCGTAGGCCTCGTACCACTCGAGCATCGTGAACTCGGGGTTGTGCTTGTGGCTGATCCCCTCGTTACGGAAGTCCTTGCCGAGCTCGTAGACCCTGTCGATGCCGCCCACGATGCAGCGCTTCAGGTACAACTCGGTCGCGATCCGCAGATAGAGATCCCGGTCGAGCGCGTTGTGAGGGGTGGTGAACGGCCGGGCCAGGGCGCCGCCGTAGATCGGCTGAAGCACCGGGGTCTCGACCTCGACGAACCCGGCCAGGTCGAGGTTGCGCCGCACCTCGCTGATCACCTTGGCGCGGGTGATGAAGATCTCGCGGACCTCGGGGTTGGCGATCAGGTCCAGCTCGCGCTGCCGGTAGCGGGCCTCGACATCGGTGAGCCCGTGGTACTTGTCCGGCAGCGGGCGCAGGCTCTTGGCCAGCGGCTCCCACTTCTCGACCCGCAGCGAGAGCTCGCCGCGACGGCTCATGAAGGCGACGCCGTCGATGCCGATGTGGTCGCCCATGTCCATGCTGACCAGCAGCTCGTGCAGGTCGGCGCCGAGCACGTCGGAGCGCGACTGCAGCTGGATCTGGCCGC
This sequence comes from Solirubrobacterales bacterium, assembly GCA_038206985.1. Taxonomy (GTDB): domain Bacteria; phylum Actinomycetota; class Thermoleophilia; order Solirubrobacterales; family 70-9; genus CAXMST01. The sequence goes on from JBBRAH010000002.1 coordinate 54,809, forward strand.
TGCCGTCCCGCAGGTCGATGAACGCGGCCTTGCCCATCCCGCGCCTCGCCATGATCCGGCCCGCGACCCGGTAGGTGTCCTCGGTCTCCTCGCCCGCCTCGAGATCCGCGTGGGCGGCGCGGACATCGGCGATCGGCGTGCGATCGGTAAATGTGTGCGGGTAGGGGTCGAAGCCCGCGTCGCGGAGCTTCTGCAGCTTGGCGCGGCGCTCCGCGATCAATGCAGGCTCGCTCGGGCGCTCCGCGTCGGAGCCCTCGGTGGACTTCTCGGACTGCTCTGAATCGACCATTGGGACCGGCGAGCCTACCGGGAGGTCGCGGCCGGGAGCGTTCGCCCACCGGCCCGATCTACTCTCTGCAGCCCGTGAGCGACGCAATCAAGATCCGCCCGGCCGTTGTCGGCGACCTCGAGTCGATCTTCTCGATCTACAACCACGAGGTCGAGCACGAGGTCTCGACCTTCGACACTCAGCCCCGCGTTCTGGGCCGTGACGACGGCTGGCTGACCGAACGTCCGGAGCGCTACCCGGTCCTGGTGGGCGAGCTGAACGACGCCCTCGCCGGCTGGGGTTCGCTCTCCCAGTGGTCGCCGCGCGGCGCCTACGCCCGCACCGCCGAGGTCTCGGTCTACGTGGACCGCCCCCTCCGCGGCAGCGGCTACGGAAAGCAACTCCTGGCAGCCCTGATCGAGATCGCGCCCGAAACCGGAGCCGGAGTCCTCCTGGCCCGCATAGCGGGCGCCAACCCGACCAGCATCGCCCTGCACAGATCCCTCGGCTTCCAAACCATAGGCATCCAAAAAAGAGCCGGCCAAAAGTTCAACCAAATCCTGGACATAGCCCTGATGGACCGTCACCTGGATCAGGGCTAAGACCCCGGCGACACTCAGGTGGCCGGTCAAAACAGATCAGGGACACCGACCACTCCCGGGACCGGCGGACGGAGCCGGGGGCTTCCCCGGCGCCCCCGAGACCGACGCCTAAGCCTCGATCTTGGTGATCTTCAGCTTCCTTTTCGGCCCCCGAGGAACCTCAACCTCGACAACGTCATTCCTCTTATGCCCCATCAGCGCCCGCCCGATCGGCGACTCATGCGAGAGCTTGCCCTCGGAGAGGTCGGACTCGGCTGAGCCCACCAGCAGGAACTTCTTGGAGTCACCGCTCTTCTCGTCCTTGACGTGCACGGTGACACCGACCGAGACCTGGTGGGTGTCGAGGTCGGAGGCATCGATGACGGTGGCGCGACGAACCCGCTCCTCGATCTGGGCGATCTTCTGCTCGAGCATCGCCTGCTCGTTCTTGGCGTCGTCGTACTCGGAGTTCTCCGAGATGTCGCCGAACTCACGGGCCTCCTTGATGCGGTCGGCAACCTCGCGCCGGCGCACGGTCTGGAGGGTCTCCAGCTCGGCCTTCAACTTCTCGAGTCCTTCGGGTGTGATCAGGGACTCTCTGGCCACTTCGATCTACCTCTTCCTGCGCGTGTAAATGTCCTCGGTCGCACCCTTGCGCGGCCTGCCCCAGAGACTGGAAACGCCCGATCACGGACCGTTCTCGGGTCCGCTTCTCGGGCTTGGGGGCGCGGAACTATAGCAACGGTCAGGTTCGGGTCAAAACCATCTCCGCAACGACCCCGGGAGCCTCGATCTGCGGGTAATGGCCGAGCCCCGGCCACTCGCTCACCGGGGCCTCGGGACGCAGGCGCCGCAGGGCCGCGAGCACCGCAGTCGTGGCGACGGGATCCTCGAGCCCCCAGCCGAAACGCAGCACCCCGTCCCAGCCGGAGATCGCGCCGTGCCAGCGATCGGCGAAGCGCTCCCGTTCGCCCAGGTAATAGATGAGCCGGTCGCCCAGACGACCGCCTCCCTGCGCCGAGATCAGCCGCCATTGATCGGCCACCTCATCGGGCTCCACAGGGTGCGCCTCCGAGAACAGCCGGCTGAACTGCTGCGCGAAGAGCCGTTCGTTGCTGAGCCGCGCGGCAACTGGGCCGAGCGGCGAGCGCAGCAGCTGCTGTACCCAGGTCAGGCTGGCTTCCGCGAGAACGATCGACCCGTTGAAGAGCAGCACGTCGGCCGGGTCGAAGCCGAGACGGCCCGTCTGCGAGCGGGTGAGCAGCTCCGTCGCCACGGAAGTGCCCATGTCATGAGCGACGAGGTGGATCTCCCGATCGCCACGGTGCCTCTCGATCAGAGCCTCTGCGAGGTCCGCCTGCCAGAGCAGCGAGTAGACGTGGTCGCGGGGCTTGTCTGAGAGCCCAAAGCCGAGGAGGTCGAAGCTCAGCACGTTCGCCTCCGGCATCTGCCCCAGCAACGCCCGGAAGTCATAGGAGCTCGACGGAAAACCGTGCAGCATGACGAGCAGCGGGCCCTCACCCGGACGGCGCTGGACGTGTATCCCATACCCGCGGAAGCGCTCCACGGCACCCTGCGCGCGCCAGGCCTCGATGCGCTGCTCGGAGCCCTCCATCCGGCTCAGCCGGTTGAGGCGAAGGCCGCCGGCCGCCTGCCTTCGCCCGGCTCCGGCAGCGCGCCGTGCTCCGCGAAGGCGGTGAGCAACTCACGGACGTGATCGAGGTCGTCGATCCGTTGGAAGGCATCCGCCTGGCGAGCGGGGATCTCCAGCCGCTCCATGTACCAGGGGTAGAACTTGCGCAGGTAGCGACCCGAGCGCTCGCCGAACTGCTCCTCGGCCCGATCGATCAGCCAGAGCAACTCGGCGACGATCTCAGCCTGCTCCGGAGGCTGCTCACGGGCGCCGGTCAGCTCTTCGAAGATCCACGGATACCCGAAGGAGCCGCGGGCGATCATCACGGCGTCTGCCCCGGAGAGCTCGTAGGCCCGCCGCGCCGCGGCAGCGCTCTGCAGTCCGCCGGAGACGATCACCGGGATATCGATGGCGCCAACGAGGTCACGGACCATGTCGTAGTCGGGCTTGCCCTTGTGCTGGACGGTGGCCGGCCGTGGGTGGAAGCCGATGCCGCTGACCCCGGCCTCGCCGGCCAGTCGCACCGCCAGCCGCAGGCCTGAATCGTCCCCGGCCCGCAGACCGGAGCGCAACTTCACCGTGACCGGCAGGCCGGACCCCTCGCCCGCCGCGCGAGCAACCTCGATCGCGAGGTCCGGCTCGGCGAGCAACTCGACCCCGGCCCCGGTCTTGCGCACCTTCTTGACCGGGCAGCCCATGTTCAGATCGATGATGTCGGCGCCGGCCTCGGCGACCACGGCCGCGGCGCCGCGCATCACCTCGGGGTCGGAGCCGAAAAGCTGGATCGCGACCGGATGCTCCTCGGGCTTGATCACCAGCAGATCCCTGAGCGTGCGCTCGTTCCGGTAGTGAATCGCGTGGCTGGAGACCATCTCGGAGACCGCCATGCCCGCCCCGTGGCGCTTGGCCTGCATGCGCACAAACCAGTTGCCGATCCCCGCAAGCGGGGCCAGAAGGACCCGGTTGGCGATCTCGACATCACCAATCCGGAACGGACTGGTGAGTGCCGGCCGCTCGCCCTCCTCATCCGGGCGGCTCATCGGTTGCGCTCCCAGATCAGCCGCAGGCCGGTGAGCGTCAGCAGTTCGTCAACCGTGTCGATCGACTCGCAGTAGGGAGCGATCACGCCTGCCTGCCCGCCTGTGGCAACGAATCGCACCTCGCCTCCGAGTTCCGCCGTCAGCTCTCTCTCGATGCGGCGGGCGATGCCGTCGATCAACCCGGCGAAGCCGTAGACGAATCCCGACTTGATCGCCTCCACGGTCCCGCGGCCGATCGCTCGGCCGGGGCTGGCGAGGTCGATGCGGGGCAGCTTCGCGGTGCGCCCGACCAGCGCCTGCATCGAGACCTCGAGGCCCGGCGCGATCGCACCACCGAGATACTCGCCGTCGGCCGAAACGGCGTCGAAGTTGATCGAGGTGCCGAAGTCGACCGCCACGCAGCCCCCGCCGAAGAGCTCGTAGGCAGCGATCGCGTTGACGAGGCGGTCGGAGCCGAGCTCCTTGGGATTGTCGATGCGGATCGGCATGCCGCTGCGCAGCTCCGTGCCCACCAGCAGCGGGCGCTCCGCGAGGTAGCGCTCCGACATCTGCTCCCAGGCAGGCCCCAGTTGGGGCACTACGGTGGAGATGATCGTCCCGTCGATCGAGTCCGGATCGACTCCGGTGGCGCCGAGGAAGGCGAGCAGCTTCACGCCGAGCTCGTCGGAGGTCGCATGAGCCTCGGTGGCCAGGCGCCAGCTCTCCCGCAGGGTCTCCCCCTCGAAGCAGCCGATGTGGGTCTGGGTGTTGCCGATGTCGACAGCGAGCAGCATCGCCCTGATTATCCCGACTCGCGGATACGTCGATCCCCAACCGGGGGGCGCGGTGGATATCACTCACTAGAGTGGGCGCCCATGAAGGCCACACTCTTCTCAATTCCAGGTTCCCATCCCGCGCTCGGTGCCCGCATGATGCTCGAGCACAAGGGCATCGACTACCGGCGGATCGATCTCGCTCCGGTCCTCAGCCGCGGCATCCTGCGCGTGGCTGGGTTCGAGGGCGTCAAGGTGCCGGCGATCCGCATTGATGGCCGCAAGATCCAGGGCAGCCGGCAGATCGCCCGGGCGCTCGATCAGCTCGTTCCCGAGCCGGCCCTCTTCCCCGACGACCCCGAGCAACGCGCGAAGGTCGAGGAGGCCGAGCGTTGGGCCGACGAGGTCCTCCAGGACATTCCCCGGCGCGTCATCTGGAACATCTTGAAGCGCGATCCGCGCGGCCGGCGCAGCTATCTGGAGGGCGCCAAGCTCGGCCTGCCCGTGTCCGTCGCCGCGAAGACCGCGGCACCGCTCGTCGGCATGTCGAGGCGGCTCAACGGCGCCGACGACGAGACCGTACGGGCGGACCTGCAGAGCATCCCCGAGGCGATCGACCGCGTGGACGGCCTGCTACGAGACAAGGTGATCGGCACCGCGCGTAAGAATGCCGCTGACTTCCAGATCGGTCCCTCGCTGCGGCTGATGATGACCATGGACGACATCCGCCCGCTGATGGAGGGGCACTCGGCCGCCGACTACGCGATGTGGCTCGTGCCCGACTTCCCCGGCTACGCCCCGGCGGCACTTCCCGACGAGTGGAAGCCCGAGCCGCAGCCCGAACGACTCAGCGGCTGAGCGGAGTCTCCAGCCGGCGAACGCCCTCCTCCGGCAGCGCCGCGAGCACCGGCGACAAGAGCTCCCCGCCGGGGAGCTTCAGCGTGGGCTCCAGCTCCAGCAGCGGCTCGAGCACGAAGCGGCGCTCGCACATCGCCGCATGGGGGACCGTGAGCCCGGGCAGCTCCAACCGCGCCCCGCCGAGCAGCAGGATGTCGATGTCGAGCGACCGCGGACCGTGTCGCGGGCCTTCCTGGTCGCGGCCGCGGGTCGTCTCGATCCGCTTGCAGAGATCGAGCAACTCCAGTGGCTCGAGCGAACTCCTGATCTCTGTAACGGCGTTCAGAAAGTCCGGCTGCGCAGCCTCGTACTCGCCGATCGGGGTCGTCTCGTAGAGGGAAGAGATCCGGAGCACCTCCGCGCCACCCCGCTCGAGCTCCCGCAGCCCGTAGCGAAGGTGGGAGGCACGGTCGCCGAGGTTGGAGCCCAGCCCGAGGAATCCGCGCGCCGGATCGGGCGCGGCCATCACGCCGCGTCGGAGGTCCGGGTGAGCCTCACGGCAACGTGATCAACGCGCTGATCCATCGGCGGCTCCGGCTTGGCGACCCGGATCTCGACGCGCTCGCAGTCGCCGCGCGCCAGCAGCCCGTCGGCAATCTCAGCCGCGACGCGCTCGAGCGTCCGGTGCGGCTCGGCGGTCGCCGTGCGCTCGGCGAACTCAGCGACGGCCGCGTAGTCGACGGTGTCGGTGATCTGATCGGTCTCGGTTGCCGCGACGGCGCGGGGCTGCAGATCGATGTCGATGATCAGCGGGCGCTCGATCTCGAGCTCCGCATTCGTGACCCCGATCCGCGCAAGGACGCGCAGCGAGCGCAACTCGATCTGGACCTCAGGCGCGGGCACGGCTCGATTATCCCGTCCGCCAGGGACGGCCGTCGTCGATGACGGTGGCGACGGTCAGCGCATCGCGCATCGCCGCAACGTCGTGGACGCGCAGCACGTCGGCACCGGCCCGCAAGCCAAGGACATTGGAGGCGATGGTCCCGCCGAGTCTCTGATCGGCCTCGCGCCCCGTCAGGTGGCCGATGAAGCGCTTGCGTGAGGTGCCAAGGACAATCGGCCGCCCCAACTCCCGCAACTCGCCGAGGCGCCGGATCAGCTCCAGGTTGTGATCGACGGTCTTACCGAAGCCGATGCCCGGGTCGATCCAGATCCGCTCCTCGGCGACCCCGGCCGCCCTGGCCCGGTCGATCCGCTCGGCGAGGAACACCTTGACGTCATCGACGACGTCTCCGTAGGAGGGGTTCTCCTGCATGGTGCGCGGCGTGCCCTGCATGTGCATCAGGATCAGCTCCGTTCCACGCTGCGCGCAAAGCGGAGCCATCTCCGGATCGCTGAGCGCCGTGACGTCGTTGACGATGGTTGCGCCGGCGTCCACGGCGACGGCTGCCACCGCGGCCTTCGATGTGTCGATCGAGAGCGGCACCCCGCATCCGGCGAGTCCTTCGAGCACCGGCACGACGCGCTCCCGCTCCTCATCCCCCGGCACGTCCGCGGCGCCGGGTCGCGTGGACTCGCCACCGATGTCGAGCAGGTCGGCGCCCTCGGACACGAGTTGCAGGCCGTGCGCGATCGCGGCCGCCGGGTCGAGGAACTCGCCCCCGTCGGAGAACGAGTCGGGGGTGACGTTGACGATCCCCATGATCCGGGGTGAGGCTGGCAAGTCCGGCGGCATCCCGGCAATTGAATCAGCGGAGCCACCAGGCCGCGAGAGATCTGACGCGGCTGAGAGTGCGGCTGGCGAGGAAGAGGCCGGCGCCGTGTGCTCCAGCACACAAGCCGGCCGATGACACAGGCAGGCGCGTCCCCGGAGAATCTCGCGCGCCTGGGAGGTCGCGAGGCGAGGAAGAGGCCGGCGCCGTGTGCTCCAGCACACAAGCCGGCCGATGACAAAGCATCGCGGCCTCCCAGGCCGCGAGATCAGTCGGTGGCTAGGCCGGGGCGAGGCGGAGACAACGGCCGCGAGCCTTCGCGGGCTGCGCTCTTCTCCTCGTCCGCCTCGGGCTCGACCTCTGCCGAGGGCTCGTCCGGCTCGTCGACGCCGAAGACGTCTTCCTCGCTGGCGCCGTCGAGCAGAGCGACGAACTCCTGGGCGTCGATCGTCTCGCGCTCCAGCAGGATCCGGGAGATGCGATCGAGGTCCTCGCGGTGGTCGCTGAGGATGTCGCGGGCGGACTGGTGCGCCTGCTCGACCACGCGGCGGATCTCGCCGTCGATATCGCGGGCGATCTCCTCGGAGTAGTCGGGCTCGGAGCCCATGTCGCGGCCGAGGAACGGCTGGCCGCGATCGTGTCCGAAGACGCGCGGGCCGAGGCGCTCGGACATGCCGTAGCGCATCACCATCTGCTTGGCCGTGGCGGTGACCTTCTCGAGGTCGTTGGAAGCTCCGGTGGTGATCTCGCTGAAGACCAGTTCCTCCGCGGCCCGGCCGCCGAGGGTCATCGCCATCGTCTCGGCGAGCTCGGCGCGAGTGGTCAGGAACTTGTCCTCCTGGGGCAGGCTGATCGTGTAGCCGAGGGCCTGGCCGCGGCTGATGATCGAAACCTTGTGCACGGGGTCGCAGTTCGGCAGCACGTGGCCGACGATCGCGTGGCCCATCTCGTGGAAGGCGGTGATCAGCCGTTCCTTCTCGCTCATCACGCGGGTCTTCTTCTCGGGGCCGGCAATCACGCGCATGATCCCCTCCTCGAGCTCGACCATCGTGATCTCGCGGTTGCCCTTGCGGGCCGTGAGCAGCGCGGACTCGTTGATCAGGTTGGCCAGGTCGGCACCGGTGAATCCGGGCGTCTGCCCGGCGAGCACGTCGAGATCCAGCTCTGCGGAGAGCGGCTTGCCGCGGGTGTGGACCTCGAGGATCTGCTTGCGGCCCTTGCGGTCCGGACGATCGACCGCGATCTGGCGATCGAAGCGGCCGGGGCGCAGCAGCGCCGGATCGAGGATGTCGGGCCGGTTGGTGGCCGCGATCAAGATGATGTTGTCCTTAGTCTCGAAGCCGTCCATCTCGACGAGGAGCTGGTTCAGCGTCTGCTCGCGCTCGTCGTGACCGCCGCCCATCCCGGCGCCGCGGTGACGGCCGACGGCGTCGATCTCATCCATGAAGATGATGCAGGGGGAGTTCTGCTTGGCCTGCTCGAAGAGATCGCGGACGCGGCTGGCGCCGACGCCGACGAACATCTCGACGAAGTCGGAGCCCGAGATCGAGAAGAAGGGCACGCCGGCCTCGCCGGCGACGGCGCGTGCGAGCAGCGTCTTACCGGTGCCGGGAGGCCCTTAGAGCAGCACGCCCTTGGGAATCCGTGCGCCGAGCGACTGGAACTTCTTGGGATTCTCGAGGAACTCTTTGATCTCGTGCAGTTCCTGTACGGCCTCGTCGGTTCCGGCGACGTCGCGGAAGCTGATCTTGGGGGCGTCCACGGACATCCGCTTGGCCTTGGACTTGCCGAAGTTCATGACGCGCGAGCCGCCGCCCTGCATCTGGTTCATGAGGAAGATCCAGAAGGCCAGGATCAGGATGAAGGGAAGGATGTAGGTGAGGGCGCCGAGGATTCCGGAGCCGCTGGCGCCATCGACCTTGGTCTCGATGTCGCGCTGCTCGAGCGTGTTCTCGAGCGTCTGCTCAGTGTTCGGCAGGTAGCCGGTCGTGTACTCGGTGCCGTCGGCCTGCACGACGTCGATCTCGCTCGACTCGACCTTGATCGTGACCGAGTCGATCTCGGTGGCCTTGGCTGGATCGTTGATCGTGGCCAGGAACTCGCTGTAGGTGGGCTGTGGCTCCTCGCTCGGCGGAGCGATGATCCGCTGGGCGAAAAACGCGAGCACGATCACGATCAGGATCGGGACCAGGGCGCCACTTCTCGAGACGCGCTTCATCGGCTTGCCTTGTCGTTGAGATTCCGCATGGTTGCTGACGAATCAATGATTCGCCGGAGGTCAGCGTACCAGGGTGTCTCAGCGCCCCCTAAAGGTCCCGTTGAGCCTGAATGGGCGCCTCGCCGGGTTCCAGTTCACAGAGCACCCGCCGCACCTTGCCGGAGGATTCCGGCTCGATCCGCGCGACCCGCTCGACTGAAACCGAGACGGGGTCTCCGAAGAGCTCCCGGAACGTCGGCGTCAGGGTCGCGGCGAGCCCGGCCGGGTCCACCTCCTCGCCCATCACGCGGATCACAAACTCCTGGCGAGCCCGCTGGACGATCTGGAACATACGGACAGCCGGCAGGTGACGAAAGCCACTGCCCAGCGCCTCCGGGTGTACCCGCTCGCCGTCGCGGCCCACAAGCCAGTCGTAGATCCGCCCCTCGATCGGGCCCAGGCGCGGCATCACCCTGCCACATGGGCAGGATCCCGGCAGCATCCGGGCCCGGTCGCCGAGCCGGTAGTTGAGCAACACCGTGCCCCTCGAGATCAGGTTCGAGACCACGACCTCCCCGCTCTCGCCGGGCTCGACATCGCTGCCCGATTCGTCCACGATCCGCAAGGGCAGCGCATCCAGGTTCAGGTGGAAACCCTCGCCGACCTCGCACTCGAAGCCGATCAGGGGCGCCTCGATCGAGGCGTACTGGGAGCGCACCGGGACGCCGAACTCCCGCTCGATCAGGGTCCGCCCGGCGGCCGTCATCCCATCGCCGCCGAAGCTCGCCAGCTCAACCGAGTCCAGTTTCTGCCCGCGCTCGAAGGCGTGGGCGAAGATCGCCTCGAGATAGGAACCGAAGCCGCCGAGGACCTGCGCGCGCTGCTCCGCAATCGCGGCGACCGCGTCGTCGAGCGGCATGTGGGCCGACGTCGGCGGACCGGCGTACCTGGGCCGGAATCGGCCAACGAACGCAACCTCGCCGAAGGCCTCCCTGCGCTTGCGCCCGCCCGGGTCGGGGTTGCCGAAGCGCAGATCTCGATGGCCGAAGCGACGGCCCGTGAGCGCCTTGCGGACCGCCGTTCGGCGGCTGCGTATCCGGGCCCCGCGGAACATCGCATCGCGCTCGATGAAGAAGCGGATCGGCATACCGCTCGAGCCGCTCGTGCGGGACTCGATCAATGACTCCCGCGGATGCAGATCCGAGATCAGCCGCTCGGGCTCCTCGTGCAGGAGCTCCCGTTCGAGGATCGGCAGGCGCGCCAGGTCAGCGGGCTCAACGATCTCCTCCGGCCGGACACCGGCGGCATCGAAGCGCTCCCGATACAGGGGCACGTGCTCATAGGCGTGGAAGGCAGCCGCGCGAAGATGGCGACGGCTCGAGCGCTGCAGCAGCCGCTCGTCAAAGGGGATCCGGGCCTGCAGCGGGTAGGAAGCGGCCAGGGCTGCGACCGCTGGCAGGTCGTGGACCTTGCCCAGCCCGCTCACTGATCGAGTGCGGCGACGTAGTCGAGGTTGCGGTAACGCTGGGCGTGGTCGAGTCCGTAGCCGATCACGAAACGGTCGGGAATCTCGAAGCCGACGTAGCGGATCGGCAGCTCCACACGACGCCGCTCCGGCTTGGTCAGCAGCGCGCAGACCTCGAGTGATCGCGGGTCGCGGGCCTGCAGGTTGCGCAGCAGGTAATGCAGGGTCAGGCCGGAGTCGATGATGTCTTCGACGATCAGCACGTCGCGGTCGCCGATCGCGGTGTCCAGGTCCTTGAGGATGCGCACCACGCCCGAGGAGTCCGTAGCCGAGCCGTAGCTGGAGACCGCCATGAAGTCGATCTCGCAGGGGACGCTGAGCTGGCGCATCAGGTCCGCCATGAACATCACCGCGCCCTTCAGAATTCCGACGAGGACCAGATCCCGATCGGCATAGTCGCGATCGATCTCGGCCGCCAGCTCGGTGATCCGTCGATGCAACTCGGTACTGGGAACCAGCACCTCACCGATCGCGTCATCGCTCTGCCCCCTGGCCGGGCCACTCATCGCGAGCAGTGTAGGCCAGCCGCGACGATCATCGCGAGGCCGCGCGGGCGGTGATCACGGCCGAGCGCTGTGAGCCGGCCCCGATCCGGAACTCATCCGAGACAGCCACGCCGGCGACCCAGGCGATGCGGCCGTCGGCCTCGATCACGGGAAGACGCTCCCGCAGCGAGCGCGGCACGCCGCTGTCGGTGAACAGGTCCTGCAGCGACTTGCTCCCGTCGAGGCCGAGCGGCCGGATCCGATCCCCCTCCTGCCAGGCGCGGATCACAACCTCGGGGCCGAGTTGCTCGGCGTCGAGTGTCGCGAGCTCAGGTCCGGCAGGGTCCACGGCGCCCTCACGCAGCTCCGCCCGCAACTCCCACTCGCCGTAGCGAACGCTGCCGGGAATGCTCAGCCGGACCGGCTCCGGAGTGGGCCCATGGCCGGGGGCCGCCACGCGCACGGTCCCGGCCTCGCAGATCGCCCGCACCCCGCGTCCGAGCTCCAGCTCGCCGCCTTCGGGGGCGGCGGCCAGGCGCAGGATCTCGGCGCATCGCCGCCGGCTGATCCGCACGGGCGAGCCGGGCACCGCGCGCTCGGCGATCAGGGTCAAGACCGCGCGACGCAAGGCGGGCGGCATCGTGGCGAGCTCCTCGTGGCGGAGCGGTGCCCCGCCGCCACTCCCCGCCGCCTCGATCGCGTCGGTGGCCAGGGCTCTGAGGAACTCGGCGTCCTCGTCAAGCTCGGCCCGGGTCTCAGCGATGTTGCGTTCGAGCGCTGGGCCGATCTCAGTGAGGACCGGCACGACCTCCGCGCGGATTCGATTGCGAGCGAACGCGGGGTCGCGATTGGTCGGGTCGTCGGCGAAAGGCAGAGCTGCCTCTCGGGCAAGCCGTCGCGTGCGCTCGCGGCTCAGACCGAGCAGTGGTCGCACCACGGAACCGGATCGCGCGGGCAGGCCCGCGAGCGCCCGGGTGCCCGGCGAGACGGCCAGGCGATAGAGCACGGTCTCGGAGAGATCAGTACGCGTGTGGCCGCTCGCCACCCACTCGGCACCGAGCTTCGCGCGCAGGCGCTCGGCAATCGCGTAACGGGCCTCACGCGCCCGAGCCTGAAGATTGCCCTCGGGCAGCTCGGGCCGCTCGATGTGGAGGTCGATTCGGAGCTTGGCGCAGAGCGCGCGGGCGGCCTCCTCGCCGCGGCCGGCGTCGTCGCGCAGCCCGTAGTTGACGTGGACCGCGAAGACGCGCTGAGGACCGCAGACCGCGACCGCGCCCATCGCCAGGCAGGCGGAGTCGGCGCCGCCGGAGAGCATCACGACGCCGTCGGAGCGTGGGTTGATCAGGCCGGAGCGCTCAAGGCTCGTGCCGAGCTCGGCGATCGCTTCCTCGGCGCTCACCCCCCGTGCCTCCCGACTGATTCCTCCACGGGCGCGATCATAGGCCCGGCGCAGGCGGCCGTGCCGAACGGGCCCGCGCGACGTCCCGGGTGCCCGTCAGGTCGGAGATCACTCCCTTGACCTTGCCTCCGGATGTTCGCGCGAGCTCCTCGACGAGCTTGATCTCGAGCTCCACGCCGGGCGCGATGCGCTGCTCGACGCCCTCGCGCAGCGTGCGCTCGAGCCCGTCGCGGTCGGCGGGCTCACCGACCACCGACAGCTCGATCCGGGACAGCGAACGCTGCCGGAACTGAAAGCGGCGAATCCCCGGTTGATTGCGAACCAGGGTCGTCAGCGCCTCGGGATGCACCACTTCCCCATCGGGCCCGAGCAGCCACTCTTCGACGCGCCCGGTGATGAAGGAGAGCAGCGGCAATCCGCGACCGCACGGACACGGGCCCTCCAACCATTGCGCCCGGTCACCGAGCCTGTAGTTGAGCAGCACCGTGTCCCGGAAGACGAGGTTGCTGATCACCACCTCCCCCTCCTCGCCGGGTCCGAGGTCGTCACCGCGGTGGTCGACGACCCGCACGGGGAACAGGTCCTCATTTATGTGGAAGCCGAGGTGGGCCTCGCACTCGAAGCCGATGTGCGGAGCCTCGGCCGCACCGTAGTAGCCGAAGCTCTCGATGCCGAACCGGTGCTCGAGCAGACGCCGGCCCGAGTCGCTGAGGGCATCGGCCGAAAAGACCGCGAGTCGCGGCCGATGGACCAGCGTGTCCGTTCGATCGGCATGCTCGAACAGCGCCTCGAGGACCGAACCGAAGGCCTTGAGGATCTGCGGCCGGAAGGCGTTGATCACCTCGATGTGCTCAGCGAGCGATGTGAAGTTCGAGCCGGACTTGAAGCGACCGCCACCGGCCACGCGGCCGACGAGGCCGCGCCGGAACAGGGCCCGGCGCCTGGAGGAGACTGAGTCGGGATTGGCGATCACGTAGCGCCGCGGACGGCTGCCGGCGCCGGCAGCCGTAGTGACCGAGTCGAAGCGCAGCCGTGGGGCGAAGCTGCGCATCGTCGAGGCCCTGTCCTGATAGACCCGGACCGGGATTCCGGTGCTACCGCCGCTGCCCTGCAGGGTCGAGTCGGCCCCCGCCGCACGGGACGAGCGGAACGCGTCCGGATCGACCCCGACCTGATCGCGGTCACACATCGGAAGCGCGGACATATCGGTGAGGCCGCGAACGTCACCGGGATCGAGGTCGGTCGAAGCGAAGACCTGCTGCCAGAACGGCACACTGGTTGCGGCGAACTGCACCATGCTGCACAGCTGCCGATCGCGGCGAGCTGCAATCACGCGCCGGTCGGCCCGCGCCAGGCGGGTCTCGTACGGGGCCCGCAGGGCCGCGCGCGCGAGCAGGAGACTGCTCATACCGCCGCCGCCCTCCGGCCGACAACGAACAACTCGACGGGGTCGGGGAACCCCTTCAACTCCACCTTGCCGATCGGCTCGAACTCCAGATAGGAGGAGCGGCCCAGCTGATCGACCACCGCGTCGGTGACCATCACCTCGCCGGCGAGGGCCCGGGCGACCACCCTGTGGGTGAGGTTGACGTCGCCGCCGAAGTAATCGCCGTCCCGGTACACGGCGCTCCCGTAGTGCAGTCCCACGCGTGGCCTGGGTCGATCCTGGAAGAGACTTAGAAAGCCCACGGACCACTCGGTGAGCGTGCCGGCCTCGGGTGAGACGATCATCACCTCGTCACCGATCGTCTTGACGATCGTGGCCTCCGGAGGCAGCGTCGCCTCCACGGTCTCGACGAAGCGCTCGACCAGATCCAGCGCCTGTTCATCCCCCTCCTCCTCGGTGAATCTCGTGAACCCGGTCAGATCGACAAAACAGAAAGCCATCGCAACGTGGTCGGCGGCCGTGGCCGAGGCGGGCAAATCGTCCTCCATGTGACCGACCACGTCCTGCTCGATGTAATGGCGGAGGTACCGCGAGTGCACGTACTCCATCAGCGGCTCTACCGAGGGCATGAGCCGCTCGGCAAGCTCGTTCATCTGCTCCGCCATCTCCAGGGCCGGAACGCCCTCGGTGATCAGCGGTTCGTGCACGAAGAGGTGAAAGAGGCGCACCTCCGCTTCCGCGATCTTGCGCATCGACTGTGCGTAGACACGAACCAGTTGCAGCAGGGCGACGAGGGGGAAGCCGGAGTCGAGGATCGTCTTGAGTGTCTGCAGAGCCTCGAGGTCAGCGTCGCTGAGCCGGTCGGCGTTGGCAACCGGGACCCCGAGCAGGGTCATGATCCGCTCGACCAACTGCTCATCGAGGCCACTGACCGTCGCCGCCTCCGGCCTGGTCTTGCTCCCGGGGGAGTCGGGCAACAGGTCTTCCACGTAGCCGAACGCGAGCCGGCCGTCCCGTACCGCCGAGCGGATCTCACGCAGCGAGTAGCCACGATCCCGCATCCGCGCCACGACCCTGGCCTGGGCTGCCGCCGCCTCGGTCCAGCGTCCATCATCACGGACAGGCAGAACCCGCTCCCCCGCCCAGCGCTTCAGGGTCGAGACCGACACCCCGGAACGGCGGGCGGCTTCGGCCATTGAGATAGTCGCTTTGCTCACGCTGCGGTTCTACCGCTATCTGGCCGCCGGCGTCCGCTCAGCGCGGATCGGGCCTGGAACCGCCGACCCTCAGGCCGCGTAACGGACCCCGAACGTGGCGCGACGGGGTCTCTATGGCCCCGTCGCCCCTGCGAGCAATCGGCCCGCTGCGTCGGCCAGCGACGATTCGATGATCGCCTTGCGCCTGCCCGCGGGCTTCCCAGTCGCCTGGGGACCCCGGCCGGCAGACACTGTCGGCCTTCAGTCTTGTGTTGATAGTTGCAATGTACTGACCCGGGCAGGACTTTGCAAACCCCCTGCAAATCGCGTGTGAAACGGATGGGATTCAGCCCTTCACTCCCAGTCCCGCGACGAAATGACCGCTGAGGTAGCGAGTCGGGAGCCGGCCGAGGGCCTCCGCCGAGCGCACCCACCCGGCGGCCTCACCGCCGGAGGTTCGCGCGTTGCGGCCGAGCCTCGCCACCAGGAATCGGGGCGCGTGGACGATGGCCGTCCGGTCGGCGACGGTGAAGCCCGCGGCAACGAGCATCTTCTCGAGAGTTCCGGGTCCGCACGTCCACCCGGTGCCGTAGCCGACCCCCCGGATCCGCGCCAGCAGGTCCTCCGGAAGGACTGCGCGCGCAGCGATCAGCGGGTTGAGCGGATTGTCGAGAGTGACCACGAGGCGGCCCCCGCGGCGCATCACCCTGTGCAGCTCGGCAAGGGCGGCTTCGACATCGTGGCGACCGCCGAAATGGTCCAGGGTGGAATTGGAGACGACCAGATCGAATTCGTCATCGCCGAAGGGCAGCTCGCGCACGTCGGCGGTCACGGCCCTGAGCCCGGGGTTGCGCTCGGCCGCCAGGCGCACGACCTCGGCCGAGATGTCGATGCCGCTCACCTTCGCCGAGCGTCGGCCCAAAGCGCCGATCAGACCCGTGCCGCTGGCCTCGTCGAAGAGATCGGTCTTCAGGGCGTTCTCCGACGCCTCGGGAGCCCAGCGCTCGAGCAGCCGGCCGAGGGCCGCATCCGACTGCGCCCGCCAGGCCTGCAGCCCGCTGCCCCGCTGCAGCTCATCGATCACCGAATCCCAGCGCTCGCGCTCCGTCAGGCCCGTCACCGTCGTCACCCGCCTTCCCCGCCGGGCCGCCGCCGGCCGCGCTCGACCCGGATCAGGCAGCGCCGGTGAGAGGCCGGCCCGAGGGCGATGACCCTGCCGATCGGTCGGTAGCCGAGCTTCTCAACCATCCGGATGCCGGACCGGTTTTCCGGATAGAGCATCGCCAGCAGACGCGTCTTGCTCGCGGCCAGTTGCCGGGCCACGGCGACGCGCAGCGCCCCCCCGATGCCGCGCCCCCGGACGGACGGATCTGTCCAGGTCTCGAACGTGCAGGCCTCGTCGGTGGCCATCGGGAGATCGAAACCCAGATAGGGGAGCGGCACGCTCGAACCGGAGACCCAGCAGGCAGCAACCGTGTGCTCGCCCTCTGCCGCGAGAAAGCAGCGATGCCCCGCGGTCAGGCGCGCCTCTGCCTGATCGGGCGGCGCGGCCGGGTTGAGCGCCGCGAGGTTCTCCAGCCCCGGTCTGTCACCGCTCGCCAACTCGCTCACTCTCAGGTCCGGAGCACCGGTCTCGGTCTCGAGCGAACCGGTGAGCGGCAGCTCGAAGACCGTCAGACGCCGATAGCCAAGCTCGCCGGCGAGCTTGATCCAGAGCCCGCGGGGACCTTCGGTGCGCGCGATCTCCAGCGCACGGCTCAGCGCGGTGCTCGTCTGCCAGCGGCCGCCGGCCGCAGCGGGGGAATCGGTCATCCGACGTTGTGCGTCGACTCTCGGCTGTCCGCCCCCAGCGCCTCCAGAGGCTCGCCCAGGCCGAGCAACGCGCGGGTTTCGGCGGCGCCCGCGAGCGGTCGCTCCGCCAGACGGGCCGCCGCCACGATCCGCTCGACCAGCGCCGGATTGGATGCCGGCACCCGGCGCTCCCTGTCGAGCCAGATGTTGTCCTCGATTCCGACCCGCACGTGGCCGCCGAGTGGAATCGCAAGCAGGTTGGCGTCGAGTTGGTGGCGACCGATGCCGGCGAGGGCCCAGCCCCATCCGGCGGGCATCGCGGCCAGGAAAGCGGCGAGCATGGCGGGTGTGAGAGGTGCGGTGCCCGGGCTCCCCAGCAGGATGTTCGCGTAGCAGGGATCCGGAAGCATGCCACGCCGGGCCAGAGCCTCCCCGTAGGCGAGCATGCCAGGCTCGAAGACCTCGAGCTCAGGCTTGATGCCCTGCTCGCTCATCCGGGCGGCGAGGCCCTCGATCACCTCGGGTGGATTGACCGAGGCCGAGTCGCGGAAGTTGTTCGATCCGAGGGTGAGCGACGCCATGTCGGGCCGCGCCGCCCCGTCGAGGCCGAGCACGTCGCCGCGGCGCTCGAGCCTCGACTCGAAGCGCCCGCTGGTGGTTACGCAGACGACGAGCGCGGGATCGATCTCGCGAATGCCGGCGACGATCGGAGCGAACGCGGAAGCGCGCCAGTCGGCCCGGCCCTCGGCGTCCCGTGCGTGTACGTGGAAGACCGTCGCGCCCAACTCCGCGCAGCGCTCGACGTCCGCGAGGATCGCTTTCGTCGTCACGGGCACGTGCGGTGCGCGATCGGGCATCGGCACCATTCCCGTGAGGGCGACGTTGATGATCAGGGGGCTCCTTTGGCTCATCGGAGTGCGAACGTGGCTCACCTCAGACGAAGGCTGAGCCGCGCTTGACCAGATTCTCGTACAGCTTGTGCTGAATCGTCTCACGCACCAGCTCGGAGATCTCGAATACGACGCGACGATCGTTCGCCGCCTCCGCAGGATAGGCGGAGATATCGATGGGCTCGCAGAACTCGATTCGCCAGCGCGAGGGGAGCGGGATCAGGCCAAACGGACCGAGCCAGGGAAACGTCGGCGTGATCGGCGCGAACGGTGCTCCCAGGGCCTTGGCCACCCACGAGGCGTCGCCGACCATCGGATAGATCTCCTCCGAGCCGACGACCGCGATCGGGATGATCGGCGAGCGGGTCCGGAGCGCGATCTCGACGAAACCGCCGCGCCCGAACCTCTGCAGCCGGTAGCGGTCGCGGAAAGGCTTGCCCGTACCTTTGGCTCCTTCCGGGAAGACCATCATCAGGCCGTCATTCTCGAGGATGCGGGTCGCGTTGTGCGGACTCGCCGGGACACCTCCGACCTTGCGCATGAATGGAGCCACAAAGGGCAACCCGAAGGCCCAGTCGAGCACCATGAACCGAGGCCAGCGGGGCAGTGGGTGTTGCTTCATCAACGCCCCGGTCACCATCGATGCGTCGAAGGGGAAGAGCGACCCGGCGTGATTGGCGACGAGCATCGCCCGACCGTGAGCGGGTACGTGGTGGGCGCCCTCTGCATGGACTCTCCACCAGCGGTCGTAGAGGAACTCGAAGATCGGATAGGCGGCCTCCGCGAACTCCTCGTCGAAGCCCCACTCATCCTCGTGGTAGTCGCCGCGAAGACGCCGGCCCATCCGCGCGACGGAATCGCGCAGGGTCTTCGGCAGAGCCTGCGCGGCCGCCTCGGCCGCGGCAATCGGCTCCACGCCTGCCTCGACGCCCGAGCGCAGGCGCTGCAGGAACTCGACGCCGGCCTCTGCGGTTGCCCGCGCGGAGGTGCCGGTGCTCTGCTGCGTCACCGCGGGTCTCCCACCAGGCGACCGAGCAGCGCGCCGATTCCCGGTGCGGGAGCCAGGCGAAGTCCGGCACTGCGCTGAGCGAAATCCCGGACGGTGCCGACGGCATCGAAGCGGGGCTCGAAGCCGAGCTCTTCGCGCAGGCGTCGATTGTCGACGCCGCGTCCGTGGCGCAGTAGCCGCACGGCGTCGCCGTACAGACTGCCGATCCCCAGGCGACCCCCGGCGCGACTCATCGCGGGGCCGAACAGCGGATGGGGAACCGGCAACTCCGTACGCCCGGCGAGTCGCAGCGCCCTGGTGAGCGAAACAGAGCCCTCGGGCGCCACGTTGACCGCGCCCCGGATCGGAGCGAGCGTCGCCCGCAGCAGAGCGGCCGTGGCGTCCTCGGAGTGCACGAACTGCAGGCGCGGGTCGAACCCCAGCTGCGTGGGAACGACGGGCAGCGATAGGTACCTGACCAGCGGCGTCTGCAGCTCCGGCCCCAGCTCGGGCTGGTAGCGGAGCATGCAGCAGGTGAGGTCCGGGTGCCGGCGGGCGAAGTTCTCGAAATAGGCCTCCAGCTCTCCGATATCGCGCTGGAACCTGGTGCGGAGAGGGAATGTGCGTGCCATCTCCTCGCTGAAGAAGGACGGGGCTGCCGGCTCCGAGCCGTAGATGGCCGCCGATCCGCGAATGATCACGCGCTCCAGGCCCGGGGTCCGCTCGCAGGCCGACAGCAGCTGCAGCGAGCCGATCACGTTGATGTCGTGCAGCGCGCGCAGAGGCTTGCCCGGCTCCGGGTACCAGAGGATCCCGCAATGGACGATGGTGTCGGCGCCCGTGGAAGGAAGTAGCCGGCCGAGCGTCGGACTGCGGAGATCGACATCGATCCATTCGGTCCGCTCGAGATCCGCCGCCGGAGGCCGCGTGTCGAGGCCGAACACCTGCTCGATGCCCGGCTCACGCTCCAGCCGGCGCGCCAATTCGGTGCCCCAATGAGTCCCGATTCCGGCGATCGCGACCCGCCGGCCGCTACTAGGCATCGGAGCCTTGATCCCCTTTTTCATGCGGTTTGGGGGGGCCTATATCAGGCTCGGGTTGAGGGTTAGAGTCCGGGTCTTTGGCGGTCTCTTCACCCGACTCGCGGCGCAACATGCGCTCGAGCGAGCCCAGGCGACTCTCCAGCTCGTGGATCTGGTCGCTAAGCACGCCCAGATCGTCGCGATCGGCGAGGCGTAGATCGGCGATCACCTCGGCAAGGCGGTTGGAGGCCTCCTCACCTCTGCGGCTCACCTCCTCGCGGGCGGCCCCACCCCGGCGGCTGACCTCCTCGCGGGCGGCGAGCCCACGTCGTGCGGCTTCGTCGAGAAGATCCTGCGCCCGCCGGCGAGTCCCCGCGGCACCCTCGGCGGTGCTCGCCAGAGTGCGCTCGACCGCCGTGCGCAGAGCGTCGCCGACCCGCTCGGACGACTTCGGCTCGTCCGGGGAATCGGGCGCTTTGTGCTGTTCAGGCGGCTCTGCCACAGGGCTGGAGCTTAGCCGCGCTGCCGCATGCCCGGATGGGTCCGCGCCCACGACAGCCAATCGCTGCGGCTATCTTGACCCCCGCGATGCCCGTCTACCTCCGCCCAATGGCCCCGACCGCGCCGGACGCGATCCTCTGCGGCGATCCAGCGCGCGCACTGACCATCGCCCAGGCCGTTCTCGAGGAGCCGCGAATGTCCAACCATCACCGCGGACTCTGGGGCTACCACGGACAGACGGCTTCCGGCAGGCCACTGACGGTGCACGCAACCGGGATCGGAGCGCCCTCGGCCTGCTCGGTGTTTGCGGAGCTGATCGCCGCGGGCCTGCGGCGGGTGGTCCGCGTCGGAACCTGCCGGGCGCCCGTGCAGGGACCGCCGATCGGCTCGGCGCTACTCGCGGATCCCGTCTCGGCGCGCGACGATGGCGTCAGCCGCGCACTCGGCGTCGAGGGGGAGCTGTTCCATCCCAACGCCGAGCTCGCAGTCAGATTGGGGCCGGCAACTGCCGGGTCGATGCCGCTGCTGAGTGGCGCGGCGGTCGACTGGGCGGGTACCGGCCACGGGCGCGACGTCGGCGGCGCGTTGCTCGACATGCAAACCGCAGGACTTGCCGCCGTCGCCTCGGGAGCCGACGTGGCCTTCGCCACGATCACCGTGGTCGCTGCCGGAGACGACGGGCGATTGGAGGACGAGCCGCTCGAGGCCGTCTCGCTGCGACTGGCGACGGCCGCCGCCGCCGCGCTGAGTCAATCCTAACCCTCAACTCGAAGCTGAGAGTCTTCCTTTCAGCGCCTTCAACTCGACGTTGAGGTCATCCACCGCGTCCTCGAGAGTCTCGATCCGGTCCGAAAGTGCCCGTACGCGCTTTGCGACGCGCTCGACGTCGCCGGCACTGGCGACGTCGATCGCCCCCAGCGCCTGTTTCTGAGCCTGCATCGCTCTCTCGCCGGCCCCTAGGGCTGTGCCCACGGCCTGGCTGAACAGCGGGTTCTCGAGCAGAGCCTGCGCGAGCTCGCCGAGAGCCTCCTCACCGCGGGCCCTCAAGCCCGATTCTCCAGTTCGCTCCGCATCCATTGCATCCTCCTCGGAAATAGCTTAGATATGCGCAGTATCCATGGTGTTGAGGCCATCGAGGGACCGCCGAGCCCGTCGGGCTGCCATCATCCGCCCAAGTTAACCGAAACTACTTCAAGAGATCGGCGTTTGTTGCCGAAAGGGAATACAGGTTGCGACGCACGGTTCCACATTGCATTCCGCTGCAGATGTGGATAAGTTTCGTCAACTGCGGAGAGAGGCTTCTGACCGGCGACGCCGCGTCGGCGGCGGGACAGATCCGACAAGGCACAGAGAGGGTATGAAGA
The DNA here is from genome assembly GCA_038206985.1 of Solirubrobacterales bacterium. Lineage (GTDB taxonomy): Bacteria > Actinomycetota > Thermoleophilia > Solirubrobacterales > 70-9 > CAXMST01. The sequence goes on from JBBRAH010000002.1 coordinate 76,377, forward strand.
ACAGACTCCTAATCACACTGGCGCTGGGCGTGCTCGGCGCGATCCTCGTGGCCGGCGTAGTCAGCGCTCAGGGCAAGGACGGAATCCTCGGAGTCGGGGAAGACGGTGTGTCTGTGAACCTGCCCAAGGGCGGCGATCTGCCCGTGGTCGGTGAAGTACTGCCCGCCTGCAGCAACGGCAAGGACGACGATGGCGACGGCGCCGTCGACAGCGCTGACCCCGGCTGTGCCAACCCTGCGGATGCGGATGAGACCGACCCCCCCTCCCCCGAGGAGCCCAGCGAGCCCCCGGTCGATACCGGTGGTGGCAACGGCGGTAACGGCGGTGGCAACGGCGGTGGCGGCGGTCCCAAGAACATTCCCGACCCGGACGTGATCTTCGACAACAAGGATCCGAAGGACAAGGGCAAGGGCAAGGGCAACGGCAAGGGCAAGGGCAAGCCGAAGAGCAAGGACAACGGCCGCAACAAGGATGAGGCCCCGCCGGTCCGCGACGCCGACGGCACCCCGTCCAACTCCAACCCCTCGCTCAGCGTCGGCACCTTCGGGCCCGCCCCGATCGGCGTCCCGAACTTCATCATCGACCGCTTCACGATCCCGCCCTTCCTGCTGCCGATCTACCAGGCCTGCGGTACCCAGTACTCGGTGCCCTGGCAGGTGCTGGCCTCGATCAACCGCATCGAGACCGCCTTCGGCACCAACCTCAATGTCTCGAGCGCCGGAGCTCTCGGCTGGATGCAGTTCATGCCCCCGACCTGGGAGGCCTACGGCGTCGATGCCAACAGCGACGGCCGCAAGGATCCCTACAACCCGGTTGATGCGATCTGCGGCGCGGCCCGCTACCTGAAGGCCTCCGGCGCCGAGGATGACCTGCGTGGAGCGATCTTCGCCTACAACCACGCCGACTGGTATGTCGACGAGGTGATCATGTACGCCGAGCAGTACGGCGAGCTCCCGTCGGGCATCGTCGACTCGCTCACCGGTCTCACCGAGGGCGCCCACTTCCCGGTCGCCGCCAAGGCGCGTTACGCCGACGACATCTCCGAGCGCGAGGCCGAGCGCCGCGCCGCGCCGTCGAAGGGCTCCGAGGGCAACGTCGCCGACGTGATCAGCGACTCCCCCACCCGCCGCGGCATCGACATCTTCGCCAAGGACGGCGCCCCGATCGTCGCCGTCAACGACGGTGTCATCCAGAAGCTCGGCAAGAACAAGCGTCTCGGCCGCTACATCGTGCTGCGCGACGCCTACGGCAACGAGTTCACCTACGCCAACGTCGGCCAGCTTGCCAAGGCGATCCCGGTCCCCAAGGAGCGCAAGCTCAGTGCCAAGGACTTCGAGCTCGTCAACCCCGGTAAGGCCGCCAAGGACGCGCCGGGCAAGAGCGCCAGGGACAAGGGCGCCAAGCAGGCCAGCGGACCGGCCAACACCGAGGACTCCCGAGACCGGCTCTTTGCGCTCCCCGAGCGCAAGGCCAACCGCAAGACCGCGGACCTCACCGGTCAGCTGGACGGGCTGCTCGGCAACGCCGTCCCCGGCTACGAGACCTTCAAGGCCTACTTCACCGGCGTGCTCAAGTTCGACCCCAAGACGATGGAAGCCCAGCCACTGCGCAGGGGCTCCAAGGTCGTGGCCGGCACCGTGCTCGGCAAGGTCGGCGACACTGAGCCGGACGTCGCCCCCCATGTGCACTTCGCGATCGAGCCCGCCGGGCGCGGCGCGCGGAAGATCGACCCCAAGCCGATCCTCGACGGCTGGAAGCTGCTCGAGGCGACCGCGATCTACCGCGCCGCCGGCAAGAACCCGTTTGCGGACAGCGCCAACGTCGGCCAGATCCTGCTGATGAGCAAGGGCCAGCTTGAGCAACGGGTCCTGCGGGATCCCAACATCGAGCTCTACTCCTGTGGTCGCGACGACATCAAGTCCGGTCAGATCGATCGCCGGGTGCTGGCCTCGCTGGCCTACCTCTCCCAGCGCGGCTTCCGGCCGACGGTCACCTCCCTGAAGTGCGGCCACAGCGTCTACACCACCTCGGGCAACGTCTCCGCCCACTCGAGCGGCAACGCAGTCGACATCGCCCAGGTCAACGGGCTTCCGATACTCGGCAACCAGGGCAAGGGCTCGATCACCGAGGCCGTGATTCTCGACCTGCTCAAGCTCCAGGGCTCGATGGAGCCGGCGCAGATCATCTCCCTGATGGAGATTGGCGGTCCGACCTTTGCGATGGGCGATCACGCCGACCACATCCACCTCGGGTTCACCCCCGCGTTCGGTCCCGGTGAGGACAAGGGCGCCCGCTACTCGAGCCTGTTGAAGCCTGATCAGTGGGACAAGCTACTCGACCGGATCGGTCAGCTCGATCAGCCCAAGGTTCCCACGGCACCCTCGGACTTCTCGCTCCCGGGCAAGAAGTCCAACCGTGCCAGCGCTGCCCACACCGGCGAGTAGCGCGACGGGCGCCGACCGGCCGTATCGGTCGGTCTGCCGCCGAGCCTGAGGCCGAGACGGAATGGCGCTGCTCCCCTTTGCCCAGTTGGATCTCCCCGGTGAGTTGCCACTCAGCGACGGGCGCTACCTGGCCCGCGAGCCGGGTGCCGGCGAGGAGCCGGACAGCCACCCCGACGTCCTGGTCGTCCGGACCCTGGGCGCGCCCCGCGTGCGTCCCAAGCGCCGTCGGGGCCGGCCGGTTCCGGTTGACCCCGCACCCGAGGCGACCCCGCTCAAGCTGACTCGGATCACACTGATCAAGGCGCTACCGCTGGACTCGGAGGCCGCAGCCGAGGAATGGCTCGCCCGGGTCCAGGGCGATCACGAGCTGGCCTCGGGGCTTGCCCGGGACGTCGCCTACACTGCCAATCGGGCACTGCTCGCCCACCGGGTAGCTGCGCCGGACATCTACGCGCACGACATCGAGCCCGGAAGCTGCGCGGCGATCCGCTTCGGCTACGGAGCCGGCGAAGAGGTGGCGGAGAGCCGCTGGAGCGCTGCCTTCGAGCTCCCCGAAGACAAGCGGGGCGGCTTCCGTGCCCAACTTGTGGACGGCGTTGGAGCTCAGGAGCGCGTTGCCGCCGTGCTGGGTGGTCGCGACCAGGTTGGAGCGCACGAGGTCCTGCTGGTGGACGCGGAGCTCGCGGAGGCCGAGGGAAGGCTCGGATTGGCCGTGATCAGGGCCCGCGCGGCGCTCGAGGTCGCGGCGCGCAGGGGCGGCGACACCAGCGAGGCGGAGCCCGCGATCGAGAGGCTCGCCGAGCGCCTGCTGGGAGACGGGGAGCTCCCGGCCGATGAAGTACACAAGGCGCTGCGGGCAGCCCGCCGCGCCATCCGGGCGGCGTGAGCGCCTCCAGCGCCACAGAACGACTCTCCTGGGCTCTGAAGCTCGCCGCCGCCCCCGGCGGAGGTAGCCTGCCCTACAGCCGCCGGCGAATCGAGAGTTCCGCCCGGGCCCACCTCGAGCGGACGATGCAGCACGCGGAGCGGTACGTCCCGTTCTACCGGGAAGCGCTCCGGGAGCGCAGACTGGGGCCCGGCGACTTTCGGACGGCGGCCGACCTCGCCCAGTTGCCGTTGATCGAGCGCAGCGACCTGCAGGCAGATCCCCTGCGCTTCCTCTCCACCGCGCGGCCACGCGAGGAGCTGATCGAGATGCGCACGGGCGGCACCTCAGGCCGACCGATCACGATCTACCGTGATCCGGCCGCGCTTTTCGCTGCTGCCGCCCACCAGGAGCGCCGCCGCCGGCCACACCTGCAGGCCGCCGGCAAGCGCCTGCGACTCCGCCAGATAACCCTCACGGGGGAGCGCAGCACCCGGGGCCTGACAGTGCGGGAGTTCTCGCGGCACAGCCTGGTCCCGCAGGGGATTCGCCTACTCGATGAGGCCTACTCGATGTTCGACCCCCCGGAGCTGCAGGTCGAGCGCATCGAGCGCTTCCGGCCCGACACGATCGCCGGCTACGGCTCGTGTCTCGAAGCATTGTTCGACCACATCGAGATGCGTGGTGGAATCGGGCACCTGCCGTCCGCGTTGCTGTATTCGGGCGACGCGATCTCCGAGCGGGGACGGCGGCGACTGCCCGAGATCTTCGGAGTCCAGTTGTTCTCTTCCTACTCGGCCGTCGAGGCCTTCCATATCGGCTTCGAGTGCGAGGAGCACGCCGGGTTCCACATCAACACCGATCTCTACCCCCTACGTCTGGTCGATGCCGCGGGCTGCGAGGTCCCGGAGGGACGAAGTGGCGAGGTGGTGATCTCCAACCTCGTGAACCGCGGCACGATGCTGCTCAACTACCGGTTGGCCGACGAGGCGCACTGGATCGGCGAGCCCTGCCGTTGCGGGCGGGCGATGCCACTGCTGTCCTTCATCGAGGGCCGCTTCGACGACTGGCTCGAGCTGGACGGTGGCCGCCTGCTTCACCCCCAGGCGATACGGGAGCTGTTCACGGGCGAGGGCGCTCTCGTGCGCAGCTATCAGGTCGAGCAGGTCTCGTCGTCGGGCTACCTGCTGCGCATCGTGCTGACCCCGTCGGCCGCAAGTAGCGACCAGAGCGGCCTGCAGTCGCGCCTGCGGGCCGGCCTCGAGGCCGTGGCGGCGGCGACCGACATCTCCTTTCAGTACGTCGAACGGATCCCGCGCACCGAGCGCGGCAAGCTCAGGACCGTGGTCTCCGCCGCATCGTCCCGCCGCACGGCGCGGGGGAGCAGCAGCCCCAAGCCGCCGGACGCTTCAGTCATCGAGCCCGCGGAGGCTTCGGACCTCGACGCGATTCTCGAGGTGATGGCCAGCGCCAACATGCACCACATCGGATCGGCCGAGATGCCGGCGCTCGATCTCGAGCGCTTCTTCGTGGTCCGTCAACAGGGGCGCATCGTAGGAGCCGCGGGCTGGGAGCTCGTCGAGACGGAGCTCGGCAAGACCACGCTGCTCGCCGTACTCCCCGAGGCCCGCGGCGCAGGTCTCGGCGAGCGACTGCAGCTTGCGCGGATGGAGGCGATGCGACGCGCCGGCGCCCGCCGGGTCCGCACCAACGCCGACCGGCCCGACACGATCGCCTGGTACTGCGAGCGCTTCGGCTATGAAAAGGTCGGCGAGCTGGCCAAGGTGGAGGAGTTCGGCGATCCTGCGATCGACAGCTGGACCACCCTCGAGGCGCCGCTCAAAGCCCCCGCCGGGGACGAGGCGCTAGCCGAGCGCAGCGACCACGGCCGGTAGCTGCTGCTCGAGGTCCCCGCTGAGGCGCACAGACGCCTCGCGGTCGTAGGCGGTGCTGCTCTGAGTCATGATCGCCAGCTTGCCGCCCGCCTCGAGCGTGACTTCCGGGAGGCCCGCAACCGGGAACACCTCCAGCGAGGAGCCGATGCAGAGCAGCAGGTCGGCCGCCTCAGCCAGATCCCGGGCGCGCTCGATCGCGGCGACGGGGAGCATCTCGCCGAAGAGCACCACGTCAGGCTTGACCTTGCCCATGCAGCCGCTGCATACGGCAATTCCGTCCTCGTCGAAGAGTGCCTCGACCGCCTCCAGCTCCCAACTTGCGCCGCAGGTCGTACACGAGGAGGTCGCGATCGAGCCGTGGACCTCGATCAGCTCCCGCGTGCCGGCCTTGCGATGCAGGCGATCGATGTTCTGGGTGATCACCGCCTCGAGCTGCCCGTCGGCCTCCAACTCGGCCAGAGCCGCGTGAGCCGCGTTCGGCTGCTTGTCGCCCAGAGTCTCGAAGCGCGGCCGGTAGAACTCCCAGAAGCGGCGTGTGTCGCGATGGAAGACGTCGATCGTCGCGACCTTCATCGGATCCACTTTTGACCACAGGCCCTTGCCCGGCGTACGGAAATCCGGGATACCCGAGGGCACGGAGATCCCGGCCCCGGTCAGCGCAACCACCCGTGCGGAGCCTTCGATCAGCTCCGCGAGCTCAGTGACTTCGCCCCTCGTCGCATCCGGCACTCCGGACGCACCTACCTTCCCGTCCAACTGGGCTTGCGCTTGCCGAGGAAGGCGGCGATGCCCTCCTTGCCGTCGGCGCTGAAGAAGACCTCGCCGAAGGCCGCCTTTTCCTCGGCAAGTCCCTCGTCGAGATCGCCCGCGGCGGAGACCCGCTTGATCGCGGCGACGGCCAGCGGCGCCTGCGAGCCGAGCTTGCGCGCGAACGCCAGCGCCGAATCAAACAGCTCGTGGTCGGGGACGAGATGGTTGACGAGGCCGTACTCGTAGGCCTCGCCGCCCGTGACGGCGTCGCCGATCAGGTTCATCTCGAGGGCCTTCTGCGGGCCGACGAGCCGTGCGAGCCGCTGGGTGCCGCCGAAGCCGGGAATGATCCCCAGGTTGATCTCCGGCTGACCGAAGACCGCCGACTGCGCGGCGATCCGCATGTCACATGCCATGGCCAGCTCGCAACCGCCGCCGAAGGCGAGCGAATTGACCGCGGCGATCGTCGCGATCGAGCCGGAGCCCAGCTCACTGAACAGCTCGTGGGCCTCATTGACGAGCGCTTTGCCCCCGGCCTCGTCGAGCGTGGTGAAAGCCTTGATGTCGGCCCCCGCCGAGAAGACGACCGGGATCGCGGAGGCGAGCACCAGCGCCCGCACCTCGCCCTCGCCCTTGAGCCGCTCCCACACGGTTCTCAGATCGGCGATCATGGCCGGGCTGATCGCGTTCATCGGGGCGTTGGCAAGCCAGGCGATCGCCACGTCGCCGCGCGTCTCGAGCTTGACGGTGTCCGCCTGCTCACCCTCGTCGGCCTGCGGGTAGGCGTAGAAGCCCTGCCCGGAGGCGAGCCCAAGCCTGCCCTGGGCGACCAGCCGGCGCAGCACCCGCGGGACCGTGAACCGATCCGGGTGCCGCTCCGCGAGGCCCTCCAGACGCTCGAGGACCTTGTCGAGCCCCTCGATGTCGGCCTTCCAGAACGGCGGGAACAACCCACGCCGGGGATCGAGACCGGCTCCGGCCATCATCCCGAGGTCGATCTCCCGCACGGTGCAGACGCCCTCCTCGAGCAGCAGGCAGGCCTCGACCAGCGCCTTGAGCGAGAACTTCTCGACCAGGTCGTCCACATCGGGCTCGGCATCGCCCTCGAGGTTGGGCTTGCCGCCGTGGTAGGCGCCCTCTCCCCCGCTCTTCGCGCCCAGTTTGCCGTCGGCGACCAGCGCCTCCATCCCGCCGTGCACGTAGAAACGGTCGCCGTAGGAGTCGCGCAGGTGCTCGGCGACGTGCAGGACTGTGTCGAGACCGAGGAAATCGGTGAGCACGAAGGGACCCATCGGCGCGGCGTTGGCTGCGGCGATCCCGGCGTCGATCTTCTCGATCGAGAGGCCGTGCTCCTCCTGCTCACGCCAGACCTCGGCGACCGAGGCGTTGAGAATCCGGTTGACGACGAAACCCGGGACCTCGCCACAGACGATCGGCTGCTTCTTGATCGCCTGAGCGAAGTTGACCGCGGTGGCGATCGTCTCCGGCGCCGTGTCGTCGCCCTCGATGATCTCCAGCAGCGGCATCACCGAGGCCGGGTAGAAGAAGTGGAAGCCCACGACCTTCTCGGGGCGCAGCGTCGCATCGCCCATCTCGGTGATCGAGAGTGAGGACGTGTTGGAGCTGATGATCGCGTGTCCGGGCGTCACCTCATCGAGCTCGGCGAAGACCTGCTGCTTGATCTCCATCCGCTCGGGCGCCGCCTCGATCACAAAGTCGACATCACCGAAGCCGGTGTAGTCGATGGCCCCCTCGATTCGCCCCATCACCTCGGCGAGCCGGGCATCCGCCTGCTCCTGGGTCAACTTCTCCTTCTTGACGAGCCGGTCGAGCTGACCGCTCGTGACGTCCCGGGCCTTCTCCAGCCCCTGGTCGACGAACTTCTGCTCGATGTCCTTGAGCACGACATCGATATCGGCAGCGGCGATCGCCTGGGCGATCTCGCCGCCCATGGTTCCGGCGCCGACTACTGCGGCCTTGAAGACGAACATCTGTCAGTTCTCCGATCGTAGGTGGTGGGCGGGCCCTGAGGCTATCGCCGCGGGGCCCCTACCGACTCGCGGACCGGTGCGCTAGCGAGCGCCTGGCTCGCCTTCGCGGTCGGCCGCGGCCTCGAGTCCCAGGTCGGCCAGCGAACGCCCCAGGGAGCCCCGCATCTGCGAGCGGATGAAGAGCCGGTCCGTGACCGCCGCAAACGGGCCACCTCCGCGCAGGCTGTAGCTGAGCAGCTGCGTCACCCTGGTGCGCCGCTGCTCGCCGGCACCGGGAACCATCTCGAAGCGGGTCTCCATTTGACCCTCCGACTCAGGGTCGGTGAACTCGATCCGGTGCACCGAACGCGGGGTGTGCTCGAGGACCCGCTCGCTGACCGCACCGCGGCCGGCGGAGCCCGACTGCCAGTTCAGTGTGCCGCCCGCCTTGGGATAGCCCTCGCTGAGGGTGACGCGGGCGAAACCGTCCACCCATGCGGGCCAGCGCGCGGCGTCGAAGTACAACGCCCAGACATCCGCCAGCGGCGCCGCGATCTCGATCTCGGCCTCGACCTCGGCCATCTCAGCAGCTCACTCCGACCCGTAGAGCTCGCTGCGCAGCAGATCGATGGTCGCCGTCATGGTCTCCAGGAAGGGCTCGAGCTCTGCGCGGAGCCGAACGTACTCCTCGCGACCGGATTCCGTGATCGCGTAGAAACGTCTCGTCCGCCGGTCGGGATGCTCCCAACGGCCCTCGATGCAGCCCTGGCTCTCGAGTTCCCTCAGCAAGGGATACATCGTGTTCGGATTGACCGAGATCACGCCCCGTGTGATCTCCTCGATGTCCTCGATCAGCCTGTTGCCATAGGCCGGCTCGCGCTGGATCAGGTGCAACACGAGCAGCGGGAACACATCGCGGCGGCGGAGCTCGCCGCCGAATACGTCGGAGGCTCGTCCGCCGGAGCGGGACCGCTGCCCGCCTCGACGGTTCTCGGTTGCCCGCGTGGCCTCTGCAACGGCCTCGACGACAGGCTTTGATCGCCGTTCGGCCACCCCTTGAATATACGCGGGCCGCGGCCCCGGCCGCGTGAGGGCCGGGCTCCGACCTCGCCGCGGGCCGCGGCGAATCCGATCTTGCGGTCCCGTCCGGCCCGAGGCGCGATTCCGGTGCCGACGCAATAGTCTCGAAGGACCGACGCCAGTCGCGGGATCGAGTTCGGAACCTCGCCGTCTGGCCACACATCTGAGCCCCCGGAGAGAAAGCCCCCCAGATGGCCCAGCGTTATCGCGCAGAAGTGCTTACGAGTTGGGCGCAGACGCGCGCCTTCGACTACATCGCAGACTTCCGCAACCTGCTCGAATGGCACCCCGCGGTCAGAGACATCCGCCTGCAGTCCGGGGATCCCAACCGGCGCAACGCCCGCTACACGGCGCGCGCGAGGATGGCCGGCAGGACCGTCGCCGCGGAGATCCTCACCGTCGAGTTCGAGCGGCCGGGCCTGCTGATCGCCGAGGCCGACAACTCCGTGGCGCACACGACCGATCGGTTCGAGATCACGAGCCGGGACGGGTGCGTCTCCGTGATCTACTCAACCGAACTGCGCCTCAAAGCACCGCTCAACGTGATCGGGCCGCTCATGGTCCCGGCCCTGACCCAGTCCTGGAAGCAGGCAGCGGCCGGGCTCGAGCGCGTACTCAACTCTGACCGCCCCGCGGCGGCCAGCCGGGTCGCCTCGCCCGGGGCCTGAACGCGGCCACGAACGACCCCGCCTGCCCGGCCAAAGGGGTATCCAAAGAGAAGGGCCCCCTCCAAGGAGGGAGCCCTCGCTCCAGTCTCAACATGCTCCGGCCGGATCGGCCGGGCAGCGTTCAGGCGGGGACTGCCTGCTTTTCGGCGTCCTTGGCGATCGCCTCGGGTATCGGCTCGTTGACGTTGCGTCCGAGCAGAACCTCCTTGGCAATCACGAGGCGCTGGATCTGCGAGGTGCCCTCATACAGCTGCATGATCTTCGCGTCGCGCATCAGCTTCTCGACCGGGTAATCCTTGATGAACCCGTAGCCGCCGTAGACCTGCACGGCGTCAGTGGTGACCTCCATCGCCGAATCAGCGGCAAAGCGCTTGGCGTGGGAGGCGGCCAGTGTGTTGCGCAGGCCGTTGTCGAGCAGCGAAGCCGACTGCCAGGTGAGCAGACGACCGGCCTCGACCTTGGTCGCCATGTCGGCGATCATGAAGGCCACGGCCTGGTGCATCGCGATCGGCACGCCGAACTGCTGACGCTCCTTCGAGTACCCGACCGCGTGCTCGAGAGCAGCGCGGGCGATACCGACGGCCATCGCCGCAACACCGGGACGGGTGCGGTCGAGGGTCATCATCGCGAGCTTGAATCCCTTGTTCTCCTCGCCGAGCAGGTTGCCGGCCGGGATCTCGGTCTCGTTGAAGGTGACCGTCGCCGTGTTGGAGGCACGCTGTCCGAGCTTGTCCTCCTTCTTGTCGATCACGACCGTCTCGTCCCGGGGGACGACGAAGGCCGAGATGCCACGGTGGCCGGCTTCCTTGTCGGTCTTCGCGTAGACCGTATACCAATCGGCGTACTGACCGTTGGTGATGAAGCACTTGGAGCCGTTGATGACCCACTTGTCACCCTGACGGGTGGCGGTGGTCTTCATCCCCGAAACGTCGGAGCCGGCGTCCGGCTCCGTCAGGCAGAAGCTCGCGAGCTTCGGCCCCTCGGTCAGCATGCCCAGGTACTCCTTCTTGATCTCGTCGGTGCCGCCGAGGGCGACCGGCGCCGAGGCGAGGCCGTTGGCAGCGAGCGAGGTGCCGATGCCGGAACAACCCCAGCCGAGCTCCTCCTCGATGAGACACCCGGAGAGGTAGTCGAGACCCGGTCCGCCGTACTCGGCGGGCGTGTGGGTGTTCATCAGGCCGATTTCCCAGGCCTTCTCGATGATCTCCTGTGGCCATGTGCCGTCCTTATCGAACTCGGCTGCAACCTTGCGAATGTCCTTCTCCGCGAAAGCGTGAGCCATCTCGCGCAGGTCCTTCTGCTCGTCGGTCAGGGTGAAATCAACCACCTGGAAACTCCTTGTAAGTCGGTGCCGAAGGTCAAGACGCTGTGCTGCCGATTCGCCCGGGGCCGTGGCCCCTGGGATACCCGTTGGCGTGGCAAACGGCCAAACCGATTGACTGGTCAGTCAACCGTCTTTCAGGATAGAGCAGCAGGTGGTATTTGGCAAACGCCGGGGCGCCTCGGCACCCCACCTTCACATGCCTGCAAGGCGGCGCCGCTACCCTCAATGCAATGCTCCCGGTCGCGCTCAGCAACGGTGAAGTGATCCTCCTGGTCGCCCTGCTGGCGGTGCCGATCGCCGCGATCGCCTTCGCCGGGGCGGGCGGCGTCTACAAGGAGATCGGCAAGGGAGCGTTCGCGATGGACCACGACGCGCCTGCAGCCCGCGGGCAGGCGGCCGGCCACGAGACCTCGCAGGAGGTACAGGAGGCCGAGGTCCGTCAGATGCTCGAAGCCAAGGCCTTCCGCCAGGCGGCGCGGGGCGAGGAAGTGCTCGACGTCGAAGCCGAGATGCAGAAGCTCCTCGCTCCTCAGGTGCAGGACTTGCAGGCGGACCCCGCCCTCGTGGAGGAGGTGCGCCAGCTGGTCGTCGCCCGCAATGCACGCCGGCTCCGCAGTGGCAAGGAGCCGCTCGATGTCGAAGCCGAGATTGCCCGCCAGCTGCGCGACCTCGAAAACCTCGGGCACTGAGCCCGACTCGGTCGGCGGACACCGGTCGAAGTTGGATATAACGGCGGTATGCCTGAGCACGATCCAACGGCCGACCTCTTCGAACTCGAGGAGCTCGCCATCCAGCCCGGTACCTACTTCAACCCCCAGACCGAGGTGGTGGTGATCGTCGACGACTCAACCTCGGTCGATCATGAGATCTTCAACATGGAGGCCTACGAAGGCGCCGACTGGGTGCGTATCTCCGAGGATGTGCCGGTCGATGAGGCCGCTCTCGGCGAGACCCTGGAGACGTTCCAGACCCACTACCACCCGGGCGCGGGCGGCGGCTCCATCTCGGAGACCGGGCTCGAACAGGACGACGGCGAGGAGGACGAGGGCGAAGAGGGTCAGGACCCGGGCCGCGAGGACTAGGGTGGCTGAGCCGAGGATGCTTTCCGTGGGTGCCGAGGCGCCGGCGTTCACCCTCCCCGACCAGGACAGCAACGACTTCTCCCCCGCCGACGCGCGGGGCGAATGGCTGGTTCTCTACTTCTAACCCCGCGCCGATTCCGAGCACAGCGTCGCCGAGCAGTACGGCACCTGGGTCCACAAGAACATGTACGGCAACAAGTACATGGGCGTGCAGCGGGCCACCTACCTGATCGACCCCGAGGGCAAGATCGCCCGCGTGTTCCCGAAGGTGCAGCCCAAAAAGCACGACGGGCTGGTGCTCGGTGCACTCGCCGAGCTCAGCGCCTGATCGACTTCTTCTCGCAGCCGATGAGCTTGTCGCGCTTGTCAGCGACCACCCGATCGCGCCCGGCACCACAGCGGACGACATCGCGCCTGCCGTCGCGCGAGCGGATCCGATCCTTGCCCTTGCCACCCGTGATCTGATCCTTGCCGCGACCGCCGTTGACCCGGTCATCGCCGCTGGATCCGGAGACGCAGTCATCGCCGCCCCGGCCCTTGATCCGGTCATCGCCGCCCCGGCCGACGATCCGCTCACTGTCCCCGGTCCCTCGCAGGCGGTCGGGACCATTGGTGCCCTTCACGGTCGTCTCGCAGGGCTTCGGCTCCGGTTCCCCAGTGGGGCAGCCGCCGTTGGAGGCGGGTCCGGGCTCGTTCGGACAGGCATCCTGGGAGTCGATCACGCCGTCGTCGTCGGAGTCAGGCGGGTCGACGACCGGACAGCCGTCAAGGGTTCCCGGAGCCGGGTCGTTCGGGCAGTCATCGTCGCCGTCGATCACGCCATCGCCGTCGGAGTCGACTGGACCGTCCACGTAATCGGGAGCCGGCTCGAAGCCGTCGGGTATGAACTTCGCCGCCGGCTCCTCCGCACCCGCCAGACCGGGCTGCTCGAGCACGGGCAGCCGCAGCTCGAGGGCCGAGACCGTGATCGGGGCCTGCCCGTTGGAGACGCGTCCGTATGGAATGTCCGAGGGCATCAGCTCGAGCTTTGCCACATGGCCCTCCGCGAACCGATAGCCGTTGGGGTGTAGCTGGAAGACCTGTCGAGTGGGTTCGCTCGTGGTCGTCTCGGGACGGTAGAGAGCGCGGGCAACGAGGGTTTGCTCACCGGTGTCCGGGTCGATGTCAACCAGCCGCGCGGCCAGCTGCGAAGTCGGCCCGGGGCTGAGGATGTCGGCGATGATCGTCGCCGAACCCATCAGCGTGTATCCCCCGGCGGGGGCCGGGTCGAGCCTGTAGTTGGCGAAGCCGGGCTGATCGGCCCCGCTCGCCGTCGCACAGGCACCGCCGCCGGCGATCGGGTCGAAGGCCTGCGAGACCGCCGGGTTGCTGGCGCCCGGCACGATCAGGGCCGCCTGGTCGGTCGGCCCCTGCAGGCGGATCTCGCCCGGGGCTATCTGCCGCCAGCTCGGCGCCTGGAACGGCCCGGCGGAGTCGCCGCCGCAGACCTGAGTCAGAGTCTCCGCCCCGAGCTCGGGTGCCTCGCCCTCACCCTTGACGTAGTAGTCGAACCACCCGTCGCGGCGGTCGTGGCGCACGGCCGTGTCGGCGCCCTTGTTCTGACCGCGCTGATGGCCGGCATCGCTGAAGAACAGTGAGATGTCGGCACCCGGATAGGTGGACTTGGTGCGGTTGTAGAAGCGGATCGCCTCGTCAGGCGGAAACAGGTCGTCCGTCCAGCCGTTGGAGATCAGCAGCGGCGCGGGCTTCACCGAATCATCGATGTAATAGCTCGAGTGATGCGTAGTCACCTCGTCGACGATGTCCTCGGCGAGCGGATTTGAGTCGTAGGGCTCACCTGCCGTGAGCAGCGAGTACCAGCCCGTCAGGTCGGCGTCCGGCTGCGTACCCACCGGGGCGTAGTTGCTGGACGCGGAGCCGAGGCCGTAGAGCCCGGAGACGAACGACTGCTTCATGACGCCGATCTTGCCGGGCCCGTAGGGCGCGTCGGCCACGTAGTCGAGCGTCCGGCCGGTAGGCACCAGCGAGTAGGCGAGATCGGTCCAGGGGATATCCGGGGCCGCAGCGGCCAGCGAGATCGGCACGCCGTCCGGGCTGGTCCAGGGCACGAGCGAGTCGTCGGGCAGCATCTTGCGGTCCTTGAGGGCGGCGAGAGCCATCGACATGCCGCCGCCGTAGGAGCTGCCGGTGGCGGCGATCCCGCCCGGGTCGACGATCCCATCATCGACCAGCAAGCCGGCCATCTCCTGGGCGTCGCGGACCTCGTAACGCGTGTCGAGCAGGTGGTTGAAGCCGTTTGCGCAGGCCGGCGTCAGCCGCTTGGGATCCTGACCGCCACAGGAGAGACCCCAGCCGCGATCGCTCATCGAGAAGTAGGCGTAGCCCTTGTCGAGCCAGTGCTGAGATACCCCGAACTTGGAGCCGCCCCAGCCGTGGAAGTCCATGACCAGCGGGAAGTTGCCGTCGGGCTCGCCCTCGGGCTCCGGCGGGATGCCAAGGTTGACGTCGATCGGGGTTCCGTCAAAGGTCTCGACGATCCCTGTGCAGACACGGTGCCTGTCGGGCTCGACGCTGCAGCTCAGGGCTCCATCAAAGGCGCTGCCGAAAGCGGCCGAGGCCCCTGCAGGAAGTGCCAGCGCCACCGCTGCTGCGATGACGATCCCCAGCAGCGCTGGGCGCGAGACTCTCGTGCTCATTCTCTCTCCTACCCGATCGGCAAATACGGCCCGCACAGCCGAAACCCGTGGCTACGACGGTGCGGCACCATCGGCGCCTGACTGTAGAAGGAGCCGGCGCCCGATGCGCCGGTTCGGCTCACAGGGGCAGGCCAACCCGCTCAGGGGCTGAGCAGCGCCCCGCACTCGTCGATGGCCGCACCGTCGCCGTTGGCCTTCTGGAGGCAGTCCAGGTATTCCTGGTTGGTGCCGAGGGCCGAGGGATCAGCCGTGGTGCCGCTGCCGCCACCGGAGGCGCCGCCGATGCCGCTCGGGATCGCTCCCAGGCCGCCGGGGATCAGCTCATCCAGAGGCGCTGCGTTCTCCGGAACCGTGAACTCCTGCGACTGGTTGACGCCGCTGAGGCCGAAGCTGACCGCCAGGCTGAGGCTGCCCGAACCCGAGGGGTCGTCGAGCTCGAGGTTCAGCTCGAGTAGGCGCAGCAGCGTGTCGTCGACGCCCGTATAGACATCGACCGTCGCTGTCTTGACAGCGCCCTGGAGCTCCTGGATCGTGGCTGGATCGACGCCGGCGGCGCCCCCGCCGGCCTGGGCCAGTGCCTGGGCGTCCTCGACGATCTTGCCGATATCCGCGGTACCGCTGATGTGGACGGTCTCAGCGCCGTTGATCTCCTCGACCCCCTCGTTGGTCACGTCCGTCAGCCAACTGGCGGGGTCCACGCCGAGCTGCGAGAGCAGCGCGCTGCCCTGATCGCCCTCCTGGCTCTGCGCGGACGCGCTCTGCCCGTAAAGATCTTTGAAGGTGGCGAAGGTCTGATCGTCGACGGCGTAGTCCTTGCCCGCGAACGAGACGAAAGCTGCGTCGTCGGTCACGGTGACACCCGCGTCGAAGCTGGTCTGCATCTCTCCGGCGTCCACGTTCAGCGAGGCGTCCAGGCCGAGCTTCGGCAGCGCGTCGTCACCGGTGGACTCGAACGGTCCCGAGAGGCTGCCCGTGAGCGAACCGCCCCCGCCACCAGTCGCGGAGGCATCGACGGAAATGTCGAGGACGCCGCTCGTGATGTTGGCCTGGTCGCTGAAAGTCTCCTGGAGCAGTGCCTCGGGATCGGAGCCCTCGTCACTGCCACTGTCGCCACAACCGGCAATCAGGGCGAGTACCGCGACGGCGGCGGCGATGGCGAGCAGAGCTGGTGAGCGGCGAGAACGATTCAAAGCGGTTGGACCCCCGGGTCGTTGCAGGAGGAGCCAGGCTAGCGAAGCGGGCCTCCGGGGCAACCCGGATGCAACGGTATGAATCGACTACGCTGCCGCTGATGGCAGACGCGCGCTCCGACTCGCGCGACAGCGGGCCGGCCACCACGCCGCACGCTCCGCGCACGATCCTCTACACGGGCAAAGGTGGCGTCGGCAAGACCAGCGTCGCCGCAGCCACGGCCCGCCGCTGCGCCGCCGCGGGCTTGCGCACGGTGGTCCTCTCCACCGACCCGGCCCACAGCCTCTCGGACTCCCTGGACCTGCAGCTCGGTCCGGATCCAATCGAGATCTCCGACAGCCTCTGGGCCCAGGAGGTCGAAGCTCAGCGCGAGATGGAGGACAACTGGGCCGCCGTGCAGGACTGGATCGGAAGGCTGCTGTCCGATCGCGGCATCATCGGCGTCGCGGCGGAGGAGCTGACGGTGCCTCCGGGGATGGACGAGCTGTTCAGCCTCCTGCAGATCAAACGTCACCACGAGTCAGGGGACTTCGACGCGGTGATCGTCGACTGCGCACCGACCGGAGAGACGCTGCGGCTGCTCTCCTTCCCCGACATCGCCCGCTGGTGGCTGGACAAGGTGCTGCCCTGGGAGCGTCGCCTGGTTGCCGCGGCACGGCCGCTGGCCCGGACCTTCATGGATGTTCCCCTGCCCAGCGAGGACGTCTTCGCCGACGTCCAGCGCCTCGTCGGCAACTTGATCGCGATGAACGAGATCCTCCGAGACCGTGAGCACACCTCGATCCGCCTGGTGATGAACCCCGACCGGATGGTCATCCGCGAGGCTCAACGCACGTTCACCTACCTTAATCTCTACGGCTACCTGACAGACGCCGTGGTGGTCAACCGGATCTTCCCCTCCGACGTCGAGGACGGCTACTTCGGCGCATGGCGTGAGCGGCAGAGTGAGAACCTCGAGCTGGTCCGCGAGGGCTTCGATCCCGTGCCGGTGCTCTGCGCCCGTTACTTCGAGGAGGAAGTCGTCGGCGAGCGGATGCTCGACCGGCTCGGTGAGGAGCTGTTCGCCGACGCCGACCCGGCCGCCGTCCTGCACAGCGAACTGGCCCATCAGATCACCAACGTGGAGGGACGCACCGTGCTCTCGATCCGCGTGCCCTTCGCCGAGCGCGACGATCTGACCCTGAAGAAGGTCGGTCTCGAGCTGATCGTCAAGGCCGGGCGCGAAAAGCGCACGATCATCCTCCCGAACGCGCTCAGCGGCCGCCGGCCCAGCGGCGCGAAACTGCACGAGGGGTGGTTGGAGATCAGCTTCGAGGACGCGAGAGCGCCGGCCGACGATGGCGAGAGCGCCGCCGATGGTCCCCTCGGCACCGATGCCGGCGGCGAGGGCGATGGCGGGAGCACAGGCGACCGGTCCGGGGCGCTGCGTGCCTGAGCAATCCGGCGATCCGCGTGGCGCCGATCCCGCCGCCGACGCCTGGCGCGCACTGCGCGATGGGCTCGGCGCGGCCTCCGCGGCGACCGGGCATGACGGCGAGAGCCGCTGCGTCGAGCTCTGCCCCATCTGTCGGGCCGCGGACATCCTGCGTGCCAGCGGACCACCGGAGCTACGTGGCCAGATCGGGGACTTCCAGAGAGAGGCACTGATGACCATGCGCGCCCTGCTCGACCACTACATCGAGCGTCTCGATGCGGACGAGGCCGACGGTGAGCGGATCGAAGACATCCCGATCGACTGAGCGGGCTCCCGCCCACCGCCGGATGCCCACCTGAAGCGGGCACCGGCGAACCCGAGGATCCACCACATCCGGGGATGCGGCCGTTCCGGCTCCTCGGAAGCAAGCGGTGCAATGGCCCTCGCCACCGCGCTCACCCGGCCTGCCGGGTCAAGCTCAACCGCGTGCCGATCACAACATCGGAGCCCTTCGGGGACGCGTTGAGTGCGACGACCCGTCGGCGGACGAACGTTGTAGGCGTCCCGGCCCCGCAAAGGACAGCGGCGGAGCGCCGAAGTCGCCTTCGACACTCCGCCGTGTGGGGGGCCTGTCCTCCTTATCGGAGTTTCGACCCGGTCGGGGAATCCGGGCCCAGCCTGGAGTGGCACGTATTCGTCGGCCAAACTCAGAACTCACCAGTCTTCGTATCCGCTCCCTGTATCGGTCGGCCGACGGTCGGCGAGAGCGCTTGCGGTGCGCTTGGACGTTCGTACTAAAGGGCGGCGAGTAGGACCCGGTCGTGTTCGTAGTCAACCAGCGCGAGCGCCTCCCGAACCGGTAGCCAGCGCAGTTCGTCGACTTCGTCATTGGGCTCGAAGCCCCCGTCGATCGGCGCCATCAGGTACCAGCGGACGATCTTCTTGCGGCCCTTGTGATCGCGGTAGGCGTTCGGCTCCAGCTCCTCGCCGAGCTCGCAGCGCCAGCCTGTCTCCTCCTCGATCTCGCGCAGCGCGGCCTGCTCGAAGCTCTCGCCGGGATCAAGTTTGCCCTTCGGTAGAGACCAGTCGTCGTAGCGGGGCCGGTGCACGACGGCGACCTGCCGCTCGCCGGCCTCCCCGCGCAGGACCACACCGCCCGCCGCCCTGATCTGTTTGCGCTTCGTCATCAGAGGAGACCGAGCCGAGCCGCGCTCTCCCGCGCGTGGGAGAGCACCTCGTCGGCACCCTCGAGCCGCCCCTCTTCCATCAGGACCACGCCGTCGACGACGCTCGCCCGGACGACCGCGCCCGACGCCGCGTAGGCGAGGCCGGCCGCCAGCGAACCGAGCCCCAGCTCCGGACTCTCGAGGTTGACGAGCAGGAAATCGGCGTCGGCCCCAACGACGGGAGGGCCGGCGGCCGCGAGCGCCGGGGCCCGTAGACCGGCCGCGATCGCCAGCGCCTCCTCCGCACACACCGCGGCCGCGTCGGCGGCCCGGTGCTTCTGGGCCAGGGCGAGCTGCTTGGTCTCGGCCAGCAGATCGAGCGAGTTGTTGGAGCCCGCGCCGTCGGTGCCGAGCGCGATCGGGATCCCGGCCGCCCGGGCGGCGGGCAGATCGAAGATCCCGCCCACCGCGAGCTTCATATTGGCGCTGGGGTTGCTGACCACGGTCGCGCCGCTGGAGGCGATCAGGGCGCGCTCATCATCGTCCAGCCACACCGCGTGAGCGAGCAGAGTCCGGGGCCCCAGCACCCCGAGGCGATCGAGGTAGGCGGCAGGGCGCAGCCCGTGCTGCTGCAGGCAGGCATCCACCTCGTGCTCGGTCTCGGAGAGGTGGATCTGGATCGGCAACTCGCGGGCGCGAGACTGCTCACCGATCCACTCCAGGGAGCGGTCGGAGACCGTGTAAATCGCATGCGGAGCCAGGGCCGGCCGGATCCGCGGACCGGATCCCTCCAGCTCTGAGAGCCCGGCCTCGGCAGCCGCAGCCAGCTCGGCGTGGTTGGCGCCGTCGGCGCCGTCGATCAACGGCGCCCCGATCGTCGCGCGCAGCCCGGCGTCGCTGACCGCCCGCGCGGTTGCCGCCGGATGCCAATACATGTCCCAGAAAGCGACCGTGCCGGTACGGATCATCTCGAGGCAGGCGAGCCTCGTACCCCAGTAGACATCGTCGGCTTCGAGTCGCGCCTCGGCGGGCCAGATGTGGTTCTCCAGCCAATCCATCAGCGGCAGGTCATCCGCGAAGCCGCGGAAGAGCGTCATCGCCGCATGCGTGTGGGCGTTGACCAGCCCCGGAACGATCGCCGTGCCGGCCCCCTCGAGGATCCGATCGCCGCTCTGCGGCCGGACCTCCGGACCGAGCTCCACGATCCTGCCGCCCTCGGCCCGCAGCCCGACCGGCGCGCCATCCTGAACCGCCCCTGTCACCGCCAGGGCAGGGCCCATCGCTAGCGGTCTCCGAGCTGCTCGATAACGGAGGCGACGCCGGCCAGCAGACGGGCCCGGTTCGTCGCCTTGCCGGCCTCGAAATCCTCGACCGAGAGCGGCGCCCCGCCGACGCCGTTGGCGAGGTTGTCAACCACGCAGAGCGCCGCGTAGGCGATCCCGAGTTCCCCGGCGAGCACGCACTCCGAAGCGATAGTCATGCCGACTACATCGGCATGCGCGGCCATCAACCGGATCTCGGCCGGAGTCTCGAAGCGCGGCCCGATCGCCTGCCAGTACACCCCGCCGTCGCGTAGCGGCACGTCGCTGCCGTGCGCCCAGGCCGAGAGTAGCCGCTCGCGCCAGCTGCCGTCGAAGGCGGGAACGCGCTCGCCTCCGTGTTCCTCTGAGAAGGAGACCCCGAGTTGCAAGGCGATGAAGTCGTCCGGGCACAGGAACGTTCCTACGCCACTGTCGGTGCCCAGCCCGCCGACTGAACCGATCGCGATGACGCGATCGCAGCCGAGCTTCTGCAGCGCCGCCAGGTTAGCCCGGTGGTTGAGCCGGGCGGCAGTCGTGTAGGTGCTCAGCCCGTGTCGCTGAAGCAGAACGTGGCGCTCCCCGAGCAGTACCTCGGCCACCCCCCACTCACTCTCGACGCTCTCACGCTGCATCCCCTCGCCCGGCTCGTTGCCGAGAATCGAGTGTCCGCCGATCAGCGCGAGCCTTCCCACGCAGCGATCTTATTCGCGGTCGTGCCCGCCGAGTATCGAGAGGAACTCACCAGCACCGATCCGGCGGCCCCCGGCCGCCTTGACAGACGCCTGCAGGCGTCTGTCGGAGCTGACCACGAGCGTCCGCTCGGGCCGCTCGTGCTCGCGCACACGGGCGGCGATCACCTTGTCGGCGGCATTGGGCCCGCCGGGCGCGAAACCGACCTCGACCAGATCCCCGGCGGCCGCGGCCACGGTCTCGTGGCGCTTGCCGTCAAAGACCACAAGGATCGCGGTGCCCTCACGGGCGCCGAGGTCGTTGAGCCGCTCGACCAGGCGACGCATCGCCGCCGGTCGATCCTTCCACCAGCCGTCCGGGCGGGAGCCCAGCACGTTGAAGCCATCGACAACCAACAACTCGTCAGCGGCCCCGCTCACGCGCCGAGGTGTCGAGGGCTCCTCGCGGAGGCCGCGGGGGTCGCTCATCCGAAGCGCGCTGTGAGCACGTCGGCAGCCCGCTCGATCGGGTCCGCGAGCAGCTCGGCCCCGATGCCTTCTGCGAGCGACTCGACCGCCCCCGCCCCCGCCACCATGACCGGTACGCGCAGGCCGAGCTCTCCAGAATCGAGCAGGGCGGCGCTCGCCTGCGGCGCGGTCACCGAGAGCACGACCACGCGCGGATCGATCTGCAGCGCCGCCTCCCGCATGGTTTCGATCGGGGTGTCGGCACCGAGGAAGGAGATTTGCCAGCCCCGCTCGTGCAGCATCAGGCCGAAGCAAATCAGACCGATGTCGTGGACCTCGCCCGGCGGGCAGACCAGCAGGGCGCTCGGGCCCTCGCCGCTGGCCCAGCCCCGCGCCACCGACATCATGCGGCTGCGAATCACGCTCGTGCTGAAGTGCTCCTGAGCCACGCTGAGTCCCCCCGCCGCCCAGCGCTCGCCCGTCGTCCGCAGGACCGGTAGAACGACCTCGGTGACCAGCCCATCGACGGTGTAGGCAGCCATGGCCGAATCGAGGAGGCGCTGGGCCGCGACCTCGTCGAAGGACCCGAGGGCGTCGAGCAGGCCCTCACGCAGCTCGCCGCTGTTGGTCAGCAAGCCCGGCGCCGGCGGCGAGGCGCCCCGTGGGGTCGCCCTTGGGGTCGCCGCGGCGTCCGCAGTGACCCGTGAGGCGGCCTCCGCGGGCGCGACGCCCCGGGTGATCAGATCGAGCATGGAGCGCAGGCGGCGTTCGTCCTCGCGCGAGTAGAGCCGGTAGCCGCCCTCCGTTCGGGTCGGCTCGACGATCGCGTAGCGACGCTCCCAGGCGCGCAGGGTCGCGGCCGGGATCCCTGCCCGGCGGGCGAGCTCGCCGATCCGGACGAGCGGCTCCCCGGAGCCGTTGGGGGACTCGGCACCACTCATGCGGGGACCCCCTGGTGGTGGCCAGCCGCGAACGCGGCGAGCCAGAGACGGGTAGATGATGACAAACCTTGAACAAACACTTGACAGACCTTCACAGTATCTGTTAGCGTCCCGGACGTCAAGCGAGTTTCCCAAAGAAAGAAGCGATGAGCCCCCAGCAGCGAACAACACGAGCGCGCCTCCTCATCCTGGCCGCCGCATTCCTCTCCTTCCTCCTCTCGGTGGGCCTCTACTTCCTGGGCGATCAGAGCGACGGGATCTTCGTCGGACTCTGGGTCCCGTCGATCCTCGCGCTGGGAGCGATGATCGCCCCCCGCAGCGCCGGAGCGAACTCATGAGCGAGATCGCGATCTTCCTCTACGGCCTCGCCGTCTTCGCGATCGTCGCCGCCGCCTGTGCGCTGATCGTCGGCGGCATCTTCGAGGAGCGCCGGGACCGCCTGGAGCTCGAGGCCAGCCAGGCCGAAGACGCCGGACCGACGCCGTCCGCAACGCTTCCCGACGGCGGGACGCAGCCCGTCGGCGAACGCCGGCCTGCCACCCAGATCCGCGGGGGCACGCTGTGATCGGCGCCGACCAGCTCGACTGGTTGCTGGATCGCACGGTGATCGGCGGCTACTCGAAGATCGGCTACCGGCTGCGTGGTCTGCACGACTCCGATCCCGACCCCGCCGACGCTCTGCGAGGCGCCCGCGTGCTGATCACCGGGGCCAACTCCGGCATCGGCGCGGCGGCAACGCGAGCGTTCGCGGAGGCTGGAGCCGAGGTCCACATGGTGAGCCGCGACCGCGAGCGCGGGGAGCACGCGCGAGCGCGGATCAGCGAAATCACCGGCAGCGACTCGCTCCACCTCCACCTCTGCGACCTCTCCGACCTCGATGATGTGCGCCGCCTGGGGGCTGAGCTGCGGGACGAACTCGACTCGATCGATGTACTGGTCCACAACGCCGGAGCTCTCCTGCAGGAGCGGCAGCGCTCCCCGCAGGGCTTCGAGCTGACTCTCGCGGTTCACGTGCTCGGTCCCTTTCTGCTCAGCCACGAACTCGCGCCGCTGCTCGCGGCCGAGGGGCACGGGCGGATCATCAACGTCACCTCGGGCGGCATGTACACCGCGCGCCTGGATCTCGACGACATTCAACTGGAGCGCCGCAGCTTCGACGGCCCGGAGTTCTACGCGCACGCCAAGCGCGCCCAGGTGGCGCTGGCCCCATACCTGGCCCGTCGGCTCGGGGAGGGGATCACGGTCCACTCGATGCACCCCGGCTGGGCTGCAACGCCGGGCGTCGAGGAGTCACTGCCCCGCTTCCACGCGCTCGCCCGGCCCCTCCTGCGCAGCCCCGAGGCCGGAGCGGACACGATCGTCTGGCTCGCCGCGGCGCCCGATCCGCTCGAACGGCCCGGGCTCCTGTGGATGGACCGGAAGCCGCGGCCCGAGCACCGCGTCCCCTGGACCGCCGAGCAGCCCGGAGAGACCGCCCGCCTCTACGAGCTCTGCGCCGAGCTCGTAGACCTCCCCGCCGGCGACCCCGTCGAGGCCCCGCCACCCCGCTGAACCCGCGGGCCCGGTGCCCGCCGCGGTCCCGCCGGGGCTGCTCTGGCGTCCTCCCCTCCCCCTGAAGGACGTCGAGCGGCCCCGGCGGGACCGGCCCTGCGCCAGCGAAAAGGGCCGTGTTACACGAGCTGATGTAACTTCGCGCTAGCCTGCCGACGATGTCAACAAAAGCCAACGACGCAAAGTGGACCTCCGGGGCCGAGGGTCTGACCATCGACGAGGTCGCCCGGGACACCGGCATGACCGCTCGCAATATCCGCGCGCACCAGTCACGGGGCCTGCTGCCGCCGCCTCAGGTCCGGGCGCGGACCGGCTACTACACGACCGACCACATCAACCGGATCAAGCTGATCCAGGACATGCAGGCTCAGGGCTTCAACCTCAAGGCGATCGAGCGTCTGCTGACGCTGGGCGCGGGCAGCAGCACAGAGCTGGCCCTCGCCTTCGAGCGCGTGATCCTGACGCCGTTCGGCGACGAGCAGCCCGAGGTGATCACCACCGAGGAGCTGGCCGAGACCTTCGGCGAGCACGCGGACGGTAGGTCCACGCAGCGCGCCATCAAGATGGGCGCGATCCGGCCGCTCGGGGAGGACAGCTGGGAGGTCCCCTCCCCCACCCTGCTGCGCGCCGCCGGCGAACTGGTCGAGCTCGGCATCCCGCTCAATCATGCGCTGGCGGTCGGGGACTCCGTGCGCAAGCACACCGCCTCGATCGCCCAGGAGTTCGTCAAGCTCTTCGTCAAGGACGTGCTCGACCCGCTGCGCGCCGACGGGCCGATCGGCGAGAAGAATCTGGCAACCGCGCGAGAGGCCGCCGAACGCCTGCGGCCGCTCGCCTCCGAGGCGATCATCGCCAGCTTTGGCCAGGTGATGACCAAGGCGGTAGAGGAGCACTTCGAGCGCGAGCTGCGGCGCTGACGGCTGAGCGGCGGCGCGGCGGCGCCGCGGATCAGAGCGCGGCTTCGATCGCGGCCAGATCGTTGCGCAGCGCCTCGAGCATGTCCCAGACCTCCGGGATCTGGTCGCGGTCGGCGATGATCCCGAAGTCCATCGAACCGCGGTAGCTCATCACCGTGATATTCAAGCCGGCGCCATCGGTGACGACCGATACCGGGAAGTTGGCCTTCACCTCAGCCCCGCCGAGGTAGAGCGGGAACGACGGACCCGGGACGTTCGAGATCACCAGGTTGTAGATCGGGCGCAGCCGCTGCTGCGTACCGAGCTGCAGGGCGACGCGGGCCGCCCGGGCGTTGATCGCCGGCGGGATGAAGTTGGTGACGTCCTGGAGTAGCTCCGCCGGCATCGCGTTGTGCCTGTCCTTGGCGAGCAGCATCGCGTCCCGCGCGCGCTCGACCCGCTTGATCGGGTCGGCCTCGTCGGTCGGGATCGGCACGATCATCACCGAGATCCGGTTGCCGTAGGTGCCCATCTGCTCCTTGGTGCGGACCGAGACCGGAATCTGCGCCAGCAGCGGGTCGGCGGGCAATGAATCGTTGGCGATGAGCCACTCGCGGACGGCGCCCGCGCAGAGCGCGACGACGATGTCGTTGACCTTGACGCCCAGCGCGTTCTTGACCTCCTTGACCTTCTCGAGGGACAGCGAGCCGAAGCTGAAGCGGCGATGCGCGGAGATGCTGCCGCTGAAGGGAGTGTGCGGAGCGCGATGACGTGGGCGCTCGATGATCTCGCCGTCCCCACCCGCGCCGAGCGCGTTGCGCGCCCGCGACGCGTAACGGCTGATCGTCTCGGCGCCGGGAATCCCGAGGATCGAGGGCGCGACATCGAGGTAGGGCAGGGTCGCCGGCAGGTTCTTTACTGCCCGCAACGGCTGCAGTGGCAGACCCATCAGCCCGCGACCGAGCATCTCCAGAGAGCCGGGTGCTTGCGAGTCACCGAAATCGACATCGGGGTCGGGGGGCGGGATGACCCGGCCACCCGGTTCGAGGTCGAAGAGTACGCCCATGATCTCCGCGCCCGACATGCCGTCGATCATCGCGTGGTGCATCTTCGTGAGGATCGCGCAGCGACCACCCTCCAGGCCCTGGATCAGGTACAGCTCCCACAGCGGTCGCGCCCGGTCGAGATGTCGTGAGGTGATCCGGCTGACCTGCTCGGCGAGACGGCGATCGTCCCCCGGGGGCGGCAGCGCGATCTCGCGCAGGTGATACTCGAGATCGAAGTCGGTGTCCTCGACCCAGTAGGGCCGATCGAGGCCGAGCGGCACCTCGTTCAGCCTCCAGCGCATCACGGGCAGCAGGTGCATGCGCTCGGCGAGCAGCTCGTTCACGTCCTCGAGACGC
This sequence comes from Solirubrobacterales bacterium, assembly GCA_038206985.1. GTDB lineage: Bacteria > Actinomycetota > Thermoleophilia > Solirubrobacterales > 70-9 > CAXMST01. The sequence continues at coordinate 102,150 of JBBRAH010000002.1, forward strand.
AACTCTCCGGACGGGCGGGTGGAGGGGTCGAGAATGACCAGGCCGCCGACGTGGCCGTAGTGGGTGTTGCTCTCGAGCGCCAGAAACTGGGCATCGAGGGCGGTCAACTGCCTCAGCATTGGTTCCTCTCGCTCCGGGGGCCCAACCGGGTCCCGCCCGGGCAGCATATCCCCGCGCACCAGCGCCGCGAACGGGCATCCATGCCGGAGACTCGCGAGGTCACGTACGGTGATCCAATCTGACCCCATTTTCGATTGTTGGTGTACCGATGGCCCGCTACGTGACAACCCCTCGAACCGACTGGGAGCCAGAGGTTGCTTTCCGCTATCTGGCCTCCTTCGACAACATCGCCGCCTGGGACCCGGGTGCCTGCTCTGAGGTCATGGCATGAGTGTGGGCAGGCGCATCGCCATCGTCGGCAGCGGTGTCTCGGGCCTGGTCGCGGCCGCCGAGCTGCACAGAGCCGGCCATGAAGTCACGGTCTTCGAGGCCGGCGAGCACCTCGGCGGACACACCGACACGCACACGATCGAAGCCGAGGGGCGCACCTTCGAGGTCGATACGGGCTTCATCGTCATGAATGACCGCAACTACCCCAACTTCGAGCGCATCCTGGCGGAGCTCGGAGTTGCGACCCAGCCCACAAACATGAGTTTCGGCGTCTCCGGTGCCGGGGGCGAGTTCGAGTGGTCGGCACGTGGTCTGCGCGGGATCTTCGCCCAGCCGGCGAATCTCCGCAACCGCCACTTTCTGCGCATGCTCACCGACATTGCCCGCTTCAACCGCATGGCCCGGCCACTGCTCGGAGCGCGCGGCAACGGCCCGTCGTTGCGGGCGTTCCTCGACGAAGGCGGCTTCTCCGATTACTTCGTCAACCGCCTGCTGATCCCCCAGGCCTCGTCGGTGTGGTCGGCGGACCCGGCGCAGATGGACAGCTTTCCCGCCGCCTTCCTCGCGGAGTTCTTCAACAACCACGGAACGCTGCAGTTCCGCAACCGCCCGCAGTGGCGCACTGTGCGCGGCGGCTCACGTACCTACGTCAGCGCTCTGAGCGCGCCTTACGCGGACCGGGTGTGGCTGCGCACGCCCGTCCGATCGATCAGGCGCGAGGAATCAGGCGAGGGGGTCACGCTCCTGCTGCCGGACGGCGAGAGCAGCTTCGACCAGGTCGTACTCGCCACCCACTCCGACCAGGCCCTCGCCCTGATCGACCGGCCCAGCCCGGCCGAGACCGAGATCCTCGGTGCGATCCCCTATCGGGCTAATGACACGGTCCTGCACACCGACACTTCGATCATGCCCCGCCGCCGGGCGGCCTGGGCCTCCTGGAACTTCCACCTGGATCCCGAGCCCGGGCGCACGACCCTGACCTACGACATGAATCGTCTGCAGCGCCTCGACGCCGAGCGCACCAACTTCCTGGTCACCCTCAACCGCAGCGAACTGATCGACCCCGGCAAGGTGCTCAAGCGCCTCGACTACTCCCATCCCGTGTTCACCAACGACGGCATGGACGCCCAGGAACGCTGGGCCGAGATCAGCGGTCGCGACCGCATCCACTACTGCGGCGCCTACTGGCGCTGGGGCTTCCACGAGGACGGTTGCTGGTCCGGCCTCCGCGTCAGCGAGGCACTCGGTGGCCGCGGCCCCGGACTGGGCGGTGTGGTCGTAGGATCGGTGGGCGATTCCCCCGGCCTCGAGCCGGCACTGGAGACGGCATGAACCCCGCGACCACCCAACAGGATGCTCCGGCCAACCCGGTAAACCGGGCGGCTGACGGATCGCGTTCGATCGACCCGGGTCGCACAATCTCCTCCGCCATCTACGAGGGCACTGTCTTCCACCGCCGGTACGAGCCGATCGAGCACGGTTTCGACTACAGGATCTTCTTGCCCCTGTTCGACCTCGACGAGCTTCCGGGGCTGTTCGACGGGATCCCCATGTGGTCCGCAGATCCGGCCCGCCCGGCTCCGGCACACTTCCGCCGCGCTGATTACCTGAAGGGCATCGCCCCCGCCGAGCAGCCGCTGGCCGACACGGCGCGCGATCTCGTCGCCGCACGCGGCGCCTCGGGCTCGCGGCCCGGCGGACCGGTGAAGCTGCTCGCCAACCCCCGCTACTGGGGCATCGCGATGAACCCCGTCGCCTTCTACTACCTCTACGGAGAGGGCGAAGGAGCCGGAGTCGAGGCGATGATCGCCGAGGTGACCAACACGCCCTGGGGCGAGCGCCGCTGCTACGTGCTCGAGATCGACGGGAGCGGCGAGGGTGACACCGACGGGAGCGGCCTCGGCGGCAACTTCGACAAGCAGTTGCACGTCTCGCCGTTCATGCCGATGGAGCAGAGCTACAGCTGGCGCGCCAACGAACCCGGCGCGCAACTCAGCGTCAGCCTCTCCAATCACCAGGACGGCCGGCGCGTGTTCGAGGCCGGGGTCTCGCTGCGCCGCCTCGAGATCACTCCGCGCGCCATGCAGCGCCTGCTCTTCAGCTATCCGCCGATGACGATCTCGACCCTGGGCCGGATCTACTGGCAGGCACTGAAGCTGAAAGTCAAGGGAGCCCCCTACTTCCGCAACCCCAACTCGGACAAGGACGGATCCAAATGAACTTCCAGCGACGCATCGTGCACTCCCTGCTCAAACGAGTCGAGATCGGCAGGATCGAGCTGACCGAGACATGGCCGGGAGGCGAGAACGTGTGCTTCGGTCCCGACTCGCCGCACCGTGCCACGGTCGAGGTCCACGACCCCGAGGTCTACGCCAGGCTCGTCAAGTCGAAGAGCATCGCGCTCGGCACCACCTACGCGGAAGGCCTCTGGGAAAGCGAGGATCTGCTCGACCTGCTGCTGATCGTCACCAGGGAGATCGGGCGTGCCGACCCCCTGCGCCGCCGGATCGCCCCGCTCCTGGTCCCGTTTCAGCGCCTCGGCAGCCTGAAGATGCTCAACACGCGCCGCGGCGCCCGGGAGAACATCTCCTCCCATTACGACGCCGGCAACGACATGTTCGAGCTCTTCCTCGACAGCGAGAACATGATGTATTCGTCGGCCTACTTCGAGCACGAGGGCCAGACCCTCGAGGACGCGCAGCTCGCTCGCCTCGAGCGGATCTGCGATGAGCTCGAGCTCGGTCCCGAGGACCATCTGCTCGAGATCGGCACGGGCTGGGGTGGCATGGCGATCCACGCCGCGACCACCCGGGGCTGCCGCGTGACCACCACCACGATCTCCGAGGAGCAACGCGTTTACGCCGCCCGCCGGGTGCGCGAGGCGGGCCTCGAGGACAAGGTCACGGTGCTTGGTGACGACTACCGCGATCTGCGCGGCACCTACGACAAGCTCGTCTCGATCGAGATGATCGAGGCGGTGGGCTGGGAGTGGTTCGACACCTACTTCCGCCATTGCTCGGGCCTGCTCAAGCCGGAGGGCCTGTTCTTCCTCCAGGCGATCGTCGTCGACGACGCGATCTACGAGACCGAGAAGCGCACCCGCAGCTTCGCCAATCAGCTGATCTTCCCCGGCGGCTGCCTGCCCTCGGTCGAGGCGATCCAGTCCTCGATGGCTTCCGAGACCGACCTGCGGACCCTGAGCCTCGAGGACATCTCGGCCAGCTACGTGCGCACGCTGCACGAGTGGCGCGACCGTTTCGTCAACAAGACCGAGGAGCTCGAAGCGCTCGGATACGACGAGCGCTTCCGCCGGCTCTGGCGCCTCTACATGGCGATGTCGGAGGCCGGGTTCAGCGTCGCCCGGATCCGCGATGTGCAGATGATCTTCGCCAAGCCTCGCTATGAGCGCAAGCTGGCCCCCAGCGCCGCGGCCGCCGCGAAGCTCGCCCCCGCACCGCCCGCTTCGCCGAGGCGCGAGATGCCCGCCTGAGTCCGCCGGGGAGAGGCTCGGGATCGAGCCCTCCGCGCCCCGGCTACAGTCGGGTCGATTGATCCTGAACCGAACACCTCCCGCCGACTCGCGCGCCGGGCGGCACGGCGCCGAGCCCGGATTCGCCGCCGGCGCGTGACCGCGCTCGGCCTCGTCGCCGTGGGCGCGACGGGACTCGCGCTGGCGATCGCCGGTGGGTCCGAGGACGCGGCCCGCGACGAGGAGTCCGCGACACCCGCCGGTCTCGCCGCCGCGCTCGACTTCCGCGCCCTCGCGGGACAGCGGTTGATCGCGGGCTGGGACAGCGCCGAGCCCCCGGACGGGCTGTTCAAGTTGATCCGCGAAGGCGGCGCCGCGGGCGTGATCCTCTTCGAAGACAACGTGACGGGCGACGCGGCTACGCGGCGCACGATCAACCGGCTGCAGCGGGCCCGCCCCGCTGGCACGGACCGCCTGCTCGTGATGGTCGATCAGGAGGGCGGACAGGTCGAGCGCGTGATCGGGCCGCCGGAGGCGTCGGCGGAGGAGATGGGCGTGCGCGGCACCGAGTACGCCCGCGCCCAGGGCCGCGCCACGGGGCGCCGGCTGGCCGACCTGGGGTTCAACGTGGACCTGGCCCCCGTACTGGATGTGGCCCGGCCCGGTGGCGCTATCGACCGTGAACAACGGAGCTTCGGCCGACAGCCCGCGACCGTTGAACAGGTAGGCGTCGAGGGCTTTACGGCCGGGTTGCGGGAGAGCGGCGTAGCGGCGACCGCGAAGCACTTTCCCGGAATCGGCGCTGTCTCCACCAACACCGACTTCGCTGCGCAGAAGCTCCGCCTGACCCGCGAGGAGCTGCGGGAGCTCGACGAGGAGCCGTTTGCTGCCTTCACCCGGGCCGGGGGCGAGCTGGTGATGCTGGGGCTGGCTACCTACCCGGCGTTCGCGGACCGCCCTGCGGCCTTCTCCCGCTCGCTGGCCACCGGGGAGCTGCGGGGCCGCCTCGGGTTCGAGGGCGTCTCGATCACCGACGGGCTCGGGGCAGCGGCCGCTCAGCAGTTCGGCAGCGATGCCGAGATCGCGCTGGCGGCGGCCGGTGCCGGAGCGGACCTGCTCCTGTACTCCGACTGGCGCGACGCCCGGGATGCGGGCCGGCTCTTTCTGCGGCGCCTGCGCTCCGGACAGCTCGACTCCGCGGCCTTCGAAGTCTCCGCAGCACGGGTGCTGGCCCTGCGCAGCACCCAGCCGGGGCGCTAGCTTCCAGCGCGCGACGGGGGGCCTGAAGCCGCCCGGTCCGCCACTCTGACGCGGTTTGCTGCTCCATACAGTCACCAGATCGGGATTAACCCCTTGCCGGGTACGAAATAAGCGTCCGCTCCGATCAACGCATAGGATCGCCGGTGATGACCGAGACCCTCACCCCAGAGCAGGCAGCCGAGAGGATCGGTGTCCGCGACGCAATCGGCATGCCGCTCGGCACCGGACAGCCGCCGGCCCTCCTCGCGGCGCTCGGTGAGCGCGAGGATTGGGAGGAGTTGCGGGTCTACGGGGCGCTGCTCAGCGTCGGCACGGCGCTCTTCGGTCACCAGGGCGTCCACTACCTCTCCGGTTTCTACGGCCCGATCGAGCGGGCGCTGCGCGACCAGGGCGCCAACATCAGCTTCGCCCCGGCCGACTTCCGTCGCTTCACCCCCTTGATGGAGGCCGTGAACCCACGGGTGATGATCACCGCAGCGGCTCCCCCCGACGAGGACGGCTACTGCTCGCTGTCCCTGCACGCCGGGGCCTCGGTGGCTGATCTGCACCGTGCCGGGGCCTCAGACGAGCGCCTGCTCATTGCGGAAGTCTCGCCCAACTTTCCGCGCACCGCCGGGATCGAGCCCGACCATCCCCACCGGCTGCACATCGACGAGATCGACCTGCTTGTCGAAAGCGACGCTTCGCCGCTGCCGCTGCCGGAAGCCGAACTGAGCGAGGCTGACCGGGCGATCGCCGAGCACTGCACGGATTTCATTCCGGCGGGCGCGACGCTGCAGACCGGGATCGGCGCCGTCCCCTCTGCGATCGCCTTGCTGCTCGCCGAGGGCGAGAACGGCGACTACGGAGTCCACTCCGAGATGTTCACCACCGGCCTGATGAAGCTGCACCTGGCGGGCAAGGTGACCAACCAGAAGGGTCACCTCGACGGCGTCTCGGTCGCCACTTTCGCCGCAGGCAGCGAGGAGCTCTACCGCTGGCTCGACGGCAACCGCGATGTCGCGTTCCTGCCCGTGGACGTGGTCAACTCGCCGGCCCGGATCCGCGCCAACCGGAAGATGATCACGATCAACGCAGCGATTGGAATCGATATCCAGGGCCAGGTGGTGGCCGACACCGTCGGCGGCCGCCAGTACTCCGGAATCGGCGGCCACGAGGACTTCGTCACCGGCCCAGCGCTGGACCTCGAGGACCGCTCGCTGATCTGCCTGCCCTCGACCGCGGTCGTCGCAGGTGAGCGGCGCTCGCGGATCGTGCCCTGGTTCGAGGCCGGCACCGTGATCACCACTCCCCGGCACCAGGTAGACGTGGTCGTCACCGAGTACGGCGCGGCCGAGTTGCAGGGCAAGACCATTCACGGCCGCGGTCTGGAGCTGGCACGGATCGCCCACCCGGACTACCGCGACGGGCTGATCGAGGCCGCGGAGCGCGCCTCCGGAGGCAACTCTCCGTTGCCGTCAGGCTGAGCCTCGGCTAGGCTGACCCGCCGTGAGCTTCCTCCTCGACCCACCCCTGCTGGTGGCCTCCGGAGCCGCGATCGAGAAGCTCGGCGCGGACGGACGACAACGCAGAGCGGCGAGCACTGCCGCGGTCACACTCTTCGTCGGCGTTTCGGGGCTGCTCTACGCCAACGCTCCAGGCCTCTCCTACTTCTGGAAGCCGTTCGGGTCTCGCTCCGGCAGAGATTTCATGCTCGGCTCGGGGCTGGTGGAGATCGACCAGAGCTCCCTGACGCCGGCACGGCACGCGCTTGTTCTCTCTCAGTTCGCCCTCTATCCGCTCTGGCTGGCCGCGGGCCGCGCTCTCGCCGCTCGGTGAGGAACGCGGTGGCGCGCCTCGAGGACTTCGCGAGCGGCCTGCTGCCCGCCACCGCCGGCCCCGGAGCGGAGGCAATCGCTGCCGCCGCGGGTGAGCTGCTGAGCCGTATGCCCGCCACCCAAAGGGCGGCGGTCAGCGCCGGTCTGGCCACGCTCGACGGAGCCGCACTGCTGAGGCATGGCGGGCGATTCGGCACGCTGCCGGCCGCTTCTCAGGCCGAACTCCTGCGGAGGGTCGCGAGTTCCGGATCGGCCGGCACGGCACTCATCGACCTGTTGAAAACGGTTGCACTGCTCGGCTGGGGGCAGGTCGTGCACGGCGACGAGATCCGCGAGACTGCGAACCGCCATGACCCACGTCGTCCCGATCCCCAGCTGGACCTGCGACCCGGCTCCGAATGGCCGGACGAGAGCCGATGCGACGTCGTCGTGATTGGCTCGGGCGCCGGCGGCGCCTTCGCGGCACGCTCCCTGGCTCGTGCCGGCCTCGACGTGGTCATCGTCGAGGAGGGCAGCCACTGGGGGGTGGCGAAGCTTCGGACCTCTGGTCCACTCGATCGATTCGGCTCGCTCTATCGCGACGCGGGCGCGACGATCGCTCTCGGTAAGCCACCCATTGTGCTGCCGATCGGACGCGCCGTCGGCGGCACGACCGTGGTCAACTCGGGTACCTGCTACCGGCCGCCGGCCGCAGTCGCGCGCGCCTGGCACGAGCGACACGGCCTGCTCCCCGCCGCTCCGGACCGGCTCGAGCCGCACCTCGACGACGTCGAGAGCACCCTCTCGGTCGGTCCCGTGCCCGCTGATGTGATGGGGCGCAACGGCGAACTGACCCTTGCGGGCGCCGCGGCGCTGGGCTGGGAGGCCGGGCCACTGGTTCGCAACGCCCCGGGCTGCCGCGGCTCCTGCCAGTGCTCGCTCGGCTGCCCGAACAATGCCAAGGCCGGCGTCCACCTCAATGCGCTGCCGCAGGCCTGCGAGGCTGGCGCGAGGATCGTGAGCGAGCTACGCGTGGAGCGCGTCCTGAGCGAGTCGGGCAGGACCACCGGCGTGCTGGCCCGTCGCCGGGACGGCTCCCGTCTGCGGATTCACGCCAGGCGCGTCGTGGTTGCGGCGGGCACCACCGAGACTCCGCCACTGCTGCGCCGCAGCCGGATGGGACGCCATCCGCGCCTGGGTCGGGGCCTCTCGATCCACCCCGCCATTGGGGTCTCGGGAAGCTTTGCCGAGCCAGTCTTCGCCTGGCGCGGAGTGCTGCAGAGCGCGGGGGTCGAGGAACTACACCGCAGCCACGGGATCATGATCGAGGCGACCTCGACGCCCGCCGGGATGGGCTCGATGGTGGTCCCGGGGATCGGCGCCGAGTTGCTCGAGCGGCTTGAGGGCGGCGATCATGTGGCGACCGTCGGGGCCCTGCTCGCCGATCCGCCCACGGGGGTCGTGCACGGCTCCCGCGTGCCGCTCATCACCTATCGCGTGGGTCCCAGCGGACGAGCGCGCCTACGTATCGCGGTTGGTGCGATGGCCCGAATCCTTTTCGCCGCGGGAGCCGAGCGGGTCGATCTCGGCGCGGGCGAGCCGGAACTGCGCGACGTGGGCGAGCTCGACCACGCCCTCGAACGCCTCGATGTCGGTCGCCTCCACCTCGCGGCCTTCCACCCCACGGGCACGGCCGCGGCCGGTGCCGACCGGGCCCGCCATCCCGTGGCGGCAGACGGCAGCCTGCGAGGCATCGGTGGCGTCTGGGTCGCCGACGGCTCGATCCTCCCAGGCTGCCCGACGGTGAACCCGCAGATCTCGATCATGGCGCTGGCGCTGGGCGTCGCAGAGAGCGTGGCCGCCTGATCCCGGCAGCCGCCGGGCCCGTATCTTGGGTCGATGAGCACTCCGCCCGCAGGCCCGGCAACCATCGCGGTCGAGCGGACCTCCCACGCCGGTAGGCTGAACGGCCGGCGCAACACACCGATGGTGCTGATCCACGGGGTCGGGACCAACCGCTCCATCTGGAGCCGCGCGATCCCCAGGTTGTCGGAGGGCCGCGAGGTGATCACCCTCGATCTACCCGGCTTCGGCGGATCGCCTCCGCCCGAGCGGGGCTGGGTCCTGCCCGAGGTCGCCGAGACGGTTGCCGAGCGCCTTGACGCTCTCATCGACGGGCCCTACGACCTGGTCGGTTCCTCCCTCGGTGGCGCCGTCTCCATCTGCCTCGCGGCCCGCCGGCCCGCTGCCGTCTCGCACCTGCTGCTCGCCGCGCCCGCGGGCTTCCGCCCCACACCTGAGGCCCTTGCCCGCATCGGCTCGAACCTGGTCGGCCCGCTGCTGCTCGCCCGCCGTACGGCCGGCCTACGATTCGCCGATCGCGCGCACTTCCGGCGCGCCCTACTCGCCGGCACCGTCGGTGACGGCGCCGCCCTCGATCCGGACACGGCTCGGCTCGTACTCAAAGCCTCCGAGGGCGCCGTCAGCCTAACGGCGGCCTTCGAGGCAGCAGCCCGAGCCGACCTCCGCGAGGAGTTCGCACGGGTCAAGGCTCCGGTCGGCCTGATCTGGGGATCGCTGGATCGCGTGATCCCCGGGCACACCGCCGAGAAACTCCTCGAGCTGAGGCCGGACGCGCCGATCGAAGTGATCAACGACGCCGGCCACATTCCCCACCTGGAGGTTCCGCAACGCTTCGCTGCAGCGGTCGAGCGGCTGCTGAGCCAGCTGCCGGACACCCCCTGACTCAGGGGATGTTGGACTCCTTCTCGCAGTTGACCGCGCGGTCCTTGTTGCCGGGTCCGCCACCGTCGCACTCGTCGTAGTCGGGACCACCATCGAGGAAGTCGCCGGCATCGCCGCCGTAGAGCAGGTCGTTGCCGAGCCCTCCGAGGAGTGTGTCCGAGGACTCTTCGCCGCGCAGGACATCGTTGCCGCCGTTGCCGCGCAACTCGTCCTCGCCGATGTCCCCGTACATCTTGTCGCGCTGGTTGGAGCCGATCAGGATGTCGTCCTGGTAGCCGCCGTTCATGACGGGCACGCCGATATCGGGGGTCTTCGTCTTCAGTCGATCCTCGGCGGAGCCGCCGTAGACGAAGTCCGCGCCGCCGGCCTCCACCGTGTCGTTGGTGTGGCCGCCGTCGATCGTGTCGATGCCGTCCTCGACGATCCTGCCGCCCTTGCGACCCCAGCCATAAACCTTGTCGCGACCGGCCGAGCCGAGCGCGTAGTCGGCGCCGGGACCGGGGATCACAACGTCGTTGTCCTCCTCCCCGTAGACCTCATCGCTGCCCTTGCCGCCGTAGACCCTGTCGTTGCCGAGCCCACCGCAGACGACGTCGTTGCCACCGCCGCCATAGACCCGGTCGTTGCCGCGGCCGCCGTTGATCAGGTCGTTGCCCGGTCCGCCACGCAGCACGTCGCGGCCGTCGCCGCCGTTGACGACCTGGCGGCCCTTGCCGAAGTTCTTGTGGTTGTTGCCCTTGCCGAGCTTCTCGGCCCGCTTCCGGCAGATCAGGGCCTCCTGGGCCGGAGCCGGCACCACATCAACCACGTTCATGACGCCGATGATCGCAACCACCAGCGCGATTGTCCCACCACGCTTCAACATATCTTCCCCTTCTTCGGCGGCGAGCTGATTTCCTTGAGACGCGTCCGTTGCCCACGGAGCCCGGCCCGTGGCACCCGGATATCCTTAACACCCACATGGGATGTGTTGAACCGACCGGCGAGCAACTGCAGCAACTGGCCTCCGATGCCGCCGCCGACGATGCCCCGATCACGATGCTCAACATGCTCCGCTTTCGCGAGCAGGCTGCCTACCCGGACGACTTCGACGCCGAGCCTTGCAGCGGCGAGCAGGCCTACGCCCGCTATGCCGAGGGCGCGCTTGCGGTGATGAGCGCGGTCGGTGGACGTCCGATCTGGGGCGCCGAGGCCCGCCAGCCCGTGATCGCCCCCGGCGACGAGTGCTGGGACCAGGTCTTCCTCGTCCACTACCCCAGTCGCTCGGCCTTCATCGCGATGGCGACGGATCCCGAGTACCTGGCGATCGTCCCGCACCGGAGCGCCGCGCTGGCGGACTCACGGCTGATCCTCTGCGATGCGCCGGAGGCCGCGCCGCAGATGTTCGGCAGCGGCTGAGCCCGGCCGCCGCCGCTCAGTCTCCGAGCTCGTTGATCTGAGCCGTCCGAACGCTGGTCGAGCGGCCCATCGCCTCGACCTCGGCATCCATCTTCGGCACCATGCTCGGTGCCTCCCGGCTCATCAGGGCCTCACCGACGCGGCTGTTGATCACGTTGCGGATCCAAAACAGCAGGCGGGCGCTCTTCGGGATGAAGATCCGGTCGCGGCGGGACTCGATCCCGTCAACGATCAGCTCCGCGCACTTCTCGACCGAGGTGGTCGAGCGCGCCGGCCAGGGGAGCTTGGCCCGCATATCCCGGAAACTCTGCAGCTCGGCGGCCGACTCGCGCACGAGGTCGGTGTCGATCCAGGAGGGGTGGATGCTCGCCGCGGTCACCCCGCGCCACCCTACTTCGGCCCGCAGGGCCCGGGTGAACAGCTCGACGCCGGCCTTGGAGGCGTTGTAGGAGCCCGCTCCGGGAAGCGGAGCGTAGGAGGCGATCGAGCCGACTATGCCGATCCAGCCGCGGCTCCGCAGCAGGTGCGGAAGCGTGGCGTGGGCAGTCCGGAAGACGCCGTTGAGGTTGATGTCGATCACGCGGTCGAACGCTTCCGGATCGGTCTTCTCCACGCTTCCGTAGGCGGCGATACCGGCGTTGCAGAGGACGAGATCGATGCCGCCCAGTTCGGCGACGGTCGCCTCGACCGCGGCCCGCACGGATTCGAGATCGGTGACGTCGGCTTCGCTGTGGAAGTGCCCGGGTCCCAGGCGCGCGGCCTGGGCTTCCAGCTCCTCGGGCTCGATGCCGGTGAGCGCGATCCGGGCACCCCGCGCAGCTGCTTCGGCGGCCACGGCCGCCCCGATGCCACGGGCGCCGCCCGTGATGAAGAAGACCTTGCCGTCAAGACTCATGCGGGCACCCTATCCCCCGCTGGGAATCGGAACCAGCTCGAACGCCGGTTCCTGCTCGGCCGGGACCGCGACCTGCGTCGAGTCGCGCTCGAAGCCGCCCAGCGAGGCCTCCAGGTGATAGTTGCCTGGCGGGATCGGGCCCAGCTGGAAACGGCCGGAGTCGTCGCTGAGCGCGGTGAAGAGATCGAGGCCGCTGAGCTGGGCGCTGATCAGCGCACCCGCCAGCGGGGTGCCGTCGGCGCTGCGCACGACTCCGCCGACCCCTGCCGGGGCGAGGTTCGACTCCAGGGTCAGCGTGCTCGCCCCGAAGCTTGCCTGCGGCCGCTCAGGCTGACCGGCGTCGATCTCCGCCCGGTAGGTGAGTGTCTCGAACCTGCCGTCGTAACTCGCCTCGCTGAGCCGCAGCCGGTAGCGCTGGGGGTTCACCTCAGCTCCGCTCAGCGTCGCGCTGATCGGCTCCGGCCCCAGCAGGGCCGGCGTCTCGCGGACCAGCTTGGCGGTTGCGACCGCGCCATCGACACCGATCGCGCTCGTGCCACCGACCCCGCGCAGGATCAGCTCGAGCTTCCCACCCCGCTCCAGGAAGCTGCCCGAGCGCGCTGTCTGCGTGACCGTGATCGGCTCCTCGACCGCCTTGGCGGGGGTGGATTCGGCTCCTCCCTCATCGCCACAGGCCGCGATACCGAGAGCCGCGCAGGTCACGAGCAGCGCAGCCAGGGCGCATCTCGCGCTTCGGCCCGGACGAGGCCGGCGATTGGGGCCTACTGGGATCAACTCCGACGCTTGAGGGCGCGCTGGAACGACGGTGCCATGGCAGCCAGCAGCAGCAGAATGGCCGCCGCCCCGCCGTACTTGCTCGCGATCAGGTCGCCGGCCTTGGCGAACCGATCGCCGACGGCGCCGACGGGGCTCTCGCCGAACAGCAGTGCCGGCCCACGTCGGCCGGCGGCCTCGTTGCTGATCGACTCGACCTCGTAAACACCCTCGGCGGGCGGCCGCACCGCGAGGATCGGACTCACTGCCTCGCCGCTGACCTCCGACTGCGACCCGCCTCGCGCGTTGATCGCGACCGGGGCCCCTGTCTGCACTTCGCGGACCACGACCCGCAGGTCGCTCGGCGGCTGGACGGGGATGTCGCGAGCAGCCGTCACCTCAGCGTAGGAGATATCGATCTCCTCAGCCGGAAGCGTCAACCGCGCCGTGGAGGGGATCGGGGCTCTGCCGTACTTGTCGGGGTCGCCGTTGGAAGCTCCGAGCAGGGCGTAGATGAGAATTAGGACGGCGCCGATCAGCAGCACCGCGCTGATCGAGATCGCGCCCGCTTCCTGCCGGAGGAGGAAGCGATCCTCCCGGCCGGCCACCGTGTTGCCCGTGCTGTTCACCGCGCCATGGTCCCACGCGGAGCAAGCGGCTGGACGCTTGATCGACCGCAACAGGGAAGCCGGCACCGCGCTGGCCTCAGGGACCGAACTCCTTCGAGACGTCGGCGCCGCCCGCTGAGCCGCCGGAGCCGGAAGATCCACCGGAGGACGCTCCAGAGCCACCGGAGGAAGAGGCGGGCGCCGCGGCGGGCAGGCCGAACTCCTGCTCGACCGGCGCCGCGGTGGGCGCGACCGAATCCTGCGGAGCCCCCTCGGGCGCCGTGGCGACCTCCTGCTCCGCCGCCGGCTCGTGCGAGGGCGCCTTCGCCTTGCCGTCACCCCCGCTCCCGTCGCCACCCTCCCCACCGCTGGAGCCGGCGCCGCCGGGTCCGTCGCCGAAGCCGTCTTCGGCCACAATCGAGTCGACCAGCGTCCCCAGCGCTGGAGCCGAGCCGGCGATGTGCTCGATCGCCTCCGAGCGCCCGCCGGGCTCACCACCCCCCTTTCCGGCGGCCCCCGGCAGGATGCCACCGGCGAAACAGGCTGTTGCCGCCATTCCGGCCCCGGTGCAGGCCAGCACGAGCTTTCCGGCCGCACCCAGGCCGGCCGCCTTTGCGAGGACGCCCGCACCGGCTGCACCGGCACCACGCGCGCCCACTGATGCGGCAGCGCTCGTTCCGGGTTCGACGCTCGCGATGCCGTCGCCCACGCTCGTCGCGCTCTCCCGGCCCCGATCGAGCAGGCCCCCGACCCGCTCACCCAGCGAGAGCTTCTGTTCGCCGAGGCTTCCGGCTACTGCGGTCCACGCCACTCCGGAGCCGAAATCGTGGAGCTGACCGCTGAGTCGCGCGACGAGCTCGTTGCAGTGCCGGCAGTGGCCGATGTGCTGGAGCGCCTGAAGCCGAGTCTCCTCGTCGCCGGTGCCGGCGACATAGTCGCGGAGCAGCGGCTCCCGCGAGCGGCACCACTCACCGCTCTCGAGCTCCCCGAGGCGCTCGATCATCTCCCCCACCCCACGTGTGATCTCCTTGCGATAGGCCCGCGGCGAGAGTCCATCCACGAGCGAGCAGATCTCGTCCGGCTGCAAGCCCCAGCCGTAGCGGAGCAGCATCACGGCGCGGCGCCGCTTGGGCAGGCTGCTCAGCACATCCCGGGCCGCCGAGCCCGTCTCCGCTCCCTCCGCGAGCTCATCGGGGGCCGGCTGGTGGCTGTCGGCCAGCACCTGGGCGTGGACGTCCTCGATCGGACTCGTCGGCTTGCGCGAGCGCCTCCGCATCTCCTTGGAGGCGTGGTTTGCGACTGCGGTCAGCAGGTAGGCGCGTAGCTCGTCGTCGCTCATCCGCTCGCCCCGGCCACGAAGCGCGGCGAGGGTCGACGCCCAGGCATTGGCGTAGACGTCCTCGACCTCCTCGGGCGAGAACGCCGAGCCGAAGGCGCGGGCCACCATCACGCGCGCCGGCTTGCGCAGGTCGTCGAACAGCACAGCGCAACGCTCGTCCCAGCCGGCCCCCGCCCGGGCACGGCGGAACTTCGTCTCCGACGGACGGGAACGGGCCGATGGATTGCCGGTCTCGGTACTGCTCACCTGGTTCCTCAACCCCGGCGCACAGACCCGCGCCCGGGGGTGCTCCGAACCTAACCGGGCGGCGTCAGGTGGAGCGCAGGTTCACCCGCCGCCGCGGCCGCAAACTTCCGCAATTTGCGGAACTCACGGCGGATGCAGGGCTCAGCGGCGTGATTTCGGCTGCGCGGCGTGGCCTCCGCGCTGACCGATCACCACGATGGTCGAGCCGATCGGCGCCACCGGGCTCCGCGGCTGGCTCTCTGACCTCGGGATATGGGCGCGGATCCTGGCTCGGCGGCTGCGAAACCGGACCCGCGAGTTCGCCGGTCCGGTCCGGTCCGGTCCGGCAACACGGCTACTCGATCTCGAACTCCTGGAGCTGGCCCAGTTTGTAGTGCGGGCCGTCCTTGCCGGGAATCGGGCAGAGCATCGCGTAGGAACCGGCCTCAATCGGCATCTTGGTCTCGACCGTCTTCGACTTGCCAGGAGCGGCTTCGGCTTCAGCGATGAGTGTCGCCGAGCCCTTCTCGCCCTCGAGCTTGACCGCTTCGTCGAGGGTGAACCCCTCGTTGATCTTGGCGAAGATCATCACGTGGAACTCCTCGCCCTGATTGTCGAAGGTGACGGACTTCGTGTCGGCCGTCGGCGTCGCCGACAGGTCGAACTCGTACTCGACCGCGGTCAGCGTCACCTCCTCGGCGCTCTCAGCGCTCGTCTCGGTGCCCTCACCCCCCGCCGTCGACGATCCCTCGTCGTCGTCCCCGCAGGCCCCGGCGTAAAGCGCCAGCGACGCGACGGCGGCAACGGTGGCTGCAACCCGGACATGTGCACGATGGCCCAAAACGATTCGCAATGTTCTCTCCCTCAAGAGTCTTCGGACGGACTCGGGAAATATGACGCCGCGGCCGGACGGCTCGGTCAAGCTGCGCGCGGTGCCCTCGGGCGCGTTCCTCGCAACGGAGTGGGTCAAGCTGTACCCGGCTCGCAGCGGATGCTGGGCTCAGCGGCGTGATTTGGGCTGCGCGGAGCGGCCTCCACGCCGGCCGATCACCACGATCCGTCGGGCGGAGGAGCGCAGACCGATCTCCCGCTGCCGCATCTCGATCGCGAAGGCCAGCTCCAGGCTCGCGAGGGTCAGGTAGATCAGGGTGACCGCGAACGAGCAGAAGAACCAGGCGCCGCGACCGAGCGTCTCATCCACCGCCCAGGCCGCGAGTAGGGCGAGACCGACGGCGAGAATGTGCAGCCCGGCGGCGAAGATCGGATGGCTGGTCTCCGGGTGTATATCCGGCGAGGACTCCCCGGCACGGCCCTCAAGCCGGCGCTGCGAGTAGGAGGCAAGGAGCGCGAAGGCGATCAGCGCGCCCGAGACGAAGGCGAAGGCCTCGAGCAGCCCGGGGAGACCCCGCAGGCCGATCAGATACGCGCCCGCGGCCCAGATCGTGACCGTGTAGCCGTAGGGAATGACGGCTGAGCGCAGCGTGCCATCAAGGGTGGAGTCGTAGCGCCGCGTCGCGCCGCGGATCACATCTGCATCTGAGGGCCTCCGAGCGCTCCCATCACGATCAGCTCCCCTCTTGCCCTGATCGGAAGTCAAGAGGCCCACGAGTCTACGCCAGCCCCGGTCGATGTCCAGCGCGATTCTCGTGCGGGCCGGCGGCGGCCTGAATAGGATGGCCGCTATGGCGATCAAGATCCATCACCTCAACTGCGCGACCATGTGCCCGCACGGCAAGAAGTTGCTGACCGGCGAAGGCGGTCTGATGGAGACGGCGGACCTGGTCGCCCACGTACTGCTGATCGAGGCAGATGACGGCCTCGTGCTCGTCGACACCGGACTGGGCAGCGCCGACGTCGCCGATCCGGGCCGCACAGGCGCCTTCTTCAAGACCATGATCCGCCCCCTCTACCTGCTCGAGGAGACGGTAATCGAGCAGGTCAAGCGGCTCGGCTTTGAGCCGGCAGACGTGCGTCACATCGTCGTCACCCACCTCGACGTCGACCACGCCGGCGGCCTCGGCGATTTCCCCGGCGCGCAGGTCCACGTCTTCGGCGCCGAGCTCGACGCCGCGCTCAAGCCCCGGCTGCGGGACAAGCTGCGCTACATCCAGGCCCAGTGGGCCCATGGCCCGGATTGGGTGCGCTACGAGACCGGTGGCGACGAGTGGTTCGGATTCGAGTCGGTGCGGGCGATCCCGGGACTCGATCCGGAGATCGCCATCGTGCCGCTCCAGGGCCACTCTCTCGGCCACTCGGCGGTCGCGGTGCGCAAGGACGAAGGCTGGCTGATGCACTGCGGCGACAGCTACTTCCATCGCGGGGAGATCGAGACCCCGCCTCGCACCCCACCGGGAACGGCGGCCTTCGAGTCGATCGTCGAGGCCGACCGCAAGCAACGCAAGCTGAACCAGGAGCGCCTACGGGAACTGGCCGCACGCCACGGCGCGCTGGGCGGCGGCGAGATCGAGATCTTCTGCGCCCACGACCGGCACGAGTTCGAGCGTCTTCGGGGCTGACGGCCTCGTACGCTCCGGCGTTACTCAGTCCCAGTCGGGCGCGAACGAGGGATTGATCTGCCGGCCGCGGGGATGGGCGAGCTCGGCGATCCTGCTGCGCTCCTCGGCGCTCAGCTCGAAGTCGAAGATGTCGAGGTTGGCGGCGCGGTTCTCATGCGAGGAGGAGCGCGGCAGCGCGACGACTTGATCGTGTTCGATCAGCCAGCGCAGCGCCGTCTGCGCTGCGCTCTTGCCATGGGCCGAGCCGATCTCGGCGAGGACCTCGTCGTCCAGCAGCTCGCCGTGGGCGAGAGGCGAGTACGCCTCCAGGGCCATTCCGCGCTCGGCGGTCATCTCGAGCAGCTGCGACTGGTCGAGGTAGGGATGCATCTCGACCTGGTTGGCGATAAGCGGGACCTGTGTCGCCTCCAGCGCCTCGGCCAGCTCATCGGTCGGGAAGTTGCTCACACCGAGGTTGCGGACCTTGCCCTCCTCGCGGAGAGCCGCCATCGCCTCGAGCGTGCGCTCGATCGAGACCTCGGGGCTGGGCCAGTGGATGAGCAGAAGGTCGACGTAATCGGTGCCGAGCGCCTTCAGCGAGTCGTCCATCTGCTCCTCGACCTGGGCCGGCTCGAGCTCCTCGAACCAGAGCTTGGTCGTCAGGAAGATCTCCTCGCGCGGGACGCCGGAGCCGCCGAGTGCGGTCCCGACCTCGCGCTCGTTCCCGTAGATACGCGCCGTGTCGATGTGGCGGTAGCCGATCTCGAGCGCGTCGCGCACGGCTGACTCGGCCTCGGAGCCCTCGAGCTCCCATGTGCCGAGCCCGATCTTGGGGATGGTGACATCGTCGTCGAGGACGACAGCTTGCTGCGGATGTTGGGCGGTGTCCATCCTCTGAACCTACCCCTCGTCCCGAGGGGCCAAACAGAGGCAGCAACGGGCCGGGGACGCTCGCCGGCCACCACAGCCGCGGCCACTCCGGCGGCCGCCAGCGCTCCGACGAGCAGCGAAGCACGCGGGCTGACGGCCTCCGCGATCCAGCCCGCGAGTGGGCCGCCGATCGGGGTCGTGCCGATGAAGACCATCGAGTAGAGAGCCATCACGCGACCGCGCATCTCCGGCTCTGCGGCCAGTTGCAGACCCGCGTTGATCGTCGCGGCGAAGCCAACCGAGGCCGCGCCCAGCAGGGCCAATGCCACCATTTCCAGCTCGATCGTCGGGGCCGCCGCCGCGAGCGTGGCCGAGATCGCGAAGCCGCCGGCCGAGCCGATCAACATCCGGGGGCCGGCGATCGTCCTCGAGCTGGTGATCAGCGAGCCGGTGATCGCGCCGACGCCCATGGCGATCACGAGCGCGGTGTAGGAGGAGACGTCACCGCCGAAGCTGAAGCGGGCCAGCAGAGGCAGGATCACCTGGAAGTTGAAGCCGAGCGTGCCCAGAACCGCCATCAGCAGCAGCGGGACCCGCAGCTCGGGCGTCCGCCGCACGTAGCTCAGGCCGTCGCGGATCCGGTAGCTGTCCTGACGCGGTGGCCGCGACTGCATCTCCTCCGGCCGCATCCGCCACAGCGCGACGAACATCACGCCGAAGGTGGCTGCGTTGAAGGCAAAGCAGGGGGTCACTCCCCAGCCGGCAATCAGCAGGCCCGCGAGCGCCGGGCCGACGATGCGCGCCGAGTGGACGAGGATGCTGTTGAGGCCGACGGCGTTGACGACCAGCGAGGGTCCGACCAGCTCGGCCACGAACGACTGCCGCGCTGGGTTATCGGCCGCCAGCACCAGGCCGCGGACCCCGATCAGGACGAAGACCATCCACAGCTGCACCGCCCCACCGAGCGCCAGCCCGAAGAGCGCGAGCGCCGGCAGCGCCATCGCCACCTGCGTGACCAGCAGCAACCGGCGCTTGTCGAAGCGGTCAGCGAGGGAGCCGCCCAGGGCACCGAAGAGCATGATCCCCGAGAACTGCAGGGCCGTTGCGAGGCCGACCGCGAAGCCGCTGCCCGTGAGGCTGAGGATCAGCCACAGCTCGGCGACGATCTGCATCCAGTTGCCGGCCAGGGAAGCCAGCTGGCCCCCGAAGTAGAGGCGGTAGTTGAAGATCTCCAGAGAGGCGAACGAGCGCTTGGCCGCTGCCGTCAAGGACGCTCCTCCTCGAGCATCTGCTCGAGGATCGCAGCGGCTCTGTTCAAAGTGGCGACATCGGCCTCGGGCAGATCGCGCAGCCGCCGGGCCAGGTAGGCGTTCTTGCGCTTGCGCAGGCTGCGCAGCAGCGCTCGTCCCGTCGTCGTGATGCTGATCAGCGAGCAACGACCATCCTCGGGGTCCGGCGCTCGCGCCACCACTCCCTGTTCCTGCAGGCGGGCGATGATCCGCGTCGCGGTCGGTCGTTGAATCCCCTCTACCTCTGCCAGCTCACTGGGAGTAAGGGGTCCCAGCCGCTCGACCGAAGCGAGCGCAGCGGTGGCCGAGGGGCCCAGCTCGGACCCGGCCTGCTGCCGCAGCCGCCGCGCGGTGCGCGTCAGTGCAAGCCGCAGCCGAGCCGCCTGCTCGCCGATCTCAGTGTGGTTGTGGGTAGCGGTGCCGTTCATTCGAAGTCTCGTCTCAAATCTCGTTAGTTACGCTAATTAGCTTAGCAAACCATCGCACCGCGATCAACCCCAGCAACCCTCCTTCGAGCACGAGACCGCCCCCCGGCGACCGCGACGGCCCTTACCCCGCAGCGCCGCCAACCTCTGAATCGTGTGCAACCGCTCCGCGGGATCGGCGTGCACGGGGATCGCGATCAGCCGATCGATACCGGCGGCCTGGTACCGCCCGAGACCCTCGGCGACCTCAGCCTCGGTCCCCATCAGGCAGATGCGATCGAGGAGCTCGTCGGGGACGGCGTTGAAGGCCTCCTCCTTGCGCCCGTCGAGGAACAGTTCCTGGACGCGGTCGGCGACTTCGCCGTAGCCCATGCGCCGCGTCAGCTCGCCGTAGAAGTTGAACTGCTTGGAGCCCATACCGCCCAGATACAGCGTCAGCCGCATACGGGCACCTGCCCGGGCCTCCTCGAGGTTGCCATCGATCGCGACCTGGACCGTCGGCGAGATCTCGAGGTCGGAACGCGAGCGGCCCGAAGCGGCGAAGCCGGCCTCGAGATGCTCCCCCCACATCTGCTCCCAGCTGCCTGGATCGAGGTAGGCCGGGATCCAGCCATCCGCGATCTCGGCGCACAGCTCGACCGACTTGCGGCCAATGGCTCCGAGAAAGACGGGGATCTCCTCACGCGGCGGCCGAAAGTTGAGCTTCAGCGGCTTGCCCTGACCGGTCCCGGCGCCCGGTCCGAGGGGCAGCTCGTAGTGGGGACCCGAGTGCTCGAGCGGACCCTGGCGGGCAATTACCTCCCGCACCACCTCGACATACTCCCGCACCCGGCCCCACGGCTTGCGATAGGGCACGCCGTACCAGCCCTCAGAGACCTGCGGACCGGTAGGCCCGAAGCCGAAGATGAACCGGCCGCCCGAAAGCTGGTCGAGAGTCGCCCCCGCCATCGCCGCGGCGGTCGGCGGTCGCGCCGGGGCCGGCATGATCGCGGCGCCGAGCTGGATGGTCGAGGTCTGCGGCGCGAGCCAGCCGAGCATCGAGACCGCGTCGGATCCGTAGGACTCGTTGACCCAGACCGAGTCGTAGCCCGCCGCCTCGGCGGCCTGGACCTCGGCGATCGCCTGCTCCCCGCGCGGGCCCGAGCGGATGTGGACGAGCAGGTAGCCGAGTTTGATCGTTGCCACGAGTCCAGCCTATGCCCTGCCCCACACCCAGGTTCAGAGGGGAGCAGGCGGGCTAGCCGAGGGACGATCCGGGGGGATCCAACGGCGCCTGACTCCCGGGGTGCGCCCCGGACGCTCGACCGGCGAGGCGGCAGGCACCCGACACGATCGGTGGTGCGGCGAGCAGCAGGCTCAACACCACGGGATCGAAGGTAGGGCCGAGCCCGGACGGGACCGCGGCCGCGGCGGCGCGGCAGACGGCCACCAGCAGGCGATTAGCAGCGATGGAATCAGTGCCCGTACGCCTTCGGTGACGCTTCTGTCAGCAAGGCGCGGGCTTTGGCCGTGGAACAGCTCCAGTCTCGCGGCCAAAAGCCGGCCGGAGCCGTCGAAACGCACATTGTTCCGATGTGATCGGAACAATGTCACTCTCGGCGCCTGCCGCCACTCAAACCTCGCCGATCGCAAACAGACCAGGGACGAAACCCACACGTGCCCAGGGATCGGCGCCCGCCCGTCACCTGGAGCACGCCGCCACTCAACCCCTCCCTCACTGCCAAGCCCGAGCCCACACTCCGTCGCGGCCCGACCGGAATCCCGACCAACAACCCCCCTAACCCAACCGCCGGCCCCCCACAACGCACGAAACCCCCGGGGGTCCGGGGGTTTCGTGCAAAAAAGTGGGTACGGGGCTGCCCGTGTTGCCTGCCTTCGCACGTAGCCTTCGTGCGATGTAAGCCTTCGGGGCCGCTTCGAGAGATGCCCCTCCACTTAGCTTCCGTGGAGTTCTTTCTCCTTCCCGTACCGCGCTTGCGACAGTAAATCATCGTTGCGACTGTTGCAAACCGTGATTCCGCATTTTGCGGGCGAAGACCGCGGCAAGCACGTTGCCCTTGGCCCAACCGTCGCCGGTCGCCTTGGCTTTGACGTTGCCCTGAATGTCCTCGTAGTGTGCCGCGAACCAGAACTCGAGCGTGAAGTCGCCGCTCACGTCGGCGGGCACCTGCGGGTCGATCGGGACCTTGACCCGATCCACGTCGCCGCTGCCGGTGCCGTAGAAGCGCAGGGAATTCTCCGCGCTCGCCACGGCCGGCAACGCGAACGGGGCTGCGACGACCAGGGGGAGCGCGAGCAGGGCGCCGCGACACGAAGGGACGGGACGAGCGGTCTGAGCTGATTTCCGCGTAGCGTGAAAATAGGCTCACGGGACAGGCTTGTCCAGCAACCTGGGTATCGATTGAGCCAACCTCTGCGAAGCCAGGCATGGGGCCGCGTAAACTCCTGCCAACGGATGGCCGAAGCTCCCCCCTCCACCGACGCCCCCGCCGCGGTCGATGTCGATGTTCTCGGCACCTACCTCGACGGTCGCTACGCAGAGGTCCGGGCCAAGAGTCGGGAGCTTCTGGCGCGCCCGGACTTCGCGCCCGTCGATCCCGAGATCGACTCCGCCGCCTACCGCGAGCAGGTCTTCGAGTGGACCAGGCTGCTCGCCGACGAGGGCCAGACCACCCTCGGCTTCCCAACCGAGTACGGCGGTGGCGGCGACATCGGCGGCTCGATCGCCGGCTTCGAGACGCTGGCGATGGGCGATCTCTCGCTGCTGGTCAAGACGGGCGTCCAGTTCGGCCTCTTCGGCGGCGCCATCCTGCACCTCGGTACCCGTCGCCATCATGAGGAATACCTTCGGGACGTGATCTCCTCCGAGCTCCCAGGCTGCTTTGCGATGAGCGAGACCAGCCACGGCTCGGACGTCCAATCCGTGCAGACCACGGCGATATACGACGCCGAGGCCCAGGAGTTCGTGATCAATACGCCGACCCCGCGCGACCGTAAGGAATGGATCGGCAACGCCGCCGTCCACGGCCAGGTCGCGGCGGTCTTCGCCCAGTTGATCATCGGCGATGACAACCACGGCGTGCACGCGTTCGTCGTTCCGATCCGGGACAAGAAGGGCAACGTCGCCGACGGCATCACGGTCGAGGACTGTGGTCACAAGCTTGGTCTCAACGGCGTGGACAACGGCCGCCTCTACTTCGACCACGTCCGAATCCCGCGAGACAACCTGCTCGACCGCTACGCCTCCGTCACCGAGCGCGGCCGCTACACCTCTCCGATCGAGAGTGACACCCGCCGCTTCTTCACGATGGTCGGCACCCTCGTCCAGGGCCGGGTCTCGGTGGCCGGCGGCGGGCTCTCGGTCTCCAAGGTGGCGCTCACCACCGCCATCCGCCACGGACTCGGCAGGCGCCAGTTCGGCCCGCCCGACGGTGGCGAGGTGCTGCTACTCGACTACCGCGCCCACCAGCGCCGGCTTCTGCCGCTGCTGGCGCGAACCTATGCGCTGCACTTCGTCCAGGCCGAGATGGTCGATGAGCTGGACGCCGTCTTCTCCGGTGAGGAGCGCGACGAGCAGGCGCGCCGTGAGCTCGAGACCAAGGCTGCCGGCATCAAGGCCTACGCGACCTGGCACGCGATCGAGTCGATCCAGACCGGACGCGAATGCTGCGGCGGCCTCGGCTACCTGACCAAAGCAGGATTCGCGACCCGCAAGGACGACGCCGAGATCTTCGCCACCTTCGAGGGCGACAACACCGTACTCCTGCAGCTCGTCGCCAAGAGCCTGCTGACCGGCTACCGCGAGGAGTTCGGTGACCTCGACCCGCTCGGCATGGCCGGCTTCGTCGCCTCCCAGGTGATCGAGCGCTTCGTCGAGCGCTCCGCCGCCCGCGAGCTCTGGGGCCGGATCTGGGACGACGTCACACCGAACTCCGAGGAGGACGGCGACCTCAACAAGCGCGAGTACCAACTGGCGCTCTTCGCCTGGCGCGAGGACCACGTCATCTCCAGCGCGGCCCGCCGGATCAAGGGCGGCATCGACGACGGCTACGACCCTTTCGAAGTCTTCAATGCCTGCCAGGATCACGTGCTCGTCGCTGCCCGCTCGCACATCGACCGGCTGATCCTCGAGGCCTTCAACCGCGGCGTCGAGGCCTGTGATGACGAGGCCTCACGGGCGCTGCTCGACAGGGTCTGCGACCTGCACGCGCTCGCGGTGATCGAACAGCACCGCGGCTGGTATCAGGAGCATGGCCGCATCTCCTCGACCCGCTCGAAGGCCGTGATCCGCAACGTCAACAAGCTCTGCGAAGAGCTGCGTCCCCATGCCGCGGACCTGGTCGCCGCGCTACGCGTGCCGGAGGCGGTACTGCCCGAGTTCGGCGAGCACGGCCTCGTCGGCTGACCGCCCCGCGGGCTCGGATCAGGCCCTGACGAGGGTCGCGGCCAGCGTTTGCGGTTCGGCGGCGACCAGAGCCGCCTGCATCGACTCCTGATCGTCGAAGGGCCGGCTGAGCATCCTCCCGGTGGCCATGAGCGGCACCTCCGGTTCGTGGAAGGGCCAGGGGTCCACGGAGATCAGGATCTCGCCGCTGCCCTGCACCCCGACCTCCGCGAACTCCACGCTGGTGGTGTCCTCGAGGGTCGCCACGTCCTCGAACCGCTCGGGCAGGCGTGGCATGCAGACGGCCAGCGACATCGCATCCCATAGTGCCAGCAGACGCCGGTTCTCCTCGATGACCCGGCGGTCGAGGAACTGCTCCAACCCGTGGTCCGGAGCGCACTCGGCGATCAGCTCGTCAGCCAGCTCGTCCTGGTCGGCCGCGAAGTCCTCGGCTGCGGCACGGCCCCCGGCGTCGTCGTCAGCGATCCGCCGGTAGCCAAGCAGGTGCACACCGTGGAGGCAGACGAGCAGTCCCGCGTACGGCGAATCCTCCGCGACCAGCGCGGGACCGCGGCGCCAGCATTCCAGCCAGCGATCGAGCGGCATGTGCATGAAGTCGCGCGGCAGGCCGGTCTCCGGATCGAGATCCGGTTGCGCGTCGAAGTCGTCCATGCCGTCGTCGTGGCGCGACGCGGCGAGACACAGCTCCGGGTGCGGCTCCGGCAATCCGAACTCTTCGTTGCCCCAGGCACGGGCGAGTTGCCCGGAGATCCCCGCGTGCTGGGACTGGGGAATGCAGAGGTATCCCCCCTCCTGCTCGCGGATCACCATGCCAATGAATCTAGATGGTCACCGCCCGGCTGGACGGCCCGGGTCCCCCGGGCCGTACGGATCAGGCTGCCGTTGCCAGGGCGCCCTCGGCATTCCGCTCGATCTCGAGGCCGAGGGCCTCGAGGGCTGCTTCGAGCTGCGCGGTGTGCCCCTCGTCGAGCAGGCTGCCATCGGCACCGAAGGGCGGAGGCCACCCGGCCGACGAGCGAGCCGCGCTCAACCGTCCCCGGCTGCGCTCTCGAGCGCGGCGACGATCGCGTCGAGCTCGCTCAGCACACCCTGCGCCCGCGGGCCGAGCGCTTCCCTGCGTGCCATGAACGCGTCGACGAGCGCCCTGTAGTACCAGAGCGTGCCCTCCTGGCGGCCGCCGAAACGGGCGAAGGTGGCGTTGCCGTCTCGGCGCTGGTCGGCGAGCAGCGAGCGGGCGTTGTGGAGCTTGTCGGCGATCGAGATCCGCAACTCGTCCGGCTGCTTGGTCGCGATCCCCGCGACGTAGGCCTTCTTGCGATCCAGCCAGACAGGCTTCGGATGGGTGTCAGAGTCGGAGTTGGCGCGCACGATCCGCGCCACGTCGGGGCCGAAGCGCTCGCCGATCTCCAGTTCGGCCTCCACCCCACCCCCGTCCTCGATCACGTCGTGCAGGAGCGCTGCGATCGCCTCGTCCTCGGAGGTCTCCATCTCGAGCACGATCGCCGCTACTGCCAGCAGGTGGGCGGCGTAGGGAATGCCGGTGCCCTTGCGCCGCTGGCTGCGGTGGTGGCCCACCGCATAGGCGAGCGCCTCCTCGAAGCGCTCGCTCAGCGGGTGGGCCAAAAGGGGGTCATCGCTCATCTTCCGAGCGTAGTCGCTCACCCCCCGCGACCTCCACGCCGACCCCGGCTGCGCCGCTCGGCATCGCTGAGCCGGCGTGCCTTGGTCTCACCCGGAGCAATCTCGGAGGCGAGGTGGATCTGCTCCGCCCGGTACTCATCCGGGGCGTCCCGGAACCGCATGGCCCGCTCTCCCGTGACCTTCATCGCGGCGCCGAGGCCGGCCTCGCTCGCATCCCAGCCGAAGTATTTGCCGGGCTGGGCGAGGCCGATCTTCCCCGACTCCGCCCAGCTGTCCTGGTTGGCGCCGAGATAGATGAACTCCCAGCCGCGCTCCTCCTTCTTCTGGATCGCGCGGCGCACGTCCGCGGTGCTCGCCTCGCTCGCGTTCTCGAGCCCATCGGTGAGGATCACGATCATCACCCGGTCGCGCTTACGCGCCTTGCCGTCGATCGCGCCGATCGTCTGCAGCACCGCATCGTTGAGCGGCGTCGCGCCGTGCGGCTGGTAGTCGCCCGGGCCGAGCGGGCTGACCTCTGCCAGCGGGATGCCGGCGAAACGCACCCGGACGGGCTTCGCGCCACCGCGCTGGTCGAACATCGCCAGCGAGGCGCGCACGTCCACCCCGTCCTCCCAGCCCTCGGCGGGGTATTCCCTGAGGTCCGCGAGGAACTCGTTGATGCCCGTGATCACCGTCGGCTGCAGCGGCCTCATCGAGCCCGACTCATCCACCAGGAGACCGACCTGCAGTAGTTGCCGATCCTTCCGATTGCTCTCGCTCATGCGTTTCTCCGTTCCTCGTATTGCACCTACGAGGGAAGGGTCGTCGCGAGACGGGCAAATCTGACGGCGAGCCAGCCCTTGCGTTCAGATGTCTCCGCCTCGCCACGCCGCTACCGGTGCCACCGGTAGCGGCCGCCGCAGATCCCGCAGCGGGTCGAGATCCAGCCGCGCTTATAGAACCCCAGGTGCGAGTACACGCCGGTCCTCCGCTGGTCGCCGCAGTCGGCGCAGATGCCGGTCCCGAAGTGTGTCTCCGGCGGTTGCCCGGGCTCACCGAGATCGTGCAGGCCGGGCGCGACCTCAAGCCGTCGGCCGTCCTCGAGGGCCCAGGCGAGGAGTGCGCTGTTGGCCACATCCAGCCAACCTGGATCGAGATGAGCGAAGCGGGCGAGTCCGTGGTCGGGTCCGAACTGGACGACCTCACCCGCGGCCCCGTGCCAGGGCCGGCGCAGCGACCCCGTCGGGTCATCCGTGTAGCCCCAGGGAGCGATCCGCAGGCGCCGCGCTCCGGTGACGGTGCCTGGATAGACGAAGCGGAAGGCCGGGGCCCCGGTGACCGGATCGCTCGCTACGCGGATCGCCCGGCCGCGCTCTCTGCAGCGGGGACCGAGCGAAGCACCGATCCGCAACCCGGAGCCCCGCTCCCGCGCCCAATGACTCAGCGCGTCGATTGCGGGCTCGGCCGGTGCGATCCCGTGCTGGCGCGCGAGCCACTGGTTGCCCTCGTCCCAGAGCTCGAAGGCCAAAGGCCCGCCCGGCCGCGAGTACAGCAGCGAATCGAGGCGATCGATCGCCTCCCCCCAGGGGACGAGCAGGAAGCGCCCGGGGTGGAAGATCGCCCGCAGGTCGGGGTCACGGGTGGACAGCGGCGCAGGGTTGGCGCGGTCGGCTGACATAGGTACCTCCATCGATCCGGCGGTAGCACCGTGCGCTCTCCGGGGAGAGCTTTCGGTTGCTGCGGCGTCGTCGGTCCGGGTCCCTCAGCCGCTCTTGATGGTTTGCGCCTGTGAGGGTAGGGGAAGCGGAGGCGACCGGCGCCGGAGGCTCAGCTGCCGGCGGACTCGAGCTGCTCGACCAGCTTGTCGAGGTCGAGCTTCTCCAGCTCGCCCGAGACCGCGTCGAGCTCGCCCTTGCAGTACTCGACCAGGCCCTTGCCCTCGCGGACGAGCGCGAGCGTCTCGCGTAGCTCGGCCTGGCCGGAATCGAGCCTGGCGATGATCGCGTCAAGGCGCGCCACCGCGGCCTCGTAGCTGGCGGGCGGCTCGGGGGCCGCGGCGTCGGGCTCGGGGATCTCAGGAGTCTCGGACATCTGCTTCGACATCATCGTCGGCGAAGCGGACATTGATCCGCCCAGCCTGCCGTGCGGCCTCCGCCCGGGCCACGAGCTTGCCCTCGGTATCGGTGACCATCGCGTAGCCGCGCTCCAGGACCCGTTCGGGATCATGCGCATCGAGCGTCGCCGCCAACGAGGCCAGGCGCGAGCGACTGGATCCCTGCGGAGCGAGCTCGTGCAGGGTCGCCTCCCGCCGCCGCCCCAGTACGAGTCCGAAGGTCGAGAGGCGCTCGCTGCGCGCAACCATGCTGCGAGCTGATGCCGCCCGGATCTCGCGGATCTTCTGATGCAGGCGCGAGCGCTCGGCGCGCATGTGGCCGGCGATCGCCCGCGCGGCCCCGGCCAGAGTCCCGGCCCGCGTCGACACGGCCCGCCGGCCGGCGCGCGAAATCGACTCGGCGGAGCCGCGCAGCTGCCGGCGCGCTGCCTGCACATCGATCCGGACCGCCGCCTCGGCGGCGTGGGTCGGGGTCGAGCAGGCAACGGCGGCGACATCGTCGATCAGCGTGTGGTCGTAGTCATGGCCGACGGCTGAGATCACCGGCACCCGCAGGAGGGCGACGGTGCGGCAGAGGTTCTCGTCGCAGAAGGCCCAGAGGTCGGTCAGTGAGCCGCCGCCGCGCGAGACGATGATCGCCTCGACCTCGGGCAGCTCGGCCAGTCCGCGGAGCGCGGCCGAGATCTTCGGCGCCGCGGCCTTGCCCTGAACCGGGGGGTGCGCGAAGACGATGCGCCCCTTCCAGGAGCGCCGCTCGAGCCCGGCGAGGATGTCTCCGAGCGCGGCCGAGCCACCGCCGACCACCACCCCGATCGTGCGCGGCAGCTGCGGCCGCGGCAGCAGCTTCTGTGGTTCGAACAGCCCCTCCTCCCCGAGCTGGCGCCGCAGTCGCTCGAGCTGCGCCAGCAGGTCCCCCTCGCCGGCCGGGCGCAGATAGGTGACCCGGAAGCTGAACGAGGGCTTCGAGCGCTCCGACCCGGGGAAGTACTCGGGCCCGCCGGCGGCCACCATCTCCACCCCGTCCTTGAGCGCACCCTCGGGCAGGTCGAGCTTCTTCAGATCCGTACTCCAGATCGAGCAGGGAACCGCCCCGTCCCCGTCGCGCAGATCGAAGTAGCTGGCCTTGCCCGAGGAGCCGCGGTAGTTGATCACCTCGCCGACGATACGAACGCGGGGCCGGCCGCGCAGGAAGCCGCGGAAACCGCTCGCCCACTTGCCCACCGGGTAGGGGCCCGGGAGATCCGGCTCGCCCGGGGCGAGGGGCGCGGGAGTCTGGGAGGCCGCTTGTTCCACAGCGCCAGCATCGCAGCCGCGCCGTACGGCGCCACAGGGCTGCCGCTCAGCGGACCGGAACCCGAACCCGCAGATTGGCGACCTCGGTCGAGAACTCGCTGTTCGAGGCCCGGTTCGAGGGCACGTCGGCGCCGAGCAGCTCGAGCTCGGCGGCGTGCCCCTTACTGAAGCGCCAGGAGCCCGGATGCAGCTGCCAACGGTTCTTGCCCTGGCGCGGCCGGTAGGAGCCGCGAGCCACAAGTCGCTGGCTGCCGTCGGGGGCCACGTCCCACAGACGGGAGGCGAGCTGGGTATCCGCAGGCGCCGCCCCGTTCACATCGAGCCGGGCCCGCAGCCGCGGCGAGCCGATCATCGTCACGCCTTTCCGCTTGGCGTGAAAGAGCGGCACGCGCCGGCTGGCGCTGTCGTCACCGGCGGGCGTCTGGGCGCAGCTATCGCCACCGCCGGCGACGGGATCGATCGCCCTGCCGACGGCGGGATCGCCGAGGTCCGAGGAGGAAACCGTGAACGGTTTACGGACGCGGGCTCCGATCTTGCGCCGGGTCAGATCGCGAAAGCGCGTCGCCCGATAGGGGCCGCTGGAGTCGCGCTCGGCAGGGCAACGCTGTACGTAGGCGACGACTCCCCGGCGAAGGCCGGAGCCGCGACCTCGCAGGCGCTTGTCGAAGAAGGCGTGCAGGTCAGCGAGCAGGCGGTCACGATCGACGGGGTCGTTGCTCGCCCGCTGGTGACCGAAGTCCCCGAACAGCATCGAGATCGGGGCGCGGGGATGCAGCCGCCGGGTGCGATTGGCGTAGCGCAGCACTTCGTCGGGTGGAAACAGGTCATCGGTGAAGCCGGAGGAGAGAAACAGCGGAGCCGGCCGGCTGCGCGGGGTGATGTAGTAACCCGAGTGGAAGTTGGTCAACTGCCTGACGGTCGCCTTCGCAATGGCGTCGTCATAGGGCTCGCCGGCATTGGTCCGCGTCACCCAACCCTCGACATCGGCGCTCTCATCGGTGCCGAGCGGCGCCAGGTAGCCCATTGGTCGCCCCGGGATGAAGGGCTCGCCGAGCGGCTGGCCCGGCCCGGTCGCCGCCTGCGCGGCGGCGAAGATCCCGTTGACGAAGGTCGCCTTCTGCACGCCGACCGGCTCGGTTGCCGTCTTGCGGCTGGTCAGGCCGTTGATCCGCACGCGTCCGTTCGGGGCTGCGGCGGTGACCAGGTCGCTCCAGGGAATCACAGGTGCGGCGGCGCGGATCCGCAATCGCTTGCCCGCCGGAGAGCGCCACTGCTCGAGCGAGCCATCGGGGAGCATCACCTTGTCGCGCAGCGCCGCCAGCATCAGCGATTGTCCGCCGCCGTAGGAATCGCCCGTCACGCCGATCCGGCGGTGGTCGACGAATCGCGAGTCCGCCAGCTGTCCAGCCAGCTCAAGGGTGTCGCGCCCTTCGTAGCGGACGTCGGCGAGGTGCAGGTAGCCGGTGGCGCAGGGGCCGGGGTTGGCGAGTCGCGACTCCGGCGTCCCGCAGGAGCCCCAGAGCCCGCGCGCCGTGTAGGTGAGCACCGCGTAGCCGTCGCGAGCCCATGCGTAGGCGTTGTCGGTGTAGGCGGTCTGTTCGGGGTCGAGATACTCCCACTTGCTGTTGCCGAAGCCGTGGATCTCGGCGATCAGGGGCAGGTTGCGGGCATTGGCGGAGGGCAGCGTCACGGTCGTATCAAGCGGCACGCCATCCCAGGTCTCAACCAGGCCCGAGCACTGGTAGACGCCCTCAGCCGGCCCACAGTCGTCAAGCCCGAGCGGGGTTGCGGCGCTTGCCGACGCGGCAACCAGCAGCGGCAGGGCCAGCGTCGCGCCCAGCGCGATCCCCCTGCGAATCCTCCCGGTCGGTCCCATCGTTCGATTATCAACGGCGCGGCACTTCCCCACGCCGGTTCGCCCAGATCGGCGAGATCTGCGAGGCGCCTGAGCTACCGGTACCTTGCCTGCGGTGCGGCCGTCTGCGGTCGCCGAGAGCGGAGGACGATGAGCACGAGCGGAACTGGATCGGAGCCGCCTTGCAAGAGCGAGGCAGAGCTCGACCTGCTCGGGGATGAGCAGCTGCTCGCCTACGTGATCGAGATGCGTGAGGCGGGCCGAGATGATTGCCTGCGGGCCGCGTTCGGCGTCCTCGCCTTCGGCTACTGGGACTTCGTCGCCTCCCTCGTCTCGAAGAAAGCCAACCCGAGGGACATCGAGGATCTAACCGCCGTGGTGATCGAGAGCGCTCTGCGCTCCGCCTTCGACGGCAAGACGATCGGCGAGTTCGTCAACTGGCTGAAGACGATCACCGCGCGCCGGATCGCGGACTTCTACAGGACGCGCGAGGGCAGGCCCTCGGCCGAGCCGCTGCCCAGCGAGCACGCGGGCGACGACACGATCTTTGCCAACGAGCCCGTCTCCGAGGAGGAGGGCTACGCGGCTATCGAGATCCGCGAGGCCGCGGGACGCGTGCTCGCGGGGCGCAAAGAGATCCACCAGCTCGTGATTCGGCTCACGGCGCCACCCGAGCTCGGCTGGGGCGAGGATCTGCCTGCCGCCGAGGTCGCCGAGCGGGTGACCGACACCCATCCCGGCGCCGGGATGACCGACGCCAACGTCTACCAGATCTGGAAACGCTTCAAGACGGATCTCGACAAGGAACTGGGACTGGGAGGATCCTAGAAGCGATGAGCGCCGACAACCCACACGATTCCGACACCGAGGGCGCCGGCGGCGGCTCTGTCGAGCAACTGCTCGCCGAGTTCCGTGCCTCATTCGAGGCGGGCGACAGGCCCTCGGTTCGCGAACTGCTCGACCGTGCCCCTGAGGGCGAGCGTCAGGAACTGGAGTCGGCGATCGACAGCTTTCTCATGCAGACCCCACGTCGCAGATGGGATCCGGTGGCCTACGAGAGCTCACCGGCGAAGCTATCCGTCGCCCGGGTCTGGGATTCGCTCGAGGGCGTCTCCGGCAGCTGGCCCGAGGTCCTGCGCCGGCTGCGCAACGCCGCCCAGGTTGATCGCAAGACCCTGACGCGGCGGCTCGCGGAGGCGCTCGGCTTCAGTGGCACGGCCGAGCAAGAGCGCGTGCACGGCTACTACCACCAGATGGAGCACGGACTGCTACCCGCGGAGGGCGTCTCCGACCGCGTGCTCGAGGCGCTCGCCGCAATCATCGATACGAATGCCGAGCAATTGCGCAGGGCCGGCCGCGGCGTGCTCCCACAAGGCGAACCCGGCAGCTTGAGCGCCTTCGCGCGAACCGCCATGCCCGATCCGGAGTATGCGGAACGTGACTTCCCGACGCGCGCCTACACGGAGGACGACTCGACGCTCGGCTTCGGGGCTCAGTCCCTGGACGCTCCGTCCCCGGCCCCTGCCGGGCGGCCCCGGCGCCACGACGCGCTCGACGCGCTCTTCCTCGACGGCTGAGGGGCCCCAGCGCCTTCGGATTGAGTTCCGCCCCCGGCGGCGCTAGCTTCCGCCTCCGTGGGAGTCGAAGCCGAAGAGATCGAACGCCGCGCCGGCGATGTGCTGGCGGATGTACCCGCCTGGATCTGGAACGGCGAGACGCTGCCCGTCCCGATCGACGCGATCGCCGACTCCTGCTTCGACCTGCTGGTTCGCGACATCGAGCCCGAGGCGATGCTCGCGGCCCCGAACTGCCCGCCGCTCGACTCCGACCACGGTCTCTCCGGGCTCTTCCTCACCCGCGAGCGCGAGATCTGGGTCAACGCCGACGAGGCCCGTCAGTGGCCGCCGCGGCGCCGTTTCACGATCGGCCACGAGCTCGGCCACTGCGTCCTGCACCAGGACATTCAGCGAACCCTCTTCTGCCGCCACGGCCAGATCGAGGGAGGCGAGCAGGTTCCCGGTACGCCCACTCCCGTCCCCGCCGAGCGCCCGCCGCTGGACCTGATCGAGGAGGAGGCCAACTACTTCGCCGCCGCCATGCTGATGCCGGCCACCCTGATCGAGCACCACTACCACTGGATCGGCGGCGCTCCCGATCGCTTCCAGCGCATGTGCGAGCTCTTCGGCTCCTCAGGCGCGGCGATGAGCCGGCGGCTGCGCCAGGTGATCTAAGCCGCGGGCCTACCAACAAATCTCGACCCCGTAGGCAGCGAGTTGCGGATCGTTGGAGATCAGCACCGCTTCCTCGGCCAGGGCCTGTGCGACGAGCAGCCGGTCGAATGGATCGCGGTGGTGGTCGGGGAGCTCTCCCGCCGCCCAGGCATGTTGCGGTTCGATCGCGAGCCAGTTGAAGCCTTCTGCGGAGACTGTCTCGAGCAGGGTTGCGGGGACTCGCAGCTTGCCGCGCGCACGTTTGATCGCGATCTCCCAGGCGCTCGCGGCACTGACCAGCGCTTCGTTCACAGGAGCAGCGATCGCCTCGCGCGCCGCCGCCGACAGGGATGCGTCGTCCGCCAGCCACCAGAGCAGGGCATGGGTGTCGAGCAGCAAGCGCTTCACTCGAGCAGCTTGCCGAACTCTTCGGGCACAAGGTCGAAGTCGGCGCCGATCTCGATCTGACCCCGCAGCGCTCCCGGCCTCCGGGCTTGGGCCACCAGCGGCACCAATCGGGCGACGGGTGTCGCACGCCGCCTGATCACCACCTCTTCGCCCGCCTCGACCCGGGAGATCAGCTGCGACAGGTTCGTCTTTGCCTCGTGGATTGAGACAGGCTTCATCCCGCCGGATTCTAGCCACCTTAGTCCACTTAGTCCACTCCACGGCTCTGGCCTACGCCCTTGCACCTCCCCATGATCCGCGCCGAACTCCTACCCATGGGTCGCAGGATGCGCCGTTTCAGAGCCCTCTTACGAGAGACTTTGCGACGCCGGTGATCTAAGCCGCCGGCGCGGCGCCGGCCAGGCCGTCCGGTGGTTTGAAGCCGGCCAGCACCTCGAGGCTGCGGATCGGGTTGCGGACCGCGTCCCCGGCCTTGAACCAGGGGTTGCCGAGGTCGTCGAGGATCGCGGTCGCGGGCCCGAAGGCGCGGCTGTGCAGGGAGTTGACGAGCAGTAGATCGCCGCGGGTGCCCGCGGTCAGGTGCAGCGGCGCGCGCATGTCACGCGGGGCGCCGGGCTCGCCGGAGCTGACGTCGTCGGGATCGAGCCCCCGTTCCCCTCGCCACCACTCGCGCAGCTCCTCTGGCCCGAGCTCGATCCGCAGCGCCCCTGGAGGGGGGACCGCCTGCGCGGAAGGCGAAGCCGTTCGCACCCAGCGGCCGTCGCCGAGCGGCGGCGCGGCGACGCTCAGCGCCTCCACCCCGCGCACGTCGAAGATCACCGACCGGGCCAGTGTCCGCAGCGCCCCGCAGAGCGCCTCGTTTGCGCGGATCTCGGTGTCGAGAGCCTGGGCGAAGGCGCGCAGCCAGCCGCGCGATTCGTCGGCGCCGACCAGCTCCGAGGCCGGGATTGGGCTCGGGCTGCTGCGCATCAGCAGATCGGCGTCGGAGCCCGCCGCGCGGATCGTCTTCCGGTAGGCCTCCGCGCCCTGGCGGCCCCAGCTGATCCCCGAGTGGTCAAGGCTGTTGGACTCGAGCCGCAGATCGACCAGCCAGCCGTTCGCGGCCGGGCCGCTCGCGTAGTCGGGTAGCGGCAACCCGTCGTTGAGTTTGATCACCTTCCCGGCAACCGGCGAGGGCACGGGCACCTGGCAGGCACCCTCCCCGACGGTAGCCGTGAACAGCGACTGGCCCTGCTCGACCCACGCGTCGGGCGCCACAGCAGGTTCGATCCGGTCGCCGGCCATGGCGGCGAGCGAGGGAGTCGGCCCCAGGCGCATGAACTGTCGCTGGTGGTCAACCGCGAGGTGGGAGTTGACCGCGACACCCCGCCCGACGAACTCCTCCGGCAGGGCCCGCGTCGGCAACGGCGTTGGCACGCGGGCGGGTCCGATCGGCGCCTTGCTGCCGGCCCGCCGGCGCCGCCGGTCTGCCGGCAGCAGCGCCTGGGTGACCGGCGCCGCGTAGCCCAGCGCGTAACGGTGCAGATCCTCGAGATCGAGTACCGGCACCTCGTAGCGATCGGCCGCCTTGGCCAGCTTCGCCTCGTGGATCGAGCCCTGATCACCGTCCTCGACCAGGCTGAGCACGCACGCGAACTGGGAGCGGAAGCCCGTCCGGTAGATATCGACGTCGCCCCAGGCCCCGATCGCCCCGAGCGCGTAGCCGCGGTCGTGCATGTACTCCAGCGGCGGCCGGTGCAGCGCGTTGAAGCCGCACACGCAGCCCCGGCCGGGCGCCCGGTGCCGGGTATCGAGCAGGTGGCAGCGAGCCTCGTTGACCCCGGCGGCCCAGGGGCCGGAGCCGGCGGCGATCGCGGTCAGAGCACCGGTCATCTCCAGGCCCCAGACGCGCCAGCCGAGGATCAGCTGGTGGGAGTCGGGCGCAAGGTCCTTGCGGCTGCTCACGGCAGCGCGGGCTCGGGCTGGGCGGGTTCGCGCACGGGCTCCCATTCGGGACCCAGAGTCTCGGCCGGCTCGGGCTCGGGCTCTCGCACGGGCTCGGGCTCCGGCTCAGGGCCCGGCGCTTCCGCCGGCTCGGGCGAGGTGGCGGGCTCAGCGGGTTCGGGGGGCGGCTCGGCGGGTTCGGCGTCCGGCGCCGTGCGCCGCAGCGGCTCGGGCAGCACGATCGGCTCGATCCGGATCCGCCGCGAGGGTCCGGGTAGATCCAGGGCCTCTACCCCGGCACACCGGGGGCGCAGTTCTCTCTTCGGCGTACCGACCACAGCGTGCAAGCTAAGCCGCTGGGCAAGACGGATCAATCGATTCCGCACGGGACCTTGCACTCGCCTCCGCAAGCTCGGCCGGAAACGGGGTTGCAGGCGGGGCGGTGGCGATGCCGAACCTGCGGGTATGGCCTCCCGCGTCTACGTGATCGAGCTCTCCCCGGCCGTCGGCAAGCGGCGCGACCCGCGCCTGCCCTGGGTCTACGTGGGCTCGACGGGCCGGCGGATCGCGACCCGCTTCGAGCAGCACAAGAGCGGCTACAAGTCCTCGGGCATCGTCAAGCGGCACTGGCTGCGGCTGCGCCCCGACCTCTACGAGGATCTCAAGGCCTTCCCGGGATCGAAGACCGCGCTGGCCGGGGAGCAGGCCCGTGCCAGGGAGCTCGCCCGCTGCGGCTTCGTCGCCCACTGCGACGGCACCTCCTACGGCCACGACACGATGCGCAGCGACTGGACCGAGTGGGACGCGGCGCGCCTGGAGCCGGTGCGCAATCACCTCGACGCCGCGATCGTCGAGCTGCACAACTGCTGCTTCCGGGCGCCGAGCGCCGACGAGCTCGCCCACCTCCTCTACGGGACCCGCGCCTTCTGGGTCGAGGAACTGCTCGACCAGCAGGACCCTCCCCCCTCCTTCGGCCTCTTCCCGCACGTGCAGCTCGGAGTGTTGCGCGAGCGCGTGCAGGCGCTGCAGCCGGCGAGCGCCGCAGCCGGCTGAGGTCACCGCCGCTCAGTCGAGCCCGCCGCGGGCGACAACCCATTCGCATGGCGGCTCGTGGGTCAGCGCCAGGCGTCCTTCATGACCTCGGGCCGATCGAGGTCGAGACCGTCCATTAACTGCAACCGCTTGGAGGTGCCGGAATCCGGCCCGGCCGGCAATCACGTCAGCCAGCGCAGCCTCGATCGTGTCCTTGATCCCACGGGTACCCAGGATCTCCCGAGCCTGGTCGAACACGTGTTCATCGATCGTCACAGTCGTTCGCCTCACCGTCACAGACCCTACTCCTGCGCAGGCCGGCAATATCATCGAGCCGCCGAACGGGTAAAGATGGACCCGTGCACACCCGCACTCCCGAGTACCTGCTGAACGAGGCCGCCGGCATCCTTGCCGAGGTCCGTTCGCACGTCTGGGATGGGCGCTCGCTACCGGTGCCGATCGAGGCGATCGCCGAGAATCACTTCGGCCTCCTGATCCGCGAGGTCGCGGACATCGCGACCGAGCTGCCCGAGCTCAGCGGCGAGCTCGGCGGCGAGGAGGTGATCTCCGGCGCCCTGATTCCTGAGCGCGCCGAGATCTGGGTCGATGCGACCGAGGCCAGTCGCTGGCCGCAACGGCGCCGCTACACGATCGCCCACGAGATCGGGCACTGGGTGCTGCACCGCGGCCCCGACACCGCCTTCTGCCGCGAGGCTGCGGTCCGGCCGACCGAGACCGTGGTCTCCGAGCAGCGCCCGACCGCAAACGACTACGCCTGGGACGCCAACCCCGGACAGCCCGGAATCGAGTGGGAGGCCAACGTCTTCGGCGGCGCCCTGCTGCTGCCGCCCTGGCTCGTGCGCAAGGTTTGGGACCGGGGCCACAGCATCGAGGAGCTGGCCGAGGTCTTCGACGTCTCGCTCTCGGCGGTCAACCCACGCTGGCGCCTGCACTACTCGTTCCTCGGCACCAGCTACTGAGCCGGGCGAGCCGGTGTCAGATCGGCCACCCCGCGCGCGACCGATCACCTGTCTCAGTATTCGACCAGTACAAGTCGTACGTCCGGCCAGCCTCCAGGAGGTTCCACCATGTGGCTCTTCACCACACAGGGCTTTTATTCCACCGTCCAGCACGATGATTTCGAGGACATGGTCATCGTCCGCGGCCGGACCCGGGAGGACATCGAGGCGCTGCGCCACCAGATCCCCTCGATCGAGCCGTTCGAGGATCCTGACGCCGACTACCGCTACCGGGCCGTCGTCGCCAAGGCAGACTGGGCGTTGGCGCTAACCGAGTTGGCCACCGACCTCGACTACCGCAACTTCAAATCGGCGGTCGCCGAGCGCCAGGGCTACGACCGCGCGGCGATCTACGGCAAGGTCTGGGCCGAGGTCTACAGGCTGCAGGAAGAGGACTGACAGACTGCGCCGGTGCGCAGCGCCACGCTCCCGACCGCACCCACCGCACCGCCGCCCACGGCGTATCCGAATCTGTGGCGGCCCACTCCCGCGACCGCGCTGCGACTACTTGTCGGCCTCGCCCTCTTCGGCGCCGGCGATGCCTGTCTGGTCGCCAGCGAACTTGGCAACACGCCGTGGACGGTGCTCGCCGAGGGCGTCTCCCTGAACACCTCCCTGAGCATCGGCAGCGCCACGGTCGCGATCAGCTTCATCGTCCTGCTGCTCTGGATCCCGCTGCGCCAGCGACCCGGTCTCGGCACCGTGGCGAACGCGATCGTGATCGGGGTTGCCCTGCAGCTCACGCTCGACCGCCTGCCGGAGGATCTCGCCCTGTTCCCCCGCTGGCTCCTGATGATCGGAGGGATTGCGCTGGTCGCGTTCGGCAGCGGCCTTTACCTGACCGCGGCGCTCGGCCCCGGTCCGCGCGATGGCCTGATGACCGGTTTCAGCCGGCGGCGCGGCCTCTCCCTGCGGCTGGTGCGAGCGACGATCGAGATCAGCGTGCTCCTCGGCGGCGTGCTGCTGGGCGGTACCGCCGGGATCGGCACGCTCGCCTTCGCGCTCGCGATCGGTCCGGGCGTCCAGTACGCGGTTGGTCGCTTCGAGACCCCGCAGTGGCGGGCCTTGCTCAGCCAACCGCCCGACGCCGCTAAAGGCGCGGCGCGAAGATAGGGCCATGGCGAGGCTCGAGGACACCAACGTGGTCGGCGGTGCCCTGCTGACCTGCTCGCGGGAGCCGATGACCGGCTTCTACCGCGACGGCTGCTGCGCCAGCGGGCCCGAGGACGTCGGTAGCCACACCGTTTGCGCGGTGATGACCGAGGAGTTCCTGGAGTTCAGCCTGCAGGCCGGCAACGACCTCTCCACCGCACGGCCTCAATGGGGCTTCGACGGGTTGAAGCCGGGCAACCAGTGGTGCCTCTGCGCCAGCCGCTGGCTGCAGGCCTACGAGGCCGGCATGGCTCCTCCGGTGAACCTCGCCGCCACACACCAGCGGGCGCTCGAAGTGGTCCCGATCGAGGCTCTACTCGCACACGCGGTCCAATCACCGCAGCGCGACGGCTGAACGTCGCGCCGGGCGCCGTTTGCCGCAACGGCCATAGGGGTAGCCTGACTACATGGCACAGCTACTGCTGGGCCCGGTCCTGCGCCACGTGGCCGATGGGGAGGCAACGATCTGGGTCGAGACCGACAGCGCCTGCGAGGTGGAGATCGCGGGCAGCAAGCAAGCGACCTTCGAGGTCGAGGACCACCACTTCGCGCTCGTCGGTGTCAGCGGGCTGTCCGGAGACGGCGAGTGCACGGCCTACGAGGTCGCACTCGACGGTGAGAAGGTCTGGCCCCCGGAGGACTATCCCTACCGGCCGCCCACGATCCGCTGCATCGAGAAGGGCGAGCGTACCCGGCTGATCTTCGGCTCCTGCCGGGTCTCGCTGCCGCACGAGCCGCCCTACGTCCTGCACCAGTCCGAGCACACCGATGCGCAGGGGATCGACGCGCTGCGCACGTTCGCCCTGCGTCTGCTGCGTGATCAGGAGCGGGTGCCGGACTGCCTGCTGATGCTGGGCGATCAGGTCTATGCCGACGACCTCTCCCCGGAGATGAAGGAGGTCACCTCCTCCCGGGCCGAGCCGGGCGATGCCCCCGCCGACCAACTGGCCGACTTCGACGAATACGCGCTCGCCTATCGCGAGGCCTGGAGCGAGCCCCTGATCCGCTGGCTGCTCTCGACAGTTCCCACGGCGATGATCTTCGACGATCACGAGATCAACGCCCAATGGAAGATCTCGCGCGACTGGCAGCGGATGCTCGAGGCCGAGCCCTGGTACGAGCGACGGATCAGCGGCGGGCTGATGGCCTACTGGCTGTACCAGCATCTCGGCAACCTCTCGATTCGCGAGCTCGCCGACCTCGAACTGCTCGAGCGCCTCCGCGCTGCCGAGGGCGACGCCGGGCCGATCCTCCGCGAGGAGATGATCAACGCCGACAACCAGCCCGACCACAGCCGCTGGAGCTACTACCGCGACCTCGGCGACACCCGCCTGCTGGTGATCGATTCGCGCGCCGGACGCGAGCTCGACCCGCCGGATCGGCGCATGATCAGCGAGGGCGAGTGGGAGTGGATCGTCGAGCACGCCGCCGGCGACTTCAACCACCTGCTCCTGGCCAGCTCGGTTCCCTTCTTCCTCACGCCCGGTTTGCACCACGTCGAGGCCTGGAGCGCGCAGCTCGCCGACCGTGGCAAGCGGCCCGCCTCACGCAAGCTCGGCGAGAAGGCTCGCCAGAGCGGCGTGCTCGACCACTGGGCGTCGTTCCCCGTTTCCTTCGGGGAACTGTGTGAGTTGCTCGGCAGCGTGGCCCGCGGCAGCCATGGCGAGGGCAGCGCGCCGGACACGATCGTGATGCTCTCCGGCGATGTCCACCACTGCTATTTGGCCGAGGTGGACCTGCCCGAGGCGGGCCCGGTGGGCGGTGTCGAGCAGGGCGACCCCGACGAGCCCGGCAACGAGAGCCGCATCTGGCAGGCCGTCTGCTCCGCCTACCGC
This sequence comes from Solirubrobacterales bacterium, assembly GCA_038206985.1. GTDB lineage: Bacteria > Actinomycetota > Thermoleophilia > Solirubrobacterales > 70-9 > CAXMST01. The sequence continues at coordinate 142,972 of JBBRAH010000002.1, forward strand.
AAGGACCTCGCCCCACGGGAGCGGCGGGCGATGCAGCTCGGCAACTCGTCCTGGGGAGAGCGGGCCGCGCGGCGCCTGGCCCGGATGGCAGGCGCCCCCGAGCCGCCCGCCTCCTGGCGGCTCGTGCATGAACCCAGCTACGAGAACCAGGTCGCATGCCTGCTCTTCGGCCCCGGCGCGGCCTCGATCAAGGTCGAGACCGCGGCCGGCTCAGACTGGCGCGACCCGGACCTGCGCACGGTCTTCGAGGAAGACCTGCTCGATCGAGGCTGACGGCGACGTCCAGCGGCACCTCGTACCCGCCCGCGAGCACCTTCCTGTCAAGACCGCACCGCCTCGGCCGACCACCGGGCTATGCAGCGAGCCATAGAGTTGTCCACGGTGGATTCCGAACCGCTCCCTCTCCCCCGCGTCTCACCGAGCTCGCTGTACTCGCTGATCAAGCCCTCGCGCTGCGATCTGCGGGTCTGGCTCGGCGCCCACGGCATCGAGGAGGATCCGCCGGGAGCATTCCGCGGGCTGATCATGCAGCTCGGGATCGAACACGAGCGTCGCCACCTGCCGCGCTTTCCGGGCCTGATCGACATCGCCACCTATCCACGCGAGGAACAGGCCGAGCTGACCAGGGTCGAGCTGCGGGAGGCCGACAGGGTGATCTACCAGGGCCGCCTGCAGGCGGTGGCCGAGGTCGATGGCCGGCGGATCGAGATCACCGGTCATCCCGACTTCATGCTGCCGGCGCGCCGCGGCTGGGCGATCCGCGACTCGAAGATCAACCGCTCGATCAGCGACTACATCCGCCTGCAGCTACACCTCTACGCCTGGCTTTATGAGCAGACCACCGGCGAGCAACCGGTCGCCCTGCAGGTGCACGCCGGCAGCGGCGAGATCCTCGACGTCCCGCTCGAGCCGGAGCTGACCGATCGGGCGCTCGAGATGGCCGCCCGGATCATCGCGCTGCGGGAGGAGGACGCGCCCCGGCCCGATGAGCACGTCGGCGTCTCCAAGTGCGGCGGCTGCGACTTCCACGGCCACTGCTGGCCGCCGGCGCTCGAGCGCGGCGACGTCGGCATCCTGCCGCGCTTCGACCGCGGCCTCGTCGAGGTGCTCCACTCGCGCGGCACCCACACCGTCGAGCAGCTGATCGCCGACTGGGATGAGGAATCGCTGGCGGCACTCGAGCGTCCCTGGGGACAGGGCGGGCGCCGCAAGCCCGTGGGCGAGATCGCCGCGCGGATGATCAAGAGCGCCGAGGCGCGGGTGAGCGGCGCTCCGATCCTCCTGGCCGAGCCCGAGCTCCCGGACCCACCCCCGCCGACCTGGGTGATGTTCGACCTCGAGGGCATGCCGCCGACGATCGACGAGCTGGAGAAGATCTACATCTGGGGCCTGCAGTGCTTCGGCGAGGGCGCCGGGCCGTTCCGCCCCGCGGTCGCGGGCTTCGGGCCGGGCTCAGGGGGCGATCGCGAGGGCTGGTTCGCCTTCCTCACCGAGGCGGGAGCGATCTTCAGCGAGCACGGCGACCTCCCCTTCGCGCACTGGGCCACCTACGAGCGGGTCAAGATCGACCTCTATCTCGAGCGCTACGGGGACGACGCCGCCGGCACCGCCGCCCGGATCAAGGACAACCTGCTCGACCTGCTGCCGATCACCTACGCAGCCGTTGCGGTCCCGCTTTCGAGCTACAGCCTCAAGGACATCGAGACGCTGACCGGCTACGAGCGCCAGCTCGACGAGTACGGTGGCGACTGGTCGATGGCCCGCTACATCGAGGCGACCGAGAGCTCCGACCACGCTGAGCGCGAGGCGATCATGGGCCAGATCCTCGACTACAACCGCGAGGACCTGGAGGCCACCTGGGCCGTGCTCGAGTGGCTCCGCGGCCTGGGCTGAGACGCCGCGCCCGGCACGGCAGACTACTTATCGCAAAGCGCGGAAACCCACATTGATTTTCCTGCGGATCGGCGTAACTTCACCGGTATGGCGACCCACACCCGGTCTCGGCAGCAGTTCGGCGCTGATCAGTCCGCGCCCTATCTGAGTGGGGCCCAGCGCCTGCGGCCCGAATCGCTGGACACCAACTCCGCCGAGATGCGACGCAAGCTGCGGACCGTCGGCCGCGAGCTGCAGCTGCTGCGCCGGCGCATCTCCCGCTAGCGCCTCCCCGTCGGCAACCCGTCCTCGGTTATCTTCAGCCACCAGGGATGAGTGCCACGGGACGCAGACGACTGCAGACAGGGGTCAGGGCGGCGAGCGCGCCACGCCTGCTCGTGCGCGCTTTCGCGCTCGTCGCCGCGCTCGGCCTCGCGGCGGCGGGACCGGCGCTTGGCGGCGAAGTGGACGCCGGCTCCCTGCGCGCCGGCTCCTCCGGCAGCTCACTGACCTTCACCCAGCCCGGCGCCCCGGAGGCAACCCTCGAGCTCGCCGGCACCTCACCCGCCGGGCTGAAGCCCAAGCTCGAGCGGGTCGGTGAGGGCATGATCCGGGCCCGCTTCAATGCCCCGGCCGCAACCCTGGCGACAGCGGCTGAGTTCATCCGCCCCGACGGCGAGCTGTTCCTCGGCTTCGGCGAGCGCTCCGATCAGGTCGTGCGCTCGAGCGGGACGATCGAGCACCGGGTCCTCGAAGGTCCCTACCAGGACATCGAGGAGCCGGGCATCGCCGCCTTCGTGCCGGCGCCCGGCTACTCGACCCGCGAGGATGCCTCCTACTTCCCGATTCCCTGGCTGATTTCGACCCGCGGCTACGGAGTGCTGATCGACAACGATGTCCAGAGTCGCAATCGGCTCGGCTCGCCCTGGACGGCCGAGACCGACGGCCGGCGGCTCTCGCTGCTCGTCGTCGCCGGCCCCACCCCGCGCAAGGTGCTCGACCGCTTCAGCGACCACGTCGGTCGCCAGCCCCGGGTGCTGCGCTCCGCGCTCGGGCCCTGGTGGCAGCCGCGCACCGGGGGTCCCAGCGACCGGGAGATGATCAAGACCCTGCGCTCCAAAGGCGCCCTTGGCTCGGTCGTCCAGACCCCGCTGCACTACCTCCCATGCGCCGATCAGACCGGCATCCGGGAGCAGGAGCGCGAGCGCACCGCCCGCTTCAGCAAGGCCGGCCTCGACAACGTCACCTACTTCAACCCGATGATCTGCACCACCCATCCCCGCTACGAAGAGGCGGCGGCCAACGGCTGGCTCACCAAAAACGCGCTCGGCCAGCCCTACACCTACCGCTACACGGGCTCCAAGGTGTTCTTCGTCGGCCAGATCGATTTCCGGGCACCGGGAGCGCTCGGGTTCTACCGCGAGCTGACCGATGAGGCGATCGCCGATGGGCACGTCGGCTGGATGGAGGACTTCGGCGAGTACACGCCCGACGACGCGGTCGCCGCCGACGGCACGACCGGCACGATCGGCCACAACGCCTACCCCCGCGACTACCACCTGGGCGTCTTCGAGGCCACCGACGAGCGCCCCTGGATCCGCTACGTGCGCTCCGGCTGGACCGGTTCGGCGGCCGGCTCCCCGGTCGTCTGGGGCGGCGATCCAACGGTCGGCTGGGAGTTCGACGGGCTCGAGTCGGCGGTCAAGAACGGTCTGTCGATGGGCCTCAGCGGAGTCTCGCGCTGGGGCAGCGACATCGGCGGCTTCTTCGCGCTCTCTGAGAAGCAGACGCCGCCGGAGCTGCTCAACCGCTGGATCGAGTTCGGCTTCGCCTCAGGCGTGATGCGCACCCAGGGCAACGGCTTCAGCCTGAGCGAGAGCTACAACGGCCGCCGGGCGATCATCACCGACCCCGAAGTGCTGCCGATCTGGGCCCGCTACGCGAAGCTCCGCGCCCGCTTTTTGCCCGAGATCACCCGCTCCGAGCGCACCTACAAGCGCAGCGGCCTGCCGATCATGCGCCAGCTCGCGCTCGTCTACCCCAACGACCGCGCCGCGGTCAGCCGCGAGGACGAGTTCATGTTCGGCGACTCGATCCTGGTCGCGCCGGTGCTCCGCCCCGGCCAGAGCGAGCGCAAGCTCTACCTGCCCAGGGGACGCTGGGTGGACCTCTGGCGCTCGGCCGACTCCAATCTGCAGAAGATCCGCAAACCGAAGATCATCCGCGGCGGCCGCGAGATCACGGTGCGCGCACCGCTCGCCGAGCTGCCGATGTTCGTCAAGCTCGGCTCCGAGCTGGAGCTGCTGCCGAAGGGCGGGCCGACCTGGAAGCAGGCGGTCAAGCGCGGCAAGAAGCGGCGCTCGGTGATCGCCTTCGGCGGCCACAAGATCCGCATCCAGGGAGCCCGCAAGCGCACCTACCTCGTTCAGTGGACCCAGGCCGAACGTCCCCGCAGCGTGAAACTGCGCGGCAAGCGCGTCCCCTTCCGCTACAAACGCGGCGTCGTCGAGACCCGCCTCGAGACCCGCGGCGGCACGCTCAAAGCACGCTGAACCGCGGTCGGCTACTAGACGCTGACCACGCCGGTGCGTGCCCGCGATTCAGGGTGCTTTCCCCGCAGCGGGACAGCTCGTCAAGATCGAGCCCCAGGGCCTCCGTCACCCGGTCCTCCGCCTCCCGACGGGTGTCTGCCGAAGCGACAATTCCCTCAACCGCAGCACCGGCACCGCCTTCGCTCGGCGTCAAGATCGGCCCGCTCAAGCACAAGGGCGGGCCGACGAAGACGATCCCGCTACAGGCCGGCAGCCCGGCGATCGACGGCACCAACCCACCCGACACCGACCAGCGCGGCGTACTCCGCAACGACCCGGACATCGGCGCCTACGAGCGCTGAGCCTGCACGGCTCAGCGGCCCCTGCGGACCACCAGCGTCTCGCGGGTTCCCTTGCGGGAGCGCTTTGCCGAGCTTGCCCGGGTCGAGCGTCGTGAACAGCGGCGCTACCTTGCGCAGTTTCAGCTTCAGGCTGTCGGAGCCTCCGGAACCTCGAATATTGGCCCGCGCACGTCGCTGGGGGCTGCCGAAAAAGAGACTAGGATGTCGCGTCAGCCAAGGCCAGTAGGCCGTTACTCGTATCCTGGGAGGATCCAATGTCCAGTCCGATCGCCATATCTCGTGGCCGTCTCGCGGCCGCACTTGCGGCTGGCACGGTTGCTGTTGCGCTCGCAGCCTGCGGCACGGAGAACAGCGTCGATCAGGCCTCGCTCGAATCGGGGATGGTGAGCGTGGGGCAGCGAACCGCCGATGTCGAGTCCGCTTCCTGCCCCGAGGACGTGAGCTCCGATGTGGGCACCGAGTTCGAATGCATCGTGACCAACGCCAAGGGTCAGGAAGTTCCCGTAACGGCAACGATCACGAGCGAGGGGGACGAGGACGTCCAGTTTGAGGTTCAGACCGTCGACGGTGTGGACATCACCAGGTAGCAGCCTGACGCGGCGCGCGCGAGTCGACGTTCCAGAGGACGTGGCTGCCCTTGCGACGCTGAACCCCCAGCCTGCACGGCTCAGCGGCCCCTGCGGACCACCAGCGTCTCGCGGGTTCCCTTGCCCGAGGCCTTCAACTTCAGCTTCAGCTTGACCTTCTTGCGCGGCTTGCCCTTGAGCCGCAGCTTCAGGCGCTTCTCGCCGGTCCCGAGCCTGGTGCGGGTCGAGCGGACCCCCTTGCCGGAGACCGTGAGCTTCGAGGGAACGGTCGCCGCGAGCTGCAGGCGCAGCTTGCGGGAGCGCTTGCCGAGCTTGCTCGCATCGAGCGTCGTGAACAGCGGCGCCACCTTGCGTAGCTTCAGCTTGAGGCTGTCGGAGCTACGGCGGCCGGCGTAGTCGCGAGCGGTCAGCTTGATCGAGCGGCCGAGCCGGTAGACCGGCGCATCGACACTCTCGCCCTTGCCCAGCCGCTTGCCGCCGGAGCTCCAGATCAGCTGCTTGCCGGTGATCGGCTTGCCGCGGTCGTCGAATGCCTGACCGGAGAGGCTGAGGTTGGTGTCAGAGAGGACCACGAGTCGCCGGGCGGCCGGCTCGGTGATCGTCACCTCGGGCTTGACCCCTGTTGCGGAGATCCGCTTGACCTCGTCGCGGGCCACGTTGAAGCCATCGCTGCTGATCACCCGCAGACGCCCCTTCTTACCGCTTCGGGGCAGCGCCGAGCCGGGGATCCGGGCACTGTTGCCGCTGATCCCGATCGCCACCGTCTCCCAGCTGCGACCGCCGTCGGGGCTGAACTCGATCCGGGAGCTGAGCGGATCACCGTCGGCATCGCCGCTCTGCCAGCGGACGCTGAACCGATCCTTGCCCTTGATCCGGGTTCCGGCCTTCGGCCTCTTCAACTTGACCGTCGGAGCGGCCGGGCTAGCGTTGCGAGCCACCAGCAGCGAGCCCGAAGAGCGCAGCTCGACCCGGGCGGCGGCCGCCGAGGACGGCACGGTGGCGGTGAACGAGCTGGTCGGATCATCGCCGCCGGCCTCGGTCCGGTGCTCGACCGTCGGCGCGGCCACGTCGGTCGAGGAGATCACGCCCCCGCCCGCGTCCTTGACGATCACCGTGACCGTTGGCGCGCCGCCGGTCGGGGGCTGAAAGCGGGGCGTGCCGCGATCGGTCTCGACCCTGGTGATCTCCTGCTCGTAAGGCGGGAAGGCACGCAGCACGGCATCGACGCTCAGCACAGGCTGCTCGGCGGCGGCTCCAGCGCCGGGGCCGCTACCGCGCGCATTCGCAGCAGGGGACGAGACGGCGCCGGTCCGGCTCACGGTCGGATCCGAGGCGCCCTCGAGGAAGCAACAGGAGCCGTCCCAACCGGGATTGATGCGACCGCCGCGCTGCAGCTCCCGCGCGACCTCCGACCAATAGGGAGTCGAGACCCAGGTCCGCCCGGGGAAGGTTCCGCCCGCCGTCTCCGCCGAGCAATAGGACATGTAGTCGTAGATCTGCGGCACCGCATCCGGCGTTGCATCGAAGACCCCGGCCTTCTCGGGCCCCACCGGCTGGAAGCGGCCGGGCCCGCCTCCCGACCAGTAGCTGGGGATCAAGCCGATCCCATTGATCGGGGCGCGCTGGCTCATCGGCCCGACCAGGGCGCTGTCCTCGCAGGCGCTGCCACGCTGCCCGTGGGCCAGGCCGAGCGAATGGCCCGCCTCGTGCGCAGTGAAGTCGAGTCGCAAGTTGATGCAGTTGGTCGCCCCGATCGGGCTCGGGCCCAAACCGCTGCAGCCGCCGAGGCCGCCGACGTAGAGGCCGAGCATCTTGCCGGGCGGGCGGGTGCTGCCGTAGGCCTCGTTCAACCTGCTGATCGCGCGCTCGGTCACATCCTTGGTCTTCGGGTCGGACTCGGCTGCCTCGGCCGCAACGATGTCGGTCATATCGACCGGCCCGAAGCGCGGGCTGATCAGGATCCTCCCCGGCCAGACCATCTGCATCGGGGCGAAATAATCGCGCAGCGGGAAGTTCGGCGACTGCAGGCCGCTGGTCCCGTCGGGGTGGTCGTAGGTGAGCGCCACCGGGTGCAGCGTCAGCGTTCGTGTGCGCAGAAAGTCGATGTCGCGCAGGACGAAGTGATTGTTCGGCGCGCAGCAGTCGCTGACCCGGGCGGAGACCGAGCTCGGGCCGGTGGTCGCGGCCAGGGTCAGGTCGCGGCTCTCCCGCGTCCAGGAGTTGGGCAAGATGAAGTTGAAGCTGCCGTCGCTGGCGGCCCGCAGGACGGCGAGGTCGGGGTCCGCCTGCAGCGTCGCGGGCGAGAAGTGCGGCCGCAACGGCGACTCCGGCAACTCGCGCCAGCCGGTCGGAGTGCCCGGTGCCCGTTCGTAGCCTCGCAGCAGCGCTTCGGTGCCGCGCACGGGGACGTCGGCGCCACGGGCGGCGCCGTAGACGCGGGCGATCGTCATCTTCTCCTCGGCCAGCGGCACGCCGTCGTAGGCCTCGGCCGGGGCGGTCGGCAGCCCGGGCAGGGTCGTGAAGGAGTTCGGCTGCGGCAGACGCTCTACCTGCACCGCCTGGGTCACCTCGATCGACTCGGTGAGGATGTCCACGGCTCCGTCGACGACGCGCACGGTTGCGCTCGCCGAGGTGACGCGGCCGAGCGAGTCGCGGACCCAGGCACGGACCTCGTTGTTCCCGGGTCGCATCCCAGAGATGCGGCGGAAGTCGAAGCTGCCGTCGCCATCGACTTGTGCGGTGCGGTTGCAGCTGGTCGGGATCGTGGCCCCGCGATTGGCGACCACGCAGAACTCCGCCAGGCCGGCCGGCGCATTTACCTCGCCGGTGACAGGCGCGTCGGTCGAGGCGAACAGCTCGCCCGGTCCCGGTGATGTGATCTCAACCGTGGGAGGCGCTGGAGGTGGCAGGGGTGGCAGGCCGTCACCCTCATCGACGCGGTAGGTCAGATTGTCGAGCTGTGCCGTGTACTGGTGGCCGTCGCCCGATTCACGAAAGCCGGTCAGTGGGTTGCCGCTGAAGACGAGCACCACCTTGCGGATGCTGTAGGCGAAGGCGTCGATCGACAGGGGGTGCGTGAGGCTGGCCCCGCCGACGTAGGTGCGAGGTGTCGAGGCGACAATCCCGCCGGAGGCGTTGTAGCCGACGAGCTGCACGCTCGGGCAGTCGAACTCGAAGCAGCTGTAGGGCACCACGGTGCCGACCCGGACGGAGAGCGAGCGCGCCTCCTTGCCCGACTCGAAGCGGAACTCCAGCCGGTGGTTGCCGGTCGTGCAGAGCGGGCCGGAGTTCGGGCAATCGCCCGCCCGGCGCAGCGCCATGGTCCCCGATTGCGTCTTGCCGGTCGCATCGAAGACCTTCGGGTTGAGCGGAATCGTCAGCCCGCCGGGGCCGCTGCTGACCACGGTGTTGTTGGCGAGCGCGTCGAAGTCGAGCGAGTACGTGCCGGCGCTCACGGGGGCGGGCGCAAGCAGGGCCAAAGCGGCAGCAACCAGTGCAACTACCAGGAGCAGTCGGATCCGGACGAGATCGATGACGGACGCCATCCCGCTTCGATCATCCTCCCGCACCCGAACCATGTCAAATGGAACTTGAGGTCCGGGGTGTTTGTCGGGGGTGTTCGACCCCGGCGCCGGCTACTTCTACTTTTTCTTCTTGACGACGGCCTTCAGGTGGGCGATGCCTTTGTCTTCGCTGGCGACGTAGACGTCACGGCCCCCGCCTGCGATCGCGACGTCGTAGGCACTGCTGAGTCCACGGCCATCCCTGCACGTCCCGGCGCCATCCTCGCTGGCGCCGTCCTCGCTGACACATCCGCGGGTGCCGGGGAGTTGCTTGTAGGCACCCGACTTACGGTTGACGCGGAAGACAACGACGGCGCTTGCATTGGTGGCGGCGAAGTAGAGCGTCTTGCCGTCAGGGGAGAGTGCGCCGGCGTAGCCACCCTGCAGCGCCCGTCCGTCTCGACAGGTATCCACACCATCGACACTCGAGCCGTCCGGCGTGATGCAGGCGGCGCTGCCCGTCCGCTGGCTCAGGGTCCCCTTCTTCTTGTTGCGGTCGAGGACCGCTGTCTCCATCGGGTTGAAGCCGGCGATGTACAGGTACTTGCCGTTCTTGGAGGGCACGGCACGCTCGGCATCGTCGAGTCCCCTGGCCTTGCTGCAGGTATCGGGTCCGGCGACACTGGCGCCGGTATCGCTGATGCACCCCCTCTTCCCGGGTAGCTGCACGAGTCCGCCCTTCGAGTTGCGCTTCAGCACCGCGACCAGATTCTCCTCGCGGTTGGGCGCGTAGACGAACTTGTTGTCGGCCAGTCCCACCTCGAACGGCTGCGCCAGCGCATAGGCGGCCCTGCAGACCACGCTGGGAGTCGACGCAATCGTCGTCCCGTCACCGGTGATGCAGCCGTCCTTGCCCTTGAGCTGCCGCAGGGTGCCCATCTTGGCGTTGCGCTTGAAGATCGCGATGCCGCCCTCCGGTGCCGAGTCGTAGTCGTTGGCGTAGAGGAACTTGTTGTCCGGCGAGAGCTGCACGCTGGCGACGACGCCGATCTCGCGGCCCGGCTTGCAGATGCCGGCTCCGAGCGGCGTCGAGCCGTCGGGGCTGAAGCACCCCTTCTTACCCGGGAGCTGCTTCAGCGTTCCCTTCTTGACGCTCCGCTTGAAGACGGTCACGCCACCGGCAGAGCTATCGCTCGACTGCGAGGCGCCGTAGAGGTAGCGGCCATCGCCACTGATCACCAGCGACTTGCCGTCGCCGCTGCTGAGGTTGCGGGCCACCTTGCAGGTTCCCGGACCGTCCTCGCTGGAGCCGTCAGCAGAGAAGCACCCCTGTTTGCCCGGCAGCTGCTTGAGCGAGCCGTTGGCCTTGCGCTTCAATAGCGAGAGCACCGGTGGGGCCGAGGCGTCTCCGTAGCCAACGATGTAGGCGAACTTTTCATCCGGGCTGAGCACCGTCGTGGTCGAGCCGCCGCCGCCACGGATGTCCACGCAGGTGCCGGCGCCGTCATCGCTGGCGCCATCGCTGCTGTAGCAGGCCTTCTTGTCCGCGGACTGAGTCAGTGAACCAAGCGGCTTACCCGCCGCGAGCGCGACGGCCGCCATCCCGATCGTCGCGAACAGGACCAGGGCCGCCCCGACCACTCGCTGAAGGGTGTTCCTCTGGATCCTCATCACGTGGCTCCTCTCGCTCGCTGACAGCGGCAACCCTATTCCATAGTTCCCTCGCAGGCAAACGCTGTTGGTCGGCTCTGAAAGACGGCCCGATCCACCCGTCGCTACGGTTGCGCAATGCCTTCCTCAGACACACGTGACCATGACCTCGTCGTCTTCGGCGCCACCGGCTTCGTCGGCAAGCTGACCGCGGCCTACCTGGCGGAAGCCGCACCGGCTGGAACCAGGATCGCCCTCGCCGGCCGCTCGCAGGAAAAGCTCGAGCGCACCAGGGCCGAGCTGCCCGCTGCCGCGGCCGAGTGGCCGCTGATCGTCGCCGACAGCGCCGAGCCGGCCTCCCTCGCCTCGATGGCCGCCTCGAGCACGGCGATCGCGACCACCGTCGGCCCCTACTATCGCTACGGCCTGCCCCTGGTCGAGGCCTGCGCGGAGGCCGGCACCCACTACGCCGACCTGACCGGCGAGACCCTGTTCATGCGGCGTTCGATCGACGAATACGACGATGCCGCCAAGGCCAGCGGCGCCCGCATCGTCCACACCTGCGGCTTCGACTCGATCCCCTCCGACATCGGCGTGATGCTGTTGGCCGACCACGCCCGCGAGGCCGGCCTCGGCGACCTCGAGGAGACGACCCTGGTGGTCAAGTCGATGCGCGGCGGCGTCAGTGGCGGCACCATCGACTCGATGCGCGGCCAACTCGACGCGGCCAAGGCCGACAAGAGCCTCCGCAAGGTGATGGTCGACCCCTACTCACTGAGCCCCGACCGCAGCGCCGAGCCCAAGGGTGGCAACGAACGCGATCCGATGGGTGTGATCCGCGACGAGCAGCTCGGCGGCTTCCTCGCCCCGTTCGTGATGGGCACCGTCAACACCCGCGTGGTGCGGCGCTCGAGCGCCCTGCAGGACCACGCCTACGGGCCGAAGTTCCGCTACCGCGAGCTGGTGCTCGCCGGCGGCCTGCCGCTGGGCCCGGTCAAGGCGGCCGGAATCGTCGCCGGCCTGGGAGCGCTGGTCGCGGGCCTCTCGATCGGCCCGACACGCAAGCTGCTCGACCGCGTCCTCCCCGACCCAGGCGAGGGCCCCAACGAGAGCGCCCGCGAGAAGGGCTTCTTCAAGATCGACACCCACGCCAAGACCAGCAAGGGCGGCGACCTCGTCTGCAGGATCTCCGCCCCCGGCGACCCCGGCTATAAGGCCACCGCCGTGATGCTCGGCGAGGCCGGCCTGGCGCTGGCGCTGGATGGGGAGAAGCTGCCGGAGGCTGCGGGCATGCTCACCCCGGCGACGGGAATCGGCCTGCCGCTGGCCGAGCGGCTGCGGGCCGCCGGGCACAGCTACGACGTGAGCTGAGCCCGGCCGGGCACGCCGTTGTAGCTGCTAGGCTCCCCCCTATGACGCTACATGCCCGCGCTTCCAGCTATGAGACCGGCGTTCGCGATCTGCACGATCGGCTCAGCGAGCATCTCGAGAAGGTCGAATCCGGGAGCGAGCTGACGGTCACCCGACGCGGCAAACCCATCGCCCGCGTCTCGGCGATCGACGGCCCGAATCCACTGGATGAGCTGATTGCCCGGGGGCTGGCGACGGCCCCCCGCCAGGCCCGCACGCCCCGCGAGGCGACGGTCACGTCCGAAGGGAGCGTCTCAGACCTGATCACCGAACAGCGCCGCTGACCCTGGCGCTCTACTTCGACACCTCGGCGCTGGTCAGGCTGGTAATCGTCGAAACCGGTTCCGAGCTCGTTGCGCAGCTATGGGCTGCGCCGGACGCCGCAGCGTCCAGTGTCCTCGCTTACCCGGAGGGCCGGGCCGCCCTGGCGGCGGCCCATCGACTCCAGCGCCTGAGCCCCAGTCAGTACCGGCGGGCGGTAACCGAGCTCGAGGCCGTGGTCGACGAGCTGGCACTCCTTGATGTCGGCTCGCAGCTCGCCCACCACGCCGGGACCCTCGCCGAGACCGAGAAGCTGCGTGGCTACGACGCCGTCCACCTGGCGAGCGCGATGAGCCTCGGCGCAGATACCACCATCGTCACCTGGGACATCGAGCTCGGCCGCGCAGCCCAGCACGTCGGCCTGGGTGTCGCGCCCGCCCCGGGGTCGGCACCGGGAGCCGGCTGAAGGGGTGATCAGGCGGATCCTTGATGCGCGGGCCGCCCACTCTTCGCCCTCGAGGACGATGAAGCTCTGCGTCGTGCCCTGGAAACCCCAGGTTGAGCGCCACGCTCGACGCCAACGTCCTGCTCTACGCCGTCAACCGGGATGCCGCCAAGCATGAGCGCGCCCGAGATCTGGTCGAAGAGCTCGGACAAGGCCCCGGCCTGCTCTATCTCTTCTGGCCGACGATCATGGGGTTCCTGCGGATCGCCACCCATCCAGCGGTGCTGCCGGCGCCGCTCGCGCCCGCGCAGGCGATCGAGGTGGTTTCCTCATTGATCGACCGCTCGAACGTGCTGCTCCCCGATGAGGGCACGGGCTTCTGGTCCGCCTACGTTCACATTCATGAACTGGCGAGCAGCCGCGGCAACGACGTTCCCGACGCCCATCTCGCCGCCCTGATGATCCTCAGCGGTGTGCGACGCATCTATACCCGCGACAGGGACTTTCGGCGCTTCGACTCAACCGAAGCGATCGACCCCTTCGAGTAGGCGCCGTCAGCTAAAGACGGCCTACGAGTACTGCGGCGGCGCCTGGCCCCTCCGGGAGAGCACCCGTGGGTACTCGCGGCCGCCGGCCGCCGGCCGATCGACGACCCGCAACCGCACGCGCCACTCGTCACCGAAGTCGAACAGGTAGGCGAGCTCGGAGCCGACCGTCAAGTCGAGCTCCGCGATTGGCAGCTCGGCGCTGGCACCGTGGCCGTCGAAGTTGATCGGCGAGGTGTATTCGCTCGACTCCTCGCCCCAGAACTGCCCGTCGAGCCAGAACGAGTAGAGGTGGTCGTCTCCCCACCCGAACGCTTGCTGAAGAATCTGGTGCAGGGCGACCAGTTGCTGGGACTCGCCGACGGCAACCTGGCCCCCAACGCCCGGGGCGTTGAGCAGCTCTGCTTCAAAGACCAATACCCGACTCTCGGGCGCTGGCCGCTCGGTTGGTGCGGCGGCCGGGGCGCTCGCAGCCAGTGCACGCGCGCCGGCCTCGGTGAGCGCGATCACCCGCGACCAGGACGACTCGGGCCGGGCCGGGTCGGGTTGGTGCTCGAGCAACCCGTAGGCCTCGCCGCGACTGATGACCTGCCAGATGTCCCAACCGACGTCCTCGGCCGTGAGCTCGCTGCCGTCAGAGTGCATCCAGCCCCGCAGTGCGGCGAAGCTCGCGGCCACGCTCTTCAGATCATCCGGCGTGACCGCCGTGCCGGCCCCAAGGAGGGCCTGTCCCACAGCATCAGCCACGATCCAGCCGAAATCGTCCCCACCGCCCATATCGGCGGCGAGCACGGTCAAGAGATGCTCGGGGTCGGCAATCAACTCCTTTGCCCTGGCGGTGGCCAGCAGTCGTCGCCCTCGCCGCCGCACCAGTTTCAACCGCCGTAGCCCGGCGTGCAACTCGCTCAACACCCGAACGTCCGCCTCCCGGTAGGGCGCCCCATGCACCTCGCTGTCCCAGAGATCCGGATGCCGCGCGACCGCCTCGCGGACGACGGCCCGGGCCAGCGCATGGGTCTCGGTCAGTCCCACGCCACCATCCGCAGCCGACTCCAACAGCCAGCGCGCGAGATCGCAGGGCCGATCGGTTTCGGGGCCGTCTGTGGATGGGTGGCTCATCCGCTGCAACCACTCTTTCAAAAGCGGCGCACCCCATCCGGCGAGCTGCAGCAGCGCCACCCCGGTCCGGAAGGCGACTACGGCGATCAATCGCCGCACCCGGCTACCGTGACCGCATGCCGAACGATCCCAGCCGGTCCAATCAGCTCGACCTCGAGCAGGTCCGTCGCGACCTGACGACCGAGCTCGAGGAGATCGACAGCGAGATTGCCACGCTGACAAAGCCCCCAGAGACGGGCGCCGCCCTCGCCTTCGGCAAACGCATCGGCGAGGGCACGAGCGAGGCGATCAGCCGCTTCACCGACGTCGGCACCGCCAACAACCTGCAGGCGATCAAGCTCCGCATCGAGCGCGCACTGCTCAAGCTCGATGAGGGCAGCTACGGAACCTGCGACAACTGCGGCGCCGAGATCCCGGCCGGCCGGCTGCAGGCCGCTCCATCAAGCGCGCTCTGCATCGAGTGCGCCCGGGCGGCGCGTTGACCCGGGCATCGGCCAGGCGCACGCCGACCCGCTCGTAGGCGGCGCTTGAGAAAGCTGTATCTCGCGGTTACACTCATGGTATGACTGGCTCGAAGGTAGGCCCCAAAGGTCAGGTCGTCATCCCCAAGCGCCTCCGTGAGCAACTCGGGATCGAGCCTGGCGAGCGCGTCCAGGTGGAGCTTGGCGATGGAGCGGTCACGATCCGCAAGTCCGCTTCGATCGAGCTGCTGCGTGGGCTCCTCCCTCCCACCCACGAGGGTATGGCCGACCTCGAACGAGAACACCGAGACGAGCTCGAGCGAGAAGAGCGGCGTCCGGCTCGATGACCGCACCGAGCGCGGCGCTCGATGCCTGGGCGATCCTCGCGCTGCTACGCGACGAGCCCTCCGCAGCAATCGTCGAGCGTGCGGTACACGAGGGGTCTGTCTGCTCGTGGATCAACCTCGGCGAGGTTCTCTACCTGGAATCACGACGCCTGGATGTCGAGCGGGCTCTCGATGCGGTCGCCAGAGTCGCCGACAACGTGCGCGCCGAAGTCGCGGATGCCGCGGCCGTGCAAGCCGCAGCTGCGATCAAGGCGGCTGGCCTTCTCTCTTACGCCGATGCCTTCGCGGTGGCTACCGCCGAGCGCTATCGCGTCCCGCTGCTGACCGGCGACCCCGAGATACTCGGGCTCAACCGCACCGAGCTCCAGCTAACGGATCTACGCTCAGCAGCTCGCTGAAGGGCGGCCCGACTGGGTCGGCGGAGCCGGCGGCGACGCACGCAAGATAGGTCGGGCGACCTATAGCCGCGGCTGCGGGCAGCGCCTAGCATCGATCGGGTGAGCAATCAGCGCCTCCCACCCGTCGGCCGTCTGCTCGCTGCCACTGCCATGGGAGCGGGAGCCGCCGCCGCACTTCCCGCGGCGGCGTCCGCCGAGACGCTCGAGGTCAACACTCTCAACAGCGCGAGCGCCGACGGCACCTGCGCCACCACGCCCAACGGCTGCTCACTCGCCGATGCGATCGGCGTCGCCAACGGACTGGCGGGCCGGGACCAGATCGTCTTCTCCTCCTCGTTGAGCGGGTCGATCACGCCGGTCGTCGATCTGCCGACCGTCACCCAGGCCCTCGATATCAACGGCCCCGGCGCGGAAACGCTCGCGATCAGCGGAGGTGACGCTCGACGGATTCTCAAGATCGCCCAGTCGGTCGACGTCGACATCGACGGCCTCACCTTCCGCAACGGGCGTAGCGACGACACGCCCGAAATGGGCGCCGCGATCTACGCGTTGGCCGGGGCCGACCTGACTATCGCCGATTCGGCCTTTACCGACAACAAGGCGATCAACCTGCCGGCCGGCTTCAAGAATCCCAGCGGCGGCGCGATCTACGCCGGTACGGACTCGAGGCTGGAGGTCAGTGGCTCCACCTTCACCGGAAACGTGGCGGACGGTACGCCGGATCTGTCCAGCTACGGCGGCGCGATCGCCAGCCGAGGGATCGTCTCGATCTCCGGCTCCACTCTGAGCGGGAACACCGCGACGAGCTCCGTCGGGCCGGGCGTCCACGGCCAGGGCGGAGCGATCGCGGTCCTGAGTATTCGCCGCCTTACGATCAGCAAGTCGACGATCTCTGGCAACCAGGCCACGGGCGAGGCCGGCTCCGGCGGCGGCCTGTACGTCGATACCCGCAAACCGCGGATCCTCAGCTCGACGATCTCCGGCAACTACGCGACCTTCCGCGGTGGCGGCGCCGTGATCAGCGGCACCGGCCGGATCTCCAGCTCGACGATTGCGAATAACAGCGCCGGCGAGTTCGGTGGCGGGCTCTACGGGATCCCGCGGGGAGCCGGGGGGTCCGCGGGCATGCTGAACACGATCGTCGCCGACAACTCCACCCCCGGCGGCGCGGGAGGCGACGACATCTACGACTCCGGTGCAATCGCCGACTTCAGCCTGATCGAGGATTCCGACAGCCCACGGCTCAGCCTCACCGGCTCCAACAACGTCCTGGGTGTCGACCCCGGGCTTTCGCCGCTAGCCGACAACGGCGGCCCCACCCAGACCCACGCGATCGGGCTCTCCAGCCCGGCGGTGGACGCCGGTGAAAGCAGCTTCTTCGACGATCAGCGTGGCGTGCTCCGTCCGCACGGCGGCGCCGACGACATCGGTGCCTTCGAGTTCCTCGCCCCCGGAGGGGACCCCTCACCCAAGAGCGTCGCGGGACCGAGCCTCACCGCCCCCGGCACGCAGAATCAGCATGGCAAGCGGGTCAAGATCAAGCTCACGGCAGGAGCGGCCGAGGCGGTCAAGCTCATCGCCCGCGGCCGGGTCGTCGGTGTGGGTGGCAACAAGCGCGGTCGCGCTCAGGCTGCCGGCAAGAAGTCCCGGTCCTTCCCGCTGAAGAGAGTCAGCAAGCGGGCCAAGGCCGGCAAGAGCAAGACGCTGCGCCTGACCCCGAAGCGGAAGCGGGACTCGAAGCGGATCATCAAGCAGCTGCGACGTGGCAAGAAGCTCACCGCCAGGACCTCGGTGAAGCTCACCGACAGCGCCGGCAACAAGACGGTCGAGAGCACTTCCGTGCGGCTGCGCGCCAAGTAGGGCCTGAGGGAGGTAAGGCCGAGCGCTCGACCTTGGCGGTCGGCGTCCTCAGCGGCCGCGGCGCTTGAGGCGCACGGTCCGCCTCTCAACAACCGAGTTCCCGGTCGCATCGCTCAGCTTGACCGTGACCGCTGCACGCAGATTCTTGCCGCGCCGCAGCAGCTTGAAGACCCTCTTGTTGTCCTTCCTGCGCCTCGGGCTGAGGCGCAGCCGCTTCTGCTGAGCGGCCCCGACCGACTTCCTCACGGTCTCCAGCTTGAAGCTCTTGCGCTTGCCCTTGAGCTTGATCTTGCCCTTGCCGACCAAAGTGACCGACTCGTCGGCGCCCGCCTTGACCTTGACCTTGACCACCTTGCCGCCGACCTTCTGCTTCCTGGCCGCGGTCACGTTCGCGGTCGGCGGCAGGTCGACCTCGAAGGCGCCGATGTCGGGGCTCTCACCTTGCGGCCGGGAAATTCCCCGCTGATCGGTCGGCGCAACCGTGGCGCCGCCGGCGTCGAAGGCCGCGCTCGCCGGAGTGATCGCCCGCGTCTGAGTCGGGCCGCCGTTGTCGGCGAGCGGGGCGAGGCCGGGATCCACGCCAACGGTGTTGGGCGTACCGGTGATCGTCGCGCCAGACGCGCTCCCGATCAGGCTGTACGTGGCGTCGATCGGAATCGACGTGTTCCGGATATCCGGCCCCGTGCCGGCGCCGACCGTGTTGCCGGCGACGATCGAGTTGGAGAGACTGACCGCCGAGGATGTGGCAAAGATTCCGCCGCCCGAGTCGGCCGCAGAGCCCTCGGTGATGGTCGAGTTGAGGATCACGGCATCGGCGACGCGCGCATGGATCCCGCCCCCGGTGGCGCCGCCGCCGATCGCCATGTTCTCGGAGAAGGTCGAGTTGGTGATCTTGAAATCGCCGGAGCCGCCGAGCGCGCCGCCGTGGGCCTCGTTCATTCCCGTCTGGCCGACGGCCTGGTTGCGATCAAACGTGGAGCCGTCGATCGTCAGCGTCGGAAGGCCTGAGAAGTTCGACCCGATCGCTCCACCGAGCGCCACCCGGCCCTCGCCGTCGGACGCGGAAGCCGTGTTGCCGATGAAGGTCGAGTCGGTCACCGTGACGTCGGAGCCGTGAATCGCGCCGCCCGCAGCGATCGTGCCGATCGAGGTATCGCCGTCTACGTAGTTGTAGGTGAAGCGCGCGGCCTTGACCGTGACCGGTCCGGAGGGAGAATCGATTGCCGCGCCCCGGCGATGGTCGAAGCCGCCAGTCAACTCGAGACCCTCGATCGCGAGCGCGTTCGTGCCGTCGACCTCGAGTATCCCGCGCGCCCCCTGGCCGTCGAGCGCCAGCGTCGCCGCGCCAGGCCCGGTGATGCCCAGGTCCTCGGTGATCACGGGCAGGTCCGCCGCCAGGTCGATCTGCCCGGTAACTGAGGAGGCGAAGACGATCTGATCGGCACCGGGCGCGAGCACGGAGTTGGCGATCTGGATCGCGTCGGCGAGCGAGCAGGTACCCGGGGTGGCCCCACAGAGGTCGTCGGCGGCCGCGCCCGAGTTCGAGTTGACCGTGATCGTCCCGGCGGCAGCGACGCCGGGCGCGAGCAGCAAGGCCGCGCCGGCCAGTCCCGCTGTGCCGAGCGCGCTTCGCAGGGAGGCGTTGGTGCCCGCAGCTTCTCCGCCTCCCCCCTGCTCCTCATATGCCGGACTCCCCTTCGTGCTCATCCCGCTCCCATCGCTCGCCTCGGTACACACCCCAACTTAGGCTCGGGCCGGGGACGCCGCAATAGGTCGGACGACCTATATCGGCCATGGACGCGGGCGGTCCGGCGAACCCACCCGCGATCTCCCCTAGCATCGGCCGCGAGGGTCCAGGACATCCCAGCAGGAGCGACAGAGCCGCCGAAAGCAGCCGCAAGCGCGCTGAGCCCAGCCGATTTCTCCGCCGCCCTGGGGCTCGTCCGCAGCTGCGATGCCGCGCCCGACATGGAGAGCTTCCGCTCCAGCGTGCTCGGGCTGATCAACCTCGTTCCCGGAGAGATGGTCGTCTACAACGAGCTCGACATCGTCCGCCGCGAGGTCGCGGGTGCCTCGCGCCCCCCATTCGAGGACGAGGAACGCCAGGCGGAGATCTTCGACCGCTACATGCACGAGCACCCGGTGGTCACCCACATGGCGGAGACCGGCGACCTCTCCCCCCGGGCGATCTCGGACCTGGTCCCTCCGGAGGAGTTCCAGCAATGCGATCTGTACCGCGAGTTCTTCGCCGGGCTCGGGCTGGTCGATCAGATCGCCGTCGGCTTTCCCTCGAGCCCCGAGCTCGTCATCGGCGTGGCGATCTCGCGCGCCAGCATCGGCTTCAGCCAGCGCGATCGGGCGATGCTGGCCCTGCTGGCCCCGCACCTGGGCGCCAGCTACCTCGCGGCGCGGGCGCGCAGCGTGGTCGCCGGCGCCCTGCGGGGCCCGCCGGCCTCCTCACTCCCTGGCGCCAACCTGATCGTGGTGGACGAGTCCGGCCTGGTGACCGCGCTGACCGGCGAGGCGGCGGTGATCAGCGAGCGCCACCTCGGCCTGGAGCTGAAGCCAGGCATGGACCTGCCCGTGACGCTGCGGGACGACATCGACGGTCGGGCGGAGTCGCTCAGCGTACGCGCGATCCCCGGGCAGGTCCCCGGAGCCTCCCGGATCCTGATCCTGACCGAGGAGGGCGAACGCGTCGACCGACCCCGCGCAGGCCGGCTCGGGCTGACCGAGCGCGAGCGGGCAGTCGCCAACCAACTCGCCCGGGCCCAATCCACCGACCAGATCGCCGAGCAGCTCTCGATCAGCCCCCACACCGTCAAGCGCCACCTGGAGAAGGTCTACGCCAAGCTCGAAGTCACCAACCGCGCTGAGGCCATCGTGCGGTTGCTGTCGGCTGATTGAGCGGAGCGTCCCCTGGACACGAATCTCCGCCCAGCAGCTCTACGGCCGCTAGCCCCTCTACACCCGCGGCACCCTCCGCAGCTGGGCCCTCACCCTCCGCCTCGGAGCCGGCGGGCCGGGCAGCCCTACCCAGTCCTCTGATCGGCCCGCTCGGCCCGCCCGCTCTAGAACGCCCGGCTGCGGCTCAGCCGATCGACCGCAGCTCGCCCTGGAGGAAGCAGTCGTCGGGGCCGCCGAAGGTGTCCTCCTCCTTGAAGGCATTGACGTCGAGGACCTTGACCTCACCCGACGCGGCGCGGATCGTGATCGTGAAGCTCCAGTTGGCGAAGCCGTTGGCCAGGACCGAGTTCCCCGGACTCGGCTTGAAGACCTGGAAGTTGTTGAGCGTCACCCCCTGCTCGACCAGCATCGGCGGCGCGCCCGAGCCGCGGGATATTTGGTAGCCGACGCCGGTGGCGCCGCAGGACCAGGAGAAGGTGCTGCCGTTGAGATCGACAAGCGTCGTCAGACCGTCCCCGACCTCCTTTGTCTGGCTGATCGCCTTTACGACGATCCCCCCTACCGCGTTCGCCTCCGGAACCACGTCGAGGCTCGCCTCCTTCACATCCTTGCCTTTCACCTGACCGTCCTTGATGTGCTTCGAGCGGACGGCGTCCCGCTTGATGTCCTTGGAGCTGATCTTGTTGGCGGCGTAGACGACGCCCCCGCCAAGGGCGAGGAAGAGGGCGAGGCTGGCGACGACGTTCGCGTAGCTGAGGCGGCGCATGGTTTCCTTTGGTCGGGTGCTGAGCCTCGTCAGCCTAACCCGAAAGAAGAGGCTGGTCTAGGGCTCGACGCTGTCGGCCGCCATCCGCGAGATCACCAGCTCGCGCATCTCGGCGGCCTCGATCTCGGCGGCCTCGGTCTCGTCGATGAACTCGCCCAGCACGCGGGCGACGCGCACCGGATCGGATATCTGCGGGAAGTGCCCGGCGCCCGCGATCAGCTCGAGTCGGCTGTGTGGCATCGCCTCGTGGGCGATCGCGGCGTGATGGGCGGGGATGATCGGGTCATCCTCGCCCCAGAGGACCAGCGAGGGCATCGCCTCGGCCAGGTAGAGCCGATCGAGAGCCGAGATCCGCTGGCCCATTGGATCGATCACGGCCCGGATCGTGTGCAGGAATGCCGCGCGGGTCTCCCGGTCGTTGAGCGAGGCGTAGCCGCGGGCGCCCTCGGCGATGTCCGCGGCAGCCTGCAGGCCGATAGCGCCCAGGCCCCGCCCAACGGCCCCGCCCAGCTGCAACAGCCGGGCGTGGGTGATCAGCGGCAGCACGATCTCCGCCCCCGGCAGGCTGGCGGCGCGCAGCAGAGGATGGACCTCGCGGGCGATGCCGCCGCTCGACATCAGCACCAGCCGCCCGCAACGCTCGGGGAACTGGTAGGCCATCTGCATCGCGATACCACCGCCGAGCGAGTGGCCGACAACCGTCGCGCGCTCGGCGTCGAGGCCGATCAGCAGATCCCTGACGCCCGAGGCGTAGGCCCCGAGCGAGTAGTCCCCGCGGGGTTTCGCGGACTCGCCGTGGCCGAGCAGATCCGGGGCGAAGAGCGTGTAGCGGTCCCGCAGGGCCTCCATCACCGGCACCCATTGGGCCGAGCTGCCGGTGACGCCGTGGATCAGCACGATCAGCGGCCCCGAGCCGGTCAGCCGGAAGCAGACCCGGTGGCCGTGAATCTTGACCTCGTGTACGTCCTCGGGGCCACCTCCTCCGAGGCTCTCGGGGCGGATGGCGGGCTCGGATGTGGCTGTGGCGGTCATCTGGGTCGATCGATGCTACATCGGGCGGGGACGGATAAGGGACCTCGCATCGAGCGCGGGCGTCGCGCGGAGCGGGGCGCCGCGCCGCCCGACAGCGACTGCCATCCATCACCCGAGCAACTTCCGCAGGTCCTTGATCAGCAGGATCAGGTGGTGGCTGTCGGTCGGTGATGGCTCGAAGCCGTAGCGGCCGTACCAGAGCCGGGCATAGTCATCGATGGCGTGGACGGCCAGTGCCCGGGCCCCGATCGACTCGGCCGCAGTCGCCGTCTTTAGTAGCGCATCCTGGAGTAGGGAGCGGCCGACTCCACGCCCCTGGTGGCCTTTGTCAACTCCTAGTCGGGTCAAGAGAATGATCGGGATGGGCCGGGATTCCGGCTGGCCCTTCATCAAACGCGTCGTCGCATCGCCCGGCGCAACGCCGCCGGCCGCGAGGGCGTGAAAGCCGATGACTCGTGCGCCGTCCACGGTCGTCACAAAGACTCGCGAGGAACCCGACGCCTCCGCTTGGCGCGCGTGGCGCAGCAGCCATCTATCCAGCGACGGCTGCCCGCACGAGAAGGTGTCCAGCTCGTGCTTGCCTCGCAGTGGCTCCGGGCGCGAGTACTCAGCCACGTTGGCGACTATTCGTCAAACACGCTCGGCTTCGCGAACAGTTCCCGAAGACCATCAGGCACCCGAGCGGGGCGCTCGAGCAAATCGTTGAAGCGAACCCAGTCCGAGTCGGCAACCGGGAAGACCTGTCGGTCGGCGAGGACGCGCTTCGCCTCTTCGACAGCTGCTTCGCGCACGAAGCCCGTGAAACCTTCCCCCGAGAGCTCTGCCGCTTCGCGGACGAGGTCGTTCTCGGACTCTGCAACCCGTAGGTTCCAGCGCAGGTTGCGTGTGTCAGCGGCTGGAGTCATAGGAGCGAATGTACATACATTGGATGTACATTGTCAAGTTCGCAGCATGGCCGCCGACGGACCCAGTCGGGCACCGGGAGGCCCGCCTCCGCACAGAGGCCGCTCATGCGTTGCGCCACCTCGTCGAGCCGGATCTCGTTCGCATCGCCACGTTCGCCTGTGGAACCCATGCTCCAAGCCTGGTCCGGAAACCGCTGGACGTGGGACACGCACTGTGACGATTCTGCGTCCAGCCGCACAAACCCCTGAGACAAGCAAGCCCTGTGCGGGAGACAGCGTGTCGGCAGGTCCGCTGGTCGCGCGGAGAACGCCTCTCTCTTGGGCCCCGTCAGAAACCGACCCGTGCGGGCGACTAACCCTCCATGCCTGACATTGCTGAAGCTCCCCAGTCCGTAAGAACCCTCCGCGACGTCCATGGTGGTCCGCTCCATGTGGGCGCGCCTGACATCTCCGGCCCGCTCGTCGTCTACCCGATCCTCGGGCCCGCGCCGCGACTCGTCTACACCTCGTTCAGCCGTGCCCACGCGGCCGGCCAGGTGCGGATCGGCGAGCTCGCCTCAGGCGCCTCGGTCAACGATCTGACGGTCGAGAACCTGGGCACGCAACTAGCGAGCTGTCAACCGCACTCCGTCCAGCCAGCTTGATGCTGAGCGAGTCGTTAACAAGGTGGCCAAGCCTCTGAGCGGAGCATTTGGCACCTCGCTGGTACCCGGGACAAATGGCGCGAAGCATGCGACGCAGGTAGCCCGTTCACCGATCGGGGTTCCCTAGAAAGCGGGGGTAGGATTTGAACCTGTGACCTCCGGGTTATGAGCCCGGCGAACTATGCCGCCGCCACGCTTCGCGCAACCTCGAACAGCTCCCCTGGCATCGGCGTTCGGAGTCGCCAGGTGAACTTCACGGGGCGCTCGCCCTCGTGGGAGACGTAGTCGACCGGGCCGAGGAAGTGGAACGGCGCGGTGCCCAGCGCGTTCTTCTTGCGCTCGCGGACGAAAAGCAGCACGTTTGAGCCCTCTTCCCGGTGGTGGATGTATCGCTCCACTTGGGGCTGGCCTGGGCGCTGCTGGGACTGAGACTCCCAGTGAAAGAGTTCGCGATTGATCGCGTAGTCGTGGTACATCGTTGTCGGGGAGTACTCGCGCTCGGTCTTGACGAGATCGATGAAGAAGGCGTCGGACCTGGTTGGCTTCGCGTAGAAGATTCCCTCTCGTGTCGCCTTCGGCTTGACGCCCTCCCCATATGCAAGCGCCGCCACGACCTCGTTCCGCGAGTAGCGAGCGTGCACGGAGAGGGGAATTGACGGATCCAGTGAACTCGGCTGCGGCCGGTGCTGGGAGCACGCGCTCAGGACGCCGAGCAACTCCCGCAACTCGGCACGTACCGCCTCCTCGCCCCACGCCTTGGTGAGGAACTCCACGAGCGAGTCCGCGCCAGACTTGCCTGAACCAAGACCCCACGCGAGCATGGTGACCAGCCTTTGCTGCCGAACATCCAGGTGATCTAGCGGTGGCGGCTGACCCTGGCCGAGAAGCTTGGAGTAGAAGCTGACGCGCTCGGGGTCGTCAATGTGATGCAGGCCCCCGAGGCGATTAAGCAGTTCCTCTTCAAAGTCCGGCGCGCTGGACGCCGGCGCCGGCTTCTGAGCCGCTCGCCGGAGGCCGGTCCAGCTGTGCTTGTTCTTGTAAATGTCGGCTGGCTCGAGGTCGTAGCGGCCCAGGAACTGATCGAGCGCCAGGTCGTCGGAGTCCTTCTTGAGGTCATCGACCAAGGCGGCCCAGCGCGTCCGGTAAACGCTCGCCTTGAGATTCTCGAGGATGAGCTCGCGGCTCTGGCGGTCCAGATCGATTGTGCAGCCAGCCGGAAGGAATGGGAACTCGCGCTCGACCTGGCGCTGAACCGGCCCCCTGCGCACGTCGACAATTGCGCGCAGGCGCTGCTCAAACCGGAACTCCTTCCGGTGCTGACCGATCAGGTCGATGACCGTCAGGTGGCTCTTTTTG
>JBBRAH010000003.1:0-113632 GCA_038206985.1 Solirubrobacterales bacterium
TGCATCTCGATCTTGATCTGGCCGTCGCCCTTGCAGACCTCGCAGCGCCCGCCCTTGACGTTGAAGCTGAAGCGGCCCGGCTTGTAGCCGCGGGCGCGGGAGTCCTTTGTCTTGGTGAACAGCTCGCGGATGTGGTCGAAGACTCCGGTGTAGGTCGCCGGGTTGGAGCGCGGCGTGCGGCCGATCGGCGATTGGTCGATGTTGATCACCTTGTCGATCGAGTCCATGCCCACCACCCGGTCGTGTGCACCCGGGCGCATCCGGACCTTGGTCAGCCGATTGGCGACCGAGCGGTAGAGGATCTCGTTGACGAGAGTGGACTTGCCCGAGCCGGAGACGCCTGTGACGCAGGCCAGGACGCCGAGCGGAAAGCTCGCGTCCACTCCCTTGAGGTTGTGCTGGCGGGCGCCCTTGACGACCAACTCGCCCGTCGGCTTGCGGCGCTCGGGGGGAACCGGGATCGAGGTCTTGCCACTGAGGTATTGGCCGGTCAGCGAGGCCTTGACTTTGCTGACTTGCGCGGGAGTACCGGCGGCGATGATCTCGCCGCCGTGCTCGCCGGCGCCCGGGCCAAGATCGACCAGGTAGTCGGCGGCGCGCATCGTGCCCTCGTCATGCTCGACCACGATCACGGTGTTGCCCAGGTCGCGAAGCCGCTCGAGAGTGCCGATCAGCTTGTGGTTGTCGCGCTGGTGCAGGCCGATCGAGGGCTCGTCGAGGATGTAGAGCACGCCGACCAGGCTGGAGCCGATCTGGGTAGCCAGGCGGATCCGCTGCGCCTCGCCACCCGAGAGCGTCGCGGCCGAGCGCTCCAGATTGAGGTAGCCGATGCCGACCGACTCGAGGAAGTGCAGGCGCTCCTCCACCTCGCGCACGATCAGCCTTGCGATCGCCTGCTCGGTCTCGGTCAGCTCCAGCTCGCCCATCCAGGCCAGCGCCGCGCGGGCCGACATCACGGTGAAGTCGTGGATCGAGAGGCCGCCGACCTTGATCGAGAGGCTCTCGGGCCGCAGGCGGGCGCCGTCGCAGGCCGGGCAGGGCTGCAGGGCCATCAGCTTCTCGATCTTCTCCCGGGCTCCCTCGGAGTCGGTGCTCGCATGGCGCCGCTCGAGCCCCGCGCCGATCCCTTCGAAGCGCGCCCGGTAAGTGCGCCGCCGTCCGTAGCGGTTGGTGTAACTGACGGTGTGGCGCTCTTCGCCGGTGCCTTCGAAAAGCAGCTTGCGGTCGGCTGCGGGCAGATCCTGCCAGGGAGTTTCCATGTCGATCCCGCGGTCTTCGGAAACCGCCTGGATCAGACGCCGGTAGTAGCGGGTCGAGATTCCCATCGCGCCCGAGAGTGCGCCCTCCTCGATCGAAAGCGCGGGATCCGTGACAAGCAGGTCGGGATCGACCACGCGCTGGAAGCCGAGGCCGTGGCAGCGCTCGCAGGCACCGTGGGGCGAGTTGAAAGAGAAGATCCGCGGCTCGATCTCCGGCATCGAGGAGCCGCAGGTGAGGCAGGCGAACTTCTCGCTGAAGAGGAGGACCTCGCCGCGCTTGCCGGCGCTGGGCCCGGTGAGGGTGACCAGATCATTGCCGGTCACGTCCTCCGCTTCGCGTCCTGGCGTACCGGCGTCGGGCGCGTCCATCAGCTCGACCTCGACCAGGCCGTCGGCGAGTCCGGAGGCGGCCTCGATCGACTCGGCGAGGCGCTTGCGGACCCCGTCCTTCATCACCAGGCGGTCGATCACGATCGAGACGTCGTGCTTGAACTTCTTGTCGAGGACGATCTCCTCGTCGAGGCGACGCAGCTCGCCGTCGATCACGGCGCGGGCGTAGCCTTGCTGGCGCATCTCCTCGAGCATCCGGCCGTACTCGCCCTTGCGCTCGCGGACCACCGGGGCCAGCACCATGAAGCGGGTGCCCTCGGCCAGGGTCAACACGCGGTCGGTGATCTGCTCGATCGACTGGCCCTGGATCGGCTCGCCGCAGTTGTGACAGAAGGGTTTGCCGATCCGCGCCCACATCAGGCGTAGGTAGTCGTAGATCTCCGTCACGGTGCCGACGGTGGAGCGCGGGTTCTTCGAGGTCGTCTTCTGATCGATCGATATCGCCGGCGAAAGGCCCTCGATCGAGTCCACGTCTGGCTTGTCCATCTGGCCGAGGAACTGGCGCGCGTAGGCCGAGAGCGACTCGACGTAGCGGCGCTGACCCTCGGCGTAGATCGTGTCGAAAGCGAGGCTCGACTTGCCCGAGCCGGAGA
This sequence comes from Solirubrobacterales bacterium, assembly GCA_038206985.1. Lineage (GTDB taxonomy): Bacteria > Actinomycetota > Thermoleophilia > Solirubrobacterales > 70-9 > CAXMST01. The sequence goes on from JBBRAH010000003.1 coordinate 2,243, forward strand.
GCCCCGTGATCACGACCATCGCGTCCCTGGGCAGGGAGACGTCGACGCCCTTGAGGTTGTGCTCACGGGCGCCGGAGACGACGATCTGTCCGCCTGAGGCCATCGCGTCTCAGTCTAAAGACACGAACGGTTGTTCCCGGCGGCCGCCGGGCGGAAAGCCGGAATCTCCGGCGGGATCGAGTCCTGCCTCAGAGCTGCCGCGCTCAGCCGATCTGGCCGAAGAGCTTCGCCCGGAACGGCTCGGTGCCGTTCTCGAGCTGCAGTCCGGCGAAGCCGTGGCTACGGGCGTAGGCGAGTTCCTTGCCGATGTCGCCGAAGTTGTTGGAGGCGGGCAGCGGGGCGAGCCCGAGCGTGCTCAGCACGCCGAGCGCCTGACCCTTGTCATTGAGGAACGCGGAGCCGGAGTCGCCCGGGATCCCCGGGGTCACCGTGTAGCCCGTGTAGCTCCAGCCGCCCGTGCTCCGCTCCAGGACCGCACCGCTCTTCGGCTTGAGTTGGCCAATGCCGAACCGCAGCGACGAGTTGCCGTAGGTGTAGACCTGCTCGCCGGCGGTTGCGGTGCCGATGCCGGTCGGTCCGCCGAAGACGGGGATCGAGGGGTTGACCTTGCCGACGTCGGCGGGATCGATCTTGACAAGGGCAAAATCGTTGTAGTCGCAGGTCTCGGAGTCGGTCTCCCCTGCGGCCTGCATCGCCAGCCACGAGTTGTAGACGAGCGTGCCGGGCCTGGAAGCACCCTCGATCTCGACGGGAGTGCCGAGCGGCTTCGAGCCCGAGTCGCAGCCGTTGGTCTCAGTGGCGGCGCCGGTGCCCGAACAGTGGGCAGCCTGGCCGAGGAACGTGTCCCCGCTCTGAGTGAAGACGAAGTTGGACGTGCACTGGCCGCCCGCGGTAATCGTCTCCGAGCCCGGGGTGATCGTGGCGGAGTCGGCCGGGGCCCAGGCGGACGCGGCCGCCGGGAAGGCAATGGCAAGCACGAGGGCGGCGGCAAGCGCCAGCGGGGTACGTCGAATCACGAAGTTCACTCTCCAGTGCGGGGCGTGGCCGCCTGCCGCGGTTGCAAACAGGGTGCTCGTACGACGTTAACCGTACGCTCACGCTCGCGTCAACCCCCAAAAAGGGTTGTGGAGGGTTTCCGGACTTCAGTTACCGGCCCGCGCGCGCGAGCACGTCGTCCAGCAGTGCGTCGACGTCCGGCACGGCGCCGAACTCGGCCCCGAGCTTGGAGGCGATCGCGGCCCGGTCGGTGCCGTCGAGCGCCAGATTCATCGCCACGAGGCGAATCGCGCCGGCGTCTGCCGACGTGGCCCCGTCATCAATGTCGATGGCTGTCGGTGCCGAGCCATTCGCAGACTCACCCCCACCTCCCTTGAGTTGAGCGATGAGCTCGTCGGTGCTGATGCCGTCCTCGTCGCCGTCCTGCTCCCTGGGGGCCGCGTCCATCTCCGGCTCCGGGGTCGGCGGCTCAGGATCGGGCTCGGGAACGGGCGGGCCGGGCTCAGGAGCGGGCGGCTCGGGGTCCGGCTCAGGAGCCGGGGGCTCGGGATCGGGCCCGGGTGCCGGCGGGTCGGGCTCCGGGGTCGGCGCCGGGGGCTCGGGGTCCGGCATCGGGGGAGTCGGAATCGGATCAGGCGTCGGGGCGGGGGGCTCCGGCGCCGTGGCCGGCTCAGGGGGAGTCGCGGGCGGCAGCACCTCGTTCGCCACCTCGGTCATCCGCGCCCGGATATCGCCGGCAAGTGCATCGCCAAGCGAGCCGACCCGCGTGCGCAGCTCCTCGGCCTGGCTGACGAGATTCTGGACCGCGACCTGGGCCTGCTCGACGCGCTCCTGCGACTCGGCCTTGGCCGCGACGATCAGCTCCGCCGCCTCGGCGCGCGCGCGGGCGATCAGATCCTCGGATTCCGCTCGCGCGGAACTCAGCGTGGATTCGGCCTCCTCGCGGGCGTCGCCGAGCGCGGACTCGGCTTCGCGCCGAGCCTCGGCCTCGATCTCCGCGGCCGCCGCCTCGGCGGCCGCCACGATCGATCCGACCCGCACAGATGCGTTGTCGGCGAGCGAAACGGGCTCGGTCGGCAGCTTGTCGGCCAGCGCCTCGAGGTGGGCTCGCACGGCTGCCGGGTCCCAGCCCTTACGGCTCGTGGGGAAATCGTCTTTGAGAATCTCCTGCTTGTCCATGCAGTGAATGTACTGAGCCGGCTCAGCCGGCGAGCTAGACCTCGACGGGGCGGAAGCCGGAGCAGACGCGACCCGCATCGATCAGACACGTACCACCTCGAGGCGATCGAACTGCTCGAAGTCCGCGTCCTGCGTGCAGAGCGGGAGCCCGGCAGAGAGCGCTGTCGCCGCGATCAAGCCGTCGATGATTTTCGGTCTCCTGCCCTCCGAGCGAGCCGCCGCGACGAGTTCGGCGAACTCCCGGGCTACATCGCCATCCACGGGCATCGCTTCGAATGGCTCGAGCCGCTCGAGCGTCCGCATGCGTTGCGCGCGGGCGCCCGGGTCGGCGGCTACGAGCACGCCCACGCGGAGTTCGGCGAGAGTGAGGACCGAGATCATGGACTCCTCGGGCAACGATCCGAGCGGACGCTCCTGCTCGGCGGCGATGAACACCGAGGTATCCAGGAGGGCTCTCACAGTTCGTCGATGGTGGCGCCGAGCGCGGCATCCAGATCGCGCTCGAAATCGGTGTCCAGCGGTGCATCGCGGAGGATTGCGCCGAGCTGCTCCCGGCTCAGGGTCCGGGATCGCGTGGAGGTCGGAACCAGCTCGGCAACCGGGCGTCCACGAACCGTGACCCTCAGGTGGGCGCCGGCCTCGACCTCGCGAAGAACCGAGGCGACGTCGTTTCGCAGCTCGCGCTGAGGGATATCACGGTGCTCAGCCATCTGCTACAAGCGTAGCAGCTGCAAACGCATGGCCACACGTCAGCACACTAGACGCCAGCCTCCGGCCCGCACGCGGGAGCCGGCCTGGCTGGGGGCGGAGGCGGGGAAAGGCTTTGGCAGCTGCCTGCTACTGTATGTGCATGCCCCATCTAACCCGGCGAACACAGATCCTCCTCGATGAGGATCGCTACACAAGGCTCAGCGCCGAGGCCGAGAGCCGCGGATCATCTGTCGCGGGGCTGATCCGGGAAGCGATCGATCAGACCTTTCCCGCCACCTCCGCCGATCGACGCGCGGCCGCGAGCGAATTCCTGCGTCTGGCCGAAGAGGATCCGCTGCTTGACCTGGGCCCGGAGGGGATCCGCTCGGAGATCCTCGCGATCAACGAGCGATGAGATCGGCATTGATCGATTCAGCCGTGCCGCTTCATGCCGACGGCCGCTCACACCCCCTTCGTGAACCCTGCCGCCGGCTGATCGGCGCAGCCGGCGAGGGCGCCTACGAGGCCCACGCCAGCGTCGAGTTGCTCCAGGAGTACGTGCACGTGGCCAGACGCAACGGCAAGCCGCTCGAAAAGATCGAACACCGCGTCGGCCTGCTGCAGCGAGCCTTGCGCCTGCACCCCTTCGGCGAGAACCTGCTCCCTCCCGCTCTCGCGCTACTCCGGGAATACCCCAACCTGCAGACCCGCGATGCGATCCATCTCGCCACGGCGCTCGACCTGGGCATCGAGCTGATCGTCAGCCCCGACCGCCATTTCGACAGGATCACAGAGATCGAGAGAATCGATCCGCTCGACGAGGACGCCGTGGCGGAGTTGATAGCCCCTACTTCCTCGGCTTCGTAACCGCCGGCTCCGAGACTGCCGAACGGCCCACGCCCCCTCGGGCCGGCACCTGAGGGTCCTCAGGCCCTCAGGCCCTCGAGATCGCCGCGTAGCTCTTTGAGTTCGTCGCGGCGGCGGGCGGCCTCCTCAAAGCGCAGGTCCTCGGCGGCGGCCTGGCACGTCAACGCGGGCCTTCAGGCCGATCCAACGCGAGGCGCAATGCGTCGAGGAACGCCCCCGGCCTATCGCGCGCCGGGTCGTCGGCACATTCCTCGATCACCTGAAGCGGCCAGCCGTAGCGAGCGCTCGCGGCCTCAGCGATCCGCAGGCGGTTGGCGCGGTCCTGGCGCCCCCAGATCAGGTGGACTGGAACCCGGATCCCGGCCAAGTTTCGCGGCTGGATACGCGGTAGGCCCACCTCGCGCATCATCGTCGTCACCGCCCGGGAACCAGACCCGCGGGCCCCCTCGAGGTTGTAGGCGACGAAAGGATCCCAGCGTTGCCCCATCCCCTCACGAAGACCGTCGAAATCGTAGGAGCACTGCTGCATGAAGCGGTCGAAACTGCGCTCCGAGGGTCGCCTCAGGAACCTCATCATCGCCAGGGCAAAGCGCGGGGACGGTCGGAAGCGAGCGAGGCCCAGCGTGTCGACCAGCACAATTCGATCGAGATCATCGCCTCGGTGGATCGCGTACCGGGCCGCGATCGCGCCGCCCAGCACGTGGCCAACCAGGACGGGAGGTGCGGGACAGGTTTGCTCGATGACGCACTCCAGCCAGTCGAGGAGCCGGTCGGAATCGAGCTCGTCGTCCGGCTGCAGGGAGCTCCCGTGGGCCGGAAGATCGGGCGCGATCACCCTGTGGCTCCGGACCAGCCCGGGGACGATTCGTAGCCATTTCACACCTGACTCACCCGGCCCGTGGAGCAAGAGCACGGGTGGGCCCTGTCCCCCCTCCAGCACCGCAGTGCCGATGCCCGCCGCCTCGATTCGGCGCTCGGCGACCGGAAGTCCGGCCAGTAGGCGCCGGCGCGCGTTCGCTGCGAATGGGGCGCGCCCAACGGTTGTCGTCGATGTGCCCATCTCAACCATTCCCTCGACCTCGCTGTTGGATTCGTTTTGCGACATGTTCGGCATCCCGGCCGACCCCGGCCAGCAACATCGACCCGAACGAGTGCTGGAAGGGCAATCCCATGAAGTACAGCCCCGGGGCAGAGGGGACGGCGCCGCGCTCCTCCTCCGGCCAGCCGTCCTCGCCGATCACCGGCAGCTCGATCCAGCTCCAATCCTGGCGGAAGCCCGTGCACCAGATCACGTTGGCGGCATCGATCACCTCCCCGTCGGCCAGCTGCGGCCGGCCCCCGGCAACGACCGTGGCTCGCTCGGTGCAGCGCCTCACCCCGGCCGCCTCGAGCTCCTCTCTACGCGCCCTGATCAGCTCGCCGCCGTGGCTGCGGACCTCGGCCCGCAGCTTGCGCCCGAGCGGAGTGCGGATCGTCAGCACGCGCCGGGCGACGAAGGCGAATATCGGCCAGGCGACGCGGGCTCGGGCCACGAGATCGACCGGCACCTCGCCGGTGTCACGACCGCAGAGCACCGTCTCGCGGCAAGCCGCGACGTCGAGTGCGATCTCTGCACCCGAGTGTGACGCGCCCACCACCAGCACCGGGCCCTCGGCGAGCTGCCCGGGATTGCGGTACTCGCTGGAGTGAAGCTGCCTGATCTCGGGATCGAGCTCGGCCGCGATCGCGGGCAGATAGGGCTTGCCCCACGTTCCGGTCGCGACCACCACATTGTCCGCTTCCAGTGATCCGCCCGCCGACTCGATCACGAAGCCGCCCTCACCCTCAGCGGCACGCAGGCGGCGGACGCGCGCCCGCCGGCGGATCGGCAGCCGGAATCGCTCGGCGTAGTCCTCGAGGTAGTCGGCGACCGCGTCCTTGCCCGGGAACGACCAGTCCGGCGCCGGAAAGCGCATCCCCGGCAGCGAGCAGTAGCGGGCCGGGTTGTAGAGATGCAGCGAATCCCAATGCCGGCGCCAGCCTTCACCGGTGCGCTCGTTCGCGTCGAGGATCAGAAACGGCACCCCGCGCCGACTGAGCGCGTATCCCACGGCGAGGCCGGCCTGGCCCCCACCGATGATCGCCGTCTGGACGCGCTCGGTCGTGCCGGGCGCGGGCGCCGGGGTCTGCGGATCACTGGTCTGGAGCTGCATCATCGTCCTTTCCGATCGGGGTCGAGCCGACCGTAAGGGCGGGGAGCGCCTCCCGCATCGGCTGTTCTACCCAACTGCGGGCGCGGGCGCGGTGGGTGATCCCACCGACGTGGGCGTGAGCCCTACTCGAGCACGCCGTGCTGGTGAGCCCAGGCGGTCGCGGCGGCGCGCGAGGAGACCCCGAGCTTGGCGAGGATGTTGGAGACATGTCGATCGACCGTACGCACGCTGATCACCAGCTCTTCGGCGATCCGCTTGTTGGTCGCGCCACCGGCGACCAGCGCCAGCACCTCGAGCTCGCGGGGGCTGAGACCCCCCGGTCCGGAGGCCGTCTCCTCCCGACCGAGCAGCGAATCGATCCGCCGCAGGTCGAGCGCCGCCCCGAGCTCGGCATAGGTCGCGCGGGCCGCTTCCCGCTCCAGCCGGCAACTGTCACGATCCTCGAGCGCCTCACAGGCCGCTGCCCACAGCTCCCGCGTCTTCGCCGTCTCATACGGGGCCTCGAGCGCCCGCCAGAGCGCCATCGCCTCGCGCAGCGAGAGGAGCGCCGCCTCCACCTCTCCCTCGGCGAGCTCGACCGCGCCCCGCGCCGTAGCAGCGGCCGCCGGCAGCGCTCCCCCCTCGTAGTCGCCGACCAGCTCGGCCAGCGCGTCGCACGCCTCGCGCGCCGCACCCACCTCGCCGGCGGCGAGCATGACCACGACGCAGGCGGGCAGCAACTCGGCGCGCTTGCCTTTCTCCCGCGCCTCGGTCAGGGCCCGCCGGATCGCCGCGAGCGCAGCCCCGGGATCATCCTGGGCGACGCGCAGCAGGGCAAGGCCAGGCTGCGGCTCGCGGCCGCGGCGGGCGGCCTCGCCGTAACCTACCTCGGCGGCGGCGAGCTCGCCGCGCGAGCGCAGGATCTCCGCCCGCCGGTAGTAGGCCTCGGCGACAGCGGACTCGTTCTGACCCGCGGCGCTGCGCTCCGCGGCGCGCTCGGCCTCCTCGATCGCCTCCGGCCACGAGCCGCGAAGCTGCATGATCTCGGCCCTGTGGACGCGGCAGCGGCCGGTGAAGGCGACCAGGTCCGGCTGCGCCTCGCACCACTCTGAGAGCGCCGCCGTCCACTCCGCGGCCCGTCCCACCTCGTGTGCCTCCTGACAGGCGAGGATTACGCCGCAGTAGACGATCCCGGTGACGATCGGCGAGAGTTCGCCGGCGACAGCGGCGACCATCGCCTCGTCGAGCAACGCCACCCCCTCCCGGAGCCGCCCGTTGCGGACCAGGATGTGCCCGCGCTCGTGGGTCGCGAGCGAGAACAGGTCCTGGTCCCCGAACCGCTCGCCGATCGCCGCGGCCTCGGCGGCGGCCTGGGCGGCGGCCTGCCACTCGCCTCGCGCGGTGCGCTCGAAAGTGACGGGCAGCAGCATGTAGCCGCGCTCGACCAGATCGCCTCGCTCACCTTCGAGCAACCGCTGGGCCCGCCCGAGCCAGCCTCCTGCCTGACCCCTCTCGCCGGCCTGCGCCAGGCCGATCCCGATCCAGAAGGCACAGCGCAGGGCGGCCAGCCGCACTCCTGATTCGAGATGGGAGTGATAGGCGCGCTCGCGCGCCGCCTGCGACTCCCGCTCCTGCCCAAGCATGTAGGCGGCGGTCGAGAGTCGCTCGAGATCCTCGGCGGGGAGAGGCGCCTCCCGCTCGGCCGCGACCAGCGCCTGACGGGCGCCGGCCCAGGCCTGGGCGGCGAACTCCTTCCGGCCGCGCTCTAGAGCCGTCAACTCACATCCACCTCGAGTCGCCATCGTCGCACGCGCGGACGCGGGCCGTCGGCGGCCCGGCCGAACCCGGTCCCCAGACCCGCACCGGCCGGAGTCATCCAGTACATGACCGGCTACGAGGGCGGCGAGGGGGCTCAAGGGCGCTCCCCTGACCTCACGGTCGGGAGCGTGGGCCTGGGCCGTCGGCGTTGTGAGGCCTGAACACGGCCCCGCGCCACCTACTCCAGAATGTCTCCCAGCGGCCCGAACCAGGTGTCGGATGAGGATGTGCGGATCAGGTGCACGTTCGAGCGCAGTCCGGCGGGGAAGATCTTGGTGCCCACCGGGAGCCCGGCCCGGGCCACCACCCTCGCCTCCTGGATCAGCTGCTCGGCCGGGGTCAGGTGGACGGCACCGTAGTGAGCGAACTTCACCCAGCCGTCGGGCGAGAGGTCATCGCCGTGGATGGGGGCGCCGTGGCCTCCGCCGCGGAAGCCGAACTCACGCTGGTAGCGGAGCGCTTCCCGATTCCAGATCTCGATGCCGCGGCGCTCGATCTCCCCGGAGAGCTTTAGCCCGGTGTTGGCATCGATCGCAACGGCGGGATCGAGGTCACCGCCGATGGTGCGCGCCCGGCCGTTGTGGATGAGCTCATCGTCGACCTTGAGCCTGGTTGCCTTGATCTCATAGGCGTTCTTGCCGAGCTTGACCTTCTCGAGCTTGACCTCCACGCTGTGGCCGCCACCGAAATCAGCCTTGACCGTGTGGTCGAGCGCCGGCTTCCAGAGCGCCGTCTTGCCCTCGGGCTTGGCCTTGTTGAAGTTGACCCAGGCGTCGAGATGGGTCTCGTAGAGCTCCAGATCGGATGCCTTCTGCACCGCCGGCAGCTCCTGCCAGCCGGGGAACTTGCTCGGATGCTTGGGTAGGAAGATCGCGATTCCGCCCAGCGCCTCCTCAGGCGCGCCGAGGATCTCGACCGCCCTCGGGTCGAGCGTCTTCTCCCCGAAGATCTGCGGCTTAGCCAGCGAGTCCAGGGGCTCATAGGGCTTCTTCGGCCGGTAGGCCATCTCGAACTCCACGTCGGCGTCGGGGAACTCGGCCTGGAGCTCGGCGGTGACCTCGCGGTTGAGCTGTTCGGCGAGGCGCTGATCGCGGACGCTCGTGCCGCCGACCTTGGCCAGCTCGTCGACATGGATCAGGGTGTCGAGGTCGGCGGTCTTGAAGGTGAAGTCGTCGACGAAGTTCGGGACCTGACCCAGGTCCTGAGCCCCGTGGACGATCGGGCCGGCGACCTCGTCGCCGTGAGCGACGGCGTTGACAAGGTTGGCCGAGGCCCGCGACGTGGTCTTGGTCAGAGCCTTGCCGCCGAAGCTGATCGGCTTGTTGAGGTACTTCTCTCCCGGTAGCGGAGCGAAGATCGCGATGAAGGCCCGCAGGACCTGGCCCTCGTAGTAGCTGTCGCTCTCCGCGGCGATCTCGATCGCGCGCTGGGGGTCACCGTTGGCGATCAGGTCGATCTGCTGCTGGCGCGTGTTGTTGCGTCGGACCTCAGCGTCCGTCACCGCCGCGTTGAAGGCGGCGATCCCCTCGTTGTACTTCTTCCCGGGAGTGTTCCAGGCGCCGTAGTCCTCGCTGTTGAGGTCGGCCATGTAGACGAGGTCGGCGAGGATCTGCTGGCGGCCCTCGTAGCTGGAGCTCTGCAGCATCCAGCGGAAGGTGGCGCCGCCCTCCTTCCAGAGAGCTTTGGCCGGGCCCTCGAGCATGTCGTCGTACATCTTCCAGAGCTCCGCGGTGTCGCTCTTGGCCTTCTCCTCGTAGTAGAGCTGGCGCGCTTCGTCCGGGGTCAGGGTCTCGCGCTTGAGCACCTTGGCGGCGTTCTTCTGGGCCTGCTTGTAGTTCTTTTTGGCCCGCTTGGCCTTGGCGTTGCCGTTCGCCTGCTTGACCTGCTTGCGGGCCTGCTTGACCTGCTTCTTGGCCTTGGTGATCTTTCTCTTGCCGCTCTTGCCGACCACGTCGTCATCGGGAACCTCGGTCGCGAACTCCTCACCCGAGAGTCCGTTCAGCAGCCCGATCGTCTCGTCGATCGGGCTGACCGCCAAGCCCGCGGCGCCCCCGAGCCAGTCCTTGCGGTCCTCTTTGGCGAGCTTGCGGTGCATCAACTGGGCTTGCTCGTTGCCGTGCTGGCGGCTGGAGTCCTCGACGATGTTGTGGGCGTCGGTGGCGATCATCTCCATCGCGCCCATGATCTCCAGCTTGCGCTGGGTCGGATCGTCCTCGGGCTCGATGTTGACCTCGACGTAGTGGGCGTCGCGGACCGGGTCATCCGTGGAATCGGTGGCGTTGACCTCGCCCCTCAGCAGGACCGATCCCTGCTCGGTCGAGAGGAAGACGTGGTTGCGCTCGACGACCTGCCCGGGGGCGAGCGTTTCAGGGATCGGCCGGGGGTCCCTGATCAGCTGCTGAATCTCGCCGGTGTTATCGGGGCCGAAGAGCTCCGCCGGCATCTCGGTGAGGCCGTTGAGGCCGGAGGCGACCACATCGGTGAGCTCGCCGTCGGTGCCGTTGGTGACGGTGAGCTTGACGATGATCCAGTCATCGTCGTCGGCCTCGGTGCTCTCGAGCTCGACTGAGAGGGAGTCGCCGAGGATCTCGCAATCGGCCGCGATCGTGTCCTCGGGGGATGCATCGGTGACGGTGTCGATGCCCTCACCGCACGAGATGTTGTCCGCACCCGGGCCTCCGGTGACCGTGTCGTCGCCGCCGTTCGCCCTGATCACGTCGTCACCCTGACGACCGTCGATCTCGTCGTCCCCGTCGTTCCCGGTCAGGGTGTTGGGCAGATCGGAGCCCCGGAGGACGTGCGGGACGTCGTAGGCGTAGCGCTTCACGTCGATGTTCTCGAAGTTGGTGATCGTGATCGGGCTCGAGGTCGCGCCCCCGCCCCCGAGCGAGATCGCCGTTCCCGCCTGCAGGTCCACGACCCACTGCTCTTGGGGGGTTGATCCCAGATCGCCAGCCTGGGTGAAGTACGGTCCAAAAGTGTCGGTCCCCGCCCCACCGTTGAACGTTCGAGTTCCCTGGCCGGCCGCGAAGACCTGATCGCTGCCGCCGCCGAGACTCGCGGTGGCGGAGATCGACGGTCCGCCACTCGAGGAATCCACGAAGAGGCCCTCAGCCGCGGACCCGCCGGACGTGTTCAGGTTGACAGCCGTAACCGCGCCGGACTGGCAGGTCATCCCCGGATAGCCGTTGTTGCATGTCGGGTAGGCGGGGGTATTGGTGGGCCGAGGGCCGACGTACCAGCTGTATTCGCCAGTCGTAGAGTTGTGGGTAGCAGTGGCGCTGAGGTTGACGCTGCCGGACGCGTTGCCGTCATCGGTCCCGGTGATCGTGGACCCCCCGCCCATGTCGAGGACCATCCTGGCGTCGGCCCGGGTCGGGCTCGTGAGGACCCCGGCGAGCGGGAGCAGCGCAGCCCCGGCCACGGCCACGGCGCGAACCCAACGGCGAGGCGCCCGGCCGGCCCCGTCCCGCGCAGCGGCGCTTGCGGCCGCAGGATTCGTGCCTACCGTCTCGATCCTGGTCCCAAGTCCCACAGCTGCAAGCACCTGGGAACGACTCCACCGCACGATCGCTTCCTCACCTTCGGCTGGCATGGCTCAGGCTGCCCAGACAGCCCGGCGGCGAGGCGGCCTCCCGCTCGTTGCCAAGAGCTAATCAGGTCGCCGGGTCATTGTCTATGGGCCGAACGGCCCACGCGCCCCTCGGGCCGTCAACTGCGGCTAGGCCCGCATGCCCTCCAGGTCGCGGCGCAGCTCTTTGAGCTCGTCGCGGAGGCGGGCGGCTTCCTCGAAGCGGAGGTCCTCGGCGGCGGCGAGCATGTCCTCCTCGATCCCGATGATCACCTTCTCCAGCTCCTCGGCGGACTCGATCGGCTTGCCGTCGATCTGCGGGCCGCGCTTGCGGCGCTTGCCGGGCGAGGTCGATTCCATCGCCAGGAAGTCCGACATGTCGCTGATTCCCTTGGTGATCGTCTCCGGGGTGATCCCATGCTCGCGGTTGTAGGCGAGCTGGATCTCGCGGCGCCGGTCGGTCTCGCCGATCGCGGTCTCCATCGCCGCCGAGCGCTTGTCGGCGTACATCAGGACCTTGCCGTTGATGTTGCGGGCGGCGCGGCCGATCGTCTGGATCAGCGAGGTCGCCCCTCGCAGGAAGCCCTCCTTGTCGGCGTCGAGGATCCCGACGAGGCCGACCTCGGGGATGTCGAGCCCCTCGCGCAGCAGGTTGACCCCGACCAGCACGTCGTACTCGCCGAGCCGCAGGTCGCGGATGATCTGGATGCGCTCGATCGTGTCCACCTCGGAGTGCAGGTAGCGGACCCGGAAGCCGTGCTCGAGCAGGTACTCGGTGAGGTCCTCGCTCATCTTCTTGGTGAGCGTCGTGACCAGCGTGCGCTCGCCGCGCTCGGCGACGACCCGGATCTCGTTCATCAGGTCGTCGATCTGGTTCTTGGACTCGCGGACCTCGATCGGCGGATCAACGATCCCGGTCGGCCGCACGATCTGCTCGACGATCCGCTTGCTCTGCGTGCGCTCGAACTCCCCGGGCGTCGCCGAAACCATCACGATCTGACCGACCCGCTGGAGGAACTCGTCGAACTTGAGCGGCCGGTTGTCGATCGCGCTGGGCAGCCGGAAGCCGTGATCGACCAGAGTCAGCTTGCGCGAGCGGTCGCCCTCATACATACCGCCGACCTGGGGCATCGTCTGGTGCGACTCGTCGACGAAGGTGACGAAGTCGTCGGGGAAGTAGTCGATCAGCGTGTGCGGCGGGGAGCCGGGCTCGCGGCCGTCGAGGATCCGCGAGTAGTTCTCGATTCCGTTGCAGAAGCCGAGTTCCTTGAGCATCTCGAGGTCGTACATCGTGCGCTGCCGCAGCCGGTGTGCCTCCAGCTCCTTGCCCTCGGAGTCGAGCTCGTTCGTGCGCTGCTCGAGCTCGGCCCGGATCTCCTCGACGGCCGACTCGATCGTCTCCTCCTTGGTCACGTAGTGGGAGGCGGGCCAGACCGATACGTGCTTGACCTCGTCGAGGACCTCGCCGGTGAGCGGGTCGAAGTGGGTGATCGACTCGACCTCGTCGCCGAACAGCTGCATCCGGTAGGCGGACTCGGCATAGGCCGGGAAGACCTCGAGCACCTCGCCCTTGACCCGGAAGGTGCCGCGGGTCAGCGCCGTGTCGTTGCGCTGGTACTGCATCGCGACGAGCTGGCGGAAGAGCGAGTCGCGCTCGATCCACTCCCCCACCTTGAACAGCACCATCTGCTCCTTGTATAGCTGCGGCGAGCCGATCCCGTAGATGCAGGAGACCGAGGCGACGATGATCACGTCACGGCGGGCGAAGAGCGAGGCCGTGGCGGCGTGGCGCAGGCGGTCGATCTCGTCGTTGACCGTCGCATCCTTCTCGATGTAGAGGTCCTGTGCCGGGACGTAGGCCTCCGGCTGGTAATAGTCGTAGTAGCTGACGAAGTACTGGACCGAGGCGTCGGGGAAGAACTCGCGGAACTCGTTGCAGAGCTGCGCCGCGAGGGTCTTGTTGTGAGCGATCACCAGTGCCGGACGCTGCAGCCGCTCGATTGCCGAGGCCATGGTGAACGTCTTGCCGGTGCCGGTCGCCCCGAGCAGCGTGATGAAGTTCTCGCCCGCCTCGATCCCCTGCGCGATCCCCTCGATCGCCTTGGGCTGATCAGCCGTCGGCTTGTAGGCGGAATTGAGGACGAAGTCGGGCACGCGGACGAGAGTAGCGCGGCGCCCGGCCCGGTCCCACGGCCATGCTGGTCCGTCCTCGGCCGCCGATAGGTTGCTCCCTGCTCGTCCACCGAGCAGGAACTGCGCGTGGGGCCGCAACCCCGCGCCTGGGTCCCCCACGGTCAAGCCTGAAATGAGTGATGCCGCGATGAAGCTGGTGATCGCGATCGTGCGACCCGAACGGGTCAACGACGTGCTGAAAGCGCTGTTCGATGCCGATATTCGAGGCGTCTCGATCACCCGGATCCAGGGTCACGGCGGTGAGCTTGAGCGGGTCGAGACCTACCGCGGTACGCGCGTGAAGATGGATCTCTCGGAGAAGGTGCGCTTCGAGGTCGCGGTCTCCGAGGAGTTCGTCGAGACGACCATCAAGGCGCTCTGCCAGGGCGCCCGCACCGGCGAGGTCGGTGACGGCAAGATCTTCGTGCAGGCGCTTGAGCGTGCGATCCGGATCCGCACCGGCGAGACCGACAACAGCGCCGTCACCCCGGTCGTGAGCTGATGGAGGCCCTGCTGCTGGGTCAGCTGGAGGCGGGCGTGGACAGCGGCGACACCGCCTGGCTGCTGATCGCCACGGCGATGGTGCTCTTGATGACCATCGCGCTGGGCATCTTCTACGCGGGACTGGTCCGGGCCAAGAACGCGCTGAACACATTCATGATGTGCATCGCCGCGCTCGGTGTGGCGACGATCTCGTGGGCGCTGATCGGTTACTCGTTCGCGTTCTCCGAGGGCAACGGGATCATCGGCGGCTTCGACTACGCCTTCCTGCAGGGAGTGGACTTCGCCCCGCTCGAGGGGCAGACGATCCCCCACCTGGTCTTCTTCTGCTTTCAGGCGACCTTCTGCATCATCACGGCCGCGCTCGTCTCGGGCGCGGTGGTCGAGCGCATGCGCTTCGGCCCGTTCCTGATCTTCATCGCTGTCTGGTCCGTTCTCGTCTACCCCGTGATGGCCCACTGGGTGTTCGGCGGCGGCTGGCTGGCAAGCGGCGGCACGCTCGACTTTGCGGGTGGCGTACCGGTCGAGATGGGCTCGGGATTCTCGGCGCTGGCAGCCGCGCTCGTCGTCGGGGCACGCAAGGACTACGGGCGCCAGGCCCTGCTCCCGCACAACTCCGTCTATGTTCTAATCGGCGCCGGGCTGCTCTGGTTCGGCTGGTTCGGGTTCAACGGTGGCAGCGGCATCTCCACGGGCAACTCAAGTGTGCTCGCCTTCACCAACACCCTGCTCTGCCCGGCGGTGACGCTGACCGTCTGGTTTCTGCTCGACCTGTGGCGGAACCGGCAGGCGACCGCGATCGGCGCCGCCACGGCAATCGTCGTCGGCTGCGTGGCGATCACGCCCGCCGGCGCCTACATCAGCCCGGGGTGGGCCATGGGACTCGGGGCGCTCGCAGCGCTGCCCAGCTACGCCGTGATCATGTGGCGGCCGCGGACGAGGGTCGATGAGACGCTCGACGTGCTCGCCGCCCACGGCCTCGCCGGTATGACCGGCATCCTCTTCATCGGATTCTTCGCCCAGCTCAAGTGGAACGATGTTGCCGACGGCTTCGTCTACGGCGATGCCGGCACCCTGGGCTGGCAGGCGCTGGCTGCGCTGGCCGCGCCGCTCTACGCTTTCGGCATGACCTTCCTGATCCTGACCGCCATAAAGCGCCTGATGCCGCTACGGGCCAACGAGGCGGACGAGGGCGCCGGCCTCGACATCGCCGACCACGGTGAGGAGGCCTACTCCTCGGGCGAGGGGGCGATCCTCGTCTCCGCGCCCGAGGGGATGGCACCACCATCCCCATGAGCTGAAGCCGCTCCGCCCGGCAGGGCGAAACCGGCGATCCGTCCGTAGATCGGGTTTGCGGAAACTCCCAGCGGGTAAGTTCACCTACATGTCAACTCTTTTGATCATCGCCATCGTCGTTGTTGCAATCGTGCTGATTGCACTCGTTGTCCGTGCCCTCCAGGCCCGAGCCACCAAGCATGAGGCCGAACGCCAACATCTCGGCGAAGAGGCCTCCCAGCATCGCGAGCAGGCGGACTTCCACGTCGCCAAGGCGCGCGAGCTGGGCCCCGACGCAAGCTCGGAGCGGGAGCTCGCCGACGCGCACGAGCGCAAGGCCGAGACCCACGAAGAGGCAGCCCGCGGACACGCCGAGCGCGCGGACGCGCTTGAGGAGCGGATCAAGCGGGAGGGCGAGGCCGCGCGCCGGCACGACGACGAGGCCGGCGACCGCGAGCAGCGCATCAAAGACGACTGAGACGGGTCGAGCCCGCGCCGCCGATGAATCAATCAGTTGGCGACGGGCACCCGGATGCTGTCAGAGCGACTGCGGGCTCTGAACGCACCCGTCTGAGCTGACCGCTGCTCCCCGCAACTGGCGGGCGGTGATGTCAGCGGCTGCGGGCGACCGACGAAATAGCCCTGAACGTCGTCCACGCCGAATCCATCGAGCAGCCGCACCGTCGCCATGTTCTCGACACCCTCCGCAACGGTGCGTAGGCGCAGGCTGGCAGCGAAGGCGATCACGCCGCGCACCAGGGCGCGGTCCTGGGCGTTGGAGATCGCGCCGCGCACGAAGCTCGCGTCGATCTTCAAGTAGCTGAAGTCGAGCTCCCGCAGCAGGGTCAGCGAGCCGTAGCCCGTGCCCCAGTCGTCGATCGCGAAGCGGCAGCCGAGCGCGCTCGCCCGTTCGGCGAAGTCCTTCGCGGCAGCCAGGTTCTCGACGGCGGTGGTCTCGGTCAACTCGAAGATCAGACTTCCCGTCGGCGGCCTGCGCTCGGTGACCATCGCGATCATCTCTTCGATCAGGTCGAGGTCGCGGAGGGTCTCCTGCGAGATGTTGATCTGCACCGTGTGGCCTGCGACCGCCTGCTCGAGACCCCGCTCAAGCATCCAGCGATCGACCAGGCCGATGAGGCCGAGGCGCTCGGCCTGCGGCACGAACTCGCAGGGCATCACAGGCGGCCCGCCCGGCTCCTCCGGAGTCAGCCTGATCAGCAGCTCACTGCGATCGGGCGGCCGCATGCTGACAGCGGTGATCGGCTGCGCGTAGGCGAGGAAGCGCTCCTCCGCGAGCATGCCCTCGAGCCGTCGGCGTGCCTCGACCTCCTCTGTGACCTCGAAGGCCACCGCGAACCACTGGCCGCCATCGGAGCGCGCGCTCCAGCGCAGCCAGCGGTAGCCACCGTTGCGAGCCCGAAAGCGATTCTCGAAGTTGACGAGCTGCTCGCTGGTGGCGGCCATGCGGGCGGTGACGGCTCGCGTCTCCTCGAGATCGTCGGGGTGGACGAGGTCCAGGTAGGGAATCGAAAGCAGCTGCTCGCGACTCCAGCCGAGCACGGTATCCCAGGCGCCGTTGAGCGACACGAAACGACCGCTCTGGTCGGCTGTGCAAATCAGGTCCCGATCCATGTCGAATCGGTATGAGACAGGGTCCCCCGGAAACTCTTCGCTCGCGGCCATATTGCCTTCCGCGCTCGTTGTTTGCCGGGTCTGCTCCGCACACTACGCCTCTTTGGCCGCGACTGTCGAGCCGTGAGTCCGCCGCGGGTCGCATCTCCCGCTGGGTAGATTGTCGGAGATGAGCAGCTCCCAGCGTCTCCTCGCGGCCTTCTGGATCGCGGCCGGAATCAACCACTTCGTCAACCCGAAGATCTACGAGGCGATCATGCCCGACTACATCCCGGCCCATCGCGAGATGGTCCTCTGGAGCGGTGTCGCCGAATTGATCGGCGGACTCGCAGTGATCCCGAAGGCCACCCGCAATCCATTCGCGCGCTGGTGGATCATCGGGGTGCTCGCCGCAGTCTTCCCGGCCAACGTACACATGGCGCTCAACCCCGATCGCTACCGCCAGGTCCCCCGGCCGGCGCTCTGGGCCCGTCTGCCGCTGCAGCTCCTCGCCGCCTGGTGGGCCTGGAAGGCCACCGCGGATACCCAGCCCTCGGCTTAGAGGCCCAGTTCCTTGGCGTAGTTCTTGCGGTACTCGTCGCGCTTGGTGAGCACCTCGTCCACGTAGTCGCGCGTCTCGGGGAACTCGATGTCGTTGCGCTCCAGGTTGCTGCCCCCCCAGGCGTCGGCATTGCCGATCCCAGCGTTGTACGCCGCGAGAGCCGCCACCTCGTTGCCGTCGTAGAGATACAGCAGGTAGCGCAGAAAGTAGGACCCGTAGCGGATGTTGAGATCCGGATCGGCGAGGTCCTCGTACTCGAACGTCTGACCACCGGAGAGGCTCTCGATCGTGTCGGCGGTCTCCGGCGTGATCTGCATCAGGCCGCGGGCGCCGGCGGTCGATGTCTGGTCGCGGAAGCGCGACTCGGCGTAGATCACGGCCGCGAGCAGGGCAGGGTCGGTCTTCGGCAGGGGGATCTCACCCTCAGTGAGGGTCCTGGCGATGTCCTCGTCCGCCGCCTCCTCGCGGATCACGGCGTCGTACTGGAGCGGCAGGGTGATCTCGCGGATGGTCTCGCCGAAATCGATCCGCGTGACGGCCAGGAAGGTGGCGCCCGCGAGCAGCGTGGCCAGGATCAGCACGCCGGTACCTACCCGACCGCTGGTGCTGCGCGCCCGGGAGGCACGCCGCGCGGGCTTCCTGTGACCGCGACCGGCGGCAGCCCTGGGCTTGCGTCTGGCAGCCGCCGTGCGCTTTGCGGGGGCGGCCCTTCCGCTGCTGCGCCGGTCAGTGGACCGACGCCCGCTCACCCGCCTGCCGCCTTCTCCAGATCTCCGAAGATCGCCCCGACCGCCTCATCGAGTTCAGCCAGGCTGCCGTCGTTACGGATCACGTGCGTCGCGTGATCGGCCTTCTCCTCCTGGCTCAGCTGGCGTGAATTGCGCCCCTCGAGCTCGCCGGTACCACGCTGCTCCGCACGCTCGGCGCGCAGCTCGTCGCCGGCGATCACAGCAATCGTCGCGTCGAACATCGGGGCCATCTCACCCTCGAACAGAAGTGGGACTTCGATTACCGCCACTCCGAGATCATCCGGCAAGGACCGGCGCCACTCGATGATCCGCTCGCTGACGCGCGGATGGAGCACGGACTCGAGCCACTTCAGCTCCTCCGGCCGCCCGAAAACGAGCTCCGCGATCCGGCCGCGATCGAGCTCGCCCCCGGGGGCCACCGCTTCTCCCCAGCGCTCGCGCAGGATCTCCTCAACCTCGTCGGACGCGAGCAGATCGTGGACGACCGCATCCGTGGAGAGCACCTCCGCCCCACGCTCGGCGAGCATGCCCAGAACCTCCGACTTACCGGCGGCGATTCCCCCGGTGAGCCCGATCAGCGAAGGACCGGGCACCTGATCAGGTGGCGTCGTCCTCCGAGGATCCGGCTTCGGCCGGCGCCTCGGGTGCCTCCTCTGCAAAGACCTCCTCGGAGAGGCCGAGCTCGGGCACGGCCTCGGCGGCGGGCGATGCCTCGGCCTCGGGTGCTGCCTCGGCCTCGGGTACCGGCTCTTCTTCTACCGGAGCGGGAGCTTCCTCCGCCACAGGGGCGGGCTCAGCGGACTCTTCGATCGGTGCGGGTGCGGCCTCGGCGGCCTCAGGCGCGGGCGTCTCGGCGGCCTCAGGCTCGGCGCCCTGGCCGGCCTCGGCAGCTGCAGCGGCGAATGCATCGCGAAGCGGCATGCCGCCCTCGCCGACGCGCTTGATCGAAAGGCTGATCCGACGACGCTCCTCGTCGATCTCGAGGATTTTGACGCGAACCTCCTCGCCCGGGGTGACGACCTCGCCCGGGGTCTCGACGTGATGTTCAGCGAGCTCGGAGATGTGGACGAGCCCCTCGACGCCGGGGACGATCTCGACGAAAGCGCCGAATGCCACCACTTTGGTGACCTTGCCCGAAAGGGAGGAACCGGGACCGTAGGAGTTGAGCACCGTCTGCCACGGGTCCTCCTGGGTCTGCTTGAGGCCGAGCGAAATGCGCTGGCGGTCGCGATCGATGTCCAGCACCTTGACCTTGACGGTCTCGCCGATCGAGAGGACCTCGGAAGGATGGTTGACGTGACTCCAGCTGATCTCGGAGATGTGGATCAGGCCGTCGATGCCCTCGAGGTCCACAAAGGCGCCGAAGTCGACGATGTTGGAGATCTGGCCCTCGACCACCTGGCCGGGCTCCAGGCGCTCAAGAATCTGCTCGCGTTGATCCTTGCGCTCATCCTCGAGGATCGCGCGTCGGGAAAGGACGACGTTGTTGCGGGAGCGATTGAGCTCGATCACCTTGCACTCGAGCGTCTGGCCGGTGAACTCGTCGAGATTGTGGACGCGGCGGATGTCGACCAGCGAGGCCGGCAGGAAGCCGCGGACGCCGAGATCGAGGATCAGGCCGCCCTTGACGACCTCGATGACGGTGCCCTCGACCGGAACTCCGGATTCGTTCGCAGCCTCGATCTTGCGCCAGGCCTTCTCGAAGCGGGCGCGCTTCTTGGAGAGGATCAGACGGCCCTCGGCATCCTCCTTGGTGAGCACCAGAGCATCGACCTGCTCGCCGAGCGCGACCTCGTCGGCCGGATCGACGGAGCGGCGAATCGAGAGCTCATGGGAGGGAATGACGCCCTCGGACTTCCAGCCGATATCGACCAGAACCTCGTCCTTGTCGATGCGCACGACCGTGCCGCTGACGACCTCGCTCTCCTCGAAGTGCGTGATCGTCGCGTCGTAGTTGGGGAAGATCTCGCCGTTGAGCTCGAGCAGCAGCCCGTCGGACCCCTCGACGGGGGTCGCACCTTCAGGCGCCAAAAGGGCGCCACCGGCTGTGTCGGCAGCGGACAAGGGCGGGAATCATAGGGATATGACTCAGCCTGCGTCAGCCGCAAGCTAACCTGCCCCCGATGCCGGTTCGAAAGACCAAGCGCGGCGCCGAGCGTACACCGCTCGAGGGCAGCTGGGACGTGATCATCTGCGGCGCCAGTTTCGCCGGCTTGACCGTCGCCAGAGAGCTCGCCGGCAGCGGCGCCAGGGTGCTGATGGTGGACCGCTACGAGATCGGCGAACGCCAGACGTCGGCCTGCGGCGCGCCGACCGGGTGGCTGGAGGCGATGGGTTGCGCCGAGTCGATCCGCCAGACCTTCGACGAGCTCGACTTCCACACCCCGTACACGGACACGGTGATGCGGCTCCCGTGGTCCTTCTCCACCTTCGACTATCCGCACCTCTGCCGACTGCTCGCCGAGCAGGGAGAGGCGGAGTTCGAGACAGCCAAGGTCGAGGGCCTCGTGGGCGAGCGCCCGGCGCCCGGCCAGGCGATCGACCCGGGCCACGTCTTTGAAATCGAGACCGACCGCGGGATCGTCTCCGCGCCGCTGGTCGTCGATGCTCTCGGCTGGCGCCGGGTGCTGGGCGCCGACGGCTACCAGCCACCTGACGGCCCGTTCTCGAGGGGCCTGGAGGTCCACCCCGGCGGCAAGAACGACCGCATGGAGCTGTGGATCGAGCGTGGCGTCGTCCCGGCCGGCTACGGCTGGAGCTTTCCCGCCGAGGACGAGCTACGCGTCGGCGTCGGCAGCTTCGACCCCGGCTTCCACGTCAAGCAGCCCACCGTGGAGCTGGCTGAGCGCCTCGAGCTGCCGCCCGAGGGCTATCAGGGCAACTGGATCCCGCACCGGTTGCGCGAGGGAACTGAGAGCGGCATCTTCTTCTGCGGCGACTCGGCCGGGCACTGCCTGCCGCTCACCGCCGAGGGCATCCGCACCGCGTTCTACTTCTCGATCGCGGTCGGGCGTGAGATCCGCGCCGTCGTCGAGGGCCGATCCGACCGCGATTCGGCGCTCCATAACTACGCCGAATTCAACGCTCGGCACCGCTGGCACTTCGAGTGGATGCTACGGGTCCAAAAGCTGATCCCACGGGTGCCGCCCAGGGCGCTTGCCCCCGCGCTCCGCGCACTGAGCAGCGACGCCTTCGTGCGCTGGTCCTTCAACCGTTACCTCAACATCGCCCACCCGTCGTATGCGCGTCCTATTGGGGGGCACCAGCGAACGGAGCCGGCACTGGCCCCGGCCAGGAGCTAGCCGGAGTCACACGCTCGCGAGGCGGCGCGGATCTGCTCGGGGGTCACCGGAAAGTGGTTGAACTCGACCCCCAGGGCGTCTCCGAGCGCATTCGCGATCGCCGGCGCCGGCGCGATCGTGCCGCCTTCGCCGACGCCCTTGACGCCGCTCTCGTTGATCGGCGAGGGAACCTCGAGATGGAAGAGCTCGAAAGCCGGCACATCGGTCGCAGTCGGCACGAGATAGTCCATCAGGGAAGCCGTACGGAGCTGTCCGTCCTCGTCGTAGTGGTGCTCCTCCAGCAGGGCGCCACCGACGCCCTGCGCCGTGGCACCGTGTACCTGGCCCTCGACGACGAGCGGATTGATGATCCGCCCGCAGTCCTCAACGATCACGTAGCGCTCGATCTCCACCCCCCCGGTCTCGGTGTCAACGCTGAGTAGGCAGGCGTGAGTGGCGTAGGGATAGACCGTCTGGGGCGGGTCGAAGGTCGAGCTCAGCCGGTATCGCTCCGGGTTCCCGGCCACCAGCTGCCCGACCTCGATCGTAACCCCCGGTGAGCCGGCCACGCCGATCAGCCCATCGGGCAGGATCTGGAGGTCGCCCGCCGCCGCCTCGAGCTCCCGGGCGGCGTCCTCGATCAGCCGCTCCCGCAGGGAGGCGCAGGCATCTCGGACCGCGCCCCCGGCCGAGGCTGCGCTGCGCGACGCAAAGCTACCCGTACCGGTCAGCTCGGCGGCGCCCGTGTCGCTGTACTCGACCTTGATTCGCTCGGGCTCGAGCCCCAGGGACTCCGCGGCGAGCTGAGCCATTGTCGTCGCCGTCCCCTGGCCGATCGCCGGCGTGGTGGTCCAAAGGCGCGCCGTGCCGTCCTCGGCAAGCTCGACATGGGCCGAGTCGAACCCCTCGATCCCAGACATGCCGCGCCCCTTGAATACTGCGGAGTTCATTCCGGTCGGCTCGACGTAGCAGGCCAGCCCGAGCCCGAGCGTTTGACCCTTGCCGGCCGCCGCCCGGCGCGCCTCCGGGAACCCCGCATAGTCGATCTGATCGAGCGCGAGCTCGAGCGCCGCGCCGTAGTCACCGCTGTCGTAGGGTTGCTTGGCAGCCGAGACCCAGGGGAACTCCTCCTTGCGGATCAGGTTCCTGCGCCGGACATCCGCCGGATCGAGTCCCGCCTCGCGAGCAAGCACTTCGATGATGCGCTCGTGGGCGAAGGCGGCGATCACGAAGCCGACGCCGCGGTAGGCGCCCTGTGGCGAGGTGTTCGTGATCGCGGTCCGGGCGCGGACCCGGAAGTTGCGCAGCCGGTAGGGCCCCGGCAGCATCCCGGATGTGGTCATCGCCTCCAGGGCCACTCCGTGGGGGTAGGCGCCGTAGGCGCCCTGGTCGCAGATCATGTCGACCTCCAGGGCCAGCAGCTCCCCCTCGGCGCTCATCGCCGCCTTGACCTTCAGCTCCTGCTTGCGCGCCTGGGTAGCCGCAGCGAGATGCTCGGCCCGATCCTCCACCCACCTGACGGGCCGGCCGAGCCGCATGGCCAACGCGGCGACCGCGATCTCCTCCGGATAGACGTGCGCCTTGACCCCGAAGCCGCCGCCCACCTCAGGCGTGATCACCCGGACCAGAGACGGGTCGAGCCCGAGGATCTCGCTGGTCACCTGCCGGACCTTATGCGGAGACTGCGTCGAGGACCAGATCTTGACCCCGTCGCCCTCGGGAACCGCAAGGATCGCTCGGGTCTCGATCGGCATCGCCGAGTGGCGCGGGGTGTGCAATGTTCGCTCGGCGACCAGGTCCGCTGACTCGAACACCGCGTCGACCTCACCCTCGTCGCGTGCCGTGTCGACGACCAGGTTGGAGCTTCCTGTGTGGATCTCCAGCGCGTCCTGTTCGATCGCGCGCCAGGGATCGGTGAGCGCTTCCAGCGCCTCGATCTCAGGAAAGGCGAGCTCGATCGCGTCCTCGGCCGTGTAGCGGTCGTCGGCGACGATCACCGCGATCGGTTCGCCCGCGAAACGGACCGTGCCGGTCGCCAGTACGGGCTGGGCCGGCGGCGCGACGTCTGCGCTGGTGTTGGGCGGCACCAGCGGGGGAAGGTCCAGGTCCTCGGCCGTGAACACGCCTTCGACGCCGGCCATCCCGTGCAGCTCCGAGACGCCGGGGTCGAGCAGTCGGCCGTGGGCAACCGGGCTGCGCAGGAACGCGGCCTCGAGCGCGTCCGCGGCGGCGATATCGTCGACGAAGCTGCCAGCTCCGGTCAGCAGGGGGCGATCCTCGACCCGCAGCATTCGCCGGCCAATTGCCATCAGCCGCGAAGCCCCGTGCTCAGGTCCGCGCAGTCTCTTCCCTGAGAGGTCACCATTGGTAGTACTTTAGACGACCTAGGTGCGCTCCAGCGAGGGCTTCGGCGCCAGCATCACCAGGAAACCGGCGGCGACCCCAAACAGGCCGAGCAGCGCCATCGGCGCCTCGAGGCCGCCGAGGACATCCCGGAGGGCACCGATCAGCACCGGTCCGAGGCCGGCTATCAGGTACCCCAGGCCGAGCATCCATGCGGTGAGCTGACCCACCCGGACCGGCTCGCGATGGAGATCGAGGGGAAACGCCAGCAGCAGCGGCAGCGTGGCCCCGGAACCCAGCCCGAACATCGACAGCCACAGCCAGGCGGCCTCGGTGGTAGCCACCCCGACGCCGACCAGCCCGAGGCCCATCACGATCGCGACCGCCGCGATCCACGGCCGCCGGTCACGGCCGTCCGTCAGCGGCGGGAAGATCAGAGACGAGATGATGGTTCCGACCCCGATCGAAGACGTTGTCCACGCCGCCATACCCGGCGACCAGCCCGCCTCCTCGTAGATGGTGGGGCCCCAGCTCACCATTCCTGCGAAGCACATCGACTGCAGCCCGAATACCACTCCGAGGAGCACTGCGGTCCGGCCGGGAAGGCGGCCGCGAATGCTCCGCGCCGCAACCACGGTGATCTCCCCGGGAAGGCCTCGGGATGCGGGGGTAACCCGGGCACCGGGACGGGCGGATCCCGAGTCCGCGCCAAGCCAGAGCATGGCCGCCGCCAGCGCCGGGATCGCGGTTACCAGGAAGGCCGGTCGCCAGCCGCCGAGCCCCTCCACCAGCGGCACAAGGCCGAACCCGACGGCGGCGATCCCGATCGAGAGCGAGGCCACGTAGGCGCCGGTCACGGCCCCGGCCCTCGCGGGAAAGCGCTCCTTGACCACCACCGGCAGGGTGACGCCAATCAGCGCGACCCCGAGGCCGATGGGAACCGTGCAGGCGAGCAACAGCCAGGGCTGCTCCGCGCCCGCCCGGGCGGCTGAGCCAGCCGCGATCAGGGTCAGCGCGAGGATCACGACAGTGGCGCTGCCCCAGCGCCGGACCAGGGGCGGGCCAAGGAACGCGAAAAGCCCCATGCAGGCGAACGGAATCATCGTCAGGACCCCCGCGAGTGCACTGGACATCCCGATATCGAGCCGGATGCTTTCGATCGCGGGACCGACGACGGAGATCCCGATCCGCAGATTGAACGCCGCCGCAAGGATCGCCACCAGCACCCGGGCGTCGCTGAGCCGCCCAAGCCGCTCGCCCGGGTGGACGTGCCCGGCCGGATGTGGTCCCGATCCTCCCACTAAGAGGGCGCGTATGCGTTGACTCCGAGTTCGCCGGCCTCGGCGCGCCGGAAGACGGCCTCGACGAGCGCTTCGATTCTCGCCGGACCCTCGCCGGCGACGAGATACGGCATCTCTGCCGACGCGGCCTCCCGGGCGAGTTCCAGCATCCTGCCCTCGTCCACGCGGGTCAGCTCACCGTCATCGACGGTCACACGGCCCTCGACCAGGACCGCGCGGATGTCCCGGGCCGAGGCCCCGTAGACCAACTGACGCACCGGGTCGTGGACGGGGGTGAAGGCGATGCCGTCCCCGCGGACGATCAGCAGATCCGCCCGCGCCCCCGGCTCCACACGCCCCAGGTGGTCGCCGTGCCCCGTACAGATGCTCGCCTCCGCGGTGACCATCGAGAGGGCCTCGTCGGCCGTGGTCCAGTCGCTGTGATGCTCGCCCTTGACCTTGTGCAGGAGCGCGGCGACCCGGGCCAGCTCGAGCGCGTCCAGGGTCTCGTTGCAACCCCGCCCATCGGTCCCAAGCCCGATCCGCAGGCCTGCCCGCCGCATCGCGGGGATCCGCGCGATTCCGTCTCCGAGCCGGAGATTGCTGAAGGGGCAGTGCACGGCATTCGTCCGCGTCCGCGCCATTGTCGCGATGTCCCGGTCGTTGAGCCAGACGGTGTGGACCAGGGAGGCATGCTCCCCGAGCAGGCCCTGCTCGTCGAGCAGGTCCACGAAGGTGCGCCCGCCATGCCACTGCCTTGCAGTCCAGGCCTGGGTCTTGGTCTCCAGCACGTGGGTCTGCCAGACGAGTTCGCGGGAGCGCGCGAATTCCAGAGTCTCCTTCATCAGCCCGTCCGTGCACCGCTGCGGAGCCGAGGGGCCAAAGCCGATCCCGATCATGCCGTCCGGCTCGTGCCATCTCTCGACCGCGGCCCTGCCGACCTCCATGATCCGATCGAGGTCCATCGGCTTGGCCTCCTCGGGCCACGCCTCGCGCTCCTCGTCAGACAGCGGCAGCGAATCAGCGAATGTCCGGTCGGCGACGCCGAGCAGGATGGTCGCGCGCATCCCCGCGTCGCGATAGGCCTCGACGACCGGCTCCAGGGTCTGGAGGCTGATCTCGGGAGCCTCGAAGACGAAGTCGACCACCGACGTGGTTCCACCGCGGAGCATCTGCATCGCGCCCAGCATCGTCCGCGCGTAGATCGTCTCCGGATCGGGGGGCTGCTGCCTCGTCACCTGATGGGAGTGCGCGAACCAGATGTCGAGCGGGAGGTTCTCGTAGAGCCCCGGGTTGAAGTTCTCCGCGGAGTGGTAGTGGGAGTTGATCAGACCGGGCACGACGTACTCGCCCGCCGCATCGATCTCGGTCGCTCCCTGAGGCGGCTCGATCGCCCCGACCGCATCGATCACGCCGCCGCGAATGAGGACGTCTGCCGGCCGCGGCTTCCGACCGGGCTCCAGCACCTGTCCGCCCGTGATCGCGACTATCGAGCTCTTCCCTGGTGTCATGGGTCCCTCCGGTTGATGGATCAATGCAGGCTCGTGCGTGCAGCCGGGCGGCGTCGCTCAGAGGGGATCGCCGCCGGCGGAGATCGAGTAGACGTCCCGGCGACGGTCCGCGCGCGGGGTGATCAGCTCATCCCGCTTCTGGGCGCGCTCGACGTCGTCGAGATCGATCTCTGAGACCGAGAGCTGCTCCTCGCGGCCCGGCAGCGGCCCGGCGACGATGCCGCCGGTGGGCCCGGCGAGGATCGAGGAGCCGAGGAACTCGAGGTCCTCGCGGCTCCCTACCTGAGAGGCGCAGGCGATGAAGGCCTGGTCCAGGTTCGCCTGCAGGATCGCGCCCTCGGCCTGAGGCGCGAGGCCGCGGTCGTCCCACTGGATAGAGTCGAAGCCCGCAACCCACGCGGTCGGCACGCAGATCAGCTCAGCGCCCTCGAGCGTCAGAACCCTGACCGTCTCCACGAACCGCAGGTCGTAACAAACGCACATCCCAACGGTCCCGAACGGAAGCTCCGCGACCGGCAGCCCGAGGTCCCCGGGCGTGAAGGCGAGCTTCTCGGTCCGGAAGAGGTGCAGCTTGCGGTAGTGCAGCAGGACGCCGCCCTCGCCGACCAGCACGGCGCTGTTGAAGAGATCATCACCCACCCTCTCGCAGAAACCGCCGCAGATGTAGCCGTCACGCCCGCCGGCCAGCTCGACCCATGCCGAGATAGTCGGGCCATCGATAGGCTCGGCGATCGGCAGCAGGCGCTCGCGGTCGGCAACGTATCCGGGAATGACCAACTCGGGCAGGACGACTATCTGGGCGCCCCGGTCGAACAGCTGACCCCCCACATCCAGGGTCCGCTGCCTATTCTCGGCGTCCGCATAGGGCTCTGCCGCGATCTGGGCGAGCCCGACGTTCAGGTTGCGGGCGATCTGCTCACCCCCTCGGGCCAAAGGCCGATTCCCCGCAGCAGGTTGAAATCAGCCGGGCAGGGGCCACCGACGCTGACGATCTCGACGCCGCGGTCGCCGCGGACCTGGTGCTCGATTCCGGCCGGGACGTGGATTGCCTGGCCGGCCTCGAACTCGAGCACACGGTCGTTGGTCACATCGGCGATCGTTCCCCGGCCCTCGAGCACGAAGAGCGTGTCCTCGCTGTCGTGGTGGGTATGCGGCACGTTCTTCTCGCCCGGCTGCATACGCACGTAGTTCATGTTCGCGTCCTCAGCTCCGACACCGGGCCAAACCACGAGGCGCGCGTCGCTGGCGATCATGGGCATCTTTGCGCTGGGCTCATCGACGTGAAACACCCTGACCGCCACCTCACTCGCCTCCCTGGTTCGCCGCGAGGTGGTAGAGGCCGGGATCGGCCGGTGAGGGGCCGCCAACGATCTCGATGCTCTCTTCGCCCGCGGAGAGGCGATAGCTCGTCCCGGCGTCGATGTGGACCATCGATCCGGTGACCAACGGCTGCTCGCCACGGGTGTCGCAGTCGATGGCGCATCCCGCGCCCGAGATCACGTAGTAGACACAGTCGGACAGGTGATGCAGCTCGGTCGTGCGCGACCCGGGGTCGAGCGTGATCTTGTGCAGGGACCGCCGGCTCGCTCCCATGCCGGGCCAGATCACCGCGTGCGCGCGGCCCTCGCCCTCGACGATCGCGAGATCGGGACCGCCCTCCGCGTCAACGACGACCACCTCGCCCAGGTCGGTGCGCGAAGTGCCGGTCATCCGGAGATCCGGTAAGCGTCGGTGGACGCGCGTCGCGGCGTGATCACGGCGACGATCACCGCGCCGTCGGGTCCTGCCGTGATTCCATGCTCGACCTCGGAGCCGACTACCGACCACTGGCCGGCGCCGAGGTGGCTCGGGTCGCCGGCGATCGTCATCTCGACGGCTCCCGATTCGATCAGCGTGACTTGCTCCTGGGGATGCGAGTGAAGTGGGAAGGTCGCCCCGGGCTCGAAGCTGTAGCGGGTCACCGTCGACTCGGAAGTGCTGAACGAACTCCTTCTCACCCCCTCGAAGGGCTCCTCCCGAGGCAACCCGTCGAAGCTCCCGGTCCCCTGGGTCACGGGCTGAGGTGCAGTCATTCGTCGATGAAGGCGACGACCCGGCAGGGCGAGGCCTCGCCACCCTCGATCGGAATCGGGAAGGCGCCGATCATGCAGCGCTTTCCGAGCGCCTGCTCGATATCACCGCCAACGTTCTCGACGTGCGTGACCCCCTGGGCGAACGGCACACGGTGCATCACGAACAGATCCTCCTCGGGGAAGACCGTGTTTACGTCTCCGCCGATCTTCTCCTCGTAGGTGCGCAATGCATCCGGCCGCTTGAACCGGATCGAAGTGTTCATCGGGTGATCGCCGGAGGCACAGTCGAAGCCCGTCCAGGCGAACTCCATCTCCGTAACCCACTCAGCGAACTCCCGGTCCCCCCCAGGATGCCGCAGGAAGTAGCGCTCCTCGTCCTCCTCGGGGGCCCCGTTGTAGTAGCGGTTGTAGCCGGTGTGATAGATCAGGATGTCTCCCTTGCGAACGTCTGCACGCTCGGTGACCATCGACGGCTTGATCACTGCGAAGTCCTCCATCTCCTCGGAGATGTCAACGATCACGCCCTCCCGGCAGAGCACGTCCAGCGGCACAGAGCGGACGTCCTTGCCGCCGGAGATGATGTGGAACTCTCCGTCGAAGTGCGTGCCGCAGTGCAGGGGCAGCTCGAGCATCTGACTGACGATCCCGTTTGTCGCATGCCGCTGGAAGTAGGACAACTTCGGCGATGGATAGCCGACCCAGCCCGGTGTGTGGATCGAGAACGTGTGCGTCAAGTCGATGAGCTTCATAGGTTGCCGTTACTCCCTCGTAGGTTGCTGGTCCGGCGAGTCATCGTCGCCGGAACTGTGTGGTGCGTGGACGCGTTCTATGGCGAGCTTCACTGACTCGACAATGTTTTGGTAGCCGGTGCATCGACAAAGGTTTCCGGCGAGTGCCTCGCGGATCTCCTGGTCGGAAAGCTCCCGGTCCTCAAGCAACAGAGGCTCGATCGACATCAAGAAACCTGGGGTGCAGAAGCCGCACTGAAGGCCGTGCTTCTCGTGGAACGCCTGCTGGAGGGGGTGCAGGTCGCCCTCGGGCAGGCCCTCGGTCATGCCCTCGACGGTGCGTAGCGAGCGGCCGTGGGCCTGAACCGCAAACATGAGGCAGGAGCGCACGGGCTCGCCCTCCAGTTGCACCGTGCAGGCCCCGCAGACGCCGTGCTCGCAGCCCACATGAGTACCGGTAAGTCCGGCCTCGTGCCGGATGAAATCGGACAGCAGGAGCCTGGGTTCGACCTCCGCCGAGTAGCGCTCGCCGTTGATCTCTACCTCCACCCTGCGGGTCTCGATCCCCGCTTCAGTCTCGTCCATACTCATGCCTCCACGGCTGTCGGAAGCTCCCTCGAACGCTCCACCGCCGCGACGATCGCGCGGCGGATCATCACCTCGATCAGATCCTTGCGGTACTCAGCGGAGCCATGGATGTCGCCGGTCGGAGTCACGCCGGCCGCGGCTTTCTTCGCTGCCTCGGCCGCCACGGGAGCGTCGATGCGCTTACCAGAAAGGAACTGCTCGGCCTCGTGAGCCCGGACCGGCGTCGGCGCGGCCGCGAGCAGCGAGATCGCGGCGCGCTCACAGCAGCCGTCATCGTCGAGCGTCGTCAGGACGGCCGCGCCGCCGAGCGCGAAGTCCCCGTGGCGGCGGGCGAACTCAACAAATGCGTGACCGGTGCGCGGGGCAACCTCCGGGACCTCGATGCCCACCAGGAGCTCATCCGTGGCCAAGGTGGTTGTCAGGTGGGTGACAAAGAACTCGCCGACCTCGATCGTCCGCTCTCCGCGCTTCGACGCGACGTGGAACCGCGCATCAAGAGCGGCGAAGGCAACCGGTAACTCGGCGGCCGGGTCGGCATGCGCGACGGAGCCCCCGACGGTGCCTCTGTTTCGGATCTGCGCATGGGCCACGTAGCCCAGGGCCTCGGTCAGCAGTGGCCAGTTAGACGAAACCAGGTGGGATCGCTCGAGCGATGACTGCCGGGTCATCGCGCCGATCTTCAGGCTCCCCCTCTCACGCCGTATCCCCGCGAGAGCGCCGACCCGGTTCACGTCGATCAGGTGCTCAGGGTGGGCAAGGCGGAAGTTGAGCAGGGCGACGAGGCTCTGCCCGCCGGCGAGGGGTTTGCCCTCCTCCCCGTACTCGGCCATAAGCCCGAGAGCCTCATCGAGGGTCTCGGGGTCGTGGTAGCGGAAGCGGGGTGGCTTCACTGGCGCAGATTGACGTTCAACGTGTATTGCTGGGAGCGGGACCGGCCGAAGACGACGAACACCAGCAGCAGCACGGCCAGCACTGCAGCGCCGATTCCGGCGTTGCGGACCAACGGTGTCTGAGCGAGCACATTGCCGACATCGAGCACCTCGTCGTCGGCGTCGTCGGCGCCCGACGGTGCCTTCCCGGTCTCAGCTTCGGCCGGCTCCGCGGCGGGCGTCTTCTTCGGCTGCCCGCCACCCTGAATCTCCTGCTCGAGGCGACTGGAGAACTCGTTCATCATGGTCGTCGCGACGTCTTCCATGATCCCGCGTCCAAACTGCGCCTGGCGGCCAGTGATCTTCAGGTCGGTAATGGCGATGACCTTGGTGCGGTCGCCGTCGGTCTCGAGGTGGTTCTCGATCACGGCGGCCGCGGTTCCCTGGCCCTTGGCCTCCCGCGCCGAAACGGCGATCGAGGCCGTGTGGGTGTCCTCGTCGACGTCCTCGAGCTTGGCGGTGCCGCGATAGTCAACGGTCATCGGGCCGAGCTTGATCTTCATCGCCCCCTTGAAGACTCCGTCCCCGTTGTCCGGTTCAATCTTGGCTCCCGGCAAGCAGGTGGCGACCCGCTCGATGTCGAGGAGCGTCTTCCAAGTCTCGTCGAGCGGGGCAGCAACCGTAAAGCTGTTCTCGAGCTTCATCTCACCTCCAAGTCAGGCCACGAGCGATGCTCGCCGCTTTGGTCGTACCTTATACGAGTGCCAACGGATTAGGAGTGCGGCCCCCCGGCCCGATGGCCGCGGCCTTCCGCGGCGGCGCCCCGCGCCGACGGTGCCCCAGACCGCAGGCGGCGGCCCGAGCCGGCCCGGCGACCCCTGCGATCCTCGGGAAGGCTCGCGAGAACCGCGGCCAGGTCCTCCAGGCTCCCGAGATTGTGACCGGGCAGGAAGATGTCCACCGAAGGCAGGGCCGCGGCCATCCCGGCGACCAGCGGCTCGTAGTCGGGGTCACCCAGCAGGGGGTTCACCCAAACCACCGTGTGTGCGGCACGCTGAAGCCGCTTCATCCCCTCGGCAAGTGTCGACACGTCGCCTCGCTCCCATCCATCCGAGACGACGACGACGACGCTTCCCCGAGTGAGACCCCGATGGCCCCAGCGCCGGTTGAACTCCTTTACCGCGTCGCCGATCCTCGTTCCTCCGGCCCAGTCGGGGACCTTGCCGGCCACCCGCTCGAGCGCCCGCGACGGGTTGCGGTTGGCGAGCTCGCGGGTCAGGCGGGTCAGGCGGGTTCCGAAACTGAAGACCTCGACCCGCCTCGACGCCTGGCAGGCAGCCTGGAGGAAGATCAAGACCGGCCGGACGTAGGGCTCCATCGACCCCGACACATCCACCAGGAACAGCAGGCGCCGCGACGCGAGATCGCGATCCCGCCAACGCAGCTGAATCGGGTGCCCGTCTGACCGCATCGCGCTGCGGAGCGTGGCACGGCGGTCGAGGAGCGCGCCGCTGGCGGCCGGCCGCATCCGGCGCGACCGCCGCTGAGGAAGCGCCGGGGCGAGCCGCTGGAGGAGGCGCCGGGCGGCGGCGAGCTCATCGGGACCGTAGTCGCGGAAATCCATCGTGCGGAGACGCTCGACGGCCGAGAACCCGACCTCCAGGTCTTCCCCCTCCCCCGGTTCCTCGCTGTCCGCGGGATCAAAGCTCTGCTGCGCCGTCTCGGCGACCAGGCCCTTGGACACCCCGGCCTCGGCACCCGCGTCTTCCGCCGGCGCCGGCGCCGGCAGCTCGTCCAGGGACGTGCCGCTCCAGAAAGCGTCGAAGGCGGCATCGAAGGCCTCGATCTGTTCCCTCCGGGAAATCAGGCTGCTGCGTAGTGCCCAGTAGACGGAGAAGCGGTCTGCCGGGTCGACGACGCCGAGCGCCCCGAGCGCCGTCTGCAACCGCGCCGCGCCGACCTCGAGTTCGAAGCGCCGCAGCAGCTCGCCAAAGCCGGCAAGCGCCCCTACCACGAGGTTGCGCTGGATGATCCCGGCGCTCATTCCGGGCCTTCCGCAGCCCCCTGCCCGACAAGCAGCTCACCGTCGCCGCGGGCGAGCACGTGCTCGATGTCCTCCTGATACTTGAGCAGGGCTCCGAGCGTCCCCTCGACGGTCTCAGGGTCGAGCTCGGTCTCGCCGAGCGCGCACAGCGAGTCGACCCAATCGACGGTCTCCGCCGTGCCGGGCGCCTTGACCAGGTCGAGTCGCCGAAGCCGGGCGACAAACGCCGCCGCCTGCTCGGCCAGCGCCTCGGGCACGGATTCAACCCGGGCGCGGACGATTTCGGCCTCCCGCTCGGGGCCGGGATGGGGAATCCAGTGATACAGACAGCGCCGCTTGAGCGCATCATGCAGCTCGCGCGTCCGATTCGAGGTCATGATCACGATCGGCCGTTGTTCGGCGGAGATCGTACCGATCTCCGGGATCGTCACCTGAAAGTCGGAGAGCAGCTCCAGCAGGAATGCCTCGAACTCGTCATCGGCCCGATCAATCTCGTCGATCAGTAGCACCGGCGGAACCGGGTCGTCGTGCTGAATCGCGTCGAGGAGGGGTCGCCTGATCAGGAAATCAGGCCCGAACAGCTCCTCGAGGTGCCCCTCGGCGCCAGCTTCCCCCGCCTCGAGCGTACGGATGTAGAGCATCTGCCGCGCATAGTTCCAGTCGTAGAGGGCCTGGGCGACGTCGATGCCCTCGTAGCACTGAAGCCTGATCAGGCGGGCTCCGAGGATGTCCGCCAGAGTTCGCGCCAGTTCGGTCTTGCCGACGCCGGCCTCCCCCTCGAGCAAGAGGGGTTTGCGGAGCGCGAGGGATATGGAGACGACGGTGGCGAGGCCGCGATCGGCCAGGTAGGCGCGCTTGGCGAACTCCTCTCGCAGCTGTTCGGCATCGGGACCCTTCATCCGGCTAGCCGCTGACGGGCTGCTGTCGAGGCGCGTGGATCGGCCCCCCGCTGGAGGTGAGACGCTCGCCCGAGCGTTCGTTCTGGACGGAGATCACCTCGGCCAGGATCGAGACGGCCGTCTCGGCCGGGGTCCGGGCCCCGATGTCGAGGCCGCATGGTGCCGCGATCCGGCTGATCTCCTGATCCGCGACCCCCGCCTCCCGCAGGCGCTCGGCGCGCTCGCGCTGCGTCCGACGGCTTCCAAGGGCGCCGATGTAGCCGGCGCCCGACTTCAGGGATGAGATCAGGGCGGGCTCGTCGAACTTGCGGTCGTGGGTGAAGACGAGGACGACGTCGCGCGGGCCCAGCTCCCGGCCCTCGAGAAACCGATTGGGCCAGTCGACCACGGTCTCGGCGACGGCGCTGAACCGTCCTGAACGGATGAACGGCTCACGGGCATCGACGATCGTCACCTCGTAGCCGAGCTCGCGGGCGAGCGAGGCGGCTGCGACTGAGAAGTCGATGGCCCCAAAGATGATCATCTTGGGCCGCTCGGCGAAGGACTGGACGTGAACTCGGAGTTCAGAGCCCATCGCCGCGCCGTCATCGCCGTATCGGCGGATCGTGGTCGTGCCCTGCTCGAGCATTCCCCGCATCTCGCGCTCCGCGGTCCGGTCGAGCAGCTCGGTGAAACCGAAGCCACCGATCGCCCGATCCTCGATCAGGCCCATCCTCATGCCGGCACGATCGCCGTCGAGAAGCGTGGCGACCGCGGCGGGACGGCCCTCGACGGTCGCCGCGAGAACCTCGCCCACGACGTCCGCGGCATCGACCGACAGCCGCTCCACAAAGATGTGCACGGTGCCGCCGCACATCAGGCCGACGCCTGCGGCGACGTCGTCGCTGATCCCGTACGAGCAGACCCTCGGCGCACCACCTGCGAGGACCTCGCGGGCCTCTACGACGAGAGCGCCCTCGACGCAGCCTCCGGTGACCGATCCCTCGATTGCACCCTCCCCGTCGATCAGCATCATCGCCCCCGCTTCGAGTGGCGAGGAGCCGGCTGTCTCGACCAGGGTCGCCATCGCCAGATCGCGACCGTCCGAGATCCACTGGCGCGCGATCTCCAGATTGGCGTTCGCGATGCTCATGATCAACGCCGCCGGAAAACCTCGAAGTGCAGGAAATCGCTGTCCACGTCCACGACCGAGCCGGCGACGAACTCGCCCTTGTCGTCGAAGTGACTCTCGTGCAGTCGGATGAAGGCCTCGTTGGGCTCGATCGGGAGCCGGGTCGACCCCTCCGCGGTCTTCAGGCAGGGGATGATCTCTGCCACCGCGTGGTCGACCGGCCGATTCCATGCCTGAGCCGAGAACTCGAAGATCGATGCAGGGACCCCCTCCGGCCCCGACCATTCCTCGGCCCGCACGTTTTTCCAGGGCACGATGTCTCGGATGTAGATCGCGAGGATGCCGTCGGCGAAGTAGGACTTCTGCGAGAGCAGGCAATCCTCGCCTGTCTCGAGGTCGAAGGGGGTGGTCATCTCTTCGGGCGCCTTGGCGCGCTCCCAATCGATGATCACCTCCACTTCGTGGCCCTTCTCGGCAAGCAGGTCATCGAAGCCGATCATGCGGTGCAAGGCGAGGCTCGACGGTCGCACATGGGCGTTGATCGTCGTGCCGATGGCCCGCTTGCGCGTGACGATCCCATCCTGTTCGAGACTCTGCAACGCGGTGCGGATCGTCGTACGGCTCACGTTCAGCATCTCGGCCAGGGACTCTTCGGACGGCAGTCGCCTCGAGAAGCGCTTTTCGGTAATGGCCTGGAGGATCGCCTTCCGCGCCTGCTCGGTCAGCGGCACGTTGTCGATTCGGGTGATTGCTCCGGATTCAGGCACGTAATCAGCCTCCCTTTGATAATACGAAATACAAGTATGCCCCACGGGTCGGTTGCTTGCGCCCGAGCCACGGGCCAATGCGATCCGGTGCCCACCTCAAGCGATTGGCTCCCCGGACCGGTGGAGCCGCACTAGGCGCTCTGGCGTCAACGGCAGCTCCAGGGCCTCGGCACCGAGCGCATCGGATGCCGCGTTGGCGAACACCGCGCCCGCAGCACTGGTCCCCCCCTCCCCGGCACCCTTGACGCCCAGGGGGTTGAGCGGCGTCGGTGCATCCTCGGTGACGAGCGTCCGCAGCGGCGGCATCTCGACCGCCGTCGGCAGCAGGTAATCCATGAACGAGCCGGTCACGAGTTGCCCGTCGGGGTCATAGGCGAGCTCCTCGAGCAGCGCGCCGCCGAGACCCTGGGCGGC
The DNA here is from genome assembly GCA_038206985.1 of Solirubrobacterales bacterium. Lineage (GTDB taxonomy): Bacteria > Actinomycetota > Thermoleophilia > Solirubrobacterales > 70-9 > CAXMST01. The sequence goes on from JBBRAH010000003.1 coordinate 38,312, forward strand.
GCCGCCGACGATCTGCCCGTCGATCAGGACGGGATTCACGGCTCGCCCGACGTCGTAACCGATCGCGTAGCGGTGGACGTCGAGACGGCCCGTCTCGACGTCTATCTCAACGGCGAGGCAATGCACGCCATAAGGGAACATCATGTCGTCGGAGAGGAAGTAGCTCTCCTCGCTCAGGCCCGGTCGCTGCTCGTGCGCCAGGGCGTTCTCCGGCCTCGCGGCGACGGCGACCTCGGCAAGTGAGACCGAGATTGAGGGCGAGCCGCGCGGCGTGACCCGGCCGTCGGCGATCTCCAGGTCCTCGGCGGAGACCTCGAGCAGCTCGCCCGCGTAGTCGAGGATCCGGACGCGCAGCGCCTCGGAAGCCTGCATAACCGCGGAGCCAGCCAGCGCGGTTGCCCGGCTGCCAAAGGCTCCCATCCCGTCCGGGACGGTGTCCGTGTCGCCATGGTGCACGGCGGCGACGTCCTCGTAGGCCACGCCTAGGGACTCGGCGCAGATCTGGGCCAAGACAGTCTCCACCCCCTGGCCGACGGAGGCACTCCCGGCAAAGACCTCGGGTCTGCCGGTGCTGTTCAGCTCAACCCTCGCGTAGTCCCATTTGCCGATCGCACTCTTTTCGACGAAGCAGGCGATCCCGATTCCGCGACGACGCCCCGGAGGGGGCTCGGCCTCGCGCCAGCGCTTCATCTCGTCATACTCGAAGAGCTCCAGCGTCCGGTTGAGCAGCAGCTCGTAGTCACCGCTGTCGTAGACGACCGGGTGCCCGTCAGTCTCGGCTCCGTTCGCATGTGGCATGCGGCTCGCCTCGACCATGTTGCGGCGGCGCAGCTCCGCCGGGTCGAGCCCGAGTCGCGCTGCGGCGATGTCGATCACCCGCTCACGAGCGAGATTGCCCTCGTACCGGCCCGGAGCCCGATAGGTGCCGGCCGGGGTCTTGTTCGTGACCACGTGGCGTACGCGACAACCGAACGCTCCCCAGCTATAGGGCCCCGGCAACAGCCCGGCCGTCATCGCCGGGACCACGGTTCCGTGCGTCCGTACATAGGCGCCGGTGCTGAAGGTGATGCGGTCTCGCAAGGCGAGGAACTCGCCCTGCTTGCCGAGCGCGATCTCGATGTCGTGCAACTGCTCGCGCGAGTGGTTGCTGCTTCGCAGCTCCTCCTCGCGGTCGGCGGTCCATTTGACCGGACGTCCGCAGCGCAAGGCGGCAAACGGGATCAGGTAATCCTCCGGGTAGAACTCTCCGCGCCCCCCGAACCCGCCTCCGACGTGGAGCTCGACCAGCCGCACTCGCTCCTCGGGAAGATCGAGAAGGGAGGCGAGAATGCGCCGGTTGATGTGGACGATCTTGGAGGCGCCGTAAACGACCAGGCGGCCGGTGCGCCGGTCCACCTCCGCCGCCAGTCCCCGCGGCTCCATCGGAACCGCCGCGTGCCGCTGGCAGGCGATCCGTTCGGCGACCACGTGCTCGGCAGCGGCGAAGACCTCGTCGAGCCCGGGGTCACCGACCTCGAACTCGGCCGCGAGGTTGGTGCCGGCCTCGGGGAACAGATGATCAGCGTCGGCGGCGAGCGCCTCATCGAGGTCGAGTACGGGCTCCAGCGGTTCGTAGTCGACCTCGATCAGCTCGGCCGCGTCCTCGGCTAGATAGCGGGACTCGGCGACGACGACGGCGACTGGCTCACCCGAGTAGCGCACCCGATCGCGGGCCAGGGGCGGCTGGAGGTATGCCTCCATTCCGGGCCGCCGGTACATGCGCATCGGAATCCGAAGGTCCTCGGCGAGGTCCTCCGAGGTGATCACGTCGACCACCCCGGGCGCCGCGAGTGCCGCGGTGGTCTCGATCGGGCCCAGACGCGCATGTCCACGGGGGCTGCGTAGAACCGCGACATGCGCGGTGCCGGGGAGGTCGAGATCGTCGACGAAGCAGCTGGCCCCGCGCAGCAGCGGCTCGTCCTCGAGCCGGAGCACAGGGCGACCTATCTGCGGATCGATCGAGCTCATCGGGCCACCAGCCCAGCGTCGAGACCGAACAGATGAGCTGCGTTGGCTGACTCGACCCCCGTCCGCACACGGGGCGAGAGGTCCGCCGCCGTGAGCACCTCGACCGCGTCGGCGGACTCCCAGAAGGGGTAGTCGCTGCCGAACATGATCCGTTCAGGGCCGACCAGCTCGAGCGCTGAGCGGAGCGCTGACGGCGAGTTGCAGACCGTGTCTGTGTACAGGCCGGCGATCCGATCGCTCGGCTTGGCCTCGAGCTGCCCGGTGCCCCCGGGGAAGCGGCCACACTCGTAGTCAATTCTGCCGGCCAGCTGGGGCAGGAGGCTGCCCGCATGGCAGAGATAGAGTTTGAACCGGGGGTGCCGCTCGTACAGCCCGGCGAAGATCAGCCGCAGCGCCGCCATCGTCGTGTCGACGAGAAAACCGACCGCGGGAACCAGCGCGTAGGCGTCGGTCGCGGCGGCGCTGAGCGGAGCCGTCGGGTGGATCATCAGCGGAACGTCCATCTCGGCGGCAGCCTCCAGCACCGGCTCGCAATCGATCTGGTCCAGGTCCTTGCCGGCGACGTTCGAGTAGACGAGGCCGCCTCGCAGCCCGGCTGCCACGGCCCGCTCGAGCTCGGCGGCCGCGTGATGGGGGGCCTGCATCGGTAGCGCGGCAAGTGCGGTCAGTCGCCCGGGGTGGGCTCTGCACACATCGACCAGCTCGTCGTTAACGTCACGGGCCAGGGCAATCCCCTCGGATGCGGGGAACCAGTCGACCCCGGGAACGTTAACGCTGAGGACTGCGAGATCGATCCCGGAAGGCGCCATCTCGGCGAGTTGGATGTCAATGTCCAGCATCGAGTCGAGCAGGGGATGGCCGCTGGCCTCGCCGTACTCGATCACCGGGTTCTGATCCCGCCCGCTGATGCGGGGAAGCTCTTCGCGCGCGATGAGCACATCCGCGAGGGCCGAGGGCAGGTAGTGACTGTGAACATCGATCCTGAAGCTATCGCTCTGCACCCCTGTCATACCGTCAGCGGACGCCGGCACCTCAGCGCTCCCCCTCCGCTTCCAGGCGGGCCAACCGCTCGCGCGTGTCGGCATCGGCCGGCGACCCCAATCCATCGCAGGCAACGTCCCGGTGGGCGGCTCCGCCGAACAGATCGCGAGCTCCGCTGTCACCCTCGAGCTTGGCGACCCTCTCGAACAGGGCACGCTCGAGCAGTACAGGGTGCCCCGCCTCTCCGTCGTAGAGGGCCCGCAGCGAGCTGAGCGAGGGATCCCGGGCGGCGATCAGGCGATTGATCGCCTCCGAGGCCAGCAGGGGTTGATCCCCGAGCACCACCACGACCGCGTCCGCACCCGCGGCGTCTGCCTTGAGAACTCCCGAGCGCAGCGAGGCTGCCTGCCCTTCCCGCCAGCGCTCGCAGACGACCGGACGCCACCCGTCCATGTCGACGCCGAAGACAATCTCGTCCATGTTCGCGCCGAGCACCACGAAGCGCGGCTTCAGAGAGGTCGCGGCCACCGTGGTCAGCGCGTGTTCGAGCAGGGGTCGCCCCTGGAAACAGGCCAGTTGCTTGACGCCGTCGAAGCGCCGTCCACCTCCCGCCGCGAGGACCACCGCGGCGATCATCCAACCTCGCGGCCGCGCGCCTGCACGGCTCCCCTTCCAGAGGCCAAGTGCCGTTCGCCCCGTCCGCCGCCGGCCATTAGATCCTGGTGACCAACTCGTTCAGCGACTCGCGGTCGGCACCGGAGAGCCACTGCTCGAGTGGTCGGGAGTCGGGCTTCAGATGACTCGGCGGATAGCCGAAGGAGAGCACGACGGTAACCGCCTCCTCTTCCTCCTCGCGCGCGCCGAGCACACCCGCGAGTCCGGTCGCGTCGGCGATCGCGTTGGGGCAGGAGCCGACGCCCTCGGCCCAGGCGGTAAGCATCATGCTCTGCGCTGCGCGGCCGGCGTCGAAGCCAGCCCAGGTCCCGGGCCGACTGATGATCCCGATCGCGACCACGCACCCCTCGAGGTTTCCGGGCCGGGTCACGAACGGCGCGGCGCGGCGGCATGATTCGGCCGAGAGCACGACGAAGCGCCGCTGCTGCCGGTTCATCGCGTTGCCGCTCAGCCGGCCGGCTTCGAGCACGCGCTGGAGTGCCTGCTCCGGCAGCGACTCTGACGCGTACTCGCGCTGGTCGCGCTTGCTCGCGATGGTCAAGAAGGTGTCCATGTGGTTCCTCTCGCCGCGTGGGTTGACGGTCGCTCAAACTCTACCGCGTTCCACTTTGGTAGTACCTAACTCGAAGGCGATCGAGCGACGCTGGGTCCGGTTGGCAGCGGAAAACTCCGCGTCCAGTCGTTCTTTGTATTATGAATGCTAATTGTAATCTGGTTACGGGAGGATGAGCGAAAGAATGACGCACCAAACGAGCGATACGCCAAGGAATCCAAGGCGGCGGTACATACCTGTCCTGGGCGCCTTTGTGGCACTGGTTCTCACATTCGGACTTGCGGCCTGCGGCGACGACGACGACAGCACCACTGGCGGCGACGGCACCACAAGCGGCGAGGCCAAGAACGTCTACTTGAACGCCTACGCACAGGAGATTCAGTACTTCCGTGACTGGCAGGACGGAGCGACTGCCGCGTCCGACGGTCTCGGTTGGAGCGTCGAATCAGAGTTTGGAAACGTGACGCCCGAACAGCAGGTCCAGCAGATCGAGAACGCGCTGGTCAAGCAGCCGGACGCGATCCTCGTGACCCCGCTCGATCAGGAGTCGCTCAGCCCGGTGCTGCAGCAGGCAACTGATCAGGGGGTAGCGGTGATCACCGTCGGCGCCAACGTCGCCAACCCCGACTCCTACGTCTCGTTCGTAGGTCGTGACAACATCGAGCTGGGCCGGGAAAAAGCTCAGTACGTCGTTGACCAGCTCGAAGGCGAAGGCACGGTCGGCATCGTCCGCGGCATTCGCGGTCTGAGCTTCAGCGAAGACTCCGCGAAAGGCTACGCCGAAGTGCTGGACGCCGAGCCCGGCATCGAGGTTGTCGACGGAGGGTTCGCCGGAGGGTTCAGCGGTGACCTCGGCCTCAAGCAGACCGAGAATCTGCTGACGCGTAACGCCGACCTGGACGCGATCATCTACGACAACGATGACCTCGCGCTGGGCGGCGTGGAAGCGCTGAAGTCCCGGAACATCCAGCCGGACGATGTCCTGATCGTCGGCACCGACGGCGGCGATGTCGCCCTCGACGCCGTCGAAAAGGGTGACATCGATATGACGATCAGCCTCTGTGGTTACGCTGAGGGACTACTGGCCATCGACACGCTGAACACCTTTTTCGAGGAGGGCAGCGTTTCCGACCGGGTGATCTCCGAGACCGAGATGTTCACCACCGAGAATGTCGAGGCCAAGCAGGCCGAGCTGACGAAGGAGGAGTGCGCCTGATCAGGCGGCTGAAGTACCGACGGACGGGAAGCGGGGGCTCAAGGGCCCCCGCTTCCCTTCCACTTTCACGGCAATGGGACCCACGGGAGAGGGATCGTTGAGTACTGACAACCACAAGCCGGACTCGGTTCCCACATTCGGGATCGAGGGTGGCTACCACGACTACATCGGGGTTCCCGTCCTCTCAGACATCGAATTTGAGATCCGCGGCGGGGAGGTGCACGGCCTGCTCGGTGAGAATGGATCCGGCAAGAGCACCCTGATCAAGATCCTGACGGGCGCGGTCCACCCCCGCAGGGGCACTCTCCGGCTCGACCGAGAATCGGTCCAACTCCGCACTCCGAAGGACGCGCAGCGGCTCGGCGTAGGTGTGGTCTACCAGGATTACCACCTGTTCCCGGAGCTCGACGTTGCCCAGAACGTCTACGGGGTCAACGCCCCTCCCCCTCGCCGCCGCTGGACCCGCACCGCCGATCGCGACGCAGTCGAACTCAAGGTCGAAGGGCTGCTCGAGGACCTCGGGATCGACATCCCCAGCTCCCGCCTCGTCCATACCCTGGGGCCGGCCGAGCGAAAGTTCGTTGAGATCGCCGCCGCGATGCTGCTCCGCCCAAACTTCCTGATCCTCGACGAGCCAACCGCCTCGCTCGAGCCCGCCGCCGCGCGGCACGTTCTCGATCTTCTTGGGCGGCTGCGCTCGCAGGGCGTCGGCATCGTCTTCGTCAGCCACCGGCTCGACGAGGTGGTCGACATCTGTGACCGGGTGACCATCCTTCGCGACGGCGCGATCGAAGCGCGCACGGCGATCGACGGCACAGTGGCCGACGAACTCGCCGAGCTGATCACCGGCGGCATGGCCCAGTTCGCATCGACCGGGGAGCGGGTCCGGCAGACGGACGCCGGGACGGCGGTGAGGGTTTCAGGCCTTCGGGTCCGGCCCGGTCGCCCGCCAGTCGACTTCGAGGTCCAGCGCGGCGAGATCTTCGGGCTCACGGGCCTGCTCGGCGCGGGCGCGGCGACGATAGTGAGGATGCTTGGGGGCGCCGAGCGCCTCACCGGTCAGATCGAGGTCAGCGGCGGGAAGGGCTCGATCCACGATCCCCGCGACGCCCGCAAGATGGGGATCGGGTTCATCCCCGAGGATCGGACGGCGACCGGGCTGATCGCCGAACAAAGCGTTGCGCTCAACATCTCGCTCGCCTCACTCGAGAGCATCTCCCGCAGAGGCGTCCTCGACCGCGATCAGATCGACGCCCGGGCCGAGCACTACCGCGAGAAGCTTTCCATCAAGCTCGATTCGATCGACCACAACGTGGGCACCCTGTCGGGGGGAAACCAGCAGAAGGTGATGCTCGCCAAGTGGCTGGCCTCCGGCGTCGACGTTCTTGCAATCGAGGAGCCGACCCACGGAATCGACATCGGCGCGAAGACCCAGGTCCACGGGATGCTTCGTGACTACGTCGACGGCGGCGGCACAGTGATCCTCGCCTCCACCGATGCCGGTGAGGTGATCGACATCTGTGACCGGATCGGAGTGATGCGCCACGGAGAGCTGACCAGCGTGGTGTCCACCGACGAGCTGACCCGCGCCGGGGCGGCGGCCCTGAGCAGCCACGATTCCGAGCAACTGCTGGAGAACCTGATCAAGTCCGGCTCCCAGGGGGGAGCCCGCGTGCAACCCACGAACGGAGTTTGAACTAGATGACTGATAGCAGCGAAGAAGCCATCAAGGCGACCAAACCCACAGGAGAGGACAGCCTGAAGGGTCGCCTGCGCCGGCGCCTGAACCGGATCCAGGGAGACGGCTGGGGCGACGTGCTGTTCGTGCCCCTGGCCCTGCTTGCCCTAATCGTCTACCTGACCTTCGCGAACGAGTTCTTCCTGACCTCACTCAACATCACCAACATCATGCTCCAGGGGACGGTGCTGGCGATCGTCGCGTTCGGGGCCAGCTTCGTGATCTTCTCGGGCGAACTCGACCTCTCGGTTGGCGCCGGGGTCGCCCTCGTCAGCGTCGTCGGGGCGCTGGTCATGCGCGACACGGGCTCGCTATTACTCGGGGTGGTGGTGTGTCTGGCGGTGGGCGCCACCATCGGCCTGTTGAACGGGCTGATTGTCACCAAGCTCCAGGTGCCCTCCTTCATCGCAACCTTCGGCATGCTCGTAATCGCCCAGGGCGTCGCGCTGGCGCTCACCGACGGGGCGACGATCGCCGGCCTCCCCGACGGGCTCGGCACCCTGGCCAACGACAGCTTCCTCGGGATCCGCTGGATCGTCTGGATCGCGATCGGCGTCTTTGCCACTCTGTTTTTCGTGCAGACGCAGACCTCGTTCGGGGTCCGTGTGTTTGCGGTGGGCGGCAACCGCGAGGCCTCGCGCCTCTCCGCAATCCCGGTGGATCGCATCGTCCTCCTCTGCTTCGTGATCACCGGACTTGCGGTTGGGCTCGGGGGTCTGGTACTGACAGCCAGAGTGCAGTCCGGCCAGCCAAATGCCGGCGGGCTCCTGGCGCTGACGGCGATCGCGGCGATTGTCGTCGGCGGCAACAATCTGCTCGGAGGGCGAGGGTCGATCAGCCGCACCCTTTGGGGAGTTCTGCTGCTCGCCGTCCTAGAGAATGGTCTCCAGCTGGAGGGGGTCAACGACGACCTGCAGCGGGTTGTGATCGGCGTCGTGTTCATCGCGGCAGCGTCCGCCGAGTTCTTCCGCCGTCGCCTGCGGAGCCGGGCACGACGCGCCGAGGAGGCCAAGCAGTCAGGATCCGCGCCACCTGATCTCCCACCGCCCGCCCAGGGGGCCACGCCGGGACCAACCGGTCCACCAGGGCCCTGAAATGGAACCAGCAGCAGGGGCACGGCTGCGGCGCGAGGACCGTCGCCTGCTGACAGGACGCGGCCGGTTCCTCGACGACATCGACGATCGTCGCCAGCTCCATGCGGCATTCGTACGGTCACCCCACGGCAGCGCCGCGATCGGCTCGATCGACGCAACGGCGGCGCTCGCCGGGACGGGCGTCGAAGCGGTGTTCAGCGCCGCCGACCTGGACGTGGCTGAGCCCCAGCCGATGGTCTGGAAGCCAACGGACACCGAGGTACTCCAGCCGGAGTGGTGGCCGCTTGCCCGCGATCGGGTCGCCTGCGTCGGAGTCCCGGTCGCGGTCGTCATCGGCAGCGACCGCTACGCCGTCGAGGATGCGGTCGAGAACGTGGTCGTCGAGTACGAGCCGGGGCCCGTCGTGGTCGACCCGCTCGTGGCCCTGGAGGAGGGCTCACCGCTGGTCCACCCCGAGCTCGGGGCCAACAAGTGCTTTGAATGGTCGCTGGGGGGCGGTGATCTCGAGGCGGGCTTCGAGAAGGCCGACCTGGTGCTCGAGAGAACGATTCGCAACCACAGGATCGCCGCCGTGCCGATGGAGACACGCGGGGTGATCGCCGAACCGCACGGCCGGAGGATTCGCCTCTGGACGTCCACCCAGAACCCCCATCTGGTCAAGACCTACGTCGCGCGGCAACTCGGGATCGACGCCGGCCGGCTCCATGTCTGCACCCCCGACGTTGGTGGTGGCTTCGGCTGCAAGGCGAATGCTTACCCGGAGGAAACGGTCATCGCCTGGTGCGCCCGGCGGCTCGGCCGGAGAATCAAGTGGGTCGAGAGCCGGAGCGAGAACCTGACCGCCACCAACCACGGCCGGGACCAGATCGACACGGTCCGGATCGGCGCCCAGGCTGATGGCCGGATCACGGCTTTGCACCTGCAGGTGATCGCCGACCTCGGCGCCTATCACCTCCTGTTCACCCCGTTCATCCCGACGACGACGGCCGTCGTGGCCAGCGGCTGCTACGCGATTCCGGCCGTTCGTACCGACGTTTTCGGCGTCTTCACGAACAAGTACCCGACCGACGCGATCCGCGGCGCCGGCCGGCCTGAGGCCACCCACGTGATCGAGGTGATGATCGATCAGATCGCAGCCGGACTGGATCTCGACCCACTCGCGGTGCGAAGGCTCAATTTCATCCCGAAGGACGACTTCCCCGCTACAGTGGCAATGGGCGTCACCTACGACTCCGGCGACTACGAAGGCTCGCTGGATCGTCTGCTTGAGGATCTCGACCTTGCTGAGTTCAGGGCCGAGCAGGCACGCGAGCGTGAACGTGGCGTGCTCCTCGGTGTCGGCTTCTCCACCTACATGGAGGCCTCGGGCCTGGCCCCCTCTCGGCTGGCCGGGCCGAAGGGAAACGGGCTCGAGCTGTCCTTCTGGGAGTCAGCCATTGTCCGGGTCGCGCCGGATGGTTCGGCGACGGTTCAGACCGGTATCTGCCCTCAGGGTCAGGGCCACGAAACCACCTTTGCGCAGATCGTCGCAGACCGCATCGGCGCCGACCCCGACCAGGTGCAGGTGGTCTGGGGGGACACCGACGCTGTCCCCCAGGGCATGGGCACCTATGGCTCGCGGGGAATCGCCGTCGGCGGCGGAGCCGCCGCGGTCGCAGCCGACCGAGTCGCCGACAAGGCACGGGAGATCGCCGGCGAGCTGCTCGAGGTCGACCCCGAGGACGTTGAGCTCGGCACGGCGGGGTATGCCGTCCGCGGCTCGCCGGGCCGCTCCGTTTCGCTGACCGAGGTCGCCACCGCGGCCCACGTGCCGGACGAGATGCCCGACGACTTCGAGCCGGGTCTCGAGGCCACCTGCTTCTTCGATCCACCGGGCTTCGTGCATCCTTTCGGAGCGCACGCGGCGGTGGTCAAGGTAGATGCCGAGACCGGAAGCGTCGAGCTCCTTCGCTACGTTGCGGTCGACGACTGCGGACGGAGGATCAATCCGATCCTCGTCGAGGGTCAGATCCACGGCGGCATCGCGCAGGGGATCGGGCAGGCGCTGTACGAGGCAGTCGAGTTCGATGCGCAGGGTCAGCCACAGACGGCCAGCCTCCTCGACTACGCACTGCCCGGATCGACCGAGATCCCGGCCATCTCGAGCTCGGCAACCGAGACCCCCTCGCCTATGAACCGCCTTGGCGCCAAGGGCGCCGGCGAGGCCGGGACCATCGGCGCGACCCCGGCGGTCCTGAACGCGGTCATCGACGCTCTCGAGCCGCTCGGCGTCGATTTCCTCAACATGCCGATCTCACCGCAGCGGGTACGGGCGGCGATCGCCACCGCCAACCGGGGCTGACCGCCTGCCGGCTCACCTGCGCAGGGTGACTGCAAGCAGCCCGCCGCCGGCCACCACCCCCGCGAGTATCGACATCGGGATCTCGAACCCACCGGAGAGATCGCGCATCGCGCCGATCAACACCGGTGCGAGTGACCCGAGCATGAAGCCGATACCCATCGCCCATGCAACCCCGGTCGCGGTCGATTCGGAGGTCGGGCCAGCATCGAGAGGCAGGGTGAGCACCAGGGGGAAGAGCACGCCGTTGGCGATCGCGAAGCCACCGATCCACAGCCACGGGAGAGTCGTCGGGGCGAGTGCGAAGCCGAGGATCGCGGCGGCGGCCATGAGCGCCGAGGCGCTCGTCCACACCCTGCGATTGCGGCCGTCCGAGAGCCCCGGGAGGGTCAGTGCTGCCGGGATCGAGATCAGCAGGATCGCTCCCGTCACGGCCCCGGCAGCCGTGGCGCTCCAGCCGGCGTCCTGGTAGACGGCGGCGACCCAGGCAACGGTCCCGGTGAAGCCCAACGAGGCGCCGCCGAAGATCAGCCCCAGGCGCAGGTCGAGACTGCTGGGCCGTCCCAGTCGCGGGGTCTGCGGCGCCCTCTCCGACACTCCGGGGAGGCGCCGGATCCAGAGCGGGATCGCGATTGCCGCCGGCACGGCCGTCAGAGCCAGGGCGGGCCGCCACCCCCCGAGCGCGTGACTGAGCGGCACGATCGTGTAGGCGACGACCGCGGCGCCGACCGACATCAGCGCCACGTACGCCCCCGTGATGCGCCCAGGTGCAGCCGGGAAGGCGCGCTTGACCACCGAGGGCAACACCGCACCCGCGACCGCAACCCCCACGCCGAGTGGAATCGTCACCGCGAGCAGGAGTGCCCCGGTCGGCACGATGCCGCGCAGAGCCGAGGTGACGGCGATCAGGACGAGGCAGGCGAGCGCCACCCGCCCAGCCCCGTGTCGCCTCAGCAGGTGCGGGGCGAGGAGGGCGAACAGGCCCATGCAGAAGAACGGGATCGTGACCAGCAGCCCCGCGAGCGTGCTGCTCATGTCCAGGTCGCTGCGGATCGTCTCGATGATCGGACCGACCGCGACCACCGCAATCCGGAGATTGACTGCAAGGCCGAGTATTCCGGCCAGGATCCAGCGGTCGAGTCGCGGCGGAGCGGTCCGGGCGTCCGCCGCCCCCGTTTCCACCGGGGTCAGCCCACGTCTACGATCGGCGACCGGCGGGCGAGATCGTAAACCCGGGACGGAGCGAGCTCCAGCCGGTCGACATCCACGTCGAGCGCGTCACCGACGGCGGTTGCGATGACGGCCGGGCTGAACACGGTGCCCGACTCCCCCACTCCCTTGATTCCGAGCGCCGTGTAAGGCGAGGCAGTCTCGATGTGGTCGAGCTCGAGCTTTGGGATGTCGTGGGAGGTGGGGATCAGGTAGTCCATGAACGTGGTCGCCAGAGGCTGTCCGTTCTCGTCGTAGACGAGGTGCTCGTGGATCGTGCCGCCGATCCCCTGGGCCGTGGCCCCGTAGATCTGGCCCTCGACAATCATCGGGTTGATGACCGTCCCGCAGTCGTGCACGATCACGTACCGCTCGAAGCGGATCTTGCCCGTGTTCGGGTCGATCTCGGCAATAGCGGCATGGGTCGCGTTGGCGAAGGTGGCCGAAGGGGGATCGAAATGGGCCGTCTCCTCGATAGTCGGCTCGGGCAGCACGTCGTCCGGGAACTCCGAGGCCGTGAAGTACGCGGCATGAGCGAGGTCCGCGAGAAGAATCTGCTTCGACGGACTGCCCTTGACGACGACCGCGCCGTCGCTGAGCTCGAGGTCCTCCGTGCTGGCCTCGAGCATGTGGGCCGCGAGCTTGAAGAGCTTCGCCCGGACCTTGTCGGCGGCCATCACAGCGGCTGTCCCGCCGAGTGTGGCCTGCCGACTCGCCCACGCGCCGGCGCCATATGGGCTCTTCGACGTGTCGCCCATGCTGATCGTGACGTCGTCGACCCCGACACCGAGCTGGTCGGCGACGATCTGCCCCAGGGTCGTCTCGATCCCCTGACCGATCGCGGTCGTCCCGAACAGCGCGTGAACCTTGCCCTGGGAGTCGATCTTGATCTGACATCCCTCCTGGCCCGAGATCGGCACCCCGCGTACCCCGTACCAGGTGGCACCGCGAGCCAACGCCTCGCCGCCACAGGAGATGCCCAGCCCGAAGTAGCGCCCCTGCTCACGCATCTCGGCCTGGAAGGAAGCGAAGTCCCCGAAGCCGATCATCTCCATGGCGCGCTCGAGGGCCGGGATGTAGCTGCCCGACTCGATCAGATACCCGCCGGTGAGGGTCTTGTATGGGAACTGGTCCTCGTGCAGCAGATTCCGGCGACGGACCTCGACCCGGTCGAGGTCGGTTGCCTTGGCCACCTCGTCCAGGAGGCGATCCATCACGAAGATCGTGACCGGCTGGGCAACGCCCCGATAAACGCAGAGCGGCGGCTTGTTGGTCATCACGACATTCAGCTCGTAGCCGTAGGCCGGGATGTCGTGGCCCGCGGCGACCATGTCGATCGCCGCCATCATTCCCTCAACCGTGTTGCCACGAGCCGGCACGCCGTAGGCGCCGGCGTCGCTGAGGATCTTTACCTTCAGCCCGAGAATCGAGCCTGCCGCGTCGTAGGCCAGCTCGGCATCGACGACCATGTCGCGATGCTGGCTGCTCCCGATCAGATCCTCCTGCCTATCCTGAATCCACTTCACGTTCCAGGCCCCGCCCAGCAGCACGGCGATCGCTGTGCATGCGAGCTCCTCCGGATAGACCGGCAACTTGATGCCGAAGCCACCGCCGGAGTCCGGTGCGATGACCTCGAGCTTCGATTCCGGCCAGTCGAGCACGCGGGCGATCACCGTCCGTGCGAGAAAGACGTCTTGCCAGGGGGCGCGGAGCTGCAGCACCTCGGATGCGGGGTCGTAGCTGGCTACGATCCCGCGGGTCTCCAGCGGCGCACCGGTGTGGCGCTGCGCCGACAGTCGCTTGCTGACCACGCCCGCAGCCTTCTCGAAGGCGGCGTCTAGCTCGCCGGCGGCGAACTCATCGTGAAAATAGATGTTGTCGCCCCACTCGTCGTAGAGCAGGTCACCCCCGCCCGCCAGCGATTTCTCGGCGTCGACCACGGGGTCGAGCGGCTCGTAATCGACCTCGACCAGCTCGGCGATGTCCTCCGCCTGGTAGCGGCTCGGAGCGACCACCGCCGCGAGCGGCTCCCCCACCCAGCGCACCTTTTCACGTACGAGCGGGAAGTAGTCAGCGGTGGAGGTTCCCTTCCAGCCGCCCCAGTAGCGGTTCACGCACACCGACTCGAGATCCTCGGCGGTAAACACCGCGATCGTGTCGGGATGGGCCCGCGCCGCCTCGAGGTCCATGCGGACTACCCGGGCATGAGCCTCCGAGCTGCGTACGAAGCTGACATGCGCGAGGTTGGGAAATGGAAGGTCGTTGATGTAGCGGCCGAGGCCGCGCGTCAGTCTCCCGGCCTCCCGCATCGGGATGCCCTTGCCGACCCATCCGCCCGCTCGCTTGCTCATGCTTCCGCCGCGGCCATGATCGAGGTGACGATGCCGTCGTAGCCGGTGCAGCGGCAGAGGTTGCCGGAGATGGCCTCGCGAACCTCTTCCTCGCTGGGCTTCGGATTCTCTTCCAGGAACGCCTTTGCAGTGAGCAGCATCCCCGGCGTGCAGAAGCCGCACTGAAGCCCGAGATTGTCGACAAACGCCTGCTGCAGCACACTGAGCTGATCGCCGTCAGCCAGCGACTCGACGGTCTCGATCTCCCGGCCCTCGGCCTGGCGCGCGAACATCAGGCAAGAACGAACGGGCTGACCGTCGAGCAGGACTGTGCAGGCACCGCAGACACCGTGCTCGCAGCCCGGATGCGCGCCGGTCAAACCGAGCTCATCCCTGAGCGTGTCAAGGAGCAGCTGTCGGTCCTCGACGCTGACGGCGCGCTCCTGGCCGTTGACACTGAGACTGAACTCGCTTGGCTCCATCTCTCCCTCCTCTCTATCGCGTTAAGGCGCGCTCGAATGCGCGCCGGGTCAGCTCACTCGCAAGATTACGGCGGTACTCGGTACTGCCGTGGATGTCGCCCGTTGGATCGACCTGCTCGCGCACGAGCGCGGCGGCGCGCTCGACGGCATCGGAGCGGCCGGCGCCCTCGAGATCCTGGAGGCCATCGAGGGCGAACGGGGTCGAATCGACGCCGCCGAGCACGACGCGGGCGGGGCCCACCTGATCGCCGTCGTGGTCCACGACGCAGGCGACGGAGACCAGGGCGAAGTCGCCGGGGCGGCGGGCGAACTCCTCGAAGGCTGTGCCTGTGCCTGCGCCGGTCGACGGCATGTTCACCGAGACCAGCAGCTCATCCTCGGCGATCGCCGTCATCAGAAAGCCGTAGAAGAGGTCGTCGGCGGCCACCACCCGCTCGCTGCCCTGCTTGCGAAGCGTCACCGAGCCACGCAGCGCCAAGAGCACGATCGGCAACTCGGCAGCGGGGTCGGCATGGGCAATCGTCCCGCCGATCGTGCCGCGGTTGCGGATCGCGACATGGGCAATGTGCGGAATCGCCTCGGCGAGCAGCGGACAGTGCTTGGCCAGCTCGCCGTCACGCTCGAGATCCGTCTGGGTTGTCAGGGCGCCAATCTCGAGAGTTCCACCGGCCAACGTCCAGCCCCGCAGCCCCTCGATCCGCGTGATGTCGAGCAGCGAGTCGGGGCGGGCGAACCTCATATTCATCAGGGCGACCAGGCTCTGGCCCCCGGCGACCACCTTGACCTCGTCGCCGCACTCAGCGAGGCGGGCAAGCGCGTCATCGATCGACTCCGCGCGCTCGTACACAAAGGCTGCGGGCTTCACTTCTGACTCCTTTCCGCGCGCCGCGCGAGTAGATCCAGCACGACCTCCGGTGTGACCGGCAGCTGTCTCGGGCGCTCGCCGAGCGCATGGGTGACGGCGTTGGCGACGGCGGGGGCGATCGGTACTACAGAGGCTTCCCCCAGTCCCTTGGCGCCGAATGGCCCGGTCGGCTCCTCCGAGTCGAGGATCACGGTGTCGATCTCAGGCATGTCCGCCGCGCGGAGCAACTGATAGGCGCCGAAGCTCCGGGTCGCCAGGCGCCCGTCGGGATCGAAGCTGATCGCCTCGCCGATCGCGGCGCCGAGGCCCATATGGATCGCCCCGTGCAGCTGGCCCTCGACGAACATCGGGTTCACGGGGCGGCCACAGTCGATTGCCTCGGAGACCCGCTCGACATCGATCGTCCCGGTGTGCGGGTCGATCGCGATCTCGGCGATGCAGACAGCGTACGGGGCGGCGACATTGGTGGGCAGGAAGGTCCCCTTGGCGACGAGCCGCTGTGGATGGTCGGACTCGTAGCGGACCCACCGCGCCACGTCGGCGATCTCCAGATCCTTGCCGGGCGTCCCCCGAACCTGCACTCGGCCGTCCTCGATGTTGAGGTCGGTCGCATCGAGCTCGAGCATCTGCGACGCCTCGTTGAGCAACTGTTCGCGCATGTCCGCGGCGGCCTGCCGGATCGCACCGCCGGCCACGTAAGTAGTGCGGCTGGAATGGGCCCCCTGGTCATAGGGGGCGAGATCCGTATCTCCGGTGTCGACCCGGATCCGCTCGCTGGGAACGCTGAGCTCCTCTGCGGCGAGCTGGGCGAAGATGGTGGTCGATCCGGTGCCGGTATCCGGTACGCCGACATGGATGATGAAGGTGCCGTCCTCGTGCAGGCTGAGCTGGGCGTCACCGTGGTCGCGGTAGTAGGGCATCACCGTGCTGATGTGGCTGCCGACCGCGACACCTATCCCGCGGAGCTTGCCGTCGCCCCGCGGTTCGAGCAGGTCGCGTCGCTTCGCGTCCCACCCGGTCCGCTCGCGTAGCTGCTCCAGCCCGTCCGCCGCGGCGGCGGAACGAATCTCCCAGTCGGGACCGAGATCGAGGTAGGGGTCGCCGGCGCGGACCACGTTGCGAATCCGGAGCTCGATCGGATCGATATCGAGGACCTCGGCCAGCTCGTCGAGCTGCGACTCGATCGCGAACGCCGCCTGGGGGGATCCGAAGCCGCGCATGCCTCCGCCCACCGGGGTGTTCGTGTAAGCGACCTGGCCCTGGTAGTGGATGTTGGGCACGTTGTAGAGCGCGGCGGAGCGGACCCCGAGCGAGAGCATCACCCGGTAGCCCATCGTCGAGTAGCCCCCGGTCGCGATCGTGGCTTGCGTGCGTCGGCCTACGAGCAGGCCGTCCTTGGTGGCCGCGAGCTCCGCGTTGACCACGGCCGCGTGGCGAACCCGGGTCGAAGTGAACTGCTCCTCGCGAGTGTTGACCAGCTTCACCGGCCGCCCCGTTCGCTGGGCGAGCATCACGACCGCATACTCGTCCGCGGGGTCCGAGCGCTCGCCATTGCCACCCCCCATGTCCGGGGCGATGATCCGGACCTTCGATTCCGGTAGCCCGAGGGCCATCGGAATGATCGAGCGAATGTGGAAGGGCACCTGGGTCGTGGCCCGGATCGTCACCATCCCGTCGAAGTCGACATCGGCGATGACCGCCTTCGGCTCCAGGTTCGCGTGCTGGGCGCCAGCGGAGAAAAAGACGCCCTCGAGGCGGACATCGGCGGATGCGAAGGCCTGCTCCGGATCGCCATAGCGCAGCTCCTTAGCAGGAGCGGCGACGTTGCCCGTGCCCTCGTGGATCTCCGGAGCCCCGGGCTGAAGCGCTTCCAGCGGATCGGTCAGAGCGGCGAGGGGCTCGTAGTCGACCTCGATCAGAGCCAGCGCCTCGGTCGCTGCCTGAAGCGACTCGGCAGCAACCATTGCAACGCGGTCTCCGTCGAAGCGCACCTTCTCGTTGAGTACGCGCTCGTCGTAGCGGAGGGTCTCGCCGTCGTTGGGGTTGCGGTAGGCGCTGTTGTAGGGCGTGTCGGGGACGTCCTCGAAGGTGATCACGTCGACGACTCCGTCGAGCTCGAGCGCCGCGGACACATCGATCGACCGGATTCTTGCGTGAGCGTGCGGGGCGCGCAGCACCCTGGCGTGGAGCATGCCGGGGACGACCATGTCGGCCAGGTACTTCTGTGCGCCGGAGACCTTCGCCAGGCTCGTCTTCTGGGGAAGACGTGCGCCCATGCCATCCGCCGGGGCCGGCTCAAGGGGCTCGGTCTGGAGCTCGCCGATAGCCGCCTGGGTGGCTTCAACGATCTTTTTGTAACCGGTGCAGCGGCAGAGATTCGAGCCCAGCGCCTCCCTGATCCGCCCCTCGGAGGGCTTCGGCTCGTTCTCCAGAAGGGACTGCAGCCGCAACAGGACTCCGCTGGTGCAGTAGCCGCACTGGAACGCGCCATGATCGATAAAGCTCTGCTGCAGCGGGCTCGGCTCACCCTCCGAAGCCAGCCCCTCGACCGTGCGGATGCTGGTGCCGTCGGCGCGCACCGCCGGTATCAGGCAGGACCGGACCGGACGGCCGTCGACGATCACCGTGCAGGCGCCACACTGGCCGACCTCGCAGGCTGGCTTGGCCCCGGTGAGGCCGAGTGGGCCGCGGACCACCCGCAGCAGGCTCTCTGCCGGATCGACGTCGACCAGCGTCGACTCGCCGTTGAGCTCGAACTCGATAGGCACCTCGGTCGGCAGCAGAGTCGTCACCGCGGCGCTCCGGACCCAGCCAGGCCGGCGATTTCGTCGGCGATCACGGCGGTCAGCACGCGGCGCCGATAGTCGGCCGAGGCGAGCGCATCGCCGACGCATTCCAGCGAGGCGGCGGCCTCTTCCGCGACCTCTCGAGGATCGAAACCATCGGAGGATGCAAGTGCCTGCTCGACGGCTTCAAGCCGCTGGGGGCGGGAGCTGCCGGCGGCCGCGAAGGCGGCCGGGGGACCGGCGTCGGGAACTGAGATCGCAAGGCCTGCGACCCCGTAGAAGCGCATGTTGGTCGCCAGCCGACGATAGATCCAACGGCCGGACTCGGCTTCGGGAACCATGACCGAGACGAGCACCTCACCCGCGCCCGGAAGGGCATCGGGATCAGCGAGCGCGGAAGCGGCGATTGTTCGCGAGCCGTTGGCGGACGCAAGCTCCAGGCGACCGCCGAGGGCGGCGATCACCGCCGGCAGCTCGAACCCGGAGGGGGCCGCGGTCAGCAGGTTGCCCCCGATCGTGGCCATGCCGCGCAAGACCTCGTCGCCAATTCCCCCGCAGGCCGAGGCGAGTAAGGGCAACCGGCGCGCGATCTCCCCGTCGCAGGCGAGCCGTTCGATCGTCAGTGTCGATCCAATCGAGATCCGTGAATCGTCGCCGGAGAGATCGGAGAGCTCACCGACTGAGAGTAGATCGACGGCGAGGCGGATCTCCGGGTCCTGAGCGAGGGCGAAAGGGGGCACCGCGGTGCATCCGGCGAGGGGGCGCGCCGCAGGACCCGCATCGCGGAGGAGCTGGGTGGCCTCCCCGACGGTGCCGGGAAGGGCCCAGGCGGTCCCAGTCGCTGGGAGGGAGTCGGAGAGGCTGCTTGTCAGAGTCGGCGAGGCGGCTTCAGGCACCGCTCGTCGCCCCCGCCGGATCGAGATCCCGCATCGTCGCCACATCGGCCAATCCTCCGGGTGCCTCGCGCCCGAGGCGCGCCGCCCACTCGCGCACGAGCGCCGGCCCATCGACGACCAAGCCGAGATGGCTCGCGACCACCTTGAACGCCGCCTGCTCCATCTCCTCGGAAAGGCCGGCGGCCACGTCGCGAGGCATCAGTACACGGAAGTCACGATTGGCGGCGTCGAACGCCGTATTGAGACAGCAGCAGTCGGTCAGCGTGCCGGTGACGACCACGTTCCGTACGGCGAGCTGGCGCAGCAGATGCTCGAGATCAGTCGGGTAGAAGGCCGAGAGCCGCTTCTTGGTGCGCACGTAGAAGTCCCGCTCGGGGTCGTCCTCGATCATCAGGTCAACCCACTTGGTGCCCTCCCAGCCGAGCTCGTCCATGCCCTCATCGACGCCGTCGAAGAAGAGGCGGGCCGTGTGGCGCCAGTTGGCTCCACCCTGGAGGGTCTTGGAGTGCCGGTCGTCAATGCCGCCGTGTCGCTGCCAGTGCTGGACCATGATCACGGGGACGCCTAGCTCCCGGGCGGCTGCGTTGAATACATCGTGCTCCCGCACGGCCGCCGTCGCGCGCTCTGAGTGGAGGGGCATGCCCTCGTCGTCGCCGATGTGGCTTCGATGCATGTCGATGCACACGATGGCGGTCGCGCTCGGATCGAGCCAGGCGTCGAAGACCTCGTCCCCGCTCGGCAGCTCCTTGCTCTGCCCGTCGGGGCCGTAGCAGCGCATATCCGTCTTCATCAGCAGGACCTCTCCTCGATCGACGTCAGGGCTCAGGCGCTGTACGCGCCTTCGGCTCGGCTAGTCTAGCGGGTCAGGACGACAGACGTCGAATGTATGACCATTGCTCCTTGGCCTGCTCCCGCCGGCCCTACCGGAGCAGGGCTCAGCGCCGGCTCTCAGAGAGGAGAAAGCCGACGCCGAGGCTTGGGGGAAGGAGCAGACTGACTTAAGCCGCCGCCGGGGCCGGCGGCATTGTCGGATAGACCTCGATGCCACCGAGGGAGCGGGCTGCCGCCGACCCCTCCGCGAAGGCCTCGTAAACCGTCCGTGGTTCCACCGCGTCACCGACCAGCCGGGCCGAGCCGAGGTCGGCGGCAACGGCCTCATAGAGTTCATCAGCCGGGCGACGGCGGGCACCGACCACGACAGTGTCTGCTTCGAGCACCGACTCGTCCACCGGCCCGATCCGCAGGGCGCTCATGTGCGGGGCGAAGACACCGGCCTGATCAATCACAACCTGGCCATCCTCGATCCGTTTGACGCCGACCTTCGACATCAGGGTCACGGCCTTCTCCAGTCGCTCCATCAACATCGGTCGCACGATCCCGCCGACAACATCGCCGGCGAACTCGCCCTCACCGTCGGTGAACAGGTCCGTGCGGCCGTGGGCGACCAAAGTCACTTCGGCTCCGTTGGAGGCGAGGTCCAGCGCGACCTGACAGGCGACCAGATCGCCCCCGATCACGACAACCCGGCGCCCCACCTCGACCTTGCCGCGAAGGACGTCAAAGGCATCCACCGTCTGCGGGCTGTTCCAGCCCGGGATCTCACGCTGCGGCCAGCCACGGGCGCCGGTGGCGATCACGACCCGGTCCGCGCCAAAACCTCGGACATCGTCCGCTGTCGCCTCCCTGCCGAGCTCGACCGCTACGCCGAGCTGGGAGGTCTGATCGACGAGCCAATCGACGAGTGCGCCCCAGTCGGCACCGCTCGAGGGCAGAGCAGCAAGCGCCATCTGCCCACCGGCCTTCGCCTCGCGCTCCCAGACGGTGACGTCGTGCCCGGCCTCGGCGGCGACCCTTGCCGCCTCGAGCCCAGCCGGGCCCGCGCCGACGACGAGGAGCCGCTTGCCGCCTCGATCGGAGCCGTCCGAAGCGCCCCAGCCCGGCAGCACTTCACGACCCGTCTCGGGGTTCCCGACGCAGGTGATGTCGAGAGCGCTGAACCAGCGATCGATGCAGCCCTGCGCACAGGCGACGCAGGGCCGGACGTCCTTGGAGCGGTTCTCCTTGGCCTTCAGGGGGAGGTCCGGATCAGCGAGCAGGGCCCGGCCCATGACGATGAAGTCGGCGTGGCCGGACTCGAGTACGCGCTCGGCGATCTCGGGGCTGTTGTAGCGGCCTACCGAGAGCACCGGGAGCTTCGTTGCCGCCTTGATCGCGGCGGCCTGGTCCTCGAACTGGCCCGGACCGACCCATTGCGGCGCGACGGTCATCTGGACCGCCTCATAGGTGCCTCCGGAGACGTGCACGTAATCCGCGCCTTCCTCCTCCAGCATCGCGACCGTGGCCAGTGAATCCTCGATCGTGATACCGCCGTCGAGGAACTCCTCGCCCGAGAGCCTGTATCCGACCACGAAGTCGTCGCCCACGGCCGCACGGACGGCCCTTACCGCCTCACGGGGGAAGCGCAGCCGGTTGTCGATCGAACCGCCGTACTGGTCGGTTCTGGCGTTCGAGAGCATGGAGACGAAAGCGTGCTGCAGGTAACCGTGGGCGCCGTGGAACTCCACCAGGTCGAAGCCGGCCTCCTTCGCCCGCACGGCAGCGGCCGCGAACTCATCGACGATCTCTGCGATGCGCTCGACACTGACTTCGTCCGGGGTCTCACCGAGCAGCGGCTCAGCGATCGGCGAGGGGGCCTCTGCCCGTTGCCCGTCGATGTAGTGGTGCGTGGTCTGGCGACCGGCGTGGGCGAGCTGGCACCCCATACGTGCACCCTCCTCGTGAACCGCGTCGGTAAGACGGCGCATGCCGGGAATCAGCGCGTCCTCGTAGATCCCCACCTGGTAGTAGGTGCAGCCGCGGCCCTGCGGAGTCACGTAGGCGTAGCCGAGGTTGATCCATCCGACCCCACCCTGGGCCTTGCGCCGGAAGTGCTCAACCTTCTGGTCGGATATCCCCCCGCGGCGATCAGACATGTTGTCGCACATCGACGACATCACCAGCCGGTTCTTGAGCGTCAGCCCACCGATCTGTCCTTCGGCGAAGACATGTGGAAACGGGTTTTCTGACATCGCGTGACTCTCCTTCGGCGACCGGGTGGTAGATGGTGCAATGTATTACAAATGGCCAGGATAGGCAGCCACCCCCCCTTTCCCGTCCGTTAGGACATAGCATGTATTACCATTGCCTCGCATCGGTCGTCCCCGTACCGTGGGCGAGCCCTGAGGAAGGAGATTGCAGCTTCAAGTGCAACTCGTTGGCAAACGGGTACCCCGACTGGAAGATGATCGCCTTCTGCGCGGCGTCGGCCGGTTCGTGGCGGACGTCGACCTCCCGAATCAGCTCCATCTCCATGTGATCAGGGCGGACGTCGCCCATGCCGAACTGCTGGCCATTGACACCTCCGCGGCGCGCTCGCTGCCGGGCGTCAGGTCCGTGCTTACCGCCGAGGATGTGGGCGCGGTCCCCCTGATCCCGCTTCGACTCGACTTCGGCGTCGAGCTTGAGCCGTTCCTGCAGCCGGTGCTCGCCTCGGGACGCGTGCGGTATGTGGGAGAGCCGGTCGCGGTAGTAGTGGCCGAGGACCGCTACATCGCCGAGGATGCAGCGGCTCGGATCGAGATCGACTACTCCCCGTTGGAGATCCTGCTCGACCCGCGAGAGGCCCTCGAGCCCTCGGCCGGGTCGCTCTGGGACGGGCGCGGCAACGAGGCCGTCGAGCTCCGCAAGGAGTTCGGCGACGTCGGGGCGGCGTTCGAGCGCGCCGATCGGGTCATCTCCGCCGAGCTCAGCATTGGGCGGCATACCGGCGTGCCGATGGAGACACGGGGACTCGTCGCCGACTGGGACTCGGGGCGCCGGTCGCTGACTATCTGGGGGGCCGCGCTCGTCACCCACTACCACCGGAGGGTCCTGGCGAGCCTGCTCGACCTGCCGGTGCAGAGCATCCACATGCGGAACACGGACGTCGGCGGCAACTTCGGCGTCCGCGGTGACTTCTTCCCCGAGGACTACCTCGTGCCCTGGCTCGCGATGCGCCACGGGCGCCCGGTGAAGTGGGTCGAGGATCGGCGTGAGCACTTCGTCTCGATCAACCATGCGCGCGAGCAACTGCATCAGATCGAGGCCGCCTTCGACTCAGATGCTCGCCTGCTCGGACTCAGAGATGAGATCTGGCACAACAAGGGCGCCTACATCCGGCCCACCGGAATCGTCGTCTCCGAGATCTCTATCGGGATGATCCCCTGGCCTTATCGCGTGCCCGCCTATTCGGGCGTGATCCACGTAGTCACCACCAACAAGACCCCGGTCGGCCCCTACCGAGCGCCGGGCAGATTCGAGAACACCTTCGCTCGCGAGCAACTCTTCAACATCGCTGCCGAGGAGCTTGGCGTCGACCCGGTACACCTCCGCCGCGTCAACCTGCTCGAGCCGGAGGAGCTGCCGCATGAGCCCGACCTGTCGATGGGGGGCGAGGCGTTCATCCTCAACTCCGGCGACTTCCCGCGCATGCTCGATCGAGCGACGTCGACGAGTGGCTTCCAGGGCTGGCGTGAGGAGGCGGCGGAGCTGCGATTGCAGGGGCGCCTGGTCGGCGCCGGCCTCAGCTATTTCATGGACAAGAGCGGACTCGGACTCTACGAGACCGGTGGCATCGACATCGGCCCGGACGGCTCCGTGAAGCTGCTGATCGGTGGGGCCTCCTCGGGCCAGGGGATCGAAACCGCGATGGCGCAGATCGCCGCCGAGGTCCTGACGCTGAGGCCGGAGTCGTTCGAGGTCGTGCACGGCGACACCGACCTGATTCCGGACGGTGTCGGCTCATGGTCCAGTCGCTCCACCGTGATCGGCGGCAGCGCGGTCCTCCGGGCCGCCGAGGCAACCCGGGAGAAGGCCCTCCGGATCGCCGCCGACGTGCTCGAGCTCGACACCGGTGATCTGGTCCTCGAGGAGGGGCGGGTACGCCCAAAGGGATCCCCGGCCGAGGGCATGACACTGGGCGAGATCTCGGCCGCCAACGACTCGGTCGAGGCCCACCGACGCGAGGACGAGCCCGGCCTCGGCGCCCGGGAGATCTACATCGATCCGCAGATGAACTATCCCTACGGCGTCGCGCTCTGCCAGCTGGAGATCGATCCCGAGACCGGGGAGCTCGACATGCGCCACTACTTCGTCGCTTATGAGGCGGGCCGCGCCGTCAACCCGATGCTTCTCGAGGGCCAGATCGTCGGAGGAGTCGTTCAGGGCCTCGGCGGAGCTACGCTCGAGGAGCTGCACTACGACGACGCCGGCCAGCCGCAGGCCACCAGTTTCATCGACTATCTGCTCCCGACCTCGGTCGAGGTCCCCACAACGATCGACTCGCTGATCACCGAGGACGCTCCGACGCCTACGAACCCGCTCGGCGCCAAGGGTGCCGGGGAGTCGGGAATCATGGCGGTCGGCGCGACCGTCGCGGGGGCGGT
Source organism: Solirubrobacterales bacterium (assembly GCA_038206985.1). GTDB lineage: Bacteria > Actinomycetota > Thermoleophilia > Solirubrobacterales > 70-9 > CAXMST01. The sequence goes on from JBBRAH010000003.1 coordinate 62,944, forward strand.
CTCCGACGCCCTTCAGAACCCAAGGCTCGCGGTGCGACTGCCGCTGACGCCCGAGCGGATCCGAAATCTGGTCCATTCAGCACATTCGACGAAGGAGGTCCCAGCGTGAGCCGACCAACAAGAGCCGCAACGCCGACCGCGAATGGAAGGTGAAGACGATGACTGACCCTGCAGCAATCCTCAATCACGGACGCATGCTCTCCGACGGCATCCCGTACTTCGACATCCGCGAGGCCGAACTCGCCGCCGAGCGCGAGGACTTTGACTGGTTCGAGTTCTGGACAGAGCTGAGCCGGTCCTACGAGGAGCGGGCGGAGTCCGCCCTCGAGGCGGGAGACGGGCTCTCCGGCGGGCGCTGGATGTGGAACGGATCGCTGAGCTCGCACTACGCGCAGTTCATGTGGTTCCACGATCCCGAGCGTCGCGAGGCAGGCCAGCGACGCAAGGTCGAGCTGTACAACCGCGCGGCCCCCCATCTGCGCCCCGCCGCCGAGCGGATCGAGCTTCCTTTCGAGGAGACCATCATCCCGGGCTTTCTCCGGGTTCCCGAGAACCACACCCGCACCGGGACGCCGGCGCCGTGCTGCATCCTGATCGGCGGCCTCGAGAGCACCAAAGAGGAGAGCCACCTGTTCGAGAATCTCTGCCTCGAGCGTGGGATGGCGACCTTCAGCTTCGATGGCCCAGGCCAAGGGGAGCTGTTCTTCACGGTGAAGCTATGCGGGGACTTCGAGCGCTACACGTCCGCGGTCGTCGACGCCCTCCAGGCCCGGCCCGAGATCGACGAACGGCGGATCGGCGTCCTCGGAAGGAGCCTCGGTGGCCACTACGCCCCGCGCTCAGCCGCCGCGGACGACCGACTCGCGGCCTGCTGCGCATGGGGCGCGTGCTTCGACCTGTCCGATCTCGACCGGATGCCGGAGCACACGCGCGACGGCTTCGCCTATGTGACCGGGATCGACGATCGGGAGTCTGCACTCGAGCATCTGCGTAGCTCAATCGATCTAAGCGCGCTGGCCCCGTCGCTGCGCTGCCCCACGCTGGTCACGCACGGACGCCACGACGCGATTTTCAGCATGGATCAAGTCGAGAAGTTCCGGGCCTCGGTCAGCAACGCCCCACTCGAGATCGAGGTCGACGATCAGGGCGATCACTGCTGCCACAATCGAGGGCACCTCGTTCGCCCGCGGATGGCGGACTGGATGGCTCGGCAACTGGAGGCGAAAGGATGAAACCGCCGCCGTTCGATTACGAGGCCCCGGAGACGCTCGATGCAGCGATCGCGCTCCTCGGCGGGGACGAGGACGCCAAGGCGCTGGCCGGCGGGCAGAGCCTGGTGCCGCTGCTGAGCCTTCGTCTCACCTACCCGAGTCTCCTGGTAGACCTGCGCCGGATACCGGGCCTCGACGGAATCGAGCAGACCGACGGCAGCCTCGTGATCGGCGCGATGACCAGGCAGCGTGCGGCCGAGCTCGACGATCGGGTGCGCGAGAGCTGCCCGCTACTGGGCAAGGCCCTCACCCATGTCGCTCACCCGCAGATCCGCAGCCGGGGAACCGTCGGCGGATCGATTGCCCATGCCGATCCAGCCTCCGAGCTCCCGGCGACGATGCTGGCCCTCGGCGGGAAGGCGAGGATCGCGGGGCCCGGCGGCAACCGCGAGGTGGATGCCGAGGCACTCTTCACCGGCCTACTGACGACGGCACTCGAGCCGGGCGAACTGATCACGGCGATCGAGCTGCCAACGCCGCCTGCGAACGCCGGATCCGCGTGCGTCGAGGTCACCCGCCGCCGGGGTGACTATGCACAGGCCGGCTGCGTGGCACTTGTCGAACTCGAGGACGGTTCCGTGGCCGACTCCGCGGTCGCCTTCTTCGGCATCGCCGATCGACCGGTCCGCGCCCCTGAAGTCGAGCGGGCGATCGCCGGCCTCGGGCCCGCCGAGGCCGCCCACGAGGCGGCGGATGCCGCCACCCGAACCATCGAGCCCGGATCCGACCCGGAGCTCAGCGACGATTACCGGCTTCACCTGGTCGGTGTAGTCGTGCGACGTGCTGTCGAACAGGCAGCGAAGGAGGCCAAGTGAGTAGACACCAGATCACCCTCGAGGTCAATGGAGAGGAGCAGGTCAAAGAGGTCGATTCCCGCACGACCCTCGCCGACTTCCTTCGCGAGGAACTCGACCTGACCGCGACCCATCTCGGCTGCGAACACGGCGTCTGCGGCGCCTGTACGGTCCTGATCAACGGCGAGAGTGCCCGCACCTGCACCGTGCTCGCGGTACAGGCGGACGGGGCGACGATCACGACGCTGGAGGGTCTCGTAGCGGCGGATGAGGATCTGCATCCGGTGCAGCAGGCCTTCTGGGACAAGCACGGCTTGCAGTGCGGTTTCTGCACGCCCGGGCTGGTCCTGAGCGTGGCTGAGCTGCTCGAAAGGGACCCCGACCCCAGCGAGGACGAGGTCCTCGAGGTGATTGGCGGCCACATCTGCCGCTGTACCGGGTACACGAAGATCCGCGAGGCGGTGGCCGAGGCCTCTCGGCTCATCCGCGAGTCTCCCCGGACTGTGGGAGAGGGTCGATGAGCTCGCCGGACCACCGCGCCGCCGGCGACCCGCAACGCCCCTTCGGCGCGCCCCTCAAGCGCAAGGAGGACCCGCGGCTACTTCGCGGCGGCGGCAGCTACATCGCCGACATGAAGATGCACGGCATGCTGGCTGCCGCCGTCGTTCGCAGCCCCCACGCCCACGCCCGGATCATCTCGATCGACACCTCCGAAGCTGAGCGGGACCCGCGTACCCGGGCCGTGCTGACCGCCGGCGACCTGCCGGAGATCGAGCCGCTCGTCTGCATCGACGCGGAAGAGACCACGAAACCGTTCAACCAGCCCGTGATCGCGGGGGACAAGGTCCGTTACGTAGGCGAGCCGGTGGCGGTCGTTGTCGCCTCCGACCGCGCCGTCGCCGAGGACATCGCCGAGTTGGTACTCGTCGAGTACGAGCCCCTCGACGCGGTGGTCGATCCCGAGCGGGCGCTCGACGACGGTGCTCCGATCATCCATTCGGAGACGAACCTCGTCGACACCCTCGAGTATGAGATCGGAGATTCGGAGGGTGCCTTCGACGGAGCGCCACACGTGATCAGCGAACGGTTCCAGACCCAGCGCTACGCCGGGACGCCGATCGAGACCCGAGGAATGATCGCGGAGTGGGACGAGCGGACCCAGTCGATGACGCTTTGGTCCTCGACCCAGGTCCCAAACACCGTCAAGGGGTTCCTCGCCGAGCGCCTCGGACTCCCCGGAACGGCAATCAGGGTCCGTGTTCCTGACGTCGGCGGGGCGTTCGGGGTCAAAATCCAGATCTACCCCGAGGAAGTGCTGATCAGCTTCCTCGCAATGCGCCTCCGACGACCCGTGAAGTGGATCGAGGATCGCTGGGAGCACTTCGTGGCGACCACGCACGGCCGGGAGCAGATCCACGATCTCGAGATCGCCTTCGACGACGACGGTCAGATCCTCGGAGTCCGCGACGACTGCATCACGAACACAGGTGCGTACCTGCAGAGCCTGACACTTGTGGAGCCCTTCATCGGCGTCGCCATGCTGACGGGGCCCTACGCGGTTCCGGCGCTCAGGGCAACCTCGCGGGTGGCGATCACCAACAAAACCCCGATGAACCCCTTCCGGGGCGTCGGCCACGTCCAGGCCGCGTTCACAATGGAGCGCGCGATCGACATGATCGCCAGGAAGCTCGACCTCGATCCGGCTCAGGTAAGGCTGCTGAACATGATCCCGACCGAGTCGCTCCCCCTCGCCCGCGGGATCGGCAACGTCCTCGCCGGCGAGATCGTCTACGACTCAGGCGACTACCGACGATGCCTGAGCCGCGCACTTGAGATCTCCCGCTATGAGGAGTTCGCAGCCAATCGCGAGCGGGCGCGTGAAGAGGGCCGCCTGATCGGTATCGGGATCGGTGCCTTCGTCGAGGAGACTGGTCTCGGCCCATACGAGAGTGGCACCGTCCGCGTCGAGCCCTCCGGCAGGATCGTGGTCCTGAGTGGCGCCTCCCCTTCAGGCCAGGGCCATCTGACTACGCTTGCGCAGGTCGCCGCCGACGAGCTCGGAGTCTCGATTGAGCAAGTCGACGTCGTCGTTGGCGACACCGACCTGATTCGATGGGGAGTCGGCACCTACGCGAGCCGCACGGCCGCCGTGGGCGGAGTCGCCGTGCGCAACGCCGCGAGCGCGGCGCGGGAGAAGCTCCTGCGGGTCGCGGCCGACATGCTTGAGGCCGATGCGTCGGACCTCGAGCTGGCGGAGGGCGCGGTCCGCGTCGTCGGCTCACCCGGATCATCGGCCCCGCTCGCCGAGATAGCGAGCCGCGTGATGCCGGGTGAGGAACTGCCTGTGGGAATCGACGAGTACGGGATCGAGGCCACCGACGTTTACCACCCCTCGTCAAACACGTTTTCCTACGGTGTCCACATCTCCAAGGTCGAGGTTGACCGCGACACCGGAATGGTGAAGCTGCTCGAGCATCACGTCGTCAACGACTCCGGAACGGTCGTCAACCCCCTGATTCTCGACGGCCAGGTCCAGGGCGGGGTGGCGCTGGGGGTCGGAGGCGCACTACTGGAGGAGGTGCGCTACTCAGAGGACGGTCAGCCCGAAAACCCCAACTTCATGGACTACTTGCTGCCAACCGTCGAAACCGTTCCGATCATCGAGGTCGAACACATGGTGGTCCCGACGCCGATCAACGACGACGGCGTCAAGGGAGGCGGCGAGGGGGGCGCGGTCGGCGCCCCCGCCGCGATCGCGAACGCCGTGGCCGACGCAATCCACCCCGCCCGCGTCAATGCGACACCGCTTACCCCCGTCCGGGTATTCGCAGCGATGGCCGAGGCTGGGCTCGTCAGCCCTCTGGGATCGGGCCGATGAGCGCGTCCCGGTCCCTGTTCGAGCCTGGGCGGATTGGGCCGGTCGAGATCCGCAATCGCCTGGTGCGCGCCGGCACCTCGGAGACGATGGCCAGTCCAGACGGCGAGGTCACCGAACAATTGATCGACCTCTATGAAACCCTGGCGCGCAACAACGTCGGGCTGATTCTCACCGGCCACCTCTTCTGCAACCCTCGCGGCCAGTATGCGCCGCTTCAGACGGGCATCTGCGACGATCGGATGATCGCTGGGTTGGCGAAGCTGACGAGCCGGGTCAAACGTCACGGGGCGCGGATATTTGCGCAGCTCGCGCATGCCGGGAGCCAATCCCGTGTGACGACTATCGAGCCGCTCGCACCCTCCCCGGTGCCGAACGCGTTGACCGGGCGCCTAGTGGCGGAAGCCACGGCTGAGGAGATAGAGGCGACCGTGACCGCGTTCGGACGGGCCGCGGCGCGAGCCGTCGAGGCAGGCTTCGATGGCGTTCACATCCATGGCGCCAACGGGTACCTGATCAGCGAGTTCAGTTCGCCGCTGACGAACGAGCGCGACGATCGATGGGGCGGGAGTCCGGAGCGGCGAAGCAACTTCGTGCTCGAGGTGGCCCGAGCGGTGCGTGCAGCGGTGCCGGCTGACTTCCCTGTGACCGCCAAGCTCGGCTTCGCCGATGCGCCGGACGGGGGCATGGGGCTCGAAGAGACGCTCCCCCGCGCCCAACGTCTTGAGGAACTCGGGATCGATGCGCTCGAGGTCTCAGTCAACGTGATGCAGAGTCCGGCTGATTCGGCCGGCAAGTACATAGCCGTAGATCGCAAGCGCGCAGCTCAGGACCTGTTGGTACACCGCGTCCTCGCCAAGCCGGGCAGCCAGGCCTATTTCCTGCCGTGGGCACGGGCGCTGCGGCGCGAGGTCAGCATTCCGATTGTGCTCGTCGGCGGGCTGAGGACGACCGAACGCATGGAGCAAATCCTTGCCGACGGCGATGCCGATTTCCTGGCGATGGCGCGCCCGCTGATCCGCGAGCCCGATCTCGTGAGCCAGATCCAAGCGGGCCGCAGCGGCCGGGTCGACTGCACGTCGTGCAACCTCTGTCTGGCGCATGAGGGGCACCATTCGCTTCGCTGCTGGCGAAAGCCGCGCAGGCGACTACTCAGCCATGCGATCTACCGACTCGGCGGGGGCCTGAAGCGGGGAATCATGACGACCCGCGGCTGACCGACGGACCCTGCCGAGTCGGGCCCCGATCGCTCGGACGAAAGCTCCGCGATCCGCCCGCGCCAGATGAAAGTCGGACCCATTGCCCGGTGCGACTCACCCGTGAGGGCCACGCGGCGGCATTCGAGGAGATTGTGGGGCGGTACCAGCAGCCCCTCACCGTGTTCGCGGCCGCGATCGTTCCCTTTTCACCGGGCCGAGGACGTCGTTGCGATCCGCGCTCTGCCCGAGACCCAGCGCCTGATCCCTCTGCCGAGGGGGGAAGCGCGATGAACGTGGCGCCTCAGGGCGCCCCGTTTCGTTGCGGCCTACTTGGCCGCGAGCCAGTCCGGGCCGACGCCGGCCTCGACCGCGAGCGGCGGATCGAGATCGTAGGCGGCGATCATCTCGCGACAGGCGAGCTCGCCTACAGCATCGGCCTCACTGGCCGGTCCCTCGAAGAGCAACTCGTCGTGGATCTGCAGGATCAGGCGGGACCCGAGCTCGGACGCGGCGAGCGCGTCCTGGCAGCGGACCATCGCCAGCTTGATGATGTCGGCGGCCGTGCCCTGGATCACGGTGTTGACCGCCAGGCGCTCGCCGAGCTGGCGTGTCTGGTGGTTGCGGGAACGGAGTTCGGGGATCAGCCGGCGGCGACCCATCAGCGTCGTCACCCGGCCCTCCTCGGTCGCCTGTTCGATCGTCGCGTCGATGAAGCGCTTGACCCCGGCGAAGCGCTCGAAGTAGCGGTCGATGTATTCGGCCGCCTCCTTGACGTCAATCTGCAGGCGATCGGCGAGCCCGAAGGCGCTGAGCCCGTAAGCGATGCCGTAGTTGACCATCTTCGCCTTCGAGCGCTCCCCAGCCGAGATCGCCTCCGGGTCGGCCCCGATGATCCCTGCAGCCGTGGCCGAGTGCACGTCCTCCCCCGAGGCGAAGATCCCACGAAGAGCCGCGTCGTCGGCAACGTGAGCGAGCACCCGTAGCTCTACCTGGTTGTAGTCGCAGGAGACGAGCACGTTGCCCTCCTCGGCGACGAAGCAGCCACGGATCGGCCGCCCGACCTCGGAGCGCACGGGGATGTTCTGGAGGTTCGGGTTGTTCGAGGAGAGCCTGCCGGTGGCGGCCCGCACCTGGCTGAAGTTGGTGTGGATCCGGCCACTGTGGGCATCGATCATCGACGGCAGCGGATCGAGGTAAGTGTTCTTGAGCTTGGTGACCTCGCGCCAGCGCTCGACCTTGGGCACGATCTCGTGCTCGTCGCGGATCTGCTGGAGCACGCGTGCATCGGTCGAGTAGCCGGTCTTGCCGCGCCGTTTGCGGGTCAGGCCGAGCTCGACGAAAAAGACCTCGGCGAGCTGCTGGGGCGAGCCGATCGTGAACTCGTGCCCGGCCAGCTCCCAGATTTCGTCCTGCAGGCGCTCCGCCTCGCCGGCCAGGGAGTCGGAGATGGCCGCCAGGCGGGCGGTGTCCAGCTTCAAGCCCTCGCGCTCGAGCGCCGCGAGCACCTCGATCAGCGGCAGCTCGACCTCGTCCATGACCCGCTCCAGCCCCAGCTCGGCGAGCTTCGGGCGCTGCAGTGCAGCGAGCTCCCAGGCGAGGCGCGCGTGCTCGGCGACATCCGGTCCCCCCTCCTCGCCGTCGAGCGTCAACTGGCCGTCATCTTCACCCTCAGCCGCGCCGACCGAGATGCCCTCGTCGGCGGCGAGCTCGCGCAGCTCGTAGGTACGCCGGGCGGGGTCGATCAGGTAGGCGGCGACGATCGTGTCGTGGGCGAGCTGGAGCCCGCCGGCCGGGGCGTTGGCGAGCAGGCCGGTGCGGCCCCCGCCCCCCAGCGACTTGAAGTCATGCGCCACCAGGGGCCGGCCCTTGAGCTCGGTGATCAGTGCGTTGCGATCGGTGTCGGACTCGAGCAGCTGCTCGCCGTCGAAGCCACCCCAGCGGCCGGCCGCGTAGCCGATCGAGATCTCGCCCTCGGCCAGGTCGGCGGGGGCGCCGGGCGCTGCCTCGATCTCGATCCGTTGCTCGGTCTGGCGCTCCGGAACCGGCTCGTCCCAGTCGTCCTCGAGGCGCTGGATCACCTGGCGCATCTCGAACTCGGCCGCGAAGTCGCGCAGCCGGCTGCGATCCGGCTCGGCCGCCAGCACGTCATCGAGGTCCACCCCGGTCTCGACGTCGAGGTGCATCGTGGCGAGCTGCTTGGAGATGCGGGCGTCGTCGGCGTGGTTGGTCAGGTTCTCCTTGCGCTTCGCGCCCGAGATGTTCTCGACATTGGCGAGGACCTCCTCCAGCGTTCCGTACTTCTGCAGCAGCGTCGAAGCTGTCTTTTCGCCGATCCCCGGGACCCCCGGGATGTTGTCGGAGGTGTCGCCCTTCAGACCGATCAGATCGGTTACTGCCTCGGGCGGTACGCCGTAGCGCTCGATTACCGCCTCGCGGTCGTAGATCTTGATGTCGGTGACCCCGCGGCCGGTGCTCATCACCCGGACCCCGTCGCCGACCAACTGGTAGGCGTCACGGTCACCGGTGAGGACGACGACCGGGATCTCGCGCTCGCGGGCGGTCGTCGCGATGCTGGCGATCACGTCGTCCGCCTCCCAGCCCTCGACCCGCACGTTGGTGAAGCCGAATGCCTCGGCGAGCGGCATCAGCGCGGGCCACTGTTCCTTGAGTAGATCCGGGCGTGAGGAGCGCTGCGCCTTGTACTCGGGGTAGGTCTTCTCGCGCCCCGACCAGCCGGCGTCCCACGCCACCACCACAGCGGCGGGACTGTGCTCGGTCAGGAGCTTGACCATCATCGAGGCGAGGCCGTAGATCGCGTTGGTCGGCCGCCCGTCGGAGGTCGCCATCGACTCCGGCAGGGCGAAGAACGCCCGGTAGGCGAGGCTGTTTCCGTCGATCAGGATCAGCGCGTCGTCAGCGGCCCCGGCGACGGCGGTCGTCCGGGCATTGCCGGAACCCTGTCTGGCGGCGGGAGGCGTCATGGGCCTGATCATAGGTCCGGCGGATGCGGCCGACCCAATGACGGCGTCAACGGTGCGCTGCATCGCGCACGCGGCGGGCGTAGAAACCGAGCGACGGACTACGCCCGCACCACGACTTCGGCGAAATTGACCAGGCTCTCCGCCCGCCGCATCGCCCGTTTGAGTGCCGGTCCGGTGACGCTGATCAGCCCGTAGTGAGCGGTGTCCTTGAGGTCGAGGAGCCGGAGCAGGTCGTCGGCCGCGACTTCCCCGCCGGGCGCAATCTGGGCGAGGAGCGAGGCGGCGTCGCGATGGTCGTCGGATCGCGACCGCTTGCCAAGCCGCTGGCAGCAGGCGGCATCCGCCGCGGCGATACCTGCAAGCACCGCGAGCGATGCAGCCACCGACGCGTACTCGATGTCCGGGTCCTTTTCATCGGCGGCGAGTTCGGCGACATCGAGGAAGCTGCGCGCGTGCAGGAGGCGCTGTGCCGCCTGGGCGGTCGAGCAGTCCTGCGTTCTGCCGGCCCGGCGCACCATCAACGCGCGCTGACCAACCTCCGGAAAGGGGTCCCGGCGAGGTCTACCCCGTGCTCGGCCAGATCGCGGATCACCGGAGGGCGCTCGACCAGCAACTCTGGAAGCTCCTTCGCTGAGACTTCGGAGATCCCGGCATGGTTGCCGGTCGACTCCTGGACCGTGAGTGAAAGTTCGGCGATCTGCCTGGCCCACTTGACGTGCCCGGCATCGATGCCTTGTGGCCGGACAATGAAGAGGTCGATGTCACTGCTCGCGTCACCGCTCTTGCGCGCCGTGCTGCCGAACAGCGACACGTGGTCGGGCTGAACGGCCCAATCGGCGATCGCGCGCTGCAATTGCCGGAATAGCTTCTCCCGCACGGCAGCCATCTCGATGACGACAGGTGCCAGGAGATGGTTCCGGTTCAGTTCGTATGTGTAGGCCCGCCCAGCGCGCGTTTGGCTGCTCAGCCCGTGCTCCGCCAGTCGGTCGAGGACCGGCTGGACGCCTCGCTGCGACCGGCCGGCCAGCCGCGCGATCTCGCTCCCGGTGCGGGGCTTGCGAAGGCCCGCCAGCACGACGAGGACATCGCCATCGACTCCTGGTGAGATCGCCCTGTACGGCTTCGAGACATCCATCGTGATCTCAGTGTAGCGAAATAAGCGATATTTCACTCATATAAGTGCTATTTCGCTTGCACGCGCGCTGTAGCGCTCATAGGCTCCATCCCTCACCCAGCCGGCTTCCTCCGGATCTAGGATTCAGGCATGGCGCGTGGGACTGAAAGGGGTGCTGGCACTGCTGGCATGTATGTCGGTCGCCGGTTGAGTCCTACACGAACCGCGGCAGCCGCGGATGACGTGAACGCCGTGCGCGAAGCCCTGGGCCTGGAGAAGTCACGCTCTACGGCGACTCCTACGGCACCTACCTGGGCCAGTCCTACGCCTATCGCCACCCGACACACTCGAGGCCCTGGTCCTCGACTCGGCCTATCCGGTACGCGGAGTGGGTCCTGGTGCCCAACGCAAGCCACGTGGACGCGCTTTACCACCTCCACGGAGAGGCCCCCACGACGCTGCGACGCTTCCTGCGCGGCGTCAACCCGGAGAACTGAAGGCGGGCCCAGGGGCGCCGAGGGTCGAACCCCAGGGTCGCTGACTATGATCAGCCGCCCGATGGCCTCCGTCAGCGCCCAATTCTCTGTGACCGTCCGGGTCGAGCTCGATGCACGCAACGAGCCGCTCGGCAAGATCACCGCCTCGATCGCGGAGGCCGGTGGCGCGCTGCAGGGCGTGGACCTGGTGCCCGGAGCCGGTGGGGAGGGCAAGCGCGTCCGGGAGTTCACGATCGACGCCCGCGGCCCCGAACACTGGGAGCAGATCCTGCGCGCGATCGGCGCGACCCGGGGCGCCAAGGTGATCGACTACACCGACCGCACCTTTGCCATGCACCGCGGCGGCAAGATCGAGCAGGCCAACAAGTACCCGCTGAAGACCCGCGACGATCTCTCGATGGCCTACACGCCCGGCGTGGCGCGGGTCTGCACGGAGATCGCCCAGGACCGCTCCAAGGCCTTCGAGTTCACGATCAAGAAGAACACGGTCGCGGTCGTCTCCGACGGCAGCGCGGTGCTCGGTCTCGGCGACATCGGCCCCGAGGCAGCGATGCCAGTGATGGAGGGCAAGGCGATGCTGTTCAAGGAGTTCGCCGGCGTAGACGCCTTCCCGATCTGCCTGGACACCAACGATCCCGAGGAGATCATCCAGACGGTCAAGCTGATGGCGCCGACGTTCGGCGGCATCAACCTCGAGGACATCTCCGCCCCTCGATGCTTCGAGATCGAAGACCGGCTTCGTGCCGAGCTCGACATCCCCGTCTTTCACGACGACCAGCACGGCACCGCGGTGGTGATGCTCGCGGCGCTCTTCAACGCGCTGAAGATCGTCGACAAGAAGATCGAGGATCTGTGTGTCGTGATGGTCGGCCTCGGCGCGGCCGGCATAGCCTGCACCAAGATGCTGCAGGCGAGCGGCGTGACCAACATCATCGGCTGCGATCGCCAGGGCGCCGTCTCGACCGAGCGCTCCGACTACGCCTCCGGCGGGATGACCCCGATCAAGCGCTGGTTCGCAGAGGTCTCCAACCCGGAGAAGCGCTCGGGCGGACCAAACGAGGTGCTCGAGGGCGCCGATCTGTTCATCGGGCTCTCCGGCCCGGGCCTGGTCGAAGCCTCCTCGCTGGCGAAGATGAACCGAGACGGGATCGTCTTCGCGATGGCCAACCCGACGCCCGAGGTGATGCCCGAGGACGCCGCTCCCCACGTGCGGATCATGGCCACCGGGCGCAGCGACTATCCGAACCAGATCAACAACGTGCTCTGCTTCCCGGGAATCTTCCGCGGCGCGCTCGACGCCGGAGCGCCCCGGATCACCGAGGAGATGAAGCTCGCAGCCGCGCAGGGAATCGCGGCGGTCGTCACCGAGGACGACCTCAACGAGGACTACATCATCCCCAGCGTTTTCAACCGTGATGTGGCCCCGGCAGTCGCCGAGGCCGTAGTTCGGGAGGCGAAGGAGGCGGGGCTCGCGCGCGTCAGCGACGAGACAGGGACCTTCGCCACAGTGCCATAGCAACCAAAGAGATTCAGGAGGTCCCGAGATGCGGGTTCTGATTACGGGGGCAAGCGGAACTATTGGACGGGCGACGTGCGATGCGTTGTTGGCCCGCGGGGATGAGGTCATCGGCCTGACCCGCAACCCCGATGCGGCGCGAGCCACCAATCCCACCGTCAGTTGGTACCCCTGGAACCCAACGCTCGAACGGCCGCCGGAGGCGGCACTCAAGGAGGTCGACGGCGTGATCAACCTGGTCGGCGAGCCGATCAACCAGCGCTGGACCGACGAGGCCAAGAAGCGCATCCTGGTCTCGCGCGAGACCGCGACCCACAACCTCGTGCACGCGATCCTCGCCGCCGACCCGCGGCCCAGGGTGCTCGTCAACCAGTCCGCCGTCGGCTATTACGGCGACCGTGGCGAGGCGATCGTCGACGAGGAGACCGGCCCCGGAGAGACCTTTGACGCGAAGGTCGTCGTTGCCTGGGAAGCGGCGGCGCGGGAGATCGAAGGCTCCGGCGTGCGGCTCGCGATCATGCGCACGGGCCTGGTGCTCGACAAGGACTCGGGGCTTCTCGACGAGCTGCTGCTGCCGTTCAAGCTCGGCGTCGGCGGCCCGGTGGCGGGCGGGGCCAACTACATGCCCTGGATCAGCCTCGCCGATGAGGTCGGCCTGCTGGTCTGGGCGTTGGATAACCCCGGCGCGAGCGGCGTCTACAACGCCACCGCACCCGAGCCGGTCACCAACAAGGTGTTCTCCAAGGCGCTGGGACATGCGCTGGGCCGGCCGGCGATCATGCCGGTGCCGAAGTTCGCGGTGAAGATCCGTCTTGGCGAGGAGTTGGGAGAGGTCGCCACCGGTGGCCAGCGGGCGCTGCCGAGGCGTGCCCAGGACGGCGGCTACGTCTTCCAGCATCCGGACATCGACTCCGGAATAGCCGCGGCGCTCGCCTGAGCCACCGCGGTCACACCTGAGCATCAGGGAGAGCTGAAGACCGCCGCTCCACCGGCGTCGATCGTGTACGTGCCGAGCACCGATTCGCGGTCGGTGGCATCGAGTGCCTCGGACGTGACCAGCGCCCGCGAGAGCGCGTCGGGAGAGCCGTCGATCGAGGCGAGGATCAGCGACATCGCCGCATAGCCGTAGGCGGCTTCGGGGCCGGGCGCACGGTCGTAGGCAGCCTCGAATGCGTCCGCGAACTCCGCGGAGCCGGGCCGGGCTCCCTCCCCCGCCTGGCGTAGGGCCACGAGGGTGCGGGTGCCGCTCGCCTGCACGTCTGCAGGCGGATCGTTGGATCCGGGCTTGCGCAGCAGCTCCTCGGCGGTCGGCCCCGGAGCAACCTGCAGCAGGCCAGAGGCATTGGTGATCGGAGTCGAAACCCGCGTCGCCGCCGACTCGAGCTCACCGATGTAGGCGATCGCCGTCGAATCCTCGGTCGCAGTGCGGGCCGCCTCGCCCACCGCCGCCTGGATCGAGTCCGGGCGGGGGGCGGCGCTCTCATCGACCTCCTCCAGGCGCACGGAGGCGCCGGCGGCCTCGCCTCCGGCGTCGTCGAGCGCCAGTTCCGCACCCGCACTCAGATCGCGGCCGTCGGCTCCGTCCGGTCCGCTCAGCGGCGCACCCAGGTAGACGACCAACTCGGAATCGTCCTGGACCGTGGTGCCGCAGCCGCCGATGACCACGGCCACGGCGAGCAACGAGAAGAAGTGCCCGAGTAGATCGCGATTGCCCGCGACCCAGCGGTAAGCCCGCTCGGTGAGGCCGGGCAGCAGTGCGAAGAGGAAGGCGAAGGGGGCGCCGAGCGGCAGTAGCCGTGCCAGCGGCGCGGCCGCGGCGCCGGCCGAGTGGCGTTCGCCCCCGGGGCCGATCAGATGCCAGGAATCGAGCCGCAGGGCGGGATCGAGGTCGGCGAGCAGCCGCTGGCCCTCCCCGCTCTGGATCGGGAGCGCGCGCAGCCGGCCGCGCCGGTCGAACCGCATCAAGCGGTCGAGCATGCGCGTGCAGAAGCCGCAGTCGCGGTCGTACAACACGGAGTGGTCGGGGGCGGCAGACATCGACATTGATTATCCCGTGTGCGCTCCGGGCACCGGTAGGGTGAGAGCCGATGCGGATTGGAGTGCTCACAGCAGGCGGCGACTGCCCGGGGCTGAACGCCGTGATCCGCGCCGTCGCCCGCTCGGCGATCGACCGGGGCGACGAGGCCGTCGGGATCATGCGCGGCTTCCAGGGCCTCGCCGAGCGCGACTACATGCCGCTCGACATGCGCGCCGTCTCGGGCATCCTCCCGCTGGGGGGCACGATCCTCCGTACCTCGAGCTTCGAACCGGTCCGTGAGAAAGCGATTGACCGGCTGCAGACCGCGATCACCGAGGACGCTCTCGACGCGGTGATCGCGATCGGCGGCGAGCACACGATGTGGATGACGAGCGAGCTGTACCAGGTGCACGGCATGCCGCTGATCGGCGTGCCCAAGACCATCGACAACGACGTCGTCGGCACCGACTACACCTTCGGCTTCGACACCGCCGTCCATGTCGTCAGCCAGGCAATCGACCGGCTGCACACGACCGCGCAGTCGCACGACCGCGTGATGGTCGTCGAGGTGATGGGCCGCAACGTGGGCTGGATCGCCCTGCACGGCGGCATCGCCGGCGGCGCGGACGGGATCGTGATCCCCGAGGTCGACACCACCTGCGAGGAGATCGCCAGCTCGATCATGCGCCGCCACGAGCGCGGCAAGGACTTCTCGATCATCGTCATCGCGGAGGGTGCCCGGCTCGCGTTCGAGGGCGGTGCACGGAGCCAGGTCAAGGTCTCCAAAGAGACCGATGAGTACGGCTATCCCCGGCTCGGAGGGATCGGCCCGGCCCTGGCCGAGGAGCTCGAGCGGCTCACGGGCTACGAGACCCGCACGGTCGTCCTCGGTCACATCCAGCGTGGCGGCACTCCCACCGCGCGCGATCGGGTGATCGCCACCCGCTACGGCGCCAAGGCCTACGAGATGGCGAAGGCGGGCGAGTTCGGTCGCATGGTCGCCCTGCACGGGGACGAGATGACCTCGGTGCCGCTCTCCGAGGTCGAGGGCGTCAAGACGGTCGATCTCGAACTGCTCGAGATGGCGAAGCGCTTCTTCAGCTGAGCTGCCAGCGAGGGGCGGCGAGCGACTAGAGCTTGGAGGAGGGGCCGCGGACCCACTCGACGAGCGGCGCCCAGGCGCGCAGCGTGCCGCCGACCAGCAGGATTACCAGGAAGAGCATCGCTCCGATGCTGCCGCCGAGGTCGAAGGCGATCGAGAGCAGGAAGACCATGAGGCCGACGACGGTGAAGACAAGTAGCTGCATTGGCGGAAATCTAACAGCGGACCCGGCCTCATGCCGAGGAGGGGGCGCCCGCTCCCATCTGCTTCAGGCTCGCGCGGAGGAAGGCGGCGACCGACTCGACCGCCGCGTCGGACCCATCGGCCTCGGCCACCTCGCGCACGAGGCGACTGCCGATGATCACCCCGTCAGCGATTGCGCCGACCTCGGCGGCCCGCTCGGGGGTCCCGATGCCGAAGCCCACTGCAGCCGGCACACCGGCGGCCTCGCGCACGCTTTCGACGAGTCCCCTCAGCTCCGCGGGCAGTGCTTCGCGCTCACCGGTCACCCCGGCCAGCGAGACCACGTAGACGAAGCCCTCGGCGCCGGAGACGACGCGCTCGAGCCGGGCCGCCGGAGTGGTCGGGGCCACGAACGGGATCAGAGCGAGGCCACGCGTGGCCATCGCCGCGGGTAGCTCGGCGTCTTCGCCAGGAGGTAAATCGGGAACGATTGTGCCGGCCGCTCCCGCCTCGAGCAGAGCGTCGGCGAACTGCTCGGCGCCGCGGGCCAGCGCCATGTTGGCGTAGGTCATCGGCAGCACCGGGAGGCGCCCGGAGATCTCCGCGCAGAGCCCGAGCACGTCGTCGAGCCCGCAGCCGGCGTCGAGAGCGGCAGTCGCGGCGGCGTGAATGACGGGGCCGTCCGCGAGCGGGTCCGAGTAGGGCACTCCAAGCTCGATCAGGTCAGCCCCTGAGTCCGCGTAGGCGTGGGCTACGGCCCGCGAGGTCTCGAGATCCGGAAAGCCGCCCATCATGTACGGCATCAGGGCAGCCCGACCCTGCCGCTTCGCCTCGGCGAAGGCCGCGGCAATCCGCTCGATGCCGGTCCCGGCGGCTTCAGTCATCGGCCCGCTCCCCGAGCTGGGCGAGCGCCTCGGCCAGGTCCTTGTCGCCACGCCCCGACAACGTCAAGACATCTACACCCGGGTCGGAGGTGTCTTTGAGAAGCCAGGCGATCGCGTGGGAGGACTCGAGTGCCGGGATGATGCCCTCCAGCCGGGAGAGCAGCGCGAAGGCGTCGAGCGCCTCGGTGTCGGTCACCGACTCATAGCGGGCCCGGCCGCTGTCGCGCAGCCAGGCGTGCTCGGGGCCGACGCCCGGGTAATCGAGTCCGGCGGAGATCGAGTGCGCCTCGAGGATCTGGCCGTCGTCATCGGCGAGCACCGAGGAGAGCGCGCCGTGCAGCACACCCTTGCGTCCGGCGCCCAGCGAGGCTCCGTGACGCCCGTCGAGCCCCTCCCCCGCGGCCTCCACTCCGATCAGCTCGACGCCGGCGTCGTCCACGAAGCCGGCAAAGGTTCCGATCGCGTTGGACCCACCGCCCACGCAGGCGATCACGCGATCCGGCAACGCGCCCTCGGCCTCGAGGATCTGGCGCCGCGCCTCGTCGCCGATCAGCCGCTGAAGGTCGCGCACGAGTGCGGGATAGGGCGCCGGCCCGACTGCGGAGCCGATTATGTAGTGGGTGTCGCCGACGCTGCTGACCCAGTCGCGGATCGCCGCGCTCACGGCCTCCTTCAGCGTCCGGGCTCCGGCCTCGACCGGCTCGACGCGGGCTCCCATCAACTCCATGCGCTCCACGTTCGGCTTCTGGCGCCGCATGTCCTCGGTGCCCATGTAGACGATGCACTCGAGGCCCAGCAACGCACAGGCGGTGGCCGTGGCGACACCGTGCTGGCCGGCGCCGGTCTCGGCGATGATCCGGGTCTTGCCCATCCGCTGGGCGAGCAGCGCCTGACCGACCGCGTTGTTGATCTTGTGCGCGCCCGTGTGGGTGAGGTCCTCACGCTTCAGATACACCCGGCGGCCGCAGCGCTCCGAGAGCCGGCGGGCCAGATACAGCGGCGTCGGCCTGCCGACGAAGTCCCGCAGAAGGAGGTCGAGCTCGCTGCGATAGCCGGCGTCGGCCCGGGCCTCGACCCAGGCGGAGGTGAGCTCATCGAGCGCCGCGACCAGGGTCTCGGGCACGTAGCGGCCGCCATAGGGCCCGAAGCGGCCCTCTACGCCGGTTGCGGGCGCCGGCGGCAGATCCTGCTCCTCGCCTCCGGTGCTCCGGCTCATGCGCCGGTCCGCTCTCCCGCTTCGGCCGGGGTCTGCCTGGCCTCCTCCTCGACGGTCTCGCCCCCCGCAAGGTGGGCGGCGTCGACGAAGCGCCTGATCAGATCGTGGTCCTTGATCCCGGGCGTGCCGTCCTCGACGCCGCCGGCGACATCGACCGCGTAGGGATTGGACGCCTCGATCGCCTCGCCGACGTTCTCGGCTGTCAGACCCCCGGCGACGATCGCCGGGATCCCGGCCGAGCGGCCCGCGACGAGCTCCCAGTCGAACGACTCACCCGTGCCGCCGGGGGTACCGGGACGGTAGCCATCGAATAGGTGGAAGTCCGTGCGATAGGCCGTGGCGCCGCGGATCTCGGCGGTGCTGCGCACTCTGAAGGCCTTGATCACCTTGCAACCGGTGCGCCGCGCGACCTCCGCGCAGAAGCTGGGACCCTCGTCGCCGTGCAGCTGAACGATCGTCAGGCTGCAGCGCTCCGCGAGCGAGGCAATTCGCCCGAGCGGTGCGTTGACAAACACGCCCGCGGCCTCAGCACGCCGCTTGAGGTCGAAGCCGATCTGCTCTGCGACCGCGTCTTCGATGAGGCGCGGGCTGGCCGGGTGAAAGTTCAGCCCGACCGCCCAGGCGCCGGCCTGCACGGCCGCCTCAGCGTCCTCCGCTCTGGTGATGCCACAGATCTTGGTGCGCACGCCAACAAGATCGCAGATCGGGCACCACCGATCAGCGACGCCCGGTCAGGCCTGACCGGAGCGCCGCTGATCTCGTGGTTCGTCCCCCCAGGGACGGTTGGGGCGCTCAGTCGCCCGCTTGCGCGGGACGGTCGCCGAGCGTGACGTCGACATCGCGGGTCTCGCCGTTGCGCACGACCTGCAGGGTGATCGTGTCGCCGGGCTTGTAGCTGTTGACGGCCGCGGCGACCTCCTCCATCTCGGCAACCTCCTGGCCGTCCACGGCGGTGATGATGTCGCCGCCGGCTCGAACCTCGTTGCCGCCGATGTCGATGGTCGCGTTCCCCGCCTTGAGGCCCGCCTTGGCGGCCGGGCTGTCCGGCGTCACGTCCTGGATCAGCACACCGGCGTCGGTGTCCAGGTTGAGCAGATCGGCCAACTCGGGCGTGAGTCCCGCGCCACCGATGCCGACGAAGGCGTGCTCGACCTCGCCGCCGTCGAGGATCTGGCCCGAGACGTCGGCTGCGGTGTTGATCGGCACCGCGAAGCCGACTCCGACCGAGCCCTGCCCGCCGCCGGTCGCGATCTGGGAGTTGATCCCGATCACCTCGCCGGCGGAGTTGAGTAGCGGCCCACCCGAGTTGCCGGGGTTGACCGCCGCGTCGGTCTGGATCACATCGGAGATCGTAAACCCGTCTGGGGCGGTGATCTCACGCTGCAGCGCAGAGACGATCCCGGTGGTCACGGTTAGATCGAGGCCGAACGGATTGCCGATCGCCACGACCGCGTCCCCGACCCTGGACTGATCCGAGTCGGCGAGCTTCAGAGGTGCTGCGTCCACCTTGCCCGGGTCCACCCTGAGGACCGCAACGTCGCTGGAGGGGTCGGCGCCGACGACCTTTGCATCGAGCGTATCGCCCTCCGCGCCGAGCTTCACGGTGACCGAGTCGGACCCCTCGACCACGTGGTCATTGGTGAGGACCGTGCCCTGGTCGTCGATGAGGAATCCGGAGCCGGTCGCCGTACCACCGTTACTGGGCACGAGGCCGGTCGTGGAACTGGTCCCGGTCTTCTCCGCCTCGACATAGGCGATGGCCGGGCTGCCCCGTTGATAGATCTGGCCGGCGGTGAGCGCGTCACCGGCGGCCGCGGGCTGCGAGAGCGCGGGGGCTGCGGCCACCGCGGTAGAGGGGGAACCGCTGTCGGAGGAGATCCAGCCGGCGGCGATCGCCACCCAACCGAGCAGCCCGACAACGAAGCCGCCGGCGAGACCGGCGGCGAGAGGGCCTTTGAAGAACTTCTTGAGTGAGCTCATGCAGCGATCATCGGCCGCACTGATAAGCCATCGTCTAAAGGACGCTCAGGAGCGGCTAAGACTTTCCGAAAGATCCAGTCAAGACAGGCGTGAGCGGCGTGCTCAGCGTTCGTCGAGCAGGTGCTCGCGCGTCAACTCGTCGTTGAGCGTCAGCTCACGCACCATGCTCTCCGGGTCGCCGGAGCGCATCAGCGTCTCGCCGATGAGAACGGCGTCGACGCCGATCCGCTCGAGCTCGTCGAGCTGCTCGCGGCGTCCGTAGCCGGACTCCGAGACGACCGTCTTGCCGGCCGGCACATCGGTGCTCAGCTCCAACGTCGTCTCGAGATCGACCTCGAGGGTCTTGAGATCACGGTTGTTGATGCCAATCACCTCGGGCTCGAGTCCCAGGGCCCGCTCGAGATCCTCCTGGTCGTGGACTTCGACCACGCAATCGAGGTCTAGCTTCTCCGACTCGGCATAGAGGCGGGCCAGGTCGTCGTCATCGAGACCGGCGACGATCAGCAGCACCGCGTCGGCGCCGGCGACCGCGGCCTCCAACAACTGGTACGGATCGACGATGAAGTCCTTGCGCAGGATCGGCAGGTTGGATGCGGCGCGCGCCTCCCTGAGATCGTCCAGCGAACCCTTGAACTGGTGCTCCTCGGTGAGCACCGAGAGGGCCGCCGCGCCGCCGCGCTTGTAGGCGCCGACGATCTCGCTGACGTTCGTCCCCGGGCTGATCTCCCCCGCAGATGGCGAGGCGCGCTTGAACTCGGCGATCAGGGAAAGCCCGGGTCGGACCAGCGCTTCCTTGAACGGGCGCGAGCCGCTGCGCGTCCCCAGTCGGGAACGAAGCTCGTCACCGGAAACCCGGGCACGGCGCTTGGCCACTTCCTCCCTTGCGGATCCGAGGAGCTGATCGAGTCTGCCCATCTGCCCGCAGGCTACCGGTCCCGGAACCCCTCCGGTGCCCGCTAGCTGCTGCTCGCAAGCTCTCCTGTCAACGCCACTAGCCGCTCCAGCGTCTGCAGCGCGGCGCCCGACTCGACCGCGGCGGCGGCGGCCTGCACACCGGCGCCGATCGAATCGGCCTCGCCGGCGACGTAGATCGTGGCGCCGGCGTTGAGCACCGCGACGTCACGCCTGGGACCGGGCTCCCCACCCAGCACCGCGCGCGTCGTCGCCGCGTTCTCCTCAGGCTCGCCGCCGGTGAGCATCTCGAGAGGTGCCTCCTCGAGCCCGACCTCGTCGGCGCTCAGGTACCACTCCTCCGTCCGGCCGCCGCGCACCTCGATCACGCGGCTGGCACCGCTGATCGTCAGCTCGTCGAGACCGTCCTCGCCGGCGACCACCAGCGCGTGATCACAGCCGAGCGAGGCAAGCGCTTCGGCGATCGTCTCCTGGTAGCGGCGGTCGCTGACTCCAAGCAACTGCCGCTGGGCGCCGGCCGGGTTGGTCAGAGGACCGAGGAAGTTGAAGATGGTGCGCACTCCCAGTTCCTTGCGGGCCGGGACCACGTGCTTCATCGCCGCGTGGTGAGCGGGCGCGAACATAAAGCCGAAGCCGACCTCCTCGATCGAGCGGGCGACTCCGGCCGGATCAATCGTGATGTTCACGCCGAGAGCCTCGAGCAGATCGGCGGAACCCGAGCGCGAGGTGTTCGAGCGGTTGCCGTGCTTGGCGACCGCGCAACCCGCGGAGGCCGCGATCAGCGCCGCGGTGGTCGAGACATTGAAGGTCGATGGGCCGCCACCGGTGCCGGCCGTGTCCACGAGGCCATTGCGATCGATCTCGACCGGTGTGGCGAGGGATCGCATCGTGCGGGCGAGGCCGACGATCTCGGGCACGGTCTCACCCTTGGCCCGCAACGCGATGAGGAAGGCTGCGGTCTGGACCTCACCGCCACGCCCTTCCATGATCTCGCTGAGCACGGTCGCGGCGTGATCGGCCGTCAGGTGCTCGCCGTCGCTGACCGCGTCGATTGCTCTGGTGATGATCTCGTTCGGCATCTGTCTCTCCGGGTGCTCCGGCGGGCGGAGGCTAGTGCAAGGGTTGAGCCGCGTGCGTGGGCGGCGGCCAGGGTCTGTGTTCGGCCACGATCCGCGCCGCGAACTCGCCGGCAGGGTGCGCGCGGAGTCGCTCGACCTCGGCGGCCGCTGCGGGCGGCAGATCGGCGGGCTGCGGCAGCTGCACCCCATAGCGCTCGGGCAGGAGGACGGCCGCCGAAAGGGCCGCGAAGGCCAGGTCCGCAGCGGTGAAACGGTCGCCCAGCAGATACGGACGGTCGTCGGCCAGCATCGCGGCGACCTTGTCGAAGCCGCGGTTGAGCTTGGCGAGAGCGTCAGCAGCCTGCTCCGGCGACGCGTTGAGCAACGGCTTGAGCAGCAGGCGCAGAGCCGGCAGGCCGTAGGGCAGCACGCGGCGCTCCCAGGCCGGCAGCGGGCCGCTGCCGAAGCGCGTCGGAATGTCGGTCTCCATGAGCACCGAGTACATCCAGCGACGGCCCTCGACGCCGACGCCCTCGTCGAGGCGCCGCTCGAGCTCATCGATCTCGCCGCGCAGCTCATCCGGAATGAGGCGCTCCGACGGCGGCAGTCGCTGGTCGATCCAGCGGATGATCTGCCCCGACTCATTGAACGCGCCCTGCTCGGTGATCAGCACCGGAACTCGCCTGCCACGCGCCGCGCGCATCGCGTAGACCATGTGTATGCCCTGCAGGTGGGCCTCCTCCCGATAGTCGAGCCCGGCCCGCTCGAGCGCCCAGCGGGCCTTTTCACAGAAGTGGCTGATCGGGATCGTCAGCAGGCGCAGCGGCGCCCCCGGCCGGGTGTGCGGCATCAGGAGGGACCCGCGCCGGGACCGCAGCCGTGCTCGAGGAAGTTGGCAAGCAGCTGCTTTCCCCTGGGCGTCAGCACCGACTCGGGATGGAACTGCACGCCCTCCGCGGGCAGCTCCCGATGGCGCACCGCCATCACCATCTTCCCGTAGGAGGCGCTCAGCTCGAGACAGTCGGGAAGCTCGGCCGAGGCGATCAGCGAGTGGTAGCGGCCGACGAGCAGGGGGCTCGGCAGCCCCGTGAAGATCGTGCGCCCGTCGTGGCTGATCTCGGCGTCCTTGCCGTGCATCGGCTCGCCGACCAGCACCTCGCCGCCGAAGGCCTCGACCATCGCCTGGTGGCCGAGGCAAACGCCGAGCGTCGGCACCCCGGACTCGGGGAAACGCCGCGAGGCCTCGGTCGAGATGCCGGCCTCGGACGGCGTGCACGGGCCGGGCGAGATCACGAGCCGCTCGGCACCGCGGGCCAGGAGGTCCTCAACGGAGGCCTTGTCGTTGCGGATCACCTCGATCTCGGCCCCGAGCTCGCCCAGGAACTGAACCAGGTTGTAGGTGAAGGAGTCGTAGTTGTCGATCACCAGGACCCGCCGGCCGGCCGCTGGCTCGATCGCGCTCACGGCCACTCCGGGTGCTCGCGGGCCAGCTCGATCGCCCTGATCACGGCCTTTGCCTTCTGCAGCGACTCGCGGTACTCGTACTCGGGCTTGGCGTCGGCGACCGTGCCACCACCCGCCTGCACGTGGGCCTGGCCGTCCTTGACGACCACGGTCCTGATGTGGATCGCGGTGTCGAGGTCGCCGGTGAACGAGAGGTAGCCGATCGCCCCGCCGTAGGAGCAGCGCTTGATCCGCTCGAGCTCGTCGATGATCTGCATCGCACGCACCTTGGGCGCGCCCGAAAGGGTGCCCGCCGGCAACGCAGAGCGCAGCACGTCCATCGCGCTGAGCCCCTCCCGCAGCCGGCCCGACACCTGGCTGACGATGTGCATCACGTGCGAGTAGGTCTCGACCACCATCAGCTCGTCCACCGCCACGCTGCCGTATTCGCTGACCCGGCCCAGATCGTTGCGGCCGAGGTCGACCAGCATCACGTGCTCGGCCCGCTCCTTCGGATCGGCGAGCAGCGCTTCGGCCCGGCGCCGGTCCTCCTCCTCATCGTCGCCGCGGGCGTACGTGCCGGCGATCGGCCGCGTCTCCACGCGGCGGCCCGTGACCTTGACCAGCGGCTCGGGCGAGGCGCCCGCGATCTGGAAATCGCCGAAGTCGAGGAAGTACATGTAGGGCGAGGGGTTGACCGCCCGCAGCCCGCGGTAGATCGAGAATGACTCGACCGGACAGGAACCCGAGAAACGCTGCGAGGGGACCACCTGGAAAGCGTCGCCGGCGTGGACGTACTCGACGATCCGCGCGACGGTGGCCTCGAACTCCTCCCGGGTGACGTTGGACTCCAGCTCCAGCGGCGCTGGGTCAGGGTCGACCTCGACGGCGGGTAGGGGCTGGCGCAGCGCGAGGCGCACCTCGTCGATCCGGGCCACGGCACGCGTGTGGGCGGCCTCGATCCCGCCCTCGTCGGCGAAGGCGTTGGCGATGATCGCGACCTCGTGGCGGAGGTGATCGAAGACCACCATCGTGTCGGTGACGATCAGCGCCAGATCCGGCAGACCGAGGGGATCGGGGTTGGGGTCGCCGAGTGGTTCGACGGTGCGCACCAGGTCATAGGCGAAGAGCCCCACGGCTCCGCCGGGAAACGGCGGCATACCCTCGACATCGGCCAGGCGCATGGCATCGACCCGGTCGGCGACCGCCGCGTAGGGATCGGGCGCCGGGCTCACCTCCGCGGGCTCGTCGGTTGCCGCGAACCCGCCGGGGGCCCGCCACTCGCTCAGCTCGCCCTCGGCCCAGCGCAGCACCGCGTGCGGGCTTACGCCGATGAACGAGTAGCGGCCCAGCCGACCCCCCTGCTCGGCCGACTCGAGCAGGAACGAGGGCTCATCCCCGCGCAGCTTCAGGAAGGCGGAGACGGGCGTCTCGGAGTCCTCCACATAGCGGTGGATCACCGGTATGACGTTGGCACCGCCGGCGACCAGTTCGGTCGCCGCCTCGAGATCGGGGAAGGGGACCCGGACCCCGGACACGCTCAGCCCCGCCGCCGCGCGTTGAGCACCTCGAACGCGGCCTGGAGGGAGATCTCGCGCGAGGCCAGGCCGACCTGCACGTGGTAGAGCACGTCGGCGGCCTCCTCGGCCACGCGTTCGTCGCTCTCGCCGGAGATCGCGCGGGCGACTTCGTCAGCCTCCTCGCGAATCTTGGCCCCGACCAGCTCCGGGTCGTCGAGCAGCTCGACCGTGTAGGAGCCCGCGGGCCGCTGCGCCTTGCGAGCGGCGAGCGTGCGCTCCAGCTCCGGGATCGCCTCGTGGCCGACCGCCTCGGGCTCGCCCGATATACCGGGAGCGTCGGGCCCGGGGTCGGCGGCGCCGCCCAACTCGCGGTAGAAGCAGGTGCGCTCGCCCGTGTGGCAGGCGGGGCCGGCCGCCTCGACCAGGGCGACGATCGCGTCCCCGTCGCAGTCGTAGCGCAGCGAGACGGCGCGCTGTGTGTTGCCGGAGGTGGC
Source organism: Solirubrobacterales bacterium (assembly GCA_038206985.1). GTDB lineage: Bacteria > Actinomycetota > Thermoleophilia > Solirubrobacterales > 70-9 > CAXMST01. The sequence continues at coordinate 88,000 of JBBRAH010000003.1, forward strand.
GCCCTTGTGCCAGATCTCCTGGCGCGAACGACTCCAGAAGTGCATCTCCCCGCTGCCGATGGTCAGCTCGAGCGCCTCGGCATTCATGTAGGCGACGGTGAGCACCTCGCCGCTACCGGCGTCCTGGACCACGCATGGGACGAGGCCGGTCTCGGGGTCGAATCGGATCGCTTCGGGGGCGCTCATGCGGCGCAGTCTAGATCGCTACGCCGCGAGCGCCGGGTGCCTCAGTCGATCCCGAGCCGGTCGAGCAAGCTCTCGTCCCGGCGCCAGCGCTGGCGGACCTTGACCTGGAGGTCCAAGAAGACCTTCTCGCCAAGCTCCTTCTGCAGTTCCTTGCGGGCGGCGGTGCCGATGTCGTGGATCATCTTGCCGCGTTTGCCGATCAGGATCGCCTTCTGGGAGTCGGCCTCGGCCCAGATGTCGGCGCGGATCTCGATCAGGCCGTCCTCGCGCTGGGTGACATCGGCGACCTCGACCTCGACGGCGTGCGGCAACTCCTCACGGGTACGCCGCAGGACCTGCTCGCGAATCAGCTCGGCGAGATGGATCTCGCTGGGCTGGTCGCTGGTGTCCTCGGGCGGATAGAGCAAAGGACCCTCCGGCATCAGCTCAGCGATCCGCGAGGTGAGCGCCTCCACCCCGGTCCCGTTGCGGGCCGAGATCGGGAAGATCTCATCGACGATCTCGAGCTCGCCCGCAGCCGAGAGCACCTCGACCACCTGGTACTTGCTCAACCGGTCGATCTTGTTGACGGCGCAGATCACGGGCACGTGCCTGGCGGCGTCGATCATCGTCTCGGCGATGAACCGGTCGCCTGGCCCCACCCCCTGCTCGCCATTGATCACCAGTAGGACGGCGTCGGTCTCGGCCAGCTCACGCTCGACCCGCGCCTGCATGCGCTCGGTGAGCACGTCGCGCGGGCGCTGGACGCCGGGCAGGTCGACCAGGATCGCCTGCCAGGCCCCGGCCGGGTCGGTCGCCACTCCGCGGATCGCGCGCCGTGTGGTCTGCGGGCGATCGGAGACGATCGCAACCTTGGCGCCGACGATCGAGTTGGCGAGGGTCGACTTGCCGACGTTGGGGCGTCCGGCGAGGACCACGAATCCCGCACGTGTCACCGGCTCGCTCAAAGCGAGGGCTCCGCATCGCCGCGCGCGAGCCCGGCGAGCACCTCGGCCTGGAGGCTGAGCATCTCGCCGTCGTCGGTCTCGTGGTCGTAGCCGCAGAGGTGCAGGACCCCGTGGACCGCGGCCTCGGTCAGGTCGGCGGTGTGCTCGGGGCAGATCACGACATCGCCGAGCTCGCGTGGGCCGGCGACCTTGCCGACGCCGTCAACTGGAAACGAGAGCACATCCGTGGGCTCATCGAGCCCGCGGTGCAGGCGATTGAGGCTCGTGATCCGCTCGGCGTCGATCAGCTCGAGCGAGAGGTGGCCGTCACCGACGGCTGCCGCGGCGAGGCTCGCGGCGACAGCCGGGCGCAGCTCGGCCGGCACATCCTCCAGGTCGGTGCTCACTCGCCCTCGCCGTCGTCGATCCGCCGGCGGCGCCCGCCGCGCTCGGTGTAGTCGCCGTAGGCGGCGACGATGCGCTGAACCAGCTCGTGGCGCACCACGTCGGAGCCCCCGAAGCGGACGAAGGTGACGCCCTCGATGGCCGCGAGGATCTCGCTGACCACGATCAGGCCGGAGCGCTGGTTGGATGGGAGGTCGATCTGGGTGATGTCACCGGTGACGACCATGCGCGAGCCGAAGCCGAGCCGCGTGAGGAACATCTTCATCTGCTCGGGGCTCGTGTTCTGGGCCTCGTCGAGGATCACGAAGGAATCATTCAGAGTTCTACCTCGCATGAATGCGAGCGGGGCGACCTCGATCACGCCGCGTTCGAAGTATTCGTTGACGCGCTCGGGGTCGAGCATGTCGTAGAGCGCGTCGAACAGCGGCCGCAGGTAGGGATCGACCTTGGCCGCCAGGTCTCCCGGCAGGAAGCCGAGCCGCTCCCCCGCCTCGACTGCCGGACGCGTGAGGATGATGCGGCTCACGTCGCGGGCCTCGAGCGCAGCGACGGCCATAGCCACGGCAAGGAAGGTCTTACCCGTACCGGCCGGGCCCACACCGAACGTGACTGTGGCGTCGCGGATCGAATCGACGTAGAGCTTCTGGTTGGGGGTGCGGGGCGCAAACTTCGTTCCGCGGTGATGCCAGATCGCGTCGCCGAGCAGCTCCGCCGGCTTCATCTCGTTGTCGATCGCGCCGCCGACCACGTCCACCGTCGACGGCTCCATCTCCTCACCCTGTTCGATCAATTCCAGCAGCTCCTCGACCATCGATTGCCCATCGGCGAGCGCGTCATCGTCGCCATCCAGCGTAATCACGTTGCCGCGCAGGAAGACCGCGCAGTCGAGCCGCTCCTCCAGACGACGCAGTACGGCGTCACCGGAGCCCGCGAGCTCGGCGGCGACGTCGTTGTCGATCGTCATCTGCCTACGAGCCAAGCTGCTCCCGCACCGCTGCGCTGACGCGACCGCCGTCGGCCAGGCCCTTGACCCTGGGCATCACGGCGCCCATCACCTGCCCCATCTGCTTCGGGGAGTCGGCGCCGGTCTCCTCGATCGCAGCCGCGACGATCCCGGCCAGCTCGGCGTCGTCCAGCTGGGCCGGCAGGTAGCCCTCGATCAGCGCGGCCTCGTCCTGCTCGGCCGCCGCCTGCTCTGCACGGCCACCTTCCGCGAACGCTTCGGCGGCCTCGAGGCGCTTCTTCCGCTCGCGCTGCAGCACCGCCACCGGATCGCCGGCGCCCTCCTTGACGTCCTGTTGGACGGCGCTGACGAGCATCCGCAACGTCTGCACGCGCGGCTTCTCACCAGCCTTCATCGCCGTGCGGGTGTCGGCCTGCATCTGCTCGAGAATCTCACTCATCGCCACAACTGTACGTCAGCCGATCGTCACCCGCTCGACCTCGCCGAGCGGCATCTGCAGAAATTGGGTTCCGAGCTCACGGAAGCTGATCACATCGCCGGTGCAGAGGAAGCGGTAGGTGCCCTCCGGGCCCGGGTCGGCCTCGGTCCCGGCATGCTCGAGGATGCGCTGCGCCCGGGCGGCGATCGCGTGACCGGCGGTGACCAGACGCACGTCGCGACCGAGCATCCGCTGCAGCATCGGCGCGACCAGCGGGTAGTGCGTGCAGCCGAGGATCAGGGTGTCGATCCGTGCGGCCTTCAGCGGCCGGCAGTAGGAGCGGACCATCTCCACGACGCTCTCGTCGAAGGGGAAGCCGTTCTGGATCATCGGCGCGAGGTCCGGCGCTGCAACCTCAGTGACCTCCAGGCCGCGCCCCGACGCGGTCAGCGCCCGCCTGTAGGCGCCGCCTTCGACCGTCGCCGGAGTCGCGATCACACCGACCCGGCCGGAGTCGGTAATCGCCGCCGCGATCTCGGCCTCGGGGTCGATCACGGTGATCACCTCGACCCCGTGCGCCGCGGCGATCTCGCGGGCCTGGGCGGCGCCGGCGGAGGTCGCGGAGTTGCAGGCGATGATCAGCAGCTTGGCGTCGCGCTCGAGCAGGAACTCGGTGTTGCGCTCGACCAGGGCGCGCAACTCGGAGGCCGACTTGGTGCCGTAGGGAAAGTTGGCGCTGTCACCAAGGTAGATGTAGTTCTCCTCCGGCAGCGAGACCAGGCACTCGTGCAGGACCGTGAGGCCGCCGACGCCCGAGTCGAAGACCGCTATCGGCTGCGAGCGCGCGCTTGTCGATGCCCTCGGGGCTACGACGCCCCGGCCTACAGGAACGGCTTGGCGGTCATCACGTAGATCGTCAGGATGGTGAAGATCCCGACTGCTGTACCCACCTTGGCGACCTGCTGGTTGAGCGCCTGAAACTCCGCCGAGAGGGTCACCGCGCCGGCGTTGGACGCCGCAACATCACGCTCGACGATCTCGATCAGCTGCTTGGTCTTCGGCGTGAAGTAAGCGCCGGAGGCACCGCCGATGACGATCACCGAGAGGAAGCCCCAGGAGATGTAGAAGTCACTGACCTCCCAGGCTGGACTGTCGGCAACCATGTAGATCCCCGCGATCAGGATCACCAGCAGCAGCGCCTGCCCGATCCGGTCCCAGGCGATGATCGCCTTGCCGACGGCGGGCAGCGCCCGCGGGTCGGTGCGCTCCGCCATCGCCAGGAACATCGGATAGGCGAAGGTCGGCCCGAAAGCGAGCACCACCGCAAGGATGTGGAAGAAAAGGACGACGTTGTAGAACTCGACTGCGACCGGCATGGGCGCACTATATCCCGGCGCGCGGACCTCAGCGAGTCAATCGCAGCGCCGCCCAGTCGCCGCGCTCACGGCGGGCCTCGACCTCGTATCCGGAGCCGGCGAAGGCCGCCGCCACCGCCTCGGTCTCCGCGCAGAGCATGCCGCTGAGGATCAGCGTGGAAGGTAGCTCCTCGGGCAGCCTCGGGACCAGCTCGAGCAGGATCGGTGCGGTCAGGTTGGCGAGCCACAGCGACGCGCTCGGTGCCGCTTGCTGGCGCAGGTTGAGGCGCTCGGCGGCGATCTCGACGCCGTTCAGTTCGGCGTTGGTGGCGGTCGCCTCGACCGCCGGGATCTCGTGGTCGATCGCCGTGACGGGGCTGAACCCGAGCCGCGCGGCAGCGATGGCCAGCACCCCGGAGCCGGTTCCCAGGTCGACGACCGGGCAGCGCTCGGGCCCGGCGTCAGCGAGTTCGAGCAGCAACTCCAGGCACAGGGAGGTGGTCGCATGGGCGCCGGTACCGAAAGCCCGTCCTGGATCGATCACGATCTCGATCTCGGCGCTGCCGGTCGCCTCGCTCTCCCAGGAGGGCCGCACCACCAACCGCTTGCCGATCCAAACCGGTTCGTGGAAGTCGCGCCAGCGGTCGGCCCAGTCGTCAGGAATCTCGGTTGTGAGGATCTCGACCAACCCGTCGCCCGCGGCGACCTCGAGGGCGGGCAGCTCCGGGATCTCGCCCGGCGGCCCGTAGATCGCGTACTCGACATAGCCGTCGCCGATCTCCTCCTCGACCCCGCCGGGGACGATCTCAACGAGTTCGGCGAGCACCCGCTCCGCCTGCTCAGGCCGACAGCGGACGGCCAGCCGGATCACTTGAAGGCCCGGCGCACCCGGCTGAAGAGACCGTCGCGCGCGGCGCGCGGCTGATTGCGATCGCCGAGCGATGCGTCCAGCCGCTCGGCCAGATCGCGCTGCTCGTCGTCGAGCTTGACCGGAGTGAGCAGCTTCAGCACGACGTGCAGGTCGCCACGCGCGGGACGATCCAGGCCGGGAAGACCGCGCCCCTTGAGCCGGATCGAGTCGCTGTGCTGGGCGCCGCGCTCGACCTCCACCTCGGTCTCGCCCTCCAGCGTGGGGACCTCGATCGTGGCGCCGAGCATCGCGGTGGTTACGGAGATCTCGGCGACGGTCAGCAGGTCACGACCCTCGCGCACGAAGCGCTCGTCCTCGCGCACCGCGACCTCGACGTAGAGGTCGCCACTGCGCCCCCCGACCTCGCCGGCGTGGCCGGCACCGCTGATCCGGATCCGCTGGCCATGCTCGATCCCGGCCGGGATCTCGACCTCCCAGCTCTTGTTCTTGACCTGGCGGCCCTTGCCGTCGCAGACATCGCAGGGTGTCTCGGCGCTCTTGCCGGAGCCGCTGCAGGTCGGGCAGGCGCTGGCCCGCATCATCTGCCCGAAGGGCGTGCGCGTGACCTGCTGGACCTGGCCGGCGCCCTCGCAGGTCGGGCAGGTGACGATCGGCGTGCCGGGCTCGGCCCCGTTGCCGTTGCAGTGCTCGCAGGGCACGACCGCCTCGAATTCGACCTCGCGGCTGACTCCGGTCAGCACCTCGCCGAGTTCGATCTCGGCGACAACTCCCACGTCGCCCCCGCCCGCGGGGCCGCGCCGAGCGCCGCCTCCGCCGCCTCCGAAGATGTCGCCGAAGCCGCCGCCCTCGCCACCGAAGAAGGTCTCGAAGATCTCCGAGAAGCTGCCGAAGCCCTCGGCGCGCGGCTGGTAGCCGCCGCTGCGCAGGCCGTCGTGACCGAAGGCGTCGTAGGTGTGACGCTTGTCGGGGTCGGAGAGAACCTCGTAGGCCTCGGCCGCCTCCTTGAAGCGCTCCTCGGCCTCGGGGTCGTCGGGGTTGGTGTCCGGGTGCAGCTCGCGGGCGAGCTTGCGGAAGGCCTTCTTGATCGCGGCCTCGTCGGCGCCCTTCTCGACGCCGAGGACCTCGTAGTAATCGCGTTTCATAGATGCATCACGATCGCGCAGGCTAGCGGGAGCCCCCTAACCGCCCGGAGGCGCGATCCGCATGCCGCCCGAAAAGCCCGACCCTCGTGTCTCTCTCGGGCGAAAAGCACCACGTCCCCGGGGTCGCGGACGACCGGCTTCCTGCGGCCAAAAACCGGCTGACCGGCGAACTCCGACGCGTTCTACTGACCTATACGGTCGGCTATTCGCAGTGAGGCGACTGTGTGTGTTCGCGCGACTTGGACCAGCCGACGCGTTACCCGATCTCGAGCTGGCCGAGCGAGGGCTTCTCAATTGGCGATGGCCACCTGACGGACCTAGCCCTCGTAAACGGTGGCGAAGAAGCGGCTCAGCTCGGCGGCTGCATCCCGGACAGAGTCGATCGCGCGAGCGTAGTCCATGCGCAGCGGGCCGACGACGCCCACGGCGCCCAGGCCCCGGTAACCGAGCCCGTAGCCCGCGCTGACCACGCTGACCGAGCGCAGGGCGGGCTCGGGGTTCTCGCCGCCGATGCAGAGGAACACCGACTGCTCGCGCAACGCCGAGCTGAGCACCGAGAGCACGCTTACACGGCCCTCCAGCGCCCTGACCACGCCATCGGGTTCGGGGATGTCCGCGGCGTGCGACTCCGAGAGCAGGCGCGCGGTGCCGTCCATGTAGAGCTGCTGGGAGGAGGGCTCGCCGAGATCCGACATCGCGCCGCCGATCGCAGTCAGGAAGACGCGCTCGGTCTCGCCCAGCTCGGGATCGTCGAGGCGGGAGGCGACGGCACGGGAGCCGACGGGTGTTCCACTGAGGCGCTCGTTGAGGAAGGAGCTCGCCCAGGCGACCAGGCCGCTGTCCACCGGCGACGAGAAGGTGAAAACACGCTTGCCGACCTCACCGTTGGAAGCGATCACGAGCACCGCGACGACGCGCGGTTGCAGCTGTAGGACTTCGACCCTGTGGATCGTGGCGCTGCTGGCCGGCGGCGCGGTCACGAGCGCCAGCAGGTCGTTGGCCTGGGCGAGGGCCGCGGTGGTCTCCTGCAGGGCCTCCTCGATCTCCTGCTGCACGCGGGAGAGCTCGAAGGCGGCGGGCGCCGCGGGCGGCACGGCACGGGGCCCGGCATTGAGCAGCGCGTCCGCGTAGCGGCGGTAGCCGGCGTCCGTGGGCACCCGTCCGGCGGAGGTGTGCGGGTGGCTCAGGTAGCCCTCGCGCTCGAGCTCGGAGAGCTCGTTGCGAACGGTTGAAGCGCCCCAGGGGACGTCCTCGCGTTCGGCTATCGCCTTCGAGCCGACGGGTACGCCGGTCTCGAGGTAGGCGCCGACCGCCAACTCGAGGATCTGCTCCTGTCGCTCGCTGAGCATCGTCCGATTGTAGGAACGTCAGCCCTCACGCTTGATCTGCGAGCCGCCGGTGATCGTTTCGGAGCCGTCGTCGGCGAACCGCACGAGGGCCTTGTTGCCGCCGTCGTAGTCGGGCGCCCAGAGCAGCAGCGTGGCCTCGCGGCGCTCCTCGGCGTCTGCGGGACCGACGCTGACCGGATCGGCTCCCGGCTCGTCGAGACCCCGCCAGAGGCGGATGAACGGGTTGTTCTCCCACTCCTCGCCGATCGTGGTCGGCTGGCGATGACCCGGGTGTACGATCGTCGCCGGATCGAGCTTCATCAGCTTCTCCATCACCGAGTTCTTGAGGTCATCGATCCCGGTCGCTCCCGGCGCGCCGGTGCCGCCACACGTCCCCTTGAACAGGACGTCGGCGGTGAGGCAGTCGCCGTCGTTGACCTTGAACGCCAGATGATCGGCGCAGTGGCCGGGCGTGTGGATCGCCTCGAACCGCAGGCCCGCGGACTCGACCACGTCGCCGTCGCCGATCGTCTCGGTGACGCCGGCGACCTCGGCCGCGGTCAACTCATGCGCGTAGACATCGACGCCATAGCGCTCGACCAGGTCCTCGAGGCCGACCACGTGGTCGTAGTGGTGATGGGTGAGCAGGATGTGGGTGATCTCGATCTGTTCGCGCTCGGCGAACTCCACCAGGGGATCGGTGGCGCCGTTGGAATCGACTAGCACCCCCTTGCCGGAGTCGGGGTCGGCGATCAGATAGGCGTTGGAGAGGAAGTTGCCCTCCTCGGCGCGCAGGATGGTCGGCTTTGCCATGTGGTCCTTTCTTAGCTCGGAGCCTTGGGTGGTTCAGTTGAATTCGATGACGCTGCGGATCCCGTCCTGGGCCTCCATCAACTCGAAGCCGCGATTGACCTCATCCAGCGTGATCCGGTGGGAGAGGAAGGGCTCGACGTCGATCTGTCCCTCCAATGCGAGATCGACCAGCTTTGGAACGCCATCGCGGCCCTTGACGCCACCGAAGGAGGAGCCGGCCACCCGGCGACCGGTGATCAGAAGGCGTGGCACGATGTCGAGGGTCTCGCCCTTGCCGGCCACGCCGGCGACCGTGCACAGGCCCCAGCCCATACGCGCCGCCTCGACGGCCTGGCGCATCACCGCGACGTTGCCGGTCGCCTCGAAGGTGTAGTCGGCGCCGAAGCCGTCGGTCATCTCGAGGATCCTCTCCACGGTGCCGGGACCGCCCTCAAAGACCTCAGTGGCGCCCTGGCTCTTAGCCAGCTCGAGCCGCTCGGCGGAGAGGTCCACGCAGATGATCCGCTCGGCACCCTGCAGCCGGGCCCCGGCGACAGCGCCGAGGCCGACCATGCCGGCGCCGAAAACGACGCAGGTGGAGCCCTCGCGGACCTGGGCCGTGTTCATCGCGGCTCCGAGGCCCGTGGAGAGCCCGCAGGCGAAGAGGCAGGCGTGATCGAGCGGCGCCTCGGGGTTGACCTTGGCCAGGGCGATCTCCGGCATCACCGTGTACTCGGCGAAGGTCGAGGTGCCCATGAAGTGGCGGATCTCCTCACCCTGGCCGTCGGTGGCCGCGCGCTTGAGCCGGGTGGAGCCGTCCGGTAGATAGCCCTTGCCCTGCTGCTCGCGAATCGCCAGACATAGGTTGGTGCGCTCGTCGAGGCAGTGCACGCACTCCTTGCACTGCGGTGAGAACAGGGTGACGACGTGATCGCCCTCGCTGAGGGAATCGACACCCTCGCCGACGCGCTCGACGACGCCGGCGCCCTCGTGGCCAAGCACGGTGGGCGCGTAGCCGGAGGGATCGACCCCGGACGCGGTATAGAGGTCCGTGTGGCAGACCCCGCAGGCGACCAGGCGGACGAGCACCTCGCCGGGTCCGGGATCGCTCAACTCGACGTCCTTGATCTCGAGCGGCTGCCCGAACTCCTCGAGCACCGCGGCGCGCATCCTCATCCTGCTCTCCTCCTCAGGCTTGCTTGGACACCGATCCTATGGATCAGGCAAGGCGGGCGAAGCTCAGCGGCGGCGCGCGGCCTTCAAATCCTTCTTCGTGGCCTCGAGATGGACGACATAGCTGCGTTTACCGGTGCGCGTGGCGAGGCCAGCTCGCTCGAGCTTCTTCATCGCGGCCGGACAGCGCTTGCAGCGCGGCCCCGACTTGCAGCACTTCTTCTTCGTCTTGACCTTGGTTCCCGAGGGCACCCCCGGAAGGTAACAGAGATTGTTAGGGCGGCCTAATGCGCGGCGGGCGCGACGGTGTGCCGGCGCTCCGCCCGCCACGCCCCGATCCCGGTGACGAGCAGGTAGGCCCCAACCGCATAGGCCCAGCCGGCCAGCACATCGGCGACGTAGTGCTCGGCCGTGTATACGAGCGTCAGGCTCATCGCCAGGGCATAGGCGAGGCATAGTGCCCGCACACGGCGGCTCCCTCCAGGCCAGAAGAAGACCAGGATCAGGACCGGATACGCGGTGTGCAGCGAGGGCACCGCGGCGACCTCGTTTGCGAAGCTGCTGCCCTTCTCCCAGAGCTCCGCTGCCGGAGTGACACCGAGCTGTTGCCAGACCGCGCCGACCACCCGGCTGCTCTCCCCCAGGTCGCCGTTCTGGCTTGCCAGCCAGGGCGGCACGGCCGGGAACAGCACGTACGTGGTGAAGGCCATGGCGGTCAGCGCGAGGACCATATTGCGGAACCTCAGAAAGCGCGGTCGGGCGCGTTTCCACAGGTAGGCGGCGATCGCGAAGACGGCGAAGAAGTGGGTCAGGTAGACGGCCCAGGCGAGGTAGTCGTAGAACTGCGGTGCGCTCGGGTCGAAGAGCCGCTCCTGCAGCCAGACCGTCGGCACCTGGCCACCGAACAGCAGCTCGTCGGCCCGGATCTGAGGCAGCGTGTGGGCCGCGAACAACGAGTCGGCGACGACCCCGCGCAACAGGTCGTAGAGGAAGAGCGCACCGAAGAACGGTAACCAGTCGACGAGCACTCCGCGGAAGAAGCCGCCGAGATCGGAGAGTGAGACCGCGAACAGCCCGAGCAGGATCCACAGGAAAACCACGTCGCGAGAGAGGAACAGGCCGTTGACTGCGATCACCACGGCCGAGATCACGATGAAGGCGGCGGCCCCGACGGCGGTCAGCAGCCGTTTGCGATCGCCGAAGCCGGGGATCCCCTGGATCCCTGTACTCGCCTGGCCGGCGATGCCGCTCATCGGCCCGGCCCGCCGCTATGCGACATGTCCGTGCCCCGGTACCGCCGGCGATTCACCTGCCCCAACGGGCGATCGCCGCGCATTTCAGGCGCCAGTCTAGGCGCCGCTAAGGCGTCGGTGCCGGGCCGGGGGCTCAGCGCCGGGTCAGGCCTCGTCGTCGAGCAACAGGCCGGCGATATTCATGCCGACGGCCAGGAATGCCGCTCCGCCGCCGAGGAGACGGGTCTTCAGCGGTACGCCCTCGGCCGTCATCGTCGCCACCGAGTCGGTGCCATCGACGAGCAGGCCGGCGGCGAGCCAGGGCCTGGGATCGCCGCCGCGAGCAGCCTGCAGACTGCCCAGGGCGTAGGCGACGTCGCGACCGCCCAGCGCGCGCACGAAGGCGCCGCTCTCGGCAGTTGCGGCGCCGCGGCCTAGCCAGCGCCGCGCAACCTCGGTCGGCAGGACGAGCATCGCGATGCCGATGATCAGGCGGCCGGAGGCGATCGCCAGCAGAACGTTGCGCGCGCTCAGGCCCTTGCTCATGCCGGCGACCCTACTCCCCCGCCCGCCTTGGCGCCGGAGTCCCCGATCCCGAGCTCGGCACGTTGTTTGCCGACCCAGCGGTCCATCTCCTGCCACTGGGCGTAGAGCCATTCGGTGCGCTCCCGCTCACCCTTCGGAATCTCGTCGGCCGGCACCCGCCAGAGCTTCATCCGGATCGTCTGGCCGACCAGGCGGCCGGCCCAGATGTCGCTGATGTACTGGAAGCCGTCGAAGCCGGCGTGGGCGAAGAAGACGACATCGATGCCGGCACCCTCCTCGAGCAGCGCCAGCGGTCCACCGAGCCGCGGCGGCAAGAGGTTGACCATGGTCTCCGCAAGCGGCGCGACGTCAGGTTGCTTTTCGCGGACAATCTCCTTGGCGCGGGCGATCTTCTTGGCCGTGGCGCGGGTGCCCTCCGGGTAGATCAGAACCGCTTCGGAGCTGCCCAGGCTCTCGGTGAGGCGCTGCATCGTGGCGATCTCGGTCTGCGGATCGGCCGAGGCCCGCTGCAGGAACTGGGTCGGGATCCAGCGGCCGCCGATATCGATCACGGGCATCGCCTCGAGCTCGCGCTTGACGACGTAGCGAATGCCGATCCCAAGCGGCAGGGCGACCTGAGTGTCGGGGAGCATGTTGTCGATGATCGAGGCGTGCCGGATCATCATCAGGATCGGGCCCGGGGATGCGACCTCGCGGCCCTCGATCTCGAAGTTGAGGCCGAAGAGCAGCTTGATTGCTCCGAGGTGAGAGCGGGCCCAGCGCGGCCGCAGCCAGTAGACCCCGCGGCGCCGGCGGATCGAGTCGCGCTTGAAGGGTCCGCCGGAGATCACCCAGATGCTCAGGATCATGCTCTGCGCCCACATCTCGGTGGCCAGAAACCACCAGAGGAAGGGGACCAGGCGAACGCCGACCCAGGGCTTGCGGCGTTTCAGCCAGAGGAAGAGGTCAGCGCAGATCGCCGCCAGGAAGAGCACCGGAAACAGCAGCGTGATCACGATGAAGCCGACGACCTCGGCGCCGATCCCACGGATCCGACGGATGGCACGCCGGCCACTGGTTCCGTGCGGGGGGAATAGCGGCCCGGGCCCGATCTCTCCAGTGCGCATTGCCCGAGCCTACCGGCAGGACTACTCAGCCGTCGCCGATCTTCAGCACCGCGAGGAAGGCCTCCTGCGGGACCTCGACCGAGCCGACCTGCTTCATCCGCTTCTTGCCCTTCTTCTGCTTGTCGAGCAGTTTGTTCTTGCGGGTCACGTCACCGCCGTAGAGCTTCGCGGTGACGTCCTTGCGGACCGCTTTGACCGTTTCGCGAGCCACGATCCGTGAGCCGACCGCGGCCTGCACCGGCACGTCGAACTGCTGGCGCGGAATCGTCTTGCGCAGTCGCGAGACCAGTTCCTTGCCGGCCTCCTGGGCCCGATCGCTGTGCACGATCGTCGAGAGCGCATCGACCGTGTCGCCGGCGAGCAGCACGTCGAGCTTGACCAGCTTGGAGGCGCGGCCTTCGAGCGGCTCGTAGTCCAGCGAGGCGTAACCCCGGGTGGAGGACTTGAGCTGGTCGAAGAAGTCGAGGACGATCTCGCCGAGCGGCAGGTCGTAGCGCAGCTGGACACGCTCCGGGCTCAGGTAGTGCAGATCCACGTGGGTACCGCGCCGACCCTGGCAGAGCTCCATCACGGCACCGACGAACTCGGTCGGCGTGATCACCGAGGCGCGGATGTAGGGCTCCTCGATGCTTTCGATCGAGGCTGGATCGGGCATCGCGGCCGGGCTGTGGACCTCGAAGTCGGTGCCGTCGGTCTTGTAGACGTGGTAGCTGACGTTAGGCGTGGTCGCCATCAGATCGATGTCGTACTCGCGCTCCAGCCGCTCGCGGACGATGTCCATATGCAGCAGGCCGAGGAAGCCGCAGCGGAAACCGAAGCCGAGCGCGTCAGAGGTCTCCGGCTCGTAGGAGAGCGCGGCGTCGTTGAGAGAGAGCTTGTCGAGGGCCTCGCGCAGGTCCTCGTAACGGTCAGTGTCGATCGGGAAGAGACCGCAGAAAACCACCGGCTGGACCTCGCGGTAGCCGGCCAGCGCCTGGGTCGCCTTGTTGGCGCGCGAGGTCAGGGTGTCGCCGACGCGCAGTAGCGAGACGTCCTTGAGCCCGGTGATCACGTAGCCCACCTCGCCGGCCGACATCTCGGGTGCAACCGTCATCTGCGGCCGGAAGAAGCCGATCTCGTCCAGCGTGGCCTCGGTCCCCGCCTGCATCGCGCGGATCGGATCGTCCTTGTGAAAGCTGCCGTCGATCATCCGCACGTAGGCGACCACGCCGCGGTACTGATCGAACTCGGAGTCGAAGATCAGCGCCCGCGGCGGCGCATCGGGCGCCCCCTGCGGCGGCGGCACGCGGGCGACGATCGCCTCCAGCACCTCATCGACGCCGAGCCCGGTCTTGGCCGAGATGTGGATCGCATCGTCGGGATCGGTGCCGAGCAGGTCGGCGATCTCTCCTGCGACACGCTCGGGCTCGGCGCCCGGCAGATCGACCTTGTTGAGTACCGGTATGAGCTCCAGGCCGGCTTCGACCGCGGCGTAGGTGTTGGCCACGGTCTGGGCCTCGACTCCCTGGGCGGCATCGACGACCAGCAGCGCGCCCTCGCAGGCCGCCAGGCTGCGCGAGACCTCGTAGGAGAAGTCGACGTGACCGGGAGTGTCGATCAGGTGCAGGTGGTACTCCTCACCGTCGCGCGCCGTGTAGTCCACGCGCACCGCCTGAGCCTTGATCGTGATCCCGCGCTCGCGCTCGAGATCCATCGAGTCGAGGATCTGTTCGCGCATTTCGCGCTCGGTGATCGTGCCCGTCATCTCGAGGATGCGATCCGCCAGGGTCGACTTGCCGTGGTCGATGTGGGCGATGATCGAGAAGTTCCTGATCCGTTGCATGGGAGCCCGTCAGTATGGCGAGAGGCTCCGGTGCGTGGCAGGGCGTGGTCGCGGAGGTGTGGGAGATTCACCCCTTGGGGGGCTGGCCGGGGGCGTCCGGGATGGGCGATGCTTGAGACATGAGCAACCTCCTCACATCCGCAGCCCGCGCAGGCCTGCTGCTCGCAATGTCCCTGACCATCCTCTTCCCCGCCGGTGCCGGCGCAGCGCAGGCCGATGACCTGAGCACCTGCATGGGCGAGGCCGTGACGATCACGCTCAACGACGAGGGCAAGACGATGGGTGACGGCGGCGACGACGTCACCGGCACCGACGGCGACGACGTGATCAGCACCGGAGCCGGCAACGACCATGTGGACAGCGGCAAGGGCGATGACCTCGTCTGCACCGGCAGCGGCCGGGACTCCGTCACCGATGGCGCGGGCAACGACCGCACCTACTCCGGCGACGATCGCGACCGGGTTAGCGACGGCGCGGGCAACGACTTCATCGACGCCGGCGAGGGCCCCAACAAGGTCACCGACGACCGCGGCAACGACGAGATCCGAACGGGCGGGGACAAGGACTGGATCTCGCTCGCCCTCGGCCGCAACGACGTGCGCACCGGAGGCGGCAACGACAAGGTCTACGACGGTCCCGACAACGACACGATCGTCACCAGCGGCGGCAAGGACAAGGTCCAGGGGGACCGCGGCCGCAACCTGTTCAAGGTGGGCGGCGGCAACGACTACGTCTGGGGCGGCCGCGACAACGACCGGATCAAGGGCGGCGGCGGGATCGACTACCTGGTCGGCTACCGCGGTGACGACAAGATCTGGGGTGGCGGGGGCGATGACTGGTCCTCCGGGATCCAGAAGAAGAACCCCGGCAGCGACGGGCGGCTCGTCGGCGGTCCCGGCGACGACAAGCTCTATGGCGGCAACGGGCGCGACCTGCTGCGCGGCAACGAGGGTAAGGACAAGATGTACGGCTCCGACGACGCCGACGACCTCGACGGCGGCGAGCACGCGGACCTCTGCTCCGGCGGCAGCGGCTTCGACCGCGGCTCCGAGTGCGAGAAGAGCAGTGGGATCGACGACCCCAACTGGCACCCGGTCGGCTAGGGGCCCGGGGTCCGCGCGGGCCCGGGGCCGGCTAGCGTCGGACGACGGCCAGCACCTGGCGGGCCTCGGGCACGCGCAGCGCGAGGACGACGCCGAGGTAGGCGAAGCCGCCCAGCGCCAGACCGCCCCCCACCGAGATGATCTGGCCGAGCGTGTCCTGACCGAAGATCCCGTCGAGCAGGCTCCAGCCGCCGTAGGAGACGAGGCCGAGGACGACCGAGCCGATCGTGATCCGGATCGCGCCGTCGAGCAGGCTGCCGAGCTCCAGGCCGCCGAGCTGCCGCCGCAGGATCGCGGCCTGGGCGAGCACGCTGCCCGCAGTCGCGATCGCCGTGGCGCTGACGATGCCGGCGATCCCGAACGGCTTGTAGAGGAGGGCCGAGCCGGCGACGGTAAGTAGCAGGTTGGCACCGGCGATCATCGTCGGGGTCCAGGGCTGCTGGAGACTGAAGAACGTCCGGGTCATCAGCAGGAAAAGGCCGTTGAAGGGCAGCGAAAAAGCGAACCAGAAGAGCGCCGTGGAGACAATCTCCGTCTGGGCGGCGTCGAACTCCCCGCGCTGGTAGACGAGCTGGGTCATCGGCTCGCTGAGCGCGAGGATCGCGGCCGCTGCCGGCATCAGGACCAGCAGGATCATCCGCATCCCGTTGGCCATAGTGCTGCGCAGGTTGTCGTACTCGCGGCGCGCGGCGTAGCGGGCGAGGGTCGGGAAGACGACCGTGGCCACCGCAACCGAGAACATGCCCTGGGGCAACATGTAGATCCGGAAGGCCTTGTCGATCGCGGCCGGACCGTAGGCGGAGAGTGGCTGCAGGCTCACGTCCCAGCCATTCGTGGTGAGCACGGCGCCCTCGATAAGGGTGCCGAAGATGCTGTTGATCGAGAGGTTGAAGTTGATCAACCCGAGGCTGATCGTGACCGGCAGCATCAGCAGCAGGACACGCTTGACCAGATCGCTGCGCCATTCGAAGACGCGCGAGAGACGGAACGGCGTGTTGCGCAGGTCGAAGGCGACCAGGGCGAGCTGCAGCACCGTGCCGACAAGAACGCCGATCGCGTAGGCGTAGATCTCGTCGCCCTCCGGGAAGGCGGGCGCGAGCCCAACCAGGACGGCGATGATCGCAACGTTCCAGAACAGCGGCGCGATCGCGAAGATGCTGAAGCGGTTATAGCTGTTGAGCACGCCGACCACGACGCCGGAGATCCCGAGCATCACCAGGATCGGGAAGAGCAGCTGGGCGAGGCTGACCGTGAGGTCCTGGAGCGCCGGGTCGGAGTCGAAGCCCGGCGCGAAGAACGGGACCAGCACCGGCGCCAGCAGGATGAAGAGGGCGGTGATCAGTCCGAGGACGAGCGTGATCAGGAAGATCAGGGTCGAGGCGAGGCGGAAGGCGCTCGGCCTGTTGTCCTTCTCGAGCTGCTCGGTGAAGACCGGGACGAAGGCGGCCTGCAGCGCGGCGTCCGCGAACAGCATGCGGACCAGGTTCGGAAGCTGGAAGGCGATCGTGAACGCCGACATCGCGCCGGTGACGCCGAAGTAGCTGGCAGCGACGATCTCGCGGATCAGGCCCGCGACCCGCGAGAGGCCCGTAGCGATCGAGAAGAACGCGGTCGAGCGCCCCAGGCGGCCGCTCTCCGCATCGCCCTCCATGCCGGGCTCCTGCGCCGTCTCGACCGCGACATCGATGTCGGGGCCGGGGCGCTCCCCGTCGGGTTTTGCGACTCGATCCGTCATCGGCGCGCGGAATCCCTAAAGTACGCCGCCGCAGATGGCCAACATCGCATCACAGAAGAAGCGGATCCTCCGCACCGAGCGCGAGCGCGTCGAGAACCGACGCCTGACGAGCGCCGTGAAGACCAAGTTCCGGCGGCTCGAAAGTGCCGTCGAGGGCGGCGCGACCGAGACGGTCGAAGCCGAGCATCGTGGTCTCGTGTCGCTGATCGACAAGGCAGTCCAGAAGGGCGCCCTGCACGCGAACACCGGATCCCGGAAGAAGCAGCGCGCCGCGCGCCTGCGCTCCGGTTCCTGAGCCTCAAGCCGCTTTCTCCCCGCCGGCGGCCTCCCGTACCGCGAAGGTCAGAGCTACCTGTTCGCTGTAGGTGGACCCGCCGCGAGTCCACCACTCCAGCTCGGCGATCTTGCCGATCGCTTCGGAGAGCTCGGCCGGCGGCACGCTGCGCACGGCCTTGACCAGCAGCTTCGACGGATAGGGAGCCATCGGCAACGCGGCCTCCACGTCCTTGGCGGCCCGGCCCTGCTCGAGCATCGCGGCCGCCATGTAGGCGCTGCGCAGGCGCGAGGCCATGCCGTAGATCATCGGGGTGACCGCCTCACCCTGGGCGAGGAGCGCGTCGGCGGCGTCCACCGCATCGGCGGGATCGCGCCCGACGATTGCGTCGCCGAGGGCCCAGCCCGCGCGCTCTGAGGTGTCCGCGGTGAGCTCCTCGACGTCCTCGACCTCGATTCGCGCACCGGGCTCGGCCCAGACGGCAATCCGGTCCAGCTGGGTGCCGAGCCGAATCGTGCTCTCGCCGACCCGCTCTACCAGCGAGCGGGCGGCCTGCGGCGAGAGATTGACGCCACGCTCGCGCGCTGCGGCCACGGCCCAGCCCGGCAGCTCGCGCTTCTTCGGGGCCGCGTAGCTGAGCACGTCGCCCCCGGCCTTGCGCACGGCGTCGGCGAGGCCGCGGGGAGCGGCCCCGCGCGCGACCAGCACCACCGTGAGCTCGTCGGTGGGAATCTCCAGGGCCGCGGCGATCGCCTTGACCTGGGGATTGCGCCAGCGCTCCACGCCGTCGGCAAGCAGGTAGCGGCGCTCGGCCATCAGCGAGATCGCCGGCATTGCCCCGACCAGGGCCTCGACATCGGGACCCCCGCCGGCGGTCGCCTCGAAGCGCTCCAGCGCGCCGGCGCCGCCCTCGCGCTCGGCGCGAGCGCGCAGGCGTGAGAGCGCGGCATCGAGCTTGGCGCTGTCGTCGCCGGCGATCAGGTAGGCGGGTTTCATCGAATCGGCCACGCGGATCGCGAGTGTAGAGAGGGCAGACCCCTTCAACGCGGTGCAGCGCAGGCTGCAACGCCGCGCTCGTCGCCGGCCCGGATGCCGTCCGGGCCGAGCTCGGCCCAGCTGTCGCCGCCGAGGTCCGTGCGCAGCACGCAGACGCCCGCGGTAGTCAGCTCGGTAAGCGTCTCCGGGGTCGGGTGGCCGTAGGTGTTTTCGGCCCCGACCCCGATCAGCGCCAGGCGGGGCGCCGAGCGGGCCAGCAGGGCGGGCAGCCCGGCATCGAGGCTGCCGTGGTGGGCCAGCTTGAGGACGTCCAAAGGCCCCGGGTCGAGCCCGGTGATCTCCTGCTCGGCATCGCCGGCGAGCAGCACGCTCCAACCGCGGTAGCGGGCCGCGAGCACGAACGAGGTGAGGTTGAGGTCCCCCCCGGGCGTCGGGGCTGCGCCCGGGGGAGGCCAGAGCACATCGATCCGCAGCGGGCCGAGGCGCACCGCATCACCCGCGGCGAGGTGGCGGACGGGCACGTCGGCAGCTGCCAGTGCCGGCTCGCTCTCCGGGGCAGGAGCGCTGAGGAATGCCCGCTCGACCTCGCTGGCCGCGAGCACGTCGCCGAGGGCGCCCGAGTGGTCGAGCTGCTCATGGGTCAAAAAGAGTGAGCCGAGCCGCCCGATCCCGCGCTCGCGCAGCGCCTCGCCGACTCCGCCCCCGGGAGGGCCCGTGTCGATCAGGACGGGCTCGGTCTCGGGCGCGCGCAGCAGGATCGAGTCCCCCTGGCCGATGTCGAGCGCGGTGATCTGCAGCGTGCGGGTCGGCGGGCCGGGTTCGGCGCCACGGCCACCCGGGCCGGCGATATGGAGCAGCAGGAGCGCCCCGGTCGCGGCCACCAGTGCCTGCAGGGGAGCGCGCAGCGAGCGTGGTGGGCCGAGGCCCTGGCGGCGTCCGGCAGAGCGCAGGGCGAGACTGATCCCGGCGGCGAGCGCAATGTAGGCGACGATCACGCCGGGGGTCGAGAGCCGAACCCCGGCCAGCGCCCAGTCGAAGCCACCGAGGCCATTTGCGATAAGCCCGATCAGATCCAGCAGCGGCCCCTCGAGCGCCCCGATCCAGCCAACCGGAATGATGGGAAGCTGGCCGAGCAGGCCGGCGATCATTCCCAGCCACATCACAGGTGGCACAAGCGGCAGGACGAGCAGGTTGGCCGGCAGCGAGGCCAGTGAGACACTCTCGAAGTAGTGCGCCATCAGCGGTGCCGTCACGAGCGTCGCGGCGAGCGTGAGGCCGGCACCCTCGGCGAGCGGCCGGGCCAGGCGCCGACCGATGCGGCGCTCGAACTGCGGGCGCAGCAGGTCGCGGATCGGCGCTGCCCACAGTGCGATCCCGAGCACCGCGGCGAAGCTGAGTTGCCAGCCCACCTCCCCGGCTGAATAGGGATTGAGGAGCAGGGTCACGACGGCGGCCAGCATTGGCAGATAGGCGCGGTCAGCCGGGCGACCGGCAAGGGCGGCCAGGAGCCCGGCGACGCCCATCACGCCGGCCCTCTGGATCGACGGTCCGGCGCCGGCGATCGGCACGTAGGCGGCGATCAGGCAGACGAGCAGGATCAGCCGCGGTCGCGGGCCCACTCCGGCGGCCGCCAGGATCACCCCGCCAAGGACCGCGAGCAGCATCACGTTCTGGCCCGAGACAGCAAGTAGTTACTATGATTTGGCATAACGGATGGCAGCGATGAAAGTGGACGGCTACATACGCGTCTCCCGGGTTGCAGGGAGGGAAGGTGAGAGCTTTATCTCTCCCTCCGAACAGCGCGATCGGATCGCCGCCTGGGCCAAGTCACGGGGCGCCACGATCTCCCAGTTCCACGAGGACCTTGACCAGCCCGGATCGCGATCTGATCGGCCGGGCCTGATGCAGGCGATGGAGCGGGCGCGCTCCGGAGCGATCGAAGGCATCGTCGTCTGGCGTCTGGACCGCTTCGGCCGCTCCGCGGTTGACAACGCCCGCCTCCTGGACGAGCTGCGCCAACTCGATGCCGGGCTCTTCACCGTCGCCGAGGGCATCGACACGTCGGCCGGCCCGATGGGCGAGTTCATGGCCTCGATCTTCAGCGCGTTCGCCAAGCTTGAGCTGGACCGGATCCGCGACAGCTGGAGCGCTGCCCGCGAGCGTGCCGTGGGCCGCGGAGTCCACATCGCGTCACGCGTGCCAACGGGCTATGGGAAGGGGGCGGACGGCCGTCTGCAGCTCAACGTCGCGGCCGCAAGCGCCGTCCGGCGTGTCTTTGAGGCAAAGGCCTCGGGAGCCAGCTGGTCGGAGCTCAGCGCGATCATGGAGGGCGCTGGCATCGAAACCCCCTACGGGGGCTCCAACTGGACCAACCGCTCGCTGTCCCATCTCACCGGTAACCGCGTTTACCTCGGGGAGGCTCGCTCCGGCGAATTCGTCCACCCGGGGGCCCACGAAGCGATCATCGACGAGAGCACGTGGAAGGCCGCTCAGCGCAAGCGCGCCGTGCCCTCGCGCGGTCCCGGCTCACTGCTCGGCGGGATCCTCCGATGCGCCGGCTGCCAGTTCACGATGAAGGCGGACAAGATGACCGACCGCCAGGGCGAGCGCGTGAGGATCTATCGCTGCCGGGGGAAGCGTGCGAACGGCCAATGTGAATCGCCGGCGACGGTGCTTGGCTCGGTGGTCGAGCCCTACGTGGTCGAGCGCTTCCGGGGTGAGGTGGGCCAGATGCGTCTGGAGGGAGTTTCTGCGGACGAGGAACTCGCCGAAGCCGAGGCCGCGGCACGGGAGGCCGAGGCGGAGCTGATCGCTTACCGGGACTCTGGCGCAGCCGCCGTCCTCGGCGCGCGCTTTGCCGACGGGCTCAAGAGTCGCTCGGCCCGACTCGAGCGGGCCGAAGAACGAGCGGCGACCCTACGCGAGACGGCCGGAGCCTCGGGCATCCCCGATATCGCCGAGCTCGACGCGATCTGGTCCGACCTATCGCCGGCGGAACGGAACCGAATCCTCAGGGGCGCGATAGACGCCGTCTTCGTCCGGTCCACCGGCCGCCGCAACATCCCGGTTGACGAGCGAACCAAGTTCTTCTGGCTTGGAACTGCCCCCGTCGATCTGCCCGGCCCCGGACGCCGGGGGCTCTCCCCCAGTCCGCTTGCCTGGGACTAGCCAGTGGCGCTCCGGGCTGCGGCTGCGCATCACCTCAGCGAAGGCCACAAAGGCGCCATCGCGCGGAGTGCGAGAGATGCTCGGCCCATCGCCCGAAGGTGGCTCGCTGGCCGCGCCGCGGCTCACGTCGCTATCGCCGCATTCCAGTTCTCGACATCCGGTGACTCTCGCTGCTCTCCATGACGCCCACAACCCCAGGCTCGGCGGCTCCGCCCCCGATCGGCCTCGGATCCGCGCCCTCGCCGACCCGGTTTGCCCCACCCGATGCCGCGACGCGAAGGCCGACATCCTCGCAGCGCAGCTGGCGCCTCACTTTCGCTTCCCCCGACAACGCCGCATTGCCGCTGCCCGCCCCTCCAGACGCCCGCCCGCTCTGCCGATCACACCCATCCAAGTCCCCACGCCCCAGGCCGCCACCCAGCTCCCACGCCGACCTGCCCCCCGCTAATGCTTCAAACGCCTCCTCCTCATCTCACCGCAGCCGGCCCGCACCAGATCACGCCCCTCCCCCACCTCACTTCCTTCTCTGACCTACCTCTTCTTCGCCCCTCCTCCTACGTAGCCGCACCCCTTGTCCTGCGCTTCCCATGAGACTCCCGCCGACTACCCACACGGAACTCGTGGAGGGTGGGTAGTCGGCGGGACTCGAATGGTTTGAAGCGCACAGGCAAGGGGTGTGGCGGGGTTTGCCTATGCCGTTGGGTGGTTGTGGGTAACGGTGTAGGAAGTGGCGCAGGTGACGGCGTAGTCGTAGAAATGACCAACGATTTGGCGACAGCTTCGGCCTGATCGTCCTAGCGGTTGAGGACGAGGAGGCCCGGCTCCGGGTTGTGGTACCCGGTCTGGTTGATCCGCTGACCAGCCCCTTGACGCCTGCCATCCTCGTAGGAGTCCCGATCGCCCCGGAGGACCCCTTCGATATTCCCTGGTTGTTTCGCCGGGGTGAAGGCGATGGGTGGGACAGGCACGCAGCAGTCGGGTGCCGCGCCACCGGCACCTATGGCATGCAGAGAGGACATTGCGGCGCCAGATCCTCAGGTCAACAGGTGCCGGAGAATCGCAGGCGTCGGAACGGGTCTGCGTCCATGGCGCGGTCCGTCTACGCCGTCGCCCGCAGCAAGTCGCCTAGCGGTCTCGGTGGGCACCGAGCCACCCTTAGCAATTGATGGCCGTGTCTCCGCCGTCCTTGGAACAGGCGTCAGGGCCGCTACCGCCATTTAGGTAGTCGCCCCCGCTGCCGTCCAAGGCGTTCAGATCATCATTGTTGTCGCCACCGTAGAGGTCATCCTGGCCCTCGTGGTCTTTGACAAGATCCGTATCCGGGCCTCCATAGAGGCTATCGCCGCCGCTCTGGCCGTTTACGCCTTCGTATCCCCCGGTGACCAGCCAGAGTTCGTCGCCAGCCCCGCCTCGCAACTCGTCGCTGCCGTTGCCGCCGTACAGCAGATCCGCTCCGTTGTCGCCGTTGGCCTCGTCCCCACCATCGAATGGCCGGATGAGATCTTGATCACCCTTACCGTTGATGTAGTCCTTGCAACAATCGGACCCGTACATCGTGTCCTTGTCGCTCGTTCCGTTGCAAGGGTTGCCGGGCGACGATGCTGGACAGAAAACATTCTGATCTGTACCTGGGAAGCCAGAGGCGAGGCCGACGATGACGAAAAATCCCACTAACGCCGAAATCGCAAACGTGGCGATGTAACTCAATAGCTTCATCTATGGATTCACTTATAACGTACCCCAGCGTCCTTCAGAGCTTCGTCTAGTTCGGGGTTGGAGTAATCCCCAGGTGGCAGCGCGCCACGTGCTTTGGCGACGACCACCTCACAGATCTGACGCTCGTCGCGGGGCGCATCCACATCGTCGAGCAGCGCCTCACATTTTTCAATCTTCTCAGGCGGGTCCGGGTGACCGGAGATCGAGTTTGGGGAGGTGACGTTTGGTGGCCCCTCGGCGGCTCGGAGCTCCTCCATCGTTGCTGGCCGAATCTGGTCTCCATATTCAAGCGCCGGGATTGGCTCGCCGGTCAACGGATTGCGATCGAGGGTCTCGTTGGTGATGTACGGATCGCCAGTGGTGACGTAGGGATCACCCCCATCGCCGAACGCCATGACACCTCCGCTGGCAACAATTGCGCCCGTAACCAAGCCGAGGACCGCGTATCTTCGAAGGCTCCCTAGTTTCATACCGACGTCATGGTAACCGAAATACAGCCCCTCGCGCCTACCCGACACGCTTCCGACGCTGGCCTAGTGGCGGACTGAAGGGACTAAGCCGACGCCTCCGCAGATCTAATTGTGACCGTCCGGAAGAACCTATTCCGATTCCGCCGACACAGATCGACGAAGGTAACGAGTTCGTTCGACGATCTTCGAGGGAAGCTGATCGGCGACGAAAGCCGAGATACGCTCCTGGCGCAACAGTCGAGCCAGCCCCGCCTCGGACGCTGAGCTGAGGAGCCAGGTGAGCCAGATCAGTACTCGCATCCGCTCTTGCTACCACCTGAATCCTTCTCGCAGACATCGGCGTTGCCCGCCCCACCCTCGTAGTCACCGGCAGCCAGCACTCGTCCAAACTGCTCGCCGTACTCCGGCACCGCGTCGATCCCAGGGGTCCTGCTCGGAGAGGAAGCGAGCGCCCTGCTCGGAGATGCCGCCGGCATCTCCGTAGGCGACCTGCACGGCTCCGGCTGCATCCGGGTTCTGGCTGTCGGGGCGCAGGATGTCCTCGTAGAAGGTGCCGATCGCGAGATCGTCGAAGCCGTCGCCATTGAAGTCGCCTGCTGGCGCTCGCCCTCCGAACTGGCCCAAGGCCCGGCCGAGGCCGGCGAGGTCGTGAGCAGGGCACCCACGGCAGTCGCCACGCACCACCGGACAGCGACTGCCGCTCGCTCGCTCATCTCAGCAGCCAGCTTGGGCGAGACCGCATGCTTCAGTTATCAATGGCGCGATACTGCGACTTGAGCGGTACCCGGCACTCGGCCTGAGTCCGATGTGAAATCCAGCACGGGGTGACAAGGTGGCTGCCCGGTGGCCGGAACGCGCTGAACAACACCGGTCAAGACGGCCCCAACCCGTGACCGGGCCAAGGGGCACTGACCACCACTGAGACCGCATCCGGTGGATCCGTCACGCTGAGTCGATGGAGGCATCCGAAGACCTGGTCGGAGAGATCAACGATCCCGACGGCCGCAGAGTGGTGCTTATCCGCCCCGTCTGGGAGGAGAAGATCAGCCGCGGACACCCGGAAATCGCCGGCCACCTCGACGCGGTGCTCGAAACAGTGGCCCGCCCCGACCACACCGAGCGCGATCCGCTTCCCGGTCGCATCCGCTTCTACAGACGGAGCGTGGGGCCTAGTCAATGGCTGCTCGTAGTCGTAAGCTTTGAACAGGAGCCAGCCCGCATCATCACGGCACTCGCGACCCGGAAGGACCCAAAGCAGTGGAAGCGCTGAACATCCAGATCGGCCCCTTGGTCTTCGATCGCGCCGACTACGACGCCGACGGAGACGTTCTGTACCTCCATATCGGCGATCCGGTCGAAGCGGAGGGCGAGGAGACACCCGAGGGTCACATCGTCCGCTTCGAAGCAGGGACGCAACGCGTAGTCGGGCTCACGGTGATCAATGCCCGCTCGCTTCTGGGCCGGGACGGCCGACTCATCGTCACGGTGCCCGAGACCGTCGAGGCCAGCGCTGACGCGCTCGCGCCGGCACTCGCCGCAGGCTGAGATCGGTGGATCCAGCGGGACGCCGGGTTCGCCTCGACCTACCAGCGCTTGCAGGCGACTACGTCATCGCCGAGGTGAATCAGGACGGGACAATCCTCCTCGTACCCGACACCACCGTCGATGCGATCCTCGAACGAGCCGGCGCCAAGCGCGTCACGGCTGGGGAGTTTGCGCGGACCTCCGGACGCCCGCCCACGGACGACGATCAACGTTCTGACAATTTGGGAGTAACTAAGTAGGTGGGCCAGGCCGGAGCGCTGGAAGTCCTCGCGGGTGGCCTCGTCGATGCGGTCGTCCTGGCCGAGGACGAAGCCGCGGGCCAGGGCCGCCTGCTCGGGGTCGAGGCCGGCGGAGACGGCG
>JBBRAH010000004.1:0-112710 GCA_038206985.1 Solirubrobacterales bacterium
GGAGACCGTGACCGAAGAGGCGCTGAAGAGGCCGACGCCGTCGGCGCAGTCGCCGCCGCTGCCGCTCTCGGAAATGCAGGCTTCAGTGCCGCTCTTCTGCGTCAGGGCTCCGCTCGTGGTGTCTCGGTCAAAGACGGCGACGGCGCCGCTGATGAACGAGGCTACGTAGGCGCTCTTGCCGTCTGGGGAGATGGTGACCGAAGTGGCGGCGTCGAGGCCGACGCCGTCGGCGCAGTCGCCGCCGCTGCCGCTCTCGGAAATGCAGGCTTCAGTGCCGCTCTTCTGCGTCAGGGCTCCGCTCGTGGTGTTTCGGTCAAATACGGCGACGGCGTCGCTGAAGTCCGAGGCGACGTAAGCGCTCGTGCCGTCTGGGGAGACGGTGACCGAAGAGGCGAAGTCGAGGCCGGCGCCGACGGCGCAGGCGCCGGCGCTGCCGCTCTTGGAGATGCAGGCATCGGTGCCGCTCTTCTGCGTCAGGGCTCCGCTCGTGATGTTTCGGTCAAAGACGGCGACGGCGTCGCTGCTTATCGAGGCGACGTAGGCGCTCTTGCCGTCTGGGGAGACGGTGACCGAGGTGGCGTTGTCGAGGCCGACGCCGTCGGCGCAGTCGCCGCCGCTGCCGCTCTCGGAAATGCAGGCTTCAGTGCCGCTCTTCTGCGTCAGGGCACCTTCGCTCCCTGCTGCCGATGCGGTGGCCGGTCCTGCGATCACAAACAGCGTGGTCAGGATCAGGCTGAACCTGGTCCGGCTTTGCTTGGCATCCATAGACATCTCAACCCCGGCTGGACTCGTAGCTCTGGCTTGTTCGACTCCGTGAACAGCCCGTGAAGGCGCAGGAGGGTTGTGAAACCCTGAGGCGGCCGCGCGAAATGCAGACGGAAGCGCCAACTCCCTTATTCGCAAGCACCATAGCGGAGGGGTGGTTGGCAGAGGTCAACGTCGAAGGCATGGCGGTGCCGGATTCGGAGGATCGCCTGCCGGTAAGCCTCGCAGGAGGGAGTCGCTCTATCCAGCTGAGCTGGCTTAGGCGGCGCAACTCACGCGCGCGCCTCACGCGCCTCACAGTAGGCATCGCGGTCCTCGGTGCCCGGACCAAGGACGAGGTTCGAGCTCAACGCCTCGATCACGCGCGCGCGGCCGGCGGCAGCCTGCTCGATCTCTGCGCCGATTTCACGGCGCTGGTCCGGCCCCGCGGCAATCAATCGCCTCGCATTCTCGAACGCCTCGGTGCGCCAGCGCGACATCAGCTCACCGAAGCTCTCCCCGCTGACCTCGAGGACCGGTAGCGAGGATTCGAGCAGGCTTGGGTCGAAGAGCTCGGACTGCTCGGCGATCATCGGATCCTGGACGGTGCCGAGCAGAGCGTTGACGCGGTCGTAGTCGCCGCGCGCGCCGAGACCCGCCGGGGTGCGGAGCCCGGTGCGCACGAGAGCAAATGGAAGATCGCGGCTGATGTGGGCGTTCATCCCAAGCATCATGTCGCCGAGGACCGAGACCTCCCGTGCGCCCGCGGCGTCGAAGGCGATCCGCCAGGCCTCTGGAACCTCCTCATCTTCGCCCGCCGCCCAAGCGTCGTAGGCGCCGAAATAGAGGTCAGCGAAGATCGCGTCGCGGTGGTTGAGAAAGGGCGGGTCCTCGAAGTCCGATGATCCTGTCGCGGCGACACCCTCGGTGACCCGCAGATACATCAGCGCGAACGGCGCATTGTGGTCGCAGTTGGCGGCCAGCACCTGGAAGCGGCGGTCCATCTCGGCCACGACAGCCTCGATGCAATCGACGCCGCCGCGGCCGCATGCGTTCGGCGATTCCGGATCGGCGCGATCGGGGAGCGATGCCGCGATCCGCTCCCAGCTCGCAGAGGGGGCAGCGGTCTGGATCCTCGGCGCATCAGGGTTGCCGCATCCCTCACCGAGCAAAGCCGCGGCAACCGCGACCAACACCGCGCGCCGCCGCGCCGCGGCGGCGCTCATACGACCTCCACTCGGCGGCGCCAGAGGGCCGCGGCGGAAATCCCGAGGCCAATCAGGGTGACTGCAATCAGGGCGCCGAAGTCGGCGAGCCAGGTGGTGGCGTCGTGGCGCCAGAGACGGTTGCGGTCGATCTCGGCCGTCACTTCGCGAAACGACTCGAGCGGGTCATCGAGCCGGACCGTTGGCACCTCGCGGGCGATCTTGTCGATCGCCTGCAAGCGATCGAGGTCAACTGTCGACGCCGCGGCGGAGAAGGCCCATTGCGTCCCCGCCAGATAACTCACCTGCTTGAGGCCCGGCTTGTCGACCATGTCCGGGAAAACGCCGCCCATCGCCAGCAGCATCTGCAGCACGAGTACGACCGGGAGCACGGTCATCGCCTGCTCGGCCGTGCTCGCGAGTGCGGAGATCGCAAGTGCGAGCGTCAACCCGGCGAGGCCCGCCCCAACCGCAATCAGGATCAACTCCGGACTTGGCGAGGCGAGGATGCTGCCATCGCCGTGACTGCCCTGGCGAGCCAGCGCGAGCACAGCGAAGACGATCGACTGAAGCGCCGTGATCGCCCCCAGGACGAGTCCCTTCGAGCCGATGTAGGCGCCAATCGACAGCCCGACCGCGCGTTCTCGGCGCGTTATTGACAGCTCCTTGACGATCTCGCGTATTCCGTTTGACGCGCCGATCCAGGTTGCTCCGGTGATGACGAGCAGCAGCAGACCGAGGACGAGCGGCTGCAGCACCATCAGCGCCAGGTTGCGGCGGTCGCCGGCGATCACGCGCAGGTAGCGCCGGGAGCAGGGAGATTTGCGACATATGCCCGCGCGAACGCTTGGCCGGGATCGCCCGCGCCGCCTCGCCCGACTGGTATCGAAACCTGAAAGCCGCATCGGCAGCCGAGGTCCAGGTTGCAAACGATCGCTGGACCCCTTCTCAACGCTTCCTATCGCCGGAGGAAGCGGCAAGAGCGTCCTCCGCCTATGAGCAGGCCCATCCTTCTACTGCGCGCAGGCTGCTGGATCTGATGGGCGACTCCTACGACGGGACCGACGCAGGCCGAGTCGCAATGATGGTCGGGGTGCCGATGGTGGCGTTCAGCGACCAAGGTGCCAGCGACCACCGGTCCTGATCGGAGTACCGTCGCCGGCTACGCACGGGTCAACTATTGCTGCCCCTGAACGCAAAAGGGGCCGGGACGCTGTGCGCCCCGGCCCCCAAAGGCCTCAAATGAGGACTCGCCTTAGGCGACGCTGACGTTTACCGCCTGCGGGCCCTTCTGGCCGTCTTCGAGGTCGAAGGTGACCTTGTCACCCTCGGCGATGCGACCGCCACCGGCGATGCCGCTGATGTGGACGAATGCGTCCTTGTCACCACCGTCATCGACGTCGATGAAGCCGTAGCCCTTGTCCTCGTTGAACCACTTAACGGTTCCGGTTGCCATGTGTTGTTCCCTCCGTAGGGGGTTTGTCAGTCGGCCCACTGGAGAAAAAACGCATATGCATAAGAACTCGTCGTAAAAGCCATACCGTGGATGCAGATTGCCCATATGGAGCAATCAGTATTTGCGAGCTTAGAGTTTTTCCGCGCGCGGGAGGTGCTCCCTCCGCCTGCGGGGCGGGAGGTGTCAACCGCCCGTCCCTCAGAAGGCGAACAGATCCGGGAGCCTGGCGGCCAGCCGCAGGTCCCCGAGGACCCGCAGGCGGCCCTTGAACGCGAGGCGGCGGGCACCCGTATCGCCCGCGAGCAGCGCCCGCAGATCACTGGGCCTCACCTTGAGCGTGATGTCGGGCTCGGCGGCCGGCTCGGCGGAGATCGAGCAGTCAGCGTCGGCAATCCGTAGCTCGAAGTGGTCGTAACCGCCGCCCGGCTTGTCCCAGAGCTTGATGTGGACCAGGGCCTCCAGATCGCCCGCCTTCTCGGGGCGGAAGAGGCCCGCCATGTGCTCGATCAGGGCCCCGATGATCGTGGCCCGTGAGCCCTCGTCGCCCATCAGCTCGTCGAAGCGGTCCGGGTCCATGCTCTGCACCGCGGCATAGACCTCGGCCGGGTCGGCGCTCTGTAGATCGATCTCGCTCATGGGCCCTGACCCTATCCGCGATCGCGGCTCCGCGATGATTGGCGTATGAACCGCACCGGCCGCTACGCCCCGAGCCCGAGTGGGTCGCTGCATCTGGGCAACCTGCGCACCGCACTGATCGCCTGGCTGCTCGCGCGCTCGCAGGGGGCCGGGTATCTGCTCCGAATCGAGGACCTCGACCAGGCCCGCTCCCGCCCCGAGCACGTCAGCTCCCAGCTCGCCGACCTGCGCGCGCTCGGTCTCGACTGGGACGCGGAGATGCCCCGCCAGAGCAGCCGAACCGTCGCCTACGAGGCCGCGATCGAGCGCTTGCGGACCGCCGGACTGATCTACGAGTGCTTCTGCACCCGGACCGAGGTCCGCGAGGCCGCCTCCGCCCCACACGGCGAGCTCCCCGATGGGGCATACCCCGGAACCTGTCGCAACCTGAGTGCCACCGAGCGGCGGGCTCGCGCGCAAGAGCGGCCGGCAGCGCTCCGCGTCAACGCCGGGGCCGTGCGGATCGAGTTCGAGGACCGCGTGGCCGGGATCCAGGTGGGGGTGGTCGATGACTTCGTCGTGCGCCGCAACGACGGCGTCCACGGCTACAACCTCGCGGTCGTGCTCGATGACGGCGAGCAGGGCGTCGGGGAGGTCGTGCGCGGCGACGATCTGCTCGACTCCACACCGCGCCAGATCTGGATCGCCGAACAGCTCGGCCTTGACCCGATCTCCTCCTGGGTGCACGTGCCGCTCGTCCACGGCCCGGACGGGGAGCGGCTCGCAAAGCGTCACGGGTCGATCACCCTCGCCGACCGCGCGGCGGCGGGCGAGAGCCCGGCCGACGTCCTCGCCCTTCTGGCCCGCTCGCTGGACCTCTGCGAGGACGCCGAGCGACCCACGCTCGAGCAGCTCCTCGAGCGCTTCGATCCCGCTGTGATCGCTTCGGCCGACCCGACTCTGCCGTTGTAGGCTGACCCGCGTGAGCTCGACCAACGGCAGCGCAGGACGGAAGGTGCGCGTGGGAATCGTGGGCGCCGGCTTCGGCGGGATCGGGATGGCGGTGCATCTCAAGCGCGCCGGCTTCTACGACTTCACGATCTTCGAGCGCGGCGAGTCGGTCGGTGGTGTCTGGCGCGCCAACACCTACCCCGGCGCGGCCTGCGACGTCCCCTCGCACCTCTACTCGTTCTCCTTCGCGCCCGGCCACCGCTGGTCGCGCCGCTATGCCCCGCAGGCCGAGATCCTCGCCTACCTCGAGGAGGTCGCCGACGACTACGGGCTCAGGCCGCAGGTACGGCTCAACACGGAGGCGACCGCCGCGCGCTTCGACGAGCGCAGCGGCACCTGGGCGCTGGATACCGACGACGGCGAGACCCACACATTCGACGTTCTGGTGACCGCCTGCGGTCAGCTCACCAACCCCGTGATCCCTGATCTGCCCGGGCTCGAGGACTTCGCCGGCAGGGTCTTCCACTCGGCCCGGTGGGATCACGACCACGACCTGGAGGGCGAGCGCGTGGCGGTGATCGGCACGGGCGCTAGCGCGATCCAGTTCGTACCCGAGGTCGCCGAGCAGGCCTCCCACCTCAATATCTACCAGCGCTCCGCACCCTGGATCCTCCCGAAGACCGACCGCTCCTATCCGGCCTGGGAGCAGGCGATCTTCCAGCGCTTTCCCACGCGCGTGGCCGCCAGCCGGCTCGGCTTCTTCTCTTTCTTCGAGCTCGCCACCTACGGCTTCACCGGCACCGACGCCCTGATGGATCCCTTCTCGAAGGTCGCTGACGCCTACCGCTCCAAGTCCCTGCCCGAAGGGGAACTGCGCGAGAAGGCAACGCCCGACTACGAAATGGGCTGCAAGCGCGTGCTGTTCACGAGCGACTGGTACCCGGCCCTGAAGCGCGAGGACGTCGAGCTGCACACCGGCGGGGTCGAGCGGATCACAGCATCCGGGGTGGTCGGCGCCGACGGCGCCGAGCGTCCCGCCGAGACGATCATCTGGGGAACCGGCTTCGCCTCGCACGATTTCGTCGCTCCGATGCGGATCGAGGGGCTCGAGGGGCTCGAGCTCAACGAGGTCTGGAGCGACCGGCCGGAAGCCCACCTGGGCACCGTCGTCAGCGGCTTTCCCAACCTCTTCGTCCTCTACGGGCCGAACACAAACCACGGCTCGGGCTCGGTTCCCTTCACGCTGGAGTGCCAGGCCGCCTACGCGGTCGATGCGGCGAAGCGCATCCGGCGCGACGGCATCCGCTACCTCAACCTCAAGCCCGAGACCCAGGCCGCCTGGCGCGAAGAGATCGCCACCCGCAGCATCCCGACCCGCTGGACCCAGGGCGGCTGCACCAACTGGTACATCAACGGCGAGGGCGTGAACACCAACAACTGGCCCGGTCCCTGGCTCGAGTTCAAGCGACGCCTGAGTCGTCTGGACCCCGCCGAGTTCGAGCTCGTCAGCTAGCCGCTCGCGAGTTCCACACCGAACACCACGGCTGCGAGTCACCCGGGAATCGCCGGCGCCGGGGTAAGGGGCCGGCAAAGACCCGCCAGGCCCTATGCTCAACCCCTGGTTCCCGAGGAGGGCTGAAGTATCAAAAGACTCTCACCACTGGACTCGGCCTGGCTGCTGATCGAGTCCCGCGACACGCCGATGCATGTCGGCGCATTGTTCGAGTTCACCAAGCCCGCGGGGGCGGGGCCCGACTTCCTGGCCGAAACGCTGGCGGGTATGCGCCAGGAGCGCCAGGTCCCGCCACCCTGGAATCTGAAGCTCGTGGACGGGCCGGTCGTCGGCCACCGCCTGCCGCTGATGAGCGAGGAGCGCGACGTCGATCTCGACTACCACGTGCGTCATTCCGCTCTGCCGCATCCCGGCGGCCAGCGCGAGCTCGGCATCCTCGTCTCACGCCTGCACAGCCACCAGCTCGATCTGCACCGGCCCCTCTGGGAGATGCACATGATCGAGGGTTTGGAGAAGAACCGCTTCGCCCTCTACATGAAGATGCACCACTCGCTGATCGACGGTGTGAGCGGGATCCGCATGATGATGCGGACGTTGAGCACGGATCCCGAGGAGCGCAGCATGGGCGCCTTCTGGACGATCGGGTCCGGCAGCCGGTCCCAAAGCGTCACCCGTCCCTCGCGGGGACGGCTGGATCGGCTCGCAGGGAGCGTCATCGACGGTGCGGGCAGTGCGGTGGGCCTCGCACGCGCCGGTGTCGAGCTGGGCATGGCCTCGCTCGATGACGGCGGCCTCAGCGCGCCCTACACCGCGCCGGGCTCGGCGCTGGGCGGCAAGCTCGGTGGCCAAAGGCGCTTCGCGACCCAGCAGTACGACCTGTCCCTGCTGAAGGAACTGGCGAAAGCGGGCGAGTGCTCGCTCAACGACATCGTCCTCTACCTGAGCTCATCGGCGCTGCGCCGCTACCTCGGCGAACACGGCACGATCCCGTCGCGCTCACTCACAGCCGGTGTGCCCGTCAACCTGCGCGACGCCGACGACGAGAGTGCCGGCAACGCGATCGGCTTCATCGTCTCCGAACTCGGCACCAACATCGGCGACGAGCGCAAGCGACTCGAGGCGATCAAGACCTCGACCAGGGAAGCCAAGCGGCACCTGAAAGAGATCCCCGGCTCGGCCCGCACGCCCTACACGCTGCTGCTCAACACCCCGTACATGGCCGGGCTGATCGCTGGATTGGGCGGTCACGCACCGGTGCCCTGGAACGTAACGATCTCGAACGTGCCCGGACCGCAGGAGGAGCTCTTCTTCAACGGCGCCCGCCTCGACGCGATCTCGCCGTTGTCGCTGCTGACCCACGGCACCGCGCTCAACATCACCTGCCTGAGCTATGCGGGGACGATGAACTTCGGCTTCACAGGAGCCCGCGACACGCTGCCGCACCTTCAGCGTCTGGCGCTCTACATGAAGGACTCACTCGAGGAGATCACCGACGAGTTACTGCCGGGCAAGCGGCGCAAGCGCAAGCGTCCGCGCCGCGCAGCGGCGAACAGCCGCAGTAACGGCAAGGCCAAGGCGCCGGCGAAGAGTAGCGCCAAGGGCCCCAGCGGTAAGGCGTGAGCACCCGCCTCTACTCGATCTCGCTCTCCCATCCGGCTGCGGCAAGCAAGCTCGCCCTGAAGTTCAAGGGCGTCGACTACGAGGTGGTGGAGTTCCTACCCGGCCTCCATGCCCTCGGGGTCCGAGCGATGGGATTCGCGGCAGCGACGGTGCCGGCACTGAAGATCGATGGCATCAAGGTCCAGGGATCCCGGGAGATCGCGGACTACCTCGAGCGCACGAGACCTGAGCCCTCGCTATACCCCGGCGACGAGCGGGCGCGGGGGGCTGTTCGCGAAGCCGAGGACTGGGGCGAGAGCACGCTGCAGCCGATCCCGCGCCGCATCTTCCGCTACGCGGCCACGCGCGATCAAGCTTTGCGCCGCTGGATGACCGAGCTGGTCGGGATGCCGTTGCCGGGAGTGATGGCGGCGGCAAACAAGCCGGTCGCTTCGATCATGGGGCGGCGGGTCGGGGCGAGCGAACAACGCGTACGCGCGGACGTTCTGGGGCTCCCGCAGACCCTCGACCGGGTCGATCACCTGATCGAGGCGGGAGTGATCGGCGCTGAGGTGCCGAATGCCGCCGACTTCCAGATCTTGACCACGATCCGCACTCTCGAGGCCTTCACCGATCTCAGGCCGATGCTCGAGGGACGGCCCGCCCAGCGCAGCGCCGAACGGGTGGCGCCACTCCCGCCGGGGCCCGTCCCCCCATGCCTGCCACGGGAGTGGCTGGGCTCCTGAGAGCCAGAGCTCAAGGCGCGCGAGGATCGGTCGATAGACCTCTGCAATGGAAACCCGTACCGAGCGCGTGGTCCTCGAGACCCCCAGCCATCAGATCGTCGGCGACCTGACCCTGCCGAAGGAGGGCTACCGGAGCCGGCTCTCGGACTTTCTCAACCTGGGCGACGTGGCCTTCATCCCACTCGTCAACGCCGACATCAGGGGCCGGGTCGGCGGCAAAGGCTCAGCCGCGGATTCCGACGTCATTCATCGCGAGTTTATTGCGGTTGCCCGCCAGCACGTTCAGCTGGCCTACCCGACATCCGAGTAGACGGGTCCGCCGCCGGTGAAGAGGGGACCTACTTCGGCGCCATCCGGATCGCGCCGTCGAGGCGGATCGTCTCGCCGTTGAGCATCGGGTTCTCGACGATCGCCTGCACCAGCTGCGCGTACTCGGACGGGTAGCCGAGTCGGCTCGGGAAGGGGACCGAGGCGCCGAGGGCCTGCCGGTTTTCCTCGGGGAGCGCGGCGAGCAGCGGGGTGTCGAAGAGGCCGGGAGCGATCGTCAACACGCGGATCCCGCGCGGCGAGAGGTCGCGCGCCGCGGGCAGCGTCATGCCAACGATCCCGCCCTTGCTCGCCGAGTAGGCGATCTGGCCGATCTGGCCGTCGAAGGCCGCAACCGATGCCGTCCCGACGAAGACGCCGCGCTCGCCACCGTCATCGGGCTCGTTCTCGTTCATCGCGGTCGCCGCCAACCGCAGGACGTTGAACATCCCCACGAGGTTGACCTGGATCACGTTGTTGAACAGGTCCTGGGGGTGCGGGCCCTGCTTGCCCGCCACCCGTTGAGCCCAGCCGATACCGGCGCAACCGACCACGATCCGCAGACCGGCCGGCGCCGCGGTGGCGGCATCCACCGCGGCCTGCACCGTGGTCTCGTCGGTGACGTTGGTCTCGACGAAGCTCGCGCGCTCGCCGAGTTCGTCGGCCAGAGCCTCTCCCTTCTCGGCGTTGAGATCGGCAATGACGACGTGGGCGCCTGCCTCGTACAGGCGGCGCGAGGTGGCCTCACCGAGGCCGGACGCGCCACCGGCGACGAGTGCGCCGGAGTCCTGGATATCCATGGCGCCCAGCCTATTCGTCGGCGACGAGCGGGGACGCATCGCCGGAGTCGATCGCCTCCGGTGGGCGGTCGCCGCTGCCGTCCGCGGGTCCCGGCCGGATAGCTACCCGCGTGCGGTAGGTCTCGCTGTCAACGAAGCACCAGGCCCAGTTCTCGCCCGGCTCGGCACTGGCCATCAGCGGGTGGCCGACCGCGGCGAAATGCGCGGATGCATGGCGGTTGGGGGAAGAATCGCAGCAGCCGACGTAGCCGCAGCTCAGGCAAACGCGCAGGTGAATCCACTCCGACCCGCTGCGTAGACAGGACTCGCAGCCGACCGATCGCGGCTGGACCAGCTCCACCTGCTCCGCGTGCTCACAGGGCTCCCCGACGGGCTCGAAGGCGACCACACGCTCGGTGTCGATACCGCCACCCGCCGAGGCAAGCCGGCACTGGTGCAGAATCGCCTGACCGACCCGGTTGGCCGCAGCCCGCTCGGCGCTGATCACCCGGGTGGCCCCGGCCTCCGCGATCGAAGCCACGTCTTCGTCGCTCTCGACGCGGGCGAGGATCTCGATGTTCGGGTTGAGGGCCCTGGCGACGGAAGCCACGCGGTAGGTGGTCTCCAGTTCGTCATCGGCGATCACCAGCACCCGCGCGTCGGCGATCCCGGCCCGTTCCAGCAGGTGTGCCTTGGTGTGATCGCCCTGGATCACGTCGAGGCCCTCGCCCATCGCCTCGCGCGCACCGCCGGGGTTGAGCGTCGTGATCACGAAGGGCAGCCCAGCCGAGCGCAGCGCCGGTACCGCGGCGCGAGCGCCCGCGCCATATCCGGCGAGGATCACATGGCGCTCCAGCTCGAAATCGGGCGTTACACCCCTGGCCCGGAGACGGCCGTCGTCGGGATGCGAGGGCGGCTCGGGGGCCGCCAGCCCGCCGAGGCGGAGGCCGAGCGCGGACAGCGACGGCGTGGCCGCCATCAGCAGGACCGTGGTCGCAATCAGCAACTGGGTGCCGTCGGCTCCGAGGTCACCCGGGCTGAGGCCCTCGCCCCTGCCGACCCGCTCGAGCACGAACGAGAACTCGCCGACCTGGGCAAGCAGCAGGCCCGAGAGGCCGGCGACTGCAGCCGAATAGCCGAGAGCCCGCACGCTGATCGCGGTGACGACGCTCTTCAGCGCCAGCGTCCCGACGACCACGCCGGCGACCAGCGGCAGGTTGTCGGCCACGAAGCCAACGTCCGCCAGCATCCCGATGGAGACGAAGAAGGTGGCGCTGAAGACGATCTGCAGGGGCAGAATCTCGCTGAGCGCGTGTTGGCCGAAACGGCTCTCGTGGATCACGAGACCGGCGAGGAAGGCACCGAGCGAGACGCTCACACCGGCCAGGCTCGTGGCGTAGGCGGTGCCGAAGCAGATGGCGATGACGCTGATCAGGAAGATCTCGGGCGAACAGGTGCGAGCCACGACCTCGAGCACAGGCGGCATCAAGCGCCGGGCGAAGATCAGGACGGCAGCGATGATCGCGACTGCGATCGCCAGAGCCCCCACGATCTCACCGACCGAGCCACCCGACGTCCCGAGCGCCGGAACCAGGAGCACCATTGGGATGATCGCCAGATCCTGGAAGAGCAGAAGGCCGACGCTGGCGTTGCCGTGCTCCTCCGAGGTCTCCCCGCGGTCGGCGAGCAGGCCGAGCACGAGCGCGGTCGAACTGAGTGCGACCAGCAGGCCCGTGTAGAGGGCCGGCTTCGTGGGGACGCCGAGGGCCAGCAGGATCAGCATGGTGAGTCCGGTGGTGAGCAGCACCTGCAGTCCCCCACCGACAAAGATCGCACGCCACAGTCGCGCCAGCCGGCCGAGGCTGAACTCCATGCCGATCGTGAACAGCAGCAGAATGACCCCGGCTTCGGCGGCGGCGTCGACGACCTCCTGATTGGTGATCACCCCGAACGAGTTGGGGCCGATCAGCACGCCCGCGATCAGGAAGCCGACGATCGGCACCAACCCCAGGCGGGCACCGATGAAGGCGACGATCGTGCCACCGACCAGCAGCACCGCCAGGTCGGCGAGGAATCCCGGCGTCTCACCGGCCGCGAGCAGCAGCGAGTTCATGGCGTGTCCGGAACCGGGTCAGGCAATCCGGTCCCCGAGCTGAACCTCCCGGTCCGGGCTCAGGAGCACCACGCCGTGCTCGTCATCGAGCGCCCCCAGCACGAGGACCTCTGAGCGGACCGGCCCTATCTGCCGTGGGGGGAAGTTGACGACCGCGACCACCAGCCTGCCCTCGAGCTCCTCGCGGGGGTAGCTCTTGATCTGCGCCGAGGAGCGTTGGACGCCGATCTCGGGGCCGAAGTCCACCCGCAGCTTCCAGGCGGGCTTACGGGCCTCGGGGAAGTCTTCGACCTCGACGATCCGGCCCACCCGCATCTCGACGGCCGCGAAGTGCTCCCAATCGATCTCCGGCAGCGTGCCCATCGGCGGAGAAGCTAGCGGAGCCGCACGCTGACCACCGCCTATGCTCAAGACATGAGCCCTTCCAGCCTCGCCCAGGACCTGCCGCCGGGCCCGAAGAGCCCGCCCGCGGTGCAGATCCTCAACTGGCTGTTCCGGCCGATCGAGTTCCTGGACTCCTGCCGGGAGCGCTACGGACCTGCCTTCAGCATCACCTTCCCGGGCTTTGAGACGCCGATGGTGATCGTCTCCGAGCCGGAGACCGTTGCGGCGCTGTTCAAGGAGCGCGAGAACGGATTGCCTCCGGGCCGCAGCCTGGCACTAGAGCCGATTCTCGGGCCGCGCTCGGTGCTGTTACTCGAGGGCAGCGAGCACCTCGCCCGCCGGCGCCTGATGCTGCCCCCGTTCCACGGCGAGCGGATGCGCGCCTACGAGGATCAGATCGAGGAGATCGTCGAGGCCGAGATCGATTCCTGGCCCTTGAGCGGCGGTTCCGACGAAGGCTTCCCGATCCATACCCGGATGCAGAGGATCACGCTCGAAGTCATCCTCCGGGCGGTGTTCGGAGTGACGGACGAGCGGCGCCAGGCTGAGCTGCGCCCGCTGCTCGGCAACCTGCTCGACGAGACCGCCGGCCCCGCCCTGCAAGTCCGTTTCCTGCTCTCCCGCCGCGTCCCCTGGATGAAGGATCCGCTGGTCGAGCTGCGGACCCAGCTCGAGGCCGCGGACGAGTTGCTCGCCACGGAGGCCGCCGAGCGCCGTGCCGACCCCGCGCTCGCCGAGCGTCAGGACATCCTCTCGATGCTGGTCGCCGCCCGCTTCGAGGACGGCGAGCCGATGAGCGACGGCGAACTCCGTGACCAACTCATGACGCTGCTCGTCGCCGGACACGAGACCACGGCCACCGCGCTGGCCTGGGCCTTCGACCTGCTGCTTCGCAACCCGGCGGCGCTGCGGCGCCTGCAGGACGAGGTCCGCGCCGGTGAGACGGACGAGTATCTGAAGGCCACGGTTGCCGAGGTGCTGCGCCTGCGACCGGTCGTGCCGCTCGCCGGCAGGCGACTCCACGCCGAGCTGCAGGCCGGCCCGTGGCTGCTCCCGCCGGGCACTGACGTGGCGCCCGCGATCTGGCTCACCCACACGCGGCCGGAGACGTACCCCGATCCGCTCAGCTTTCGTCCCGAGCGCTTTCTGGAGGCGCCACCGGAGACCTACGCGTGGATTCCCTTCGGTGGCGGCGTCCGCCGTTGCCTCGGCGCCGCGTTTGCCGAGTTCGAGATGCGGATCGTGCTGCGCGCGGTGCTCGAGCGCTGCGAACTCGACGCGGTCCGCGACAAGCCCGAGGGCATCAGGCGACGCAACGTCACTTTTTCCCCCAGGCACGGCACGCCCGTCCGCGTGCGCTCCCGCGGGCCGGCTCCCGCGCGGGCCCGGGCCTCACTCAATACCTGAGCGGAAACGTACCGCCGGGTCAACCGGCAGACTCGACCGAGGCGAGGCGATCGGTATCGATGTCCAGGATGAATCCCTGGATCGCCGAGCCGCGCAGGGCGGGCTCGGAGGCGAGGCGGAAGAGGCCCTCAGCCACGCTCTGCTCGAGGGTGGCGAAGCCGCCCGGCGTCCACTCCGGCCGTTCGCCGGTTTCAGCCTCAATCGAGCCGAGAAACTCATCGTCGTCGAGGCCGAGCAGTCCGCAGTGGGTGTGCTGGACAACCCAGATCTCCTCGGTGCGCAGCGCGCGCTTCGATAGCGCCAGCGAGCGCAGGGCATCCTCGGTGACGATGCCGCCCGCGTTGCGCAGGATGTGCGCATCACCGACCTCCAGACCGAGCGCCGAGTTGGCGTCGATCCGGCAATCCATGCAGGTCAGAACTGCGAGGCGGCGCCTGGGGTAGCGGCTGGGAGGGGTCTCATTCTCCGACACGGGCCGCATTGTCCCAGCGCCGCCGCCGGACCGACCTGTGGGTCGATCCGGCGGCGCCGAAAGTCAGCGCGTGGTGGTGGTCCTGCCTGACACGGCAGGGATGATCAGCAGCACGAGTCCGACGGCGATCGCAGCGACGCCGAGAGCCCAGTGGACCAGTAGCGCGACGATGATCCCGACGACAATGAGCAGAATTGGTAGCGACATTCCATACCTCCCCCGAGAGGGGTTCGTAGGTGGCGGGCAGACGGGAACGCCTGCCCTGCCTAAGTACTACCCGGTAATGAAGTTGCTCAATCCCAGAATGCGGCTTCGGTCTCGCCGAGCTCGCTGACCGGCGGATCGCCGAACGCGTACTCGGCCGCGATCCCGGCCCAGTCGGCACTCGCACGCAGTTGGGCGAGGGCGACCATGATCAGGCCCTCCTGCCGACGCATGAGGATCGAGGCGGGCGGCACCGTCTGCTGCCTCATCGCCTCGTAGTGCGGAGAACGTGGCGACCCCGCCCTCTCCATCAATTCGTGGGCGTAGGCCGGGTCGAGGCGTCTCTCGCCGCGTTCGAACAGCCACTCTGCACCCATGGCGAGCTGGTCGAGCAACGCGTCGGGGTCGAACTCCTCCGGTCGGGGCAGGTAACCGAGCCGGGTGAGCAGCTCGTAGGCCCGTTCGGCGTCAGCATCAACGATTGCCTTTGCCAGAGCCCGCTCGAGCTCGAGGTGCTGCGGTTCGACCCGCCGCAGGAGCCCGAAATCGAGGAAGCCGACCTTGTGGTCGGGAAGCAGCAGGTAGTTGCCGGGATGCGGATCCCCCAGCACGAATCCCGCCCGCTCGCGGGCCGACAGGAAGAAGCGGAAGACGATCTCGCCGAAGCGGTCGCGCGCAGGGTCGTCGAGCCGGCAGACCTCGCCGAAGCGCTTGCCCTCAAGGAAGTCGGTGACCAGCACCCGCCGCGAGCTGAGGGCGGTGTGGACGTGGGGCACGACTGCCGTGGGATGTCCGCGGAAGAGGCGCTCGAGAGTGCGGTGATTCTGCGCCTCGAGCTCGTAGTCGAGCTCCTCGACGATGCGCTCGCGGATCTCGTTGCCCACCGCTTTGGCATCGAGCCCGGGCGCCATCCGCTTGACCAGCCGCAGCAACAGGTGCAGGTTGCGGAGGTCCACTTCGACCGCCTCCGCCACGCCGGGGTACTGGACCTTGACCGCCACATCGTCGCCCTCGTGAGTGCGGGCGCGGTGCACCTGGCCAATCGAGGCGGCGGCGAAGGCCTCTTCCTCGAACTCGGCGAAGTGGTCGCTGACATCACCGCCCAGGTCGTCCGTGATCACCTTGCGGATGTCGTCGAAGCCGAACTTGGGGGCGTTGTCGCGGAGCTCAGCCAGCGCGACCTGAAACTGCTCCTGGCCCTCCTCGCTGAGGCCGGGCAGCTCGATGGTCGAGAGCACCTGACCGATCTTCATCGCGGCGCCCTTCATCTGCCCGAGCTGGCGGGCGAGCTGGGTGGCGATCGCGGCGACCCGCTCGTCGGTCTTCTGCTGACTGCGCTGCTCGTCGCGGCCCAGGTTGGCGATCCGGGTCCCGGCCCAGCGGATGCCCTGGCCGGCCACGAGCCCGCCGACGCCGGCGGTGCGGCCGATGCGGCCCGTGCGAATCTGGGGTGCGTCGCTGCGCTCTTCCGACGGGTCCGTCTCGGCGGCTTCGTCCGCTGGAACCTCTTCCGTCTCGCCGACTGACATCAGGCCACTCGCGCGGCGGGAATCCGGCGGACGCCCGCGGGCAGCAGCGGCAGCACGAAACGCTTCATGTACTCGGCGCCGGCCGCGACATGCAGCCCGCGGATCGGTGCCGGTGGCAACGGGGCGAAGTCGTACTGGGTGCGGATCTGCTCGGGCAGGAGGGCGACGGTGATGTAGTTGACGACCTCGACCAGGGGACGGAGGCGGGCCGGGACGGGCGGCTGGAAGACGATCTCGCGGGCCCTGGTGCGCGCCCAGTCGGTCACGTGGAGACGCCCGCTCGCATACATCAGCTCACGATAGTCGTCGAGCTCGGCGAGGTCGGCCGGCATCTCGTCGTCCTCGAGACCGAAGAGCCGCCCGACGATGCGGAAGTCGGCCCAGTAGGCCTCCTTCTCCTCACGGCTGAGCGAGCTGACGAAGCGCTCGTAGACGACGATCCCGGAATCGACGAGGCTGAAGAGGATCCAGAGCAGCAGCTCCGGGTCGTCGGCCGCATACGGGGTGCCGGCCGGGAAGGGCCCGGCGGCCTCACCGAGCGTGCCACTGACCCGCTTGTGCATGGCTCGCACCCGGCGGGTCATCCGGTCGGCCTCCTCGCGCGAGCCGAAACCGATCGCCTCCATCACCTGGGCCGTGCGCTCGAGGCGCTCGTAGGGCTCGTCGAGGCCTGTGGTGTGAGCGAGCAGTCCTTCGACAGCCAGCGGGTGGGCGGCCTGCATCATCAACGCCCGCGGGCCGCTGATCATCACCATCCGCTCCCCCTGCACGCGGCGGAGCATCGAGTCGGGTCCGAAGTAGGAGGGAGAACTCATGGTTGGTTGCAACCGACCTCCCTTCGGCTCGCCTCCCAGATTAGCTGGCCGCTATGCCCGGCTCGCCGGCTCCGGCTCAGTCCCGGGAGATCCGCATCCGTTGCACGAGCTCCCCGCCGAACACGTGGCTGACCCCGCCGCACTCGATCGTCAGCGGGCCACCGAAGGGCTCCTTCGCGCTGACCTGCAACTCGGCGCCGGGGAAGATCTCGCGCTCGGCCAGGTAGCGGAGCATCTCGGGGTCGGAGTCGGAGACCCTGGCAAAGCGGCCGCCCTCGCCGGGATCCAGCTCGGCCAGGGCAGCGCCGCCCGGCTCCTCGGCGATCTCCAGCTGGCGGTCGGGAATCGGGTCGCCGTGCGGGTCATGGCTCGGATTGTCGAGCGCGGTCGCCATCAGCTCCTCGAGATCCTCGGAGATGTAGTGCTCCAGCACCTCCGCCTCGGCGTGCACCTTGTCCCAGGACATGCCCAGCGCCTGCGCGAGGTAGGACTCGATCAGGCGATGGTGCCGCATCACCTCGAGCGCGACCTTCTCCCCAGCCGGAGTCAGCGTCACACCGTGGTAGAGGCGATGCTCGGCCAGGCCCATCTCGGCCATGCGCTTGAGCATCGTCGTCACGGCCCCCGGCGAGACCGCGAGCCGGTCGGCGATCGCACCGGTGCTCACCGCGTCCCCTTTGACGCGCTGCTGCAAGCTGTAGATCGCCTTCGCATAGTCCTCGATCGCCTCCGTGGAGCCGTGGCGGCGCTCCGGCTTGAGCTGCGGGCTGCCCATGATCAGACCGAGACCAGCAGACCGGTCAGGTAGAAGGCCGCGATCCCGAAGGCGATCGCCGAGGCGCTGGCGGCATCGAGCAGGCGACCGTTGCCATCGCGGACGGAGGGAGCGATCTGCCCGATCACCTGAATGATCGCGCCGACACCGACACCGAGGAGGAGCACCGAGAGTTCCGCGTTGTTGATCGAGGCGCCGATCACGGCACCGAGGATCGCCGGGGCCCCGGCGATCACGCCAAGCAGCGCAAGCCGGCGGAGCGGGGCCGGTTCGCGGGCCATCGGCGCGACGATCGCGAAGCCCTCGGTAGTGTTGTGGATCGCGAAGCCGACGACGAGGAAGGCGCCCAGCGCCAGCTCGCCGATCGCGTAGGCGGAGCCAATTGCGAGGCCCTCACCCATGTTGTGCAGGCCGATGCCGAGGGCGATCATCAGCGAAAGACCGGCGCCGCTGCCCGCGACGACGTCGCCGTTGGCCGCCGCTCTGGCTCGACGGTCGCTGAGCCGGCGCCCGATCGCGGTGAGCAGCAGATAGGAGAGCCCCGCTCCCAGCACAAGCAGCTCAGCGCCGCCGAAGGCCCCGCTGGAGCCCGCCGCAAGATCGAGGGCCGAGAGCGAGGCATCCACGGCCAGGAAGGCGAGCAGACCCAGGGTGACCGCCATCAGGATGCGGATCCAGCCTGGCCGGGCCCGCCGCATCGCCGGCAGCAGGAGCATGCCCAGGCCGACCGGGATCACACCGACGTAGACCCCGAGCAGCGCCATTAGCGCG
Source organism: Solirubrobacterales bacterium (assembly GCA_038206985.1). GTDB lineage: Bacteria > Actinomycetota > Thermoleophilia > Solirubrobacterales > 70-9 > CAXMST01. The sequence continues at coordinate 18,385 of JBBRAH010000004.1, forward strand.
AACAGGTCGCCGTCGGTGCTCGGCGTCTGTACCGCGATCGGGATCTCGTGCTCGATCACCGCGCCGGTGGAGGTCAGGAACGTGACCAGGTAGGGCTGGCCCTCCTGCCAGGGGTAGGAGAGCGTCACGGTCTCGGTGCCGAGCCGGCCGATCGCCTGCTCGCCGCCGGTGAGGTCCACGTAGGCGTCGTTGACGAACGCCTGCTCGATGCTGACCGCGTCGGGTCCGGTGTTGCGCAGGCTGAGCGCGATTTCGTTCGGGGAAAGCTCGGTGCGCTCGACCGCGACCTCCTCGATCGGAGGACCGAGCCGCTCGGGCAGGCTGTCGCCGCCGAGGAGCGCGAGGACCACCAGCACTGCCGCGATCACCGCGCCGGCCCCCGCGGCCAGGCTCCAGGCGGGCAGTGAAGCCAGCGGGCCCTCGGCGAGCCGCGGCTTGGTTTCGGTCCGGGCCTCCATCAGTCGACCTCGAAGAAGCCCATCCAGCCGAGGTCGGCGAACTCGGTCTTGTGGGCGTGGAACATATAGAGGCCCGGGTAGGGGAAGCGCATCTCGAGGATCCCCCGCTGCCCCTGGCCCTGGATGATCGTGTCGGTGAACTCGCTCGACTGCAGCCGGGTGCCGGTCGGGTAGTAGTCGAAGAAGTTGGCGTGCATGTGGAAGGAGTTGACCGGGTCGTACTCGAGCGCGTTGACCAGGTAGATCCGGAGGAGCTCGTCGCGCTTGACCTTGATCGGCTCCTCCATATAGGCGAAGGGAATCGCGTTGACCGCGTAGAGCTGGTTGCCCTCCCCGTCGAAGGTCGTGTTCCAGCCGTTCTGGACCATCACCATCTCGTCCGCCTCGGGCCGCCCCTGCTTGGGATCGACGATGAAGGCCCCGTACATGCCGCGGGCGATGTGCTCAGCCAGGGGGGAGACGTGGCAGTGGTAGAGGTGCAGCCCGAACGGCTCGGCGTCGAACTCGTAGACCGTGGAGTCGCCGGACGCGATGATTCCCGCCCCGACCCCGGGGATGCCATCCATCGAGGCCGGGTGCAGCCCGTGGAAATGCACGGTGTGTGGATGCGCGGATCCGTTGACGAAACGGATCCGCAGGCGATCGCCCTCGGTGCAGCGCAGAGTCGGTCCGGGAACGCGCCCGTTGTAGGTCCAGGCCGGGAACGTGATCCCGGGCGCGATCTCGATCTCCTTGTCGGCGGCGACCAGGGTCCACTCGCGCAGCGTGCGGCCGTTGGCCATCCGCGTGGTGCGGCCGTAGTCGAAGTCACGGAGAACGTCGGTCGGGTCGAAGCCGTTGGCGGCGTGGTCCACCGTCTCCCCCGCCCGGAATGTCGCGCCGCCCGTGCCGAGCCCGTTCGCGTGTGCGGCGTGGGCCGCGCCCCCCGATGCTTTGACCCCGGCGTCGGCAGCAGCAGCGGCGGCGGGATGCTGATGGCCGAGACCGAGGGCGTTGTGCAAGCCCTGGTGGGGAACGGTCTCGTGCAGCAGCGCGAGTGCCGGTGCCGCGGCAAGGCTCCCGGCGAGCAGCCGACGACGACTCACGAGCTGGTCTTTGATGCTCGTCGCGTTCGCCCCGTTGTCGTCAGATTTGGCCATCACGCCCCGTTTTTAGCACATCAAAAGCTCAGACTCCACCGCGCGAAAACCCCGCCGGCCGGCTCGCACGGTCTCCTCGACCAGGATCTTCAGCTCCAGGCGCGCGAGCGTCCTCGGCCTTGACGCGCGCGTGACCGTCGTCCGGCGGCCAGAATCCCGCTGACCGGCGAACTCTGACCCGTTCTGCTGACCCATACGGTCGGCTATCCGCAGCAAAGCGCCGGCGTATCCGAGCCGACAGAGCGGCTTCGGCGACGGAGGGGGAGGGATTCGAACCCTCGTTACGCCATTAAGACGCAAAACAGTTTTCGAGACTGCCGCATTCAACCGCTCTGCCACCCCTCCAGAGGCGCATCAGCGCGGGCGCGAAGGGTAGCGGCTGATCGGCGGAGTTCGCGCTGGGGCCGGTCGCGCGCGCCGGATGTCGGGCCCAAGCGTAGGATCCGGGCTCTGAGCACCGCGGGGAAAGAGAGCAACGATTGCGACGGGCAGCCCGAGCCGGAGCTCGAGCTGACTCTACGCGGAACGCGCGGTGAGGCCGTCGCCGGCTCGGCGATCGTCTCCCTGGCGGAACTGGCCGGTGCCGGTGCCGACTGCTGCGACGGACTTCGCGCCGTAGTTGAGGAGTTGGTCCGCGAGGCCGCTGAGCGCCAGCACCCGGAGCGGGCGAAGGTCGAGCTGCGCGGGCTGCGGCGCAGCGGCAAGCTCGAGGTCGAGATCAGCGACCTGGGGATGCCGGTCTCGGAGATGGAGACCCGGCAGGCCCGCTCGAGTGAGCTCGCGGCAGAGGGCCTCGTCGACGAGCTCCACCTCGGCGCCCATGGACGTGAGGGCAACCTGGCCCGGGTCGCCGTGCATCTCGAGCCGGTCGACGCCGAACTCGCGGAGCCGCAGCTCGACGCCGACGGTGAACGTGCCTCCGACGAGGACGCCGCGCAGGTCGAGGTCCGGCCCATGGAGGCCGTCGATGCCGCCGAGCTGGTCCGTTGCGTCTACCGCTGCTACGGCTACTCCTATAAGGACCCGATCCTCTATGAGCCCGAGCACATCGCCGACGCTTTGCGCGATGGCCTGATGACCTCCGTGGTCGCCGCCCTGCCCGACGGCTCGGTCATCGGTCACTCGGCGATCTTCGTCGAGCGGGCCGGCGACGCCGTGCCGGAGGCCGGCCGCATGCTCGTCGATCCGCGTTTTCGTGGCCACGGGATCGCCACGCGCCTGGCCGCACTGCGTAAGAAGGTCGCCGCCGAGCGCGGCATCACGGGCTACTGGCTGGAGGCCGTCACCAACCATACCTCCAGTCAGCGCGAGTCCCTGCGCCTCGGCGCCTCCGAGGTCGGTCTGCTGATCGGCGGCTCACCGGCCTCAGTCCAGATGGCCGGCTTCGACAACGTCAATCAGGGACGGCGAACCCTGCTTGCGATGTTCGCCCCGCTCCACCCCATCGCCGAGCAGCTCTACGTGCCCGAGCGACACGCGGAGTTCATCGCGGCTCTCGCCGAGAACCTCGGGATCGAGCGACGGATTGAGGTCGGGGACGACGATCCGGAGCCCGGCTCCGAGAGCCGCGTCTCAACGTCAGTGCGACCGATGCTGGGGGTGGGCTCGCTACACGTCAGCATGGTGGGCGCGGACCTCGGCCGGCTGGTCGCCGACGAGCTCGAGGCGCTGGACCCATTCGACCTTGGCGCCGTCCACCTCGATCTACCTCTATCTGACCCAGCCGCCGCCGGCGCGGTTGCGACGCTCGAGGCGCTCGGCTTCGGCTTCGCTGCCTGGATCCCCCGCTTCGAGGACGGCGACGACGTCCTGCGCCTCCAGCGGGTCGAGGGTCACGCCGTCGATGTCGAGAATCTGAGCTTTGCCCGCCCAGAGGGCGAGCGGGTCCGCGACTACGTGGTCTCCGAGTGGCACCGGGTGCGCCACGCCGGGATCGAGTGACCTACCGCTAAAGCCGACCCTCGATCGCGTAGCGGAGGATCGCGACGACCTGCTCGGGCTCACGGCAGGTGGCGAGCGCGGCGCGGTTGATCTCCTTGAGCGCGTGATCGTGCTCGGGGGGATGCAGGGTGATCAGGGGGGTGCCCATCGCCGCGGCCTGGCCGGCGTCGAAGGCCGCGTTCCACTGCTTGTACTTCTCTCCGAAGCGCACGACGACGATGTCAGCATCGGCGAGCAGGGTCTGGGTGCGGACCGCGTTGACGCCCGCGCCCTTGTGGTCGTGCCAGAACTTGTCGTCCTCAGCGCCGAGGATCTCGACGCCGCAATCGTCGCTGGCGGGATGGTCGGTGACGGGGTTCGTCAACTCGACCGGCAGACCGTGCTCGGCCACGCCGGCGGCGATCCGGTCCCGCCAGTCGGAGTGGATCTCACCCGCCAGGTAGACGTTCCATATGCGTTCGTTGCCGGCCATCTCGTGATCTTCCTTCCCGCTAGTGGTCAATCGAAACCCGGGCCCGAGGTTATGGCACGCGATAATCCGCGGCATGGATCGCTCCGTCGCAATCCGCGCCGCCCTCGTGCAGACTGGCCTGGTGGTCGCGGTCTCGCTCGTGCTGGCCCTCGCCCTGCCGCGCTCGTTCTTTGAGGATTGGGGCTGGCTCTCCGGTCCAGGCGCCTGGTTCGCCTGCGCATTCGTCACCGCGCGACTGCTCGGACTGCCGGCCGCGATCACCCTGCTCGGAGCAGCGCTGGCCGGAATCCCGAGCGGCATTGCCGTCCTGATCGGGATCCACTGGCTCGGCGTGCTCATCGCCGTCGCCGTGTTCGCCATCTGGTGCGGAACGGTCGGCGCCGGTCGGCGCCCACTCGCCACCCCTGCGTGACTCAGGCTCGGAGCCCGCCGGGCGGCTCCGCGGCGTTATCTTCTCTTGCTCTGATCACCTGGAGGGGTGACCGAGTGGCTTAAGGTGCACGATTGGAAATCGTGTGGGCGGTGGAAACTGCCTCGTGGGTTCGAATCCCACCCTCTCCGTTGAGCGAGGGCCGGGCAGCGGTGGCAGACTCGTCTCATGCGATCAGGCCCAATCGCACTCGGAATCGCGCGGCGGGCACCGCGGCATACGCGCGGCTCCGGCAGCCGATCCTCACCTGGGGTGCCACCGCCAAGGAGGCCGCTGCCCATCTGCCGGGCGGCGAGTTGCTCGAGGATGCCGACGGCGTCTCGACCCGCGCGATCGGGATCGACGCGCCGGCGAGCGCCGTCTGGCCCTGGCTCGCTCAGCTCGGGCCCGCCCCGCGCGGCGGCGCCTACACCTACGACTGGATCGAGAACCTGCTCGGACTCAACATGCACAGCGTCGACCGCGTCCTGCCGGAGTTCCAGCATCCCGAGGTCGGCGAGGTGATCGAGTTCGGGTCCAACACGATGCGGGTCGAGCGGGTCGAGCCTGAGCAGGCCCTGTCCTGGCGCTCGCAGGACGGCAACTGGGTCTGGACCTTCGTTCTCGATGAGCGCGCAGGCAGGACGCGCCTGATCAGCCGGAACCGTTTTCGCCTGCCGACGATCGCTGCCCGCATCGGAATGCTGCCCATGGAACCCGGCTCGCTCGTGATGGAGCGACGGATGCTGCTCGGGATCAAGAGCCGCGCCGAGCGTCTCGCCGCCGTCGAACTCGATCGGGACCCGGGGGCGGGCGAGTACTCCGGGCCGGCGGCAGTCGACCTCTACTGGCTGCCGCTCGGCGCCGGTGGCCACTTCGTGAGATTCAACGGCCGCGTATTCGAGGCGTTGAGCGCGAGGTGCGAGCGCCGTGTCACCGCAGACATCTACCACTCCGCACTGGAGGTTCAGGTGCCCGAGGGTAGGTTCGTGATCGAACAGGCTCCGGTAGCTGATCGCCACGGCCGGGGACGCGGCGTCGTGGCCGAGGGCGCGGTCGGCGCTGCCTGGGCGGGGCGCTTCCGGATCTTCCGCTACGAGATCCGCCGCTGGCGGGACGGCCGGATCCCGGATCTCGCTGAGGCCGCCGCCGGTCCGCAGCGCCTGACTGAGGAAGCCGAGTGCGCGCGGCGCCTGCTCGATCTGGTGCCACAGGTGCCGACGCCCGTCTGGGGCCGGGACGAGCTCTCCGCCGGCGAGATGTGGAACTCGAACGCGATCATCGCCTGGCTGGTCGCGCGCAGCGGACTGGACGCCGGAGCAATACGACCGCCGGACGGCGGCCGGGCACCCGGCTGGGAGGCCGGGGTGCGGGTCGCGCAGCGCCAGATGCACAATGCCGGACCGTCCCCTGGGAAGGGCTGACGCTACGCACGGCGAAGAGGGGGACCAGGGTCTGCGCCGGGAGACGCTCTTGCTGTCGGCGTGGCCCACAGCCGCCATGGAGCCAACTACGAACACGCACCGGATCATCCGGGCCGGAGATCCGGATTCCAAGATGTTCCGGGCCCTCGGCGAGAGCGAGATCGCCAGCCAGATCGAGACCGACGCCGCATTCCGAGTCAGCGGGCCCGAGACACCCTCACCGCCGCGGCCGATCGGTGATCCCGGCCTCGAGGCGATCGGCAGGCTCACTGCCGGCATCGCCCATGACTTCAACAATCTGCTCGCCGTGATCCTGGCCTGCTCGCACGAGCTCGAGCAACAGCTCCCCAGGCCTGAGCTAAGGCAGCGCGCAACCGAGATCCGGGCAGCCGCCCAGAGGGGCGCGGGCCTGACTCAGCAGCTGCTCAGCCACGCCGGCGAGCGCCGCGCGGAGCGCACAGTGACCGACCTGAATGAGGCCACCGAGGAAGCCGTCCTGCTCCTGCGGCGTACGATCGGCACCCAGGTCTCGCTCCGGACCGAGATCGCCTCCAACCTTCCCAGGGTCCTGCTCGCCCCTGGCCAGGTCACACAGCTGATCGTCAACCTGGCGACCAACGCGCGCGATGCGATGACGCCGGGCGGTGGCTGTCTGCTGATCGGCACCGGGATGACGGCGATCGGCAACGACGACCCCGATCTGCGCCCCGGCTGGTACGTCGGCCTCGAGGTCACCGACACCGGCGTCGGCATGGACGCTGAGACCCTGCGCCGTGCCCGCGAGCCGTTCTTCACCACCCGGCGCGAGGCGGGCGGCAGCGGACTCGGCCTCGCCAGCGTCGAAGCGATCGCCAAGGCGGCGGGCGGCGACACGCGGATCAACAGCCGCCCGGGCGTCGGCACCTCGGTCTTCGTCCTGCTCCCGGCGGTCACCGAGCACGGTCGTCACCTCGCAGCCGACAGCACCCTGTAACCCGGCCACAAGACAACCATGCCCCGGCTACGACCGCGCGTGGCTCAGCGCCGGCGCCGGAAGAACTCCCGCAGCATCTCCCCCGCCTCGTCGGCCAGCAGGCCACCTTCCACCATCGGCCTGTGATTGAGCTGCGGCTCGGCGAGCACGTCGAGCACCGAGCCGGCGGCTCCCGCCTTCGGATCTGCCGCTGCGTAGACGACCCTGGGAATCCGGGCCAGCACGATCGCCCCCGCACACATGGCGCAGGGCTCGAGCGTCACATAGAGCGTCGTCTCCGGCAGACGCCAGCCACCGAGCGTCCTCGCCGCCTCCCGGATCACGAGCAGTTCGGCGTGGGCGGTGGGGTCGGGGCGACCCTCGCGTTCGTTGGCGGCCGCGGCGAGCACCTCCTCCCCCCTGCTGATGACGGCGCCGATCGGGACCTCGCCGGCGTCGGCGGTCAACGCGGCGACGGCCAGCGCGCGCCGCATCATCGCCTCGTCGGCGGAACTGAAGCCTGGATGCGCGTCGGCTGCTGCCATAGGGGAAGTATCCAGGGCTCACAGGCACGGCTTGCAACTCGGGGAGCCCGGACGTGTTGATAGTTGAGATGAGCACCGAACCCAAGCGACCGATCAGCAGGCGAGGGCGCCGCGGCGCGAGCGCCGCGGCGCTTGCGGCTGCCATCTCTTTGTGCGCAACCGTGGCCCCCGCTTCCGCGCCGGGCGCCAGTCCCGCTGCCGGCGACCCCGCCGGCCCGGACGCGATCGAGATCGCTCCCGGTCGCGACGTCGTCGCCGGGGAACTGATCGTCCGCTACCGCGGGGAGCCGGGCGAGACTCTCCTCACGGTTCCCGCCGGCACCGGCCTGAAGGCCGAGCTGCGCCGGCTGCGCTCCGACCCGGAGGTGCGCTGGGCCGAGCCCAACGCGATCGCGATCGCGAGCGGATTGCCCAATGATCGCGGTCGCTCGAAGACCAGGGGCGGCTGGGTCGAGGATCAGTGGAACTTCCTCTCCCCGCCCCCGGAGGGAACCCCATGCAGCGCCCAGGCTCCCTGCGGTGTGGACGCGGTCTCGGCCTGGAAGCGCCTGCGCAAGCTCGGCAACCCAGGTGGCCGGTACCGCAGCGGCCGGCGCGGGCCGATCATCGCGGTCGTCGATACCGGGATCGCTTACCGGAACAAGGGCAAGCGCTTCCGCCGCAGCCCGGACCTGGCGGCCGGCGCCTTCGTCGCCGGTCACGACTTCGTCGCCGGCGATCGGACCGCCCTTGATCGCAACGGTCACGGGACGCACGTGGCCTCGACCATCATCGAGCAGACCGACAACCGCCGCGCGGTCACAGGACTGGCCGACGGACTGCGGCTGATGCCGGTACGGGTACTCGACTCCAGCGGCTCCGGGTCCGCGCGCGACGTCGCCCGCGGCATTCGCTTCGCCGCGCGCCGCGGCGCGAGTGTGATCAACCTGAGCCTCGAGTTCGGCACGGGTTTCCCCGACTGCAAGGGCCTACGCTCGGTCTGCGGGGCCGTGCGCAAGGCGCAGCGTGCCGGCAGCCTGGTCGTCGCCGCCACCGGCAACTCCCACGAGGACCGCTCGCAGATGCCGGGTGCCGTGTCGCTGGGCGTCGCCTCCTCAACCATCCGCGGTTGCCTCTCCCGCTTCACCAACAGCGGCGACGGCACCGACATCACGGCCCCCGGCGGAGGGCCCGACCGCGCGGGGGCCGGCCCGGACTGCAATCCGAGAGCTGCCGGTCCCGGCATCGTGCAGCTGACGCTCCGCGGCGCGCCCGCCCGCAACTTCCGCCGCTTCGGCTACCCGCACTACGAGGGCACCTCGATGGCCGCTCCGCACGTGAGCGCGACCGCCGGACTGGTGCTCTCCTCGGGTGTCCTCAAGCGCCGCCTCGGGCACGCCCCCTCCCCCGCCGAGCTCGAGACCTGGATCGAATGCACGGCCCGCCCCGTCAGCGGCAGCGCCGCCAACCGGGCACGTTACGGCGCGGGACTACTCGACCTGCGCGGCGCCCTGGCGCGCCATCACGCCTGCTCCCGACTCTAAGCCCTGAGTTGCGGGCACGAGTCCGGCGGTCGCTTCGATCTCGTGGAGCTCGCCGGCCAGTGCGGCTCCGATCGCCGACCAAGTGTAGCGGCGTAGTGCTTCGGCGCGGGCGGCGGCACCGTACTCCTTGCGGCGGCTCGGGTCGTTGACCGCCTCGAGCATGACCCCGCTTAGCGCGGCGGCGTCGTCGGGCTCGACCAGCCAGCCGGTCTTGCCGGGCTCGACGATCGTCGCGGGGCCGCCACGGGCGACCGCGACGGAAGGGACGCCGCAGGCCATCGCCTCGACGAGGACCTGACCGAACTGCTCGCGGACCGACGCGAGGACCATGAGATCGCTCGCGGCGAGGAAATCGGGTAGCTCGCGCTGATCGTGCCAGCCGGCGAGGAAGACATCGTCGAGCCCGAGCCGGGCGATCGTCTCGGACGGGTGCGCTCCCTCCCACTCCCCGGGGAAGCCGCCGAGCAGGACCAGCGCGGTGGGGGTCGCAAATCGCGGGCGTGCGGCGGCGTAGGCCTCGATCAGCAGAGTCAACCGCTTGACCTCGGTGAAGCGGCCGCTGTAGAGCAGCGTCGTTCCGTCCAGCGGGGCGAGCTGCTCGGACGTATAGCCGACGCTTCCGGGGCTGCCTCCGGGACTCCATCCCTGTGGCTCCTCCACGAGGTGCCGGGTCCAGAGTTTGCGCCGGTCGATCTCGCGTGGCTCGAAGCCTGAGTCGAAGCCGTTGGGAACGAGGATGAACCGCTCCGGGTCGAGGTCGAGCAGGCGGGCCGCGCGCTTTCGCCCCTCGGGGCTGTTGACGATGATCCGCGAACAGCCGGCAGCCCATCCGCACAGGCGCTCGACCCAGCGCTCGGCGTAGCGCCAGCCCGATGGCGGCCCCGCCGCAATCCGCTCGAGCATCAACAGCTCGGAACCATGGATGTGGCCGAGCACGGGAAGCTCGGGGCAGGAGCGCACGGCCGCTTCGTTCAGCGGGGTCAGATGATGCAGGTACAGAAGCTCGGCGTCGGCGATCCCCGCGGCGGCCAGTTCGCGCTGCCAGGCACCGACCTGAAGCTCGAAGGCGACGTCGTCGAGAGCCGCGAAGACGGGGTCCTCGGCACCCGCGCGATCCTCGTAGGAGGCGTGGATCGGAGCATGGCCGGGCCCAGGATCATGGGCCGGCGGGACGTCGGCGCGCAGCGAGGAGGTGAAGTCGACGGCGCGTAGATCCGCGCCGTCAAAGAAGTGCCCCGCGTCGGCGTGTGAGCCGAGGTCGGTGCGCGATCCGGCGACGAGCTTGACCTCGAATCCGTGGTCCCCGAGCTCGGACGCAATCGCGCGGCAGGCATGGGCCGAGCCGCCGCGGGGGGAGAAGTAGAACCCCATCAGGAGCTTGATAGGGCTGTTGTACATCCACACCGAGGTTAGCGTGGGCTCCTAACCAGGCTGCAACGGGCGCTGCTCAGGCGCGACTGAAGGTGATCGCGGTCGAGATCGGCCGCCCGCCCCTCAGCGCGTAGCCGTGCTCTTCGCGCGGCACGCAGACGAGCTCGCCGCCGACGACGAGTGAGGCCGAGCCGCCGCCGTCGAGGTTGATCGCCTGCTCGGCGCCGAGCCCGGCCATCGTCGTGGCGAACTCGCCGAGGGACATTCCGGCGTCCTCCTCGCTGCGACCGTCACAGACGACCGCGATCAACTCCGTGGGCGTCACTCCAAGCGCCGCCCGCGGGTGGCGACCGGCGGTGATGTCGGAGTCGAACTGGACCGCGCCCGCCGAGAAGCCCTCGGGATCTGAGCCGGGCTCGATCAGGCTGACGCCGTCGGCGACCAGCATCGGCCCCGCCTGGAGCAGGTCGCCGGCCGGCACTGCCGGGAGATTCCTACGCGACAGACACCCGATCGCCGGCGCGTCGATGTGCAGGCAGGCGCGGACCCGGTCCCACGGCTCGACGAAGGGCTCTGACGGGTGGGCGATGCCCCCGACCCGCAACTCGCCGAGCGGGACTCCCGCCGAGCGAATGAAGAAGCCGCCGACGAGCGCATCGCTGACCGCCTCTGCCCGGCACCACTGGAGCAGGGTCGCGGGCGGCTGCATCGCGACGATCCGGGCAACGGTCCGCTCGCGCAGATACCGAGCCAGATGCACGGTCGTGCCACGGCCGTCGGCGTGCTCGACACGGAGTCGCCGGGGAAACCCGGCCTCGCTCGGCGACAACATCGAGGTGATCATGGCAGGGGTGCCGGGTACGACTTGCGCATTCCGGCGGTGCGGGCCCGGCCGGATCGCTCAGAGCTTGATCAGGGCGATCACCATCGAGGCGATCAGACAGGCGATCAGGATCACCATCGAGTATGTCCAGCTGCGCGGCATCGGGGCCGCATCGTAGGGGCTGGACCTATTTGAGGCTGACCTTCTCGCAGTTACCCCGAACCCGGTCGCGCCGCCCGGCCTTGACCTTGTCGCGGCCCTTGCCGCAGTTGACGGTGTCCATGCCCCCGCCGCGGACGTTGACGGTGTCGTTGCCGGAGCCGGCGCGGATCTCGTCCGGAGCCTGGCCGCCCCGGAGGGTGTCGTTGCCGCCGCCGCCCAGCACCCGGTCTTCGCCGCGATTGCCGCTGATGCGGTCCTCGCCGGCCCCGCCACGAAGGACGTCGGCCCCCGCCTGGCCCTTGACGCGGTCGTTGCCGCCCTGGCCGCGGGCGTCGTCGTCACCGTCGTTGCCGAACACGCAGTCGTCCCCGCCACCGGCGCGGATCCGGTCGTCGCCGCCACGGCCTCGGAGCTTCTCGCTCAGGCCGGTGCCCCGCAACAGATCGGCGGCTGGGGTGCCGTTGATGCGGATCGCGCAGGGACCGGATGGTGGCGTCGTCGGTCGCGGCAGCTTGATCGAGACCGGTCGCCCCCAGTTGCCGGCATCGTCGCGGTAGAGCACCGCCGCGTAGCGGTTGGCGCCGATCTCGGCGGCGGTCAGCGTGCGGGCCTCGTCGCTGCCCCCGGCACCGGCAGCCCTGCTCTCGAGCCGGCTGCCGTCGGAGGGCTCCTCGATCGGATCGGGCGAGAGGCGGATCTCGACCCTCGAGGGATCGTCGCAGAGCCAGTCATCGCCGGGCGCGGTCCAGCCCAGGTCGACGCTGCTGTCGCCGGAATCCAGCGCCGCGGCGAGATCCGCGGCGCTGCCCGGCGGCCGTGAGTCCGTGCCGTAGTTGCCGCTACCGAACTCGTCGTGGTGGAAGGTCCACCACTCCTCGTTGGAGCCCTCACAGGCGTCCACCCCGGTATCCCAGGCGAACGACCAGCCCTCGCGGGTGAGCGCGCTGACGTCGAGGTTGCCGTCGCCGTCGATGTCGCCGACCGACGCCGTTGCCTGCGTCCAGCCGCCCGTGAACTTGGGCCAGCCGGCGGGCTCCTGGCCCCCCGGGCCGTAGGCGTGGAGCTGGTACAGACCGGTGCCGTAGAGCGCCTGGCGACCGGGACCTGAGCCGCCGACCCGGGCAATCGAGGGCTGCGAGACGAGCTGGAAATCGTCGGTTGCCCGCGGGTAGCCCGGCAACGCCGTTCCGGTGGTCGGATCCCAGGCCTGAACGGCATGGTTGAAGGGCAGGTTCTGGTTGACGGCGAGCAGGTTAACTGCGCCGTTCAACGTGAGCCCGCCCTTGATCACCGCCGGCCGGCCGAGTCCCATGATGTCGCCGATCGAGGAGTAGTCGGCGAGATTGAGCACCGGTCCGGCATCAGTCAGATTGCCGGCGACGCTCTCGTAGGAGACGACCGTCGATGCGTCACCGCCGACCAGCCGCACACCCCCACCCGCCGCCAGCGAGGTGCCGGCGGAGATACTGACCTCGTCGCTGCCGTTGCCGTCGGAGTCGAGAACCGCGGCGTCGTGCCCGGGCAGCACGAGCGGCAGCAGGTCGCCGGCCGCGACGCCGACCTCTGCCGGCCAGCCGGCAACCGGAGAGCCGTCGCCGTGAACCGCGTAGACGGGGTTGGAGCCGGTCGAGGACTGCAGCGCCGCGTTGATCAGGTCGAAGATCGAGGTCGGGAACTGGGGGTTGCCGGGGATCACCTCGTTGGTCGCGATCACGACCTCGGGCGGACCCTCGCCGTCGAGCTGGGCGATCACCGGAGAGTTGACGATCTCAGCGCCGGCGGCCTCCTCGCTCTCGAGCTTGGTCGGAAAGCCGGGCAGCGCGTCGCCGTCGCCGTCGAAGGCATAGAGGTGCTGATCCATGGCGCCGGTGACGATGTCGAGTCTGCCGTCGTCGTCGAGATCGGCCAGCGCCGGCGAGCCGAAGATCCCGCGCTTGATGTGGTTGTCGGAGGTGATCGCCCGGTCGGCGGCGTCGAAGCAGGGCTTTGCCACTCCCGTCTTGCAGGGCTCCGAGAGCGCCCGGTCGATGCCGACCGGAAAGCCGGCGACGGGGCTGCCGTTCAACTCGAACGCGTAGACGTGCTCGCCACCCGTGAGGACAATCTCCTGCGTCCGGTCGCCGTCGATGTCGCCGATCGCGGGAATCCGGAAGGACTCGCGCGGCTTGGCAATCCCCGTCGGCGGTGGATGGGCATTAGCGGCCGCATAGGGCTCGGCCAGGACCGGCTCGCCTCCGTTGAAGCCCTGCAGCGGCTCCCCCTTGGAGTCGAGCGCGTAGAGCTCGCCGCTCGAGGTCGCCATCAACACGTCGAGCGCGTTGTCGCCGTCAATGTCGAAGAGGCGGGTCGAGGTCTCGCCCCCGGAGCCGGTGATCCCCCGCTCGGCGTCGGAGCCGCTGCCGACCGGCTTCGGCCAGCCGGCGAGGTTGCCATCGTCGTTGTAGGCGAACAGAGTCTTGCGGTAACGGCCGATGTTGGCCGCGTCGCCGGCCTCGTGCACGGTGAAGCGGATCTGGAATGCGTGGCGCTCGGGATCGGGCTCGGGGAACGGGTCGGCCGGCCAGGGCACCTCGCTGGCGGCGCCGGCCGGTCGACCGGCATCGTTGGCGACGCTGCCGTCGCAGTTGTCGGCGAGGTCCGCGAGCAGCGACTTCGAGAGGGTGCCGATCGCGCCGTCCACCGGTCCGCTGCCGGAGGCGCCGGGGACCGGCAGGAAGTCGGCGTCGGCGGCATCCTGGCCGCAGGCGTACTCCAGCTCCCAGGCGCCGACACCGGCGCTCGAGTGTGGTGCCGCGGCGAGCGCCTCGACGGTGACTCCGGAGTCCGGGACGCGATCGATGTTGATCGGGCTGAACCAGTCGGGAGCGTTGATCTGCGCCTCGGGCGGGATCCGCTCGTCGGCGATCCGCTTCATGGCCGCGGCCAGATTGACCCGGCCGTAGCCGAAGTGCGTGTCCCAGCCCTTGTTCGCCTTGTCCGGCAGCCCGATCACGCCGGTGTTGGCCCCGAGGACGTCCTCGGCCGTCATGGTGAGCAACTGGCGGATCTCGTTACCGCTCAGCGGTGCGTCGTCGCCGAAGGTCTCGCGGCCGAAGGAGGCGAGCAGCCCCGCGGCGCCCGAGGCCTGGCCGGTGTTTTCTGAGCCGGTCGCCCCCGAGAGGACAATGTCGGCCTTGCCGCCGTACTGGGTCAGGTTGGAGTTGCGGAAGAAGCTGGTGGTGATCGGCTGGCCGACGAACGGATTGATCCCGAGGTTGTCCTGGAGCAGGCCGAGGAGCTCGTTACAGCCGTCGGCGAACTCATCGGGCGGCTGGGGGATGACGTCGCCGACCAGCGGCAGCCCGCCGGGACCGGTGCAGGTCTCGCTCGGGGCCGTGTCGGAGAGCGAGCCGCCGACGTAGATCGCCTCGTTGTAATTGGTCGGGTAGTTGTGGTTGGCCGAGTTGATGTCGCTGGAGACGAGAGTCAGAGCCACGCCCCTGGCATCGGCCCGCTCGAACACGCTGCGGGCGAACTGGGTGTTGGTCAGACCACCGACGGCACCTTCGATCACCGAGGCGCCGTTCTCGGTCGCGTAGAGCGCACCCATCGCGTAGAAGTCGGTCGGCGTCACGAACGTGTCCCAGATCCGCAGCGGCAGCACCTGGCAGTCGGGGCAGATGCCGGGTGAGCCCTGCCCGTTGTTGGTCTCGGCGACGGCCTCGCGGGCCCTACCGGTGCCATGCCCGCTGGCGCTGCAGCAGCTCGAGGCGTCGAAGGGGTCGTTGTCGTCGTCGAAGAAGTCCCACCCGGCGATGTCGTCGACGTATCCGTTGCCGTCGGAGTCGGTGGAGTCGGAGAAGGTCGCGATCAGGTCGGAGCCGTCGAGGATGTCATCGGATTCGGTGTCGCCCGCATCGATCTCCACGCGCGGATCATCGGCGTAGTCGCGCACGTCGAAGGCGCCGTCGGAGTTGCAGTCGTCGGCGCCGCAGGCCGCTCCCCCGGTCGTCTGCGGCTCGGGCAGCTCGGCCTCGTTGAGCGCCACCTTGTTGACCAGCTCGCGGTCCTGCCAGCGGATGCCCGTGTCGAGGATCGCCACCACCGTGTCGGGATCCCCGGTCGAGTACTTCCAGGCGCTGTCGGCGCGAATGCCCGCGATCTGGGCGCACTGGGGATCGCCCAATGCGGTGTTGACGTCCTTGCCGGCCTGATCGAGCTGGCTGCAGTCCGCGTAGGTCGTCGCTCCCACCGCGTGCGGAACGAGCGGGATCTGATTGGCCGAGTCGGGACTGAAGCCGAACAGCCGGGCATCCTCCTCGAAGTAGGTGGTGCAGCCGCCGGCCGCGCCCTCATCGTCGCCCTCGCAGGCATCGAAGTCGGGATCGTTGGGCGTATTGATTCGCGGGCTCTCGCCCGGTGATCCCGGGAACGCAGCCACGGCCAGGGCGGGAAGCGCGAGCGCGAGAGCGAGCGCCAGTCCGGCCAGCACCGCACTGTTCAGAGCACCCCGTCCACCCCCGGGACGGGAATCGCCGTTCGATCCCTCTCCCATCGTCTGCCAGCCTAACCGCGGCCCTCGGCCCCGGCAACCGACAACCGTCAGCGCCGGCGATGCGGGTCAGCCACCCTGGGAGAGCGTCAGAACGCGGTCGGCAGCGACGTTGCGCAGCTTCGTGCGGGCCCCGTTGGGCCAGCGAACCGCGACCTTGTTCGCCTTCTTCTCGCCTCCGAGACCGAAGTACAGCCGGTAGTTGCCCTGGGAGTAGCGCGAGGTGTCGCTGTCGCCGACCCAACTCGTCTGGGTGCGCCCGCCGGAGCGCACCTTGACGCGTGCCCCAACCGCCTCGTGGTTGCCCGCAGCGCCGCGCAGGTCGAACTCGAGCCAGTGGTTCTTGACCCGCCGGTTCTGGCGCAGGCGGGTTCGGACCCGGGGCGTGTCCGGGCTCGTGCGGATCGCCGTCACGTTGTCGCGAAAGCCGTCGGAGTCGTAGTCGAACCAGTTGGTGATTCCCCACAGCGCGCTCCGTTTGGCGGTAGCCAGGCCGGTCCTGGCGAAGCGGCCGTTGGCCTTCTGGCGGTAGAGCCCGCTGGGCATCGAGTGCAGGTCGAGGCGGCCGTCGTTGTCGTAGTCGACGAAGGCTGCCCCGGAGCCGCGCGGGGGGAGCCCGGCGCGGCGCGGCGCGACCGCACGCAGGCGGCCGCGACGATTCTTCAGGAGCGTGTTGCCGCTGTTGGCACCGACGAACAGGTCGGGATCGCCGTCGCGGTCGTAGTCACCGACGGTGATCCCGTAGACCAGCTTGCTGCGATTGAAGCTGCGGATGCGCTGCACGAGGCGCCAGCGCTTGATCCCGCGGGAGCGGAAGACCCGGACCCGGCTGTCGTCGGCCACGATCAGCTCGGGCCGGCGGTCGCCGTCCAGATCGGCCCAGCGGTAGTAGGTACCCTGCGCCCGGACCTTGCGCAGCGCCTTGGAGAACCCGCGGAAGTCGCCACCGCCCACTGCCCTGTAGAGCTTTGGGGTGGCACCCTTGCAGGAGGAGAAGAGATCGAGGCGACCGTCACGATCGTAGTCGACCGAGGCAGCTTGCCGCGAGCGGCACTCGCCCTTGTTCAAGCCGCTGCCGGGCTCCTCGTTCGAGAATCGGCCGTTCAACGGGTTGGGCCGCAGCAGCTCATCGTGAAGCAGATCCGGGAAGTCGGCGATCCCTCCACCGAGGCCACCCCGCACCACGAAGGCGTCCGTGTGCCCGTCGTAGTCGGTGTCGCTCCAGGCGATGCCGTGGCGATCGATCAGCCGCAGCGTGAAGTCGGAGTTGAGCGCGCGCACCTTACGAGCCCCGACGAAGGTCGAGGCGAGCAGTGGCCGCTGGTCGATGTCGAACTCGATCGGCGGTAGATCGACCTTGCGCACCCGGAGGACGATGTGACCCTGCTCCGCCACGGTGAACTCGATCACCGTGCTGCCGCCCGCACGCCTGACCTGCACCTGCGCCCCGTTCTTGCGCACGACCTGGACGCTCGGCGAAGGCAGCCGCACGGTGCCGCGAGCCCGTTCGGCGAGCAGCGGAATGCCGCGCACATCGTTGGCAACGATGTGCAGGAGCGGCACGTCGGAGTCCGGGTCGAGCGCGTTCTGACCGGCGCGGGACTCGGCGTAGATGTAGAGCCCCGGGGCCCCGATCTTCGGCGGGTGCAAGAGGTCCTCGAAGCCCGGGAACGCGGGTGTCGGGCTGAACCCGGTCGAGCCCATGAGATTCCTGTAGTTACCCGGCGCTCCCTCGATCAGGGTGCCGAGGAACTTGTGGTTGACGCTGAAGATCTCCGGGACGCCGTCGGTGTCGTAGTCGGATACGCCGAGATCGAACAGGCGCCCGTCGTTGATCGGCACGGGCCGGGTCTTGAAGCCGCCCTCACGACCGGCCTGTGCGCCGGCCGGGGCCTGCAGCGAGAGCAGCAGCGCGAGCCCGAGAGCCAGCAGCGGCAAGCGCCACGCCTCAGCTCCCGCGGGCATTTCGTGCTTCCCCTGCTTCCCGCTGTCTATCGCGGATCCCACCGTCTCTCAGGCTAGAGCACCGGTCGTCTCGGTCCGCCAGTTGACCGCGAACACGCGATGGCTGCCCGCGAGCCCCTTCAGTTCGAGTTCGCGCCCCTCGTCCCAGCCGAACTCAGAGCCACCGCAAGCCGAGCGCAGCGCTTCGGAGGTGAGGATCTCGCCGCCCCGCGCCTGCGCGGCGATCCGCGCCGCGAGCACGACGCTGCGGCCGAAGAAGTCGCCCTCCTCCTCGATCACCTCGCCGACGTGCAGGCCCATGCGAACCTTGACGCCGTCGGGACCGTCGCCCGCGCCGGCGAGATCGCGCTGCACGGCGACCGCGCAGCCGAGAGCAAGTCCGGGATCGGGGAAGGCCAGCATGAAGCCGTCGCCCTGGTTTTTGACCTCGTAGCCGTTGAACTCGGCGAGGCGTCCGCGGAAGAGCGCGTTGTGGGCGCGCAGCACGCCGATCCAGCGCTCGTCGCCGAGCGCCTCGGTCATCAGCGTGGAATTCTTGATGTCGCTGAAGAGGATCGACACCCGGCCGTCAGCCGAGGCAATCGAGCCGAGGTCGGGGCGTTCGTCGGCGACCGCGAGCGCGACGCTGTCGATCGAGGCGTTGGCATCGACTCCGGCCACGCCCTGTGCTTCGAGCCGGTCGCGAACGGTGCGCTCCACCAGTCGTCGCATACCGAGTTCCTGCCCCTCCTCGAGGGCTTTGCTCAGTGCCTCGAGCGCGCGGTCCCGGTCACCGGGGCCGTCGCGCAACAGCAAGGCCCGCCCGATGTGCAGTCTGCTGTTGGCCCGGATCGGCTTCTCACCGACCCGGTCGGCGGCGGCAATCGCACGCTCGAGGTGGCCGATCGCCAGATCGGGCTCGCCGATGGCAAGCGAGCCGAGACCGAGGTAGTGATCGGTTGGCCCGGCGTAGGCCGCTGCCCGGCCGACGACCACGTGCTCGCCCGCGAAATCTGCGAGCAAGCCGGTCAGCGTCCGGCAACTCTGCACATCGCCGAGGGCCGCGGCCACCTCGGTGATCCGGGCCATGCCGACAAGCCAGTTGGCGTCCCTCGGGATCCCGTCGAAGCCCGCGGCGGCAATCGGCTCGAACTCCGCTCGCGCCTCGTCGACGCGGCCCGCCTCGTTCAGGAAGCCGACCAGCGAGAGGCGCCAGGCGGGGATGGCCGGGTAGGTCTCGACCATCCTGCGGATGCGGGGCAGCATTTCCTCAGCCGTCCCCTGGTACATGTGGAGCAAGGCGAGCTGCAGGGTGTTGAACTGAATCGAGAGTGGCTCCTGAGCGATCTTGCCCAGCCGCGCCCCCTCATCCGACAGCTCGCGCGCGAGGCTGAAGTTGCCCTTGATCGTCTCGAGCGTCGCCCGCATGATCGGCACGTGCCAGAGGTGGCGGGGCTCGCCGAGGCGGTTGACCAGTGCCGTGTAGTCGGCGAGCGCGCGCTCGGCGCCATCAACGCGGCCGAGCTGGAGAAAACAGACGAGCCGGTTTGCGTGGGCGCGGGCCTCGAAAGTGGTCTCGCGGGTACGCCGTGCGACCTCGAGCAACTCATCCGCCGTAGCCAGGCGGGACTCGGCAAATCCGGGGGTGGCCGCATCGAGGATCTGGGCAGGGCCGAGCGCCGCGGCCAGGGCCCTGTCGTCGCCCGACTCGCGCGCCAGCCCGAGCGCCTCCCGTGCCGCGTCCGTGCTGGCCCCCTCCGCATCGGCCCAGTAGTACTCCTGCGCCAGCGCCGTCAGCAGGAGCGAGCGCCGGGCCTTGTCGTCGGCCGGGATCGCCGCCAGGCCCTCCTCCAGGACCGCGACCAGCTCACTGTCGATGGAACCAACCTCACTGAGCGCCGAGATCGCGATCCCGATCTCGACGAGGGAGCCGATGTCGCCGCGCTCGCGCGCCAGCTCGGCCGTTGCGAACAGCACCCGCCGCGCATCGTGGAAGCGCCCCGAGCGGGTCATCTCCTCCGCCAGCTCAAGCCGCAGCGGGATCTCCTGCGGGCGCTCCTCCTCGGGAAGCAGCTCGAGCGCCCGCTCCAGGTACTCGGCTGCATCCGCGTGGGCGAGCTTGGAAGCGGCGTCGCGCCCCGCGGAGAGCGAGTACCCGAATGCCCGCGCGGGCTCGCCGGCCGAACCTGCCGCGACGTAGTGACGGGCCAGCGCCTGCAATTGGCGATCGAGGTGCTCAGCGTGCAGCGCCTCGATCGCCTTCGCCGCCCGCAGGTGCAACTCGGCCCGGCGCTCCGGCCGCAGGTTCTCGTAGAGAGCCTCGCGGAAGACGGCGTGTGCAAACAGCCAGCGTTCGCTACCGGGGCGGCGCTCCGTGATCCGGGCGGCGAGGGCTGCCTCCAATAGATCCCTGACGTCCCCCTCGACGAGTTGCGCGAGCAGCTCGAGGTCGAACTCACGACCGAGCACGGCCGCGGCCTCGAGCGCGGCGTTGACCTCGTCCGGCAGCCGCCCCAGTCTGCGCGAGACTGCGTCGCGCACCCCCTCGGGAACGAGCACGGTTCCCCGGCCTACGTTGCCTGTCCCGCCATCGGTCACCAGCAGGCGAACGACCTCGCTGACGAAAAACGGGTTGCCGCCGGTCTGATCATGGATCTGATCGAGCACCGAAGCGGCCGGCGGCTCACCGGTGGTTAGCTGCAGGAAGCGTTCGATCGCCTCGCGGTTCAAGCCCTTGAGCGCAAGGTGGCGACGGCCGGCAACCTCGTCCAGCTCAGCCAGCGCCTGCTTGAGATTGTCGCGTGTGGCGGCCTCCTCGTCGCGATAGGCACAGACCAACAGCAGCGCGTTGCCGGTCAGCTTGCGGGCCAGGAAGCGGAGTAGCTCGACCGAGGAGGAATCGGCCCAGTGCAGATCGTCGAAGATCAGCACCAGGGGCCGGGAGGCGGCGATCCCACAGAGCAGCTCGGTGACGGCCTCGTAGAAGCGGAAGCGGGCCTCGTCACCTTCAATCGGCGGCGGGGCGGCGATCGAAGGTACCCGCTCACGCAGCTCGGGCACCAGGCGAGCGATCTCGGGGCCGTCGGAGCCCAGCTGCCAGGCGAGGCCGACCGGATCGGCATCGCGAATGTAGGAACGGATCACCTGGGCAAAGGGCCAGTAGGCGGGCACAGCATCGGCCTCGTGACAGGAGGAGGTGAGGACCGTGGCGCCCCGCACCCGGGCGTAGGTGATCAGCTCCTCGACCAGGCGCGTCTTGCCGATCCCCGGCTCACCCTCGATCAGGGCCACTCCGCCTCGGCCTCCAATCGCGTTCTCGGTCAGCTCGCGTAGCGCCTCGAGCTCCGGCTCGCGGCCGACGAAGATGCCGCCGGCCAGCGAATCGAGCGGATTCTCGGGCGCCTCGGCGACCTCGCCCGCCGGCTCCGCCGCGAGCCTTTCGATCTCGCGGCGCAGCTCGCTCGCTCCACCCGGCCGGTCGCCGGGCGACTTGGCCAGCAGCGTTCGGACGAGGTCGTCGACCCCCGCCGGGACCTCGGGGTTGTGGTGTGAGGGCGGCAGTGGCTCGGCGCTCAGGTGGCGACTGATGATGCTGACCGGATCGTCACCCGGGAAGGGCGGCTCGCCGGCGAGCATCTCGAAGAGCAGCGCCCCAAGTGAATAGAGATCTGCGCGCGCGTCGGTGCGCCGGCCGATCGCCTGCTCGGGCGGCAGGTAGGCGGCAGTGCCGACCACCATCCGCTCGACCGCCTCGCGGGAGCGGGCGGCGTTGACGGCCAGCCCGAAATCTCCGACCCGCGCGGCGCCGTCGCTGTCGAGCCAGATGTTGGCCGGTTTGATGTCGCGATGGATGATTCCCCGCGCGTGGGCATGCTCGAGGCCCGCCGCGACGTCGGCTGTGATCTCGAGCGCTCTGGCGACGGCCAGGCGGCGGCCCGGTGCGGAATCGAGCAGGTCGTTGAGATCGCCGCCCTCGACGAACGTCGAGACGATGAACGGACGGTCGCCGTCCTGACCGCTGGCGAGCACCGCGACGACATGGCGATTGTCGCCGAGCTGCTCCATTGCCTCGGCCTCCCTGCGGGCGCGCGCCTGGGCAGTTGCGGCCAGATCCTCGGTGTTGAAGACGGAGACCGCCACCAGGCGCCCCGACTCCTCCGCATCGCGCGCGAGGTACACCCGTTTGCGAGAGCCCTCCCCGAGAAAGCCGACCACCTCGAAGCGACCGTCCCCGACGCTCTCAGGCGCGTCGCCGGGCGGCGCCGAGATACCGCCTGGAAGGGGTGGCGGTGGCCCCGGCTCCGAGCTCGCTTCCGATTCCGCCTGGGTCCCGGGCGCAGTGACCGGCGCGAGCGAAGCTCCGCAGCTGTCACAGAAGCGGGCCCCCTCGCGGTTGTCGTTTCCGCATTCGGGACATCTCATCGGCTGGCGCGAGGATACCCCCCGGCGGTGCCTCCGCCCAGCCAGGCGGGCGGCGCCCTACTCGCAGTAGTGGCCGCTTGCCGGTACCGGATCGCGGCCCTGCACACCGGCACAGTCACGCAGGATGTCGAGGCGATCGGCGAGTTGCTGCTGGCGGTCGGCGAGCGGGGTCGCACCCGGTGCCGGCGCCAGGTTCTGCAGTTGGAATAGGTCGGCGCCGCGGTCGTAGTGCTCGAGCGCCGAATAGGGGCCGCACGGCTCCGCGGTGCTCTCGCGGGCCTCCGTGTGCTCGATGTAGACGTCGCCGGCGGTGCGGATCCCGCGATACGCACAGTTCAGCCCCTGCCGTGGAGTGCCCTCGGACTGGAGCTCGATCGCGACGGCCCGTCCCGGATCGAGAGGCGCGGTGCCCAGAGCCTCACCGAGCAGCGAACGACCGTCGAGGACGCGGCAGCCGGTCCTCTTGCAGGGCGGCGCGTCGGCGAGATCCAGGATCGTCGGAGCGAGGTCGATATTCACCGCCGGGGCCGTGCTCTGTGACACCGCGGGAGCCGGGTACTTACCCGGTAGACGGATCGCCAGGGGAACCCTGAGGGCCTCCTCGTACGGCGCCTGCTTGCCGCTGTCGATGCGGTGCTCTCCATAGAGGTAGCCGTTGTCGGAGCTGAAGATCACAGCCGTGTTCCGGAGCGCGTGCGATTGGCGCAGGGCGCGGTAGATCTCCCCCATCCCGCGATCGAGGGTGCGGACGGCCGCGAGGGCACACCCGTAGCCGCGACGGACCCGTGCGGTGGCTGTCTGATCCAGGATCGGGAGGCCCTGCAGGAAGGCCGGCTTGTCGGAGATGTCGGCCTCGTTGAACCCCGGCCCCCCCGGCAGCGGCGCGTTCAGATAGGCGTCCTCGTCGGGCGGGCCGGGCACCGGCTCGTTGAGACAGCGCCCGTCCCGGGCCCCCGGCCCGATATGGGGCGCCAGGTGGTCGAGCTGCAGGTAGAAGGGCGTATCGCGTCGTGCCTTGCGGCGGATCTGCGTGGCCGCGACCCTGCTCAGCGTAGCCGTCAGGTGATCGCGGTCGGCACTTCCGAAAGAACGGACGCCCTTGTTGGTGCGCATCTCGTAGTCGTAGTAGCCACGTGGCGCGAGCGTGGTTCGCCAGACGTCCCACCCGGGAGCGATCTGCCCGATGCGCCCCCCGTCCTCGTATCCGTTGAAGAAGCGGCCAACGTGGACCGTGGTGTAACCGGCCCGTCGGAGCCAGCCCGGCAACACGTTGCGGTTGCGCAGCAGTTGTCCGTAGCTGTTGCGCAGCACCCCGTTGTTGTGCCCGTACTGGCCCGTGGCCAGGGTCGCTCGCGCCGGGCAACAGAGCGGCGTCGAGACGACGAAGTCAGTGAAATCGACGCCGGGATCGACGAAGTGCCGGAAGGTGCGTGGCATCACCTCGGGCGTGAAGGTCGGCACCGCCTGATCGTCGGTGAGCACCACGATCACGTTGGACTGCTTCGGCGCGGACTTCGGGGAGAAGTCGTCGACGCCCTGGGCCCCCGCGGACGCTGCCCCTCCGCCCAGCAGCAGCAGCGCACTCAGCAGAACTGCCCCCGCGCGGAAAACGGCTCAGCGCTCCGCGACCTCGAGCAGGCGATCCGCTGCGACGTCCTTGAGCTTGGTCTTGCTGCCGTCCGGCCACCGCACCTCCACGGACTTCGCCGCGGTGCGCGGGCCGAGCCCGAAGTAGAGCCTGTAGTGACCGCTGGAGTAGCGCGAGCCCTCAGCCTGACCGACCCAGGCTGCCTGGCGCCGGCCCGGTGTGGTGACGATCACTTTCGCGCCGATCGCCTGGGCGTTGGCGGCCGGGCCCTCGAGGTCGACCTGCAACCAGTGGCCGGACGGGCTCCGATTGTCGTAGATGCGCTTACGCAGCTTCAGGCCCTGGCGCTTGATGAGTGCCACGAGGTCGCGACGGCCGTCGCCCTCGAGATCGAGCCAACTCGCCGCCGCCCAGCGAGCGCGTCCGCCGACCTGCACCGAGCCCAGCCGCTTGAAGTCGGGGCCATGCCAGCGTCCCTGGTAGAGGCCCTGGGGAACCGCATGGAAATCAGCGATGCCATTGTTGTCGTAGTCGACGAGGGAGGACGCGACGGTGCCCCGGCTCGGCAGTCCACGACGCGCGGGGTCGACAGCCTTGAGTTGTCCGAGGCGGTTGAGCAGCAGGGTGTTTCCGCCCCGGGAGCCGACGAACAGGTCCGAATCGAGGTCACCATCGAGGTCGCCGAAGCTGACCGTGTCGAGAACTCTGCCGACCCGCTTGATCCGGATCACCTGTTCCTTGACGAAGCCCTGCTTCTCCGGGGAGTACTCGTAGACCTTGGCCGTGCGATCGCCGATCGCGACGAGGTCGGGAAACTCGTCGCCGTCCAGATCGACCCAGCGGTATAGATCCGCGTTGACGCCGATCTGCGAGAACTGGTGAGACTGGGAGCCGAAGATCCCCGGCTTGCGCTGCTTGAACAGCAACGGGTGCAGGTTCTCGCAACCTACGAACACGTCGAGATCGCCGTCCCCGTCGTAGTCGACGGGAGCGGCTGCGCGGCCGCGGCAGAATCCCTTGGTGATCTCTGAGCCGGCGATGTCTTCACGGAAGCGCCCCCCTCCAATCCCCAGGTAGAGCTCGTCCTCGGCCTGATTGTCGAAGCGCACGATCGCGCCGCGGTTACCACCGTTGGCGATGTAGGAGTCCAGCCGACCGTCGCCGTTGAAGTCGCCCCAGGCCACCCCATGCCGGTCGCCGAGATCGAAGCCGAAATTGCTCGCCGGTGGATGCGAGAGCCGTGGTCCGAGCAGGATCCGCCCGCGCGGAAAGAGCGGATCCACCTTGACGTCGAAGGGCAGGTCCATGAAGTTCGCGCGAAGCACGATCTCGGCGTTCGGGCCGGCATCGAAGCTGACCACACCGCTGGCGGGACGGCTGGAGCCGTCGACGTCCACGTCCACCGATGCACCCCTCGTCTTACGGACCTTGGGAGTACGACCCTCGTAGCGGATCTCACCGCTGACCCTGCTGGTCGGCAGCTGCGGGATCGCTCCGAGCCCGACGGTCTGGATGTGGGTCACGCCGCGTTTGTCGACCCAGATGTAGAGGCCGGCCTCGCGGACCCGGGGCGTCGCGAACAGATCGTCGAAGCCGGGGATGTCGGCTGTGGAGCTGAGTCCGGATCGGTCGAGGGAGTCGGTGAAGTGCCCCGCGCCATCGGAGGTGAGCAGCGTGCCCCGGTACTTGTGGTTGGAGGAGAACAGATCGAGATCGTGGTCGCCGTCGATGTCGGCGACGCTCAGATCGAAGAGCTTGCTCGAATTGACCGGCAGGTTGCGCCCCGAGAACTTCGGTGGAGCAGCGAGCGCGGTCGCGGCGGTCGCGAGGGCGAGCAGCGAGGTGAGCAACCCGATCGCGGCCAGGGGCCACGCCTTCTGACGCCAGGTGCCATCCATTGGCCTATTCGCAGTACTCGCCTGATGCAGGTTCGGGATCGCGCCCCTCGATTCCGGCGCAGTGCGAGAGCTTGCTCATCCGCTTCTGTGCCTGGCGCGCGAACTTCGCCTCCGGGGTCCTGCGCGGCGACGGGAAGAGATTCTCGAGCTGGTAGGGGTCGGCGTCGATGTCGTAGTGCTCGATTGCCGACGGCTCGCACCGATCGGTGTCCGGGTTCTTGCCCGCGCTTGCGCCGTACTCGAAGTAGATCTGGTGATCGAACCGCACGCCCCGATACTGGCAGTCCTGGAGCTCGACGAGGAAGGCGCGGTTGTTTGGCACCCCGCCCGTACCGTCGAGAATCGGCACCAGGGAGCGGCCGTCCATCGTGCGGCAGCGGCGCGTGCCGCGGCAGGGATCGGCACCCGCCAGATCGAGCATGGTCGGCGCCAGATCGATGTTGGCGGCCGGATCGTCGATCTCGCTTTGCACCGGGGCACCCTTCCGGTAGGCCTCGGGGATCAGGATCGAGAGCGGCATCCGCAAGTTCTCCTCGTACGGGTACAGCTTGCCCTTCGGGATCCGGTGCTCGCCGAAGTAGTATCCGTTGTCGGAGGCGAAGATGAAGATCGTCTGGTCGAGCTCGCCGGCCTTCTCGATCTTGTTGTAGACCTGTGCGATGCCGCGATCAACGCCCAGCATCGACTCGATCGTGCACCGATAGCGGCGCTCGACCTTGTCGATCTCCTCGGGGGTGAGCGACGGCAGCGCCTGAATGAAGGGTGGCTTGTCGGAGACGTCCGCCTCGTTGAAGTTGGGTGGCTGCAGGATGGGCGTCGAGCTGAACGCACCCTCGTCCTGGGGCGAGGGCACGGGTGCCGCCGGGCAGATGTTCGGTGGGCGGCCAGCCGCCCCGTGGGGTGCGTAGTAGTCGAGCTGCATGTAGAAGGGATCGTCCTTGGCGGCCAGCTTCTGTGTCCAGCGGCGGGCGAACTTGCTGGTCACGTCGGTGACGTGGTCCTTGTCGCGCTCGCCGTAGTAGAGCTTCTTGCCGTTCTTGGAGGCCTTGTAGTCGTAGTAGCGCCGGCTCTCGAGCTGGGTGAACCAGAGGTCCCAGCCGGGTGCCACGTCCTGCGGCTTGTCGGCGTAATCCTCGTACTCGTTCAGCCATTTGCCCAGATGGGCCGTGTTGTAGCCGGCTCGCTGCAGCCAGACGGGCAGCACGTTCTTCTTGCCGATCAGGTTGGCGTAATCGTTCCTCAGCACGCCGTTGTTGTGCCCGTACGCGCCGCTCAGCACCGACGCCCGAGATGGGCAGCAGAGGGGGGTCGTGACGATGTAGTCGCTGAAGCTGGAGCCGGGGTCGATGATCAGTTGGTGGAGGTTCGGCATCGCCTCCGGGGTCACGGTCCCGGCGGGCTGATCGTCGGTGAGGATCATCACGATGTTCGGCTGGGGCAGGCCGCGGGTTCCCTTGCCCGTCTTGCTCGCGGCGGCGGGCTCTGAGCCTCCGGCCGAATGGAGCAACGCGAACAGGACGAGCGCCCCGAGGAGGACGAGCATCAGGCGGAGCGACCGCGCGGAGTGGATCTGGGCTGACGGTTCCATCGATCGCTGCAACAGGTGGGCGGGCGATAAGTCGCGCTCGGGTCGCAATCGGTGTGCCCGGACTTCCCCATCGCAGTCCGGCGAGCGACGCCGGATGTTAGCGATCCCTAATGATGCTCCCGGCCACCTCTCCCACCCGGCCGTTCCCCGCGGGCCGGGGCCGCACATGTAGAGTCGCGTCCATGTCGAAAGCAATCATGAACACATCAGCTGGACCCATCGAATTCGAACTCCACGACTCCGACGCCCCCAAGACCGTCGAAAACTTCCGCAAGCTCGCGAGCGACGGCTTCTACGACGGGCTCATCTTCCACCGTGTGATCAAGGACTTCATGATCCAGGGAGGCTGCCCCGAGGGCACCGGCACCGGTGACCCCGGCTACAAGTTCGAGGACGAGTTCAACGACCACAAGGTCGCCCGCGGCGCGCTGGCGATGGCCAACTCCGGGCCCAACACCAACGGTTCCCAGTTCTTCATCGTCACGATCGACGAGGCCTCCTGGCTCGACGGCAAGCACACCGTGTTCGGCACCGTCGTCTCCGGCATGGACGCTGTCGATGCGATCGAGGCCACCGAGACCGGCCCCGGCGACGCACCGGTCGAGCCACAGGGCATCGTCGACATCGAACTCCCCTGACGGCCTGAGGACGCCGATGCCGGCGTCCTCAGTCACTTGCATAGCTCCGCTATGCGGCGCTCCCTGCGTCCTGGGCCTCGACGCCCGCAGCCTCGTCAGGCTGCCGCGCCGTCTACGGCCAGTTGCCCGCAGGCCGCGGCTATGTCCTGGCCGCGGGTGAGGCGGATGGTGTTGGGGATTCCGTGGCCGCGGAGCACGGTGCGGAACTCCTCGATCGCCTCGCGACTCGAGCCGGTGTACTGGCCCGGGGTCGGGTTGTACGGAATCAGGTTGACTTTCCAGGCTTCGCGCGGCTTGAGTGCCTCGGCCAGGACGTCGGCCTGGCCGGGCGCGTCGTTGACGCCGGCCAGCATCAGATACTCGACGTAGACCCGCTTGCCGCGAGCCTCGCGCCAGCGCAGGCAGGCCTGGAGCACGTCGTGCAGGGGGTAGCGGTCGTTGACGGGCATCAACTCGCTGCGCACGTCGCCCTCGGCCGAGTGCAGCGAGAGCGCGAGGCGCATCCGCGGTCCGTCCGTGGCGAGGCGGTCGATGCCCGGCACCCAGCCAACGGTGGAGACGGTCGTGTGTGAGGTCGCGATGCCGATGTCCGGCAGGCGCTCGGCCGCCTCGATCACCGCGTCGAGGTTCATGAGCGGCTCCCCCATGCCCATGAAGACCAGCTGATTGACCTCGACCTTGCGCTTGAAGTGCAGGACCTGATCGAGGATCTCCGAGGCGGTGAGATTGCGGCCGAAGGCCATCCGCCCGGTCGCGCAGAAGTTGCAGGTCAGCGGGCAGCCCGACTGCGAGGAGACACAGATCGAGCGGCGCCCATCCCGGTACTTCATCAGCACGGTCTCCAGCGGCCGGCCGTCGGCGGAGTTGAGCAGCACCTTTTCGGTGCCGTCGGAGGAGCGCAGCGAGTCCTGCAGATACAACGTGGAGAACGGCACCTCGGCCTCCAGCCGCGCGCGCAGCGCCTTCGGCAGGTTCGACATCTGACCGTAGGAGTGCACGCCGGAGGCCGCCCACTCCCAGATCTGGGTGGAGCGGAAGTCGGGCTCGCCTGCATCGGCGAGCACCTGATCGAGAAGCTCGAGGTCCATGGGCTCAGTCTGGCACGGCCCCGCTCGCCTCCGGGCCCGCCTCTCAGGCGTAGCGCCGCGCCGCGCGCTCGGCGGCGGCGCCGTAGCTACCGCCGAACAATGCCGCGTGGACCAGCAACGGCTGCAGTTGCCACAGATCGATCCGGTCGTCCGCGCCGGGCGCCAGAGGAGCGACCTCCCCGTAGGCGTCGAAGACCCGCTCTCCGCCAGGGGTGCCGAACAGACGCAACATCGCGAGATCCATCTCCCTGTGCCCGCCCTGAGCCGAGGGATCGATCAGCCAGGGCCGTCCCTCCCGGTCGGCGTGCACGTTGCCGGCCCAGAGGTCCCCATGCAGGCGCGCCGGCGGCTCGTCAGGGCCGGCGAGCTCGGCAATCCGCTCGCAGACCGCCTCCACCGCACTCACCCCGGACTCGCCCAGCGAGCCGCGTTCGTGGGCCACGCGGGCGAGCGGGCGCAGCCGCTGGGAGGCGTAGACCTGCGGCCAGCTCTCGCCCGGAGTGGCCTGCAGGCGGAGGGAACCCAGCCGCTGGGACTCGCCGTCCTCACCGGCGCCCGGGAGCCAGGCGAAGGCGGGCGCGCCGAGTGCGTGCATCGCGGCGAGCCCGCGGCCGAGTTGCTCGGCGCCCGGCCCGCCGAGGCGCCCTGGCTCGACCCACTCGAGCGCGAGGAAGGAGTCTCCGGGGCCGGGGCCGATCGCGACCACCTCCGGCACCCTGATCGCCTCGCATTCGCCGAGCCAGCGTAAACCCGCGGCCTCGGCCTCGTACTCGCCGGGTACCGCGCCCCGGCGGGTCTTGACGAACAGCCGCTGCGCACCGGCATCCACGGCGAATGCCTCGTTGATGTCACCGCCGGAAACCGGCCGCGCGGCATCGATTCCTACCCCGAGATGCCGCTCGAGGGATTCGGTGAGTGCGGCCGGGAGGCTCAGCTCGCCGCGGCGGGTGCCGGGCCGGCGGCCGCGGCGCGGCGCTCGGCTTCGGAGGCGATGCCGGCGGCGATCCCCTCGACGATCTGACGCATCAGCGCAACCACCGAGAAGCCGACGATGGGGATCCTTGGAGTCGTCTCGAGCACGTAGCTCATCCTCGTGCCGGCGCCCGCGGGAGTCAGCTCGATCGTGCCGACGTGGTCCTTGACGGGCGCCCCCGAGAGCATCCGGTAGGCGAAGCGCCGGGGCGGGTCGAAGGTGATGATCTCCTCACGCACCGGCGGGCCGACCAGGTGCAGGACGCGGATCGCGCCGACGCCGTTCGGCGGCGGCTCACCCTCGCGCTCGAGCTCCACCTTGCGGAACCGGGTGTACTCGGACATGCCCCGGAGGTCGGCGACGACCTCCCAGACGGTCTCGGGAGGGGCAGCGACAGTACGGGAAAAATCCAGGGTGGCCATCGGCGCGGATCATATGCCAGCGGGCCGACCCGCTCGGATCTAGAGGTGCTCGCGGACCCGCTCCAGGAGCCCCTGACAACCTGCCTCGACCACGTCGAGGACGTGCGTGAACCCCGCATCCCCCCCGTAGTAGGGGTCGGGTACATCGAGCTCACCGAGCTGGCGGGCCTCGTGATCGAGCTCGCGCAGGAGAACGAGCTTCTCGTGGTGCTCGTCGCTCGCAGCCATGGCCTTCAGGTCCGCAAGGTTCTCGCGATCCATGGCGACGACGAAGTGAAAGGTGTCGAGGTCCTCGGGGACGACCCGGCGAGCCGCACCCTCGATCACAATTCCGCGCTCCGCCGCAGTGGCGACGCTGCGCTCGTCCGGCGGGTGGCCAACGTGCCAGCTCCCGGTCCCGGCGCTGTCAACCTCGACACGATCATCGAGGCCGGCCTCCGCCAGCTGAGCCCTCATCACGCCTTCGGCCGTCGGCGAGCGGCAGATGTTGCCGAGGCAGACGAAGAGGACGCGGACCATGCTCGCCTCGGTCACCGATGACCCCTCAGGAAGCCGGTCTTGCCCGGCGCTCGGCCTCGGCGCCGACACCCGCCATCAAGCGCCCGATCGCCGCCTTCACACCAGCCCGTACGAAGGGACCGCTGAGCGGGATCGAGGGCTCGATCTCGAGCTCGTACTTCATCGCGGTACCGCCGGAGGCCCCGCCGCCGAGGTCGGTGAGCGTTACGGTCCCGACCTGGGAGCGAACCGGGACCCCTGACAGGACCTTGTAGGCGAAGGTCCGGGGCGGTTCGTAGGTGACGATCTCCTCGCGGATCGGCTGCCCGAAGAAGTGCAGGGCGCGGATCGCGCCGGCACCGTTGGGCGCCTCACTGCCCTCCTGCTCGAGCTCCACCTTGCGGATCGGAGTGAAGTCGGGGTAGCGGCTGTGATCGGTGATCGTCTCGAAGACCGTTTCAGCCGGCGCCGAGATCGTGCGTTTCAGCGTGATGTTGACCATTGCCCGCTGATCCTAGTCGGAGCCCGCCGGCTGCCCACTCGCGGCGCGGCTCAGCCGCTCTGCAGGATCTGCTCTCGGGCCGCTTTGGTCAGCGCCCGGTAGCCGCCACGCTCGGCGTTCCAGTACCAGCAGCGCGCCGGGCGGCCGGGAGCCGGCACGCCGAGCTCGCGCAAGACGTCGAGCCGGGCCCGGTACCAGGTGGTCACCGGCAACTCGTCGAGGACGTGGACCAGCTTTGGGCGGCCGCGGTCGCCGAGCGGGCCCAGCGCCCGGTCGAGATCCGCGGACGAGAGCTTCTGCCCGTCACGCAGCGTCACCGCCGCGACGGCGAGGCTCTCGGGGCCCTCGAAGTGCTCGGGCTTGACGCCATAGACGACGGCAAGACGGATCGAGTCGAGGTCGGCGAGCGCGTCCTGGATCGGACCCGGGTCGACCATCCCCGCCGGGGTCCGCACCAGGCCCTGGACGTGAGCGACGAGCCAGTAGTCGCCGTCCACGTCGCGGCGGAAGAGATCGCCGGTCTGCAGCCACGCGTCACCCGGTTCGAAGACTCCCCGCAGGACGCCGCCGCCGCTGAGCAGCGCGGTCGGCCGCACGCGGGCCAGCAACATGCCGGCATCGTGGCGGCTGCAGGGCAGGACGAACCCGTCCTGACCCTGGCGCAGGCGACTCGCCTCGGAGTCGTATGCCGCAATCCGCACCTCGGCGCTCCCAGGCAGCGGCTGACCCTTGCAGCCGGCCTTCTCGCCGGTCAGATTAACGAGCACCGCGTCGCCCTCGGTCGAGGCATAGAACTCCAGAACGCGTGCCGGGGCAAAGCGCTCGGTGACCTTCTTCCAGGTCGAGCGCGGCATACCGGAGCCGATGAAGAGCCGGACAGGGTGGTGCTTCTCGCTGGGGTTCGGCGGCGCCTCGGCGATCTCGTCGAGCATCGACCAGGTGTAGGAGACGATCGTCGCGCCATAGCGCCGCACCTCGTCCCAGAAGTTCTCCGGGCCGACCCCGTCGGCCACGGCGAGCCGGGAGCCGCCGGCGATCGCGCCGCCGATCGTCATCAGCAGGGCCGAAGGGTGGTAGACCGGCGTCGCGCTGTAGACCGTGTCGGAGCCGTCGAGCCGGGCGGAGCTGGCGGTGCCGAAGGCCGAGAGCGCCCAGCGACCGTTGGTGATCCGGCTGGCGCGGGTGCGCTCGGCGGCGCCGGTGAAGAGGATGAAGGCGAGGTCGCCGGCCAGTCCCGGGTTGGGCCGGTACCAGGCAGGGGGCACGACGGCGTCCGGATCGATCCGCTCCATGTCGATCAGCCCGCTCGCCAGCTCGCGCTCCTCGCCTCCGCCTCCGAGGACGTAAACCTGGCGCCGGGTCTCGGCCGCGACCCGCTCCCCGTTGTCGGGGTCGCAGATGATCCTGTCCACCTTGCCCAGCTCGACCTCGCGCGCGGGATCGCTGTCGGGCCGCATCAGCACGGCGACGGCGCCAAGCCGGTTCAGGGCGACGACCGCGGTCAGCGCGCTCGGGCGCGTCTGCATGAGCACGCCTACGTGCTCCCCCTGGCGGATGCCGATCTCGAGCAGGCCCTTGACCACGTTGTCGATCCGCTCCTCGACCGCGTCGCGTGTGTGGCCCCGGTCCTCGAAGAGCAGGGCCACATCCTCGGGGGCGCGCTCCGCCTGCTCGGAGACCAGCAGCCCGATCGAGACCCGGGTCGTCGGGCTGATCCGGCCGAGGCGGTTGAGACGGCCGAACTCGTTGGAGGCGCCGCCGAACAACTGCCGGGCGGTGCGGGTCGCGCCGAACGCCGCGCCGGCGAGAGCCTGACCCGCGCCGATCCCGGTGCCCACAGCCAACTCCAGCCCGGCGCCCACGCGACCGCCGATTCCCGTGTCGTGCTCGACGAGTTGCTCGTCCTCCACCTTCTCGATCCCCTCCGGGACCTCACCCTCGCCATCGCGCCAGCGGGTCCAGGCCGCAGCGCGGGGCCAGGTGGTCTCGACCGAGGTGGAGCCCACGACGAGGCCGAAGTGGCCCGCGGGCAGGGCGCTCTCGTAGACCTCCGCGCGCGGCGCCGCCCGATGCACGGCACGCACCGTGTGGGCGGGAGCGATCTCGTCGTTGGTACCGACGAAGGCCAGGATCGGGCAGGTCATGTCAGCGAGCGTGACCAGCCGGCCCTCGATCACGAAGCCGCCGGAGACCATCCTGTTGTGGACGCCGAACTGCTTGATCACCTCGGCGAGCGCCGGACCGGGCCAGGCGACCCAGCCGTCCGCCTCCATGAAGCGCCGCTGGCGCTCCTTGGGCAGCAGCGCCTCGCGGTCGTGCAACTGGCGGATGAAGTGCAGGCGCTGGCGCAGCGACTTGCCGGGATCCATCAGGCGGAATCCGGTGCGGCTGGCCCAGGCGGGGAGCGCGTATCTGGCGAGCACATTGTCGGCGAGGAAGGCGGCCCCCCGGGTCATGATCTCCTCCGGCATGCCGAAGGTCATCGTGCCGCGCGTATCGACGGGGCTGCCGAAGACGACCACGCTGGCGATCGACTTGCTGCGCCGGTAGGCGGCCGCCTGGTAGCAGAACATCCCACCCTGGGAGTAGCCGGCGATGTGCACGTCGCGACCGGCCTCCGCAGCGACCAGATCGATCGCCTCCGAGACGGCGAGGACGTGATCGGTGAGGTTGCGCTCCAGACCGCCCTCCTCCTTCTCCGGTGCGCCGAAGTCCACGAGCCAGGGTTCGACCCCGTTCTCGTAGAGCAGGCTGACCGCACTCGATGACGGTGAGACGTCGTAGACCTCGGCCGCCAGCATCATCGGCGGGACGAGGATGATCGCGGGAACGTCGGCACGCGACTTGCCCTCAGAAGGCGGGTAGTAGCGCCGTAGACGGTAGATCGGCCGCTCGGCGAAGACCTCGAAAGGCGAGGGCTGCTCGCCGGTCTCGAGGCCGCCGAAGCGGGCCACCTCGAGCGCGTTCTGCGCGGCTGCGCCAAGCCGACCGGCGGGGCGCATGATGAGGTCTGGAACCAGTGGCATCGCGGGGGATTGACTGTAGCCGGGTTGGTGGGAGCGAGCCTGCACTTTGAGCCAAGACAGCAGGCCGGCGCAACCTCATGCCTACCATCGGTTTGCGGGGATAGTGAGCATGCGACGGACCGGAACCAGAACAGTCAGAGCGGCCGCGAGCGGGCTCGCGGCGCTTGCCCTCCTTGCAGCCGCGGCCACACCCGCCTCCGCGGGGACCACTTTCGTGCCTCCGGCCAGCAAGATCTACACGGGGGTCAGCGATACCGGCTCCAAGCGCCACTACTTCGAGTTCACCAGGGAGGTCGGGCGCCACGTGCCCCTGATGCAGTCGTTCGAGACCTGGGGCGGCGTGCTGAAGGAGTCGAAGCAGCGCTGGCGCCGGACGCAGACGCGGGGCGTGCTCAGCCTCTCAACGTCCTCCTGTTACGCCTGCGAGGGCGTGATCAGCCCGCGAGAGATCAAGCTGGGCTTCGGCGACGCCTACCTGCTGCGGCTCAACGGGGTCCTCTCCGACTGGGGCAAGCCGGTCTACATCCGCCTCCTCCCGGAGATGAACGGCCACTGGAACGCCTACGCGGCCTTCAACGAGGATGGCTCCAGCCGTGGCGCCGGGCAGAAGACCAAGCAGTTCCGCCAGGCGTGGAAGAGGTCCGTGATCATCACCCGCGGCGGCCTCCGCAAGAAGATCAACCGCAAGCTGCGCGCCGAAGGCCTGCCCAAACTCAAGCGCGGCAAAAAGCCTCCGAAGCGCGTCCCCCGCCCCGACGTCTCGTTCATGTGGGTACCTCAGACACACGGCTCGCCCGACATCCGCAAGAACCGCCCGGCTGCCTACTGGCCGGGCAAGAGCTACGTGGACTGGGTCGGGGCCGACATCTACGGCTCCTTCCCCAACTTCGACGGGCTCGAGCGCTTCTACCGCCAGCGCAAGAACTTCCCCTTCGTGATCGGCGAGTGGTCCCCGTGGAACGTGGACAACCCCGCCTTCACCAACCAGCTCTTCGAATGGGCCGAGTCGCACAAGCGGACGAAGATGCTCCTCTATTACCAGGGCTTCGGCGACAACAATCCGTTCATGCTCGATCGCTTCCCCGCGAGCGCAACCGCCATGCGCAAACAGATGAGAAACAAGCGCTACAAGCAGTTCGCACCCCACGCGCGCAAGAAGAAGGGCAAGGGTGGCGGAAAGGGAGGCGGCGGCGGGACCGGCGGAGGCCTCGGCGGCTGACAAGGTCCTCGGCTGCGCGGGGAGGCGCTCGGCGAGCCTTCCCGTCCCGGGTGAGCCGGCGCGCGAAATAGGCCGGGATGATCGAGAGCAGGATCACCATCACCGCGACCACGTTGGGGGTGTGGCCGAACTCAGGCGGCGCAGTTGGCTGTTCGGTACAACGGCGGTCCTTCCGGAGCCCCGGGGGCGAGGGTCAGCAGAGGCAGCCGGGCTACACCTAGTTCCTAACCACGTTGCGGTACTCGACGTCGAGGCCATCCGGTTCGACCTGGGTTCCCCCGTCGCCTTGGATGAGGGCGGCGAGGTCCTCGAGCGATCCGACCGCCGCCCTCCGGCCTGGTCCGGCGGCGAACCTGCTTGCAGCCTCGACCTTGGGACCCATCGAGCCGGCCGCGAACGCTTGGCGGCGCAGCCACTCGGGGGTGGCATGGGAGATGGCCCGCTGGTCGGACTCGCCCCAGTTCACGTAGATGGCATCCACGTCAGTGGCGAGGACGAGTACGTCCGCATCGAGTCCATCGGCGAGCAGCGCCGACGCGAGGTCCTTGTCCACCACCGCCTCCACACCTTCGTGACCGTCGCCTGCTCGGACGACGGGAACGCCGCCGCCGCCGACGCAGACCACCAGGAAGCCTGAGACGACCAGGCGGCGAATCGCGCGGAGCTGGATGATCTCGAGCGGCTCGGGCGAAGGCACCACCCGCCGCCATTGATCTCCGTCGGGCTTGAACGTCCAGCCATGGTCGGCGGCAAGCCCCGCGCCCTCCTCCTTACTGTAGACGGGGCCGATGAACTTGGTTGGGTCGTCGAACGCCGCATCCTCCGCATCGACGAGCACCCTGGTGATGACGGTTGCGGTGTCCTGATGGTCGATCGCGTTGTCGAGCTCGAGCTCGATCACGTAGCCGATCTGACCCTCCGATTCCGCGTCGAGGACGTCGAGGGGATAGGGACTGCCCTCTCCGTAAGCGTCCT
Organism: Solirubrobacterales bacterium; assembly: GCA_038206985.1. Lineage (GTDB taxonomy): Bacteria > Actinomycetota > Thermoleophilia > Solirubrobacterales > 70-9 > CAXMST01. The sequence continues at coordinate 54,916 of JBBRAH010000004.1, forward strand.
CCTTGAGCGCGAGCAGGCCAACCTGAGGACCGTTGCCGTGGGTGATCACGAGCCGGTTGTCGAGTGAGAGCGGGGCGAGCTTTCGGGCCGCACCCCTGGCGGCTCTGACCTGATTGGCGACGCTCGGCTGCTCACCGCGCTTCAGCAGCGCGTTGCCACCGAGGGCAACGACCACGACCGGCCTGCGGTCGCTCATGCCAGGGTGGCGACGAGGACTGCCTTGATCGTATGCAGCCGGTTCTCGGCCTGGTCGAAGACGACGCTCGCCGGCGAGTTGAAGACGTCATCGGTCACCTCCAGGCCATCCGACATCCCAGTGGCCTCTGCCATCTCCTTGCCGACCGTGGTCTGCGCATCGTGAAACGCAGGCAGGCAATGCATGAACTTCGCCTGACGGTTGTTGGTCGCGGCCATCAACTTGGCGTTCACCTGGTATGGGGCGAGAAGTGTGGATCGTTCCTTCCAGACCTCCTTCGGCTCCCCCATAGACACCCAGACGTCCGTGTGTACGAAGTCGACGTCGGCAACGCCGGCAGCGGGGTCGTCGGTGATCGTGATCCTGGCGCCCGAGCTAGCTGCGATCTCGTGGGCCATCTCGATCACGTCACTCGGGGGGCTCAGCTCCGCCGGGGCCACGATCCGCACGTCGGACCCGAGAATCGCACCGGTGATCAGGAGCGAGCGGCCCATGTTGAACCGCCCGTCACCGGCGAATGCGTAGGAGATCTGCTCGATCGGCTTGCTCGAGCGCTCCGACATGGTCAGGAAGTCGGCGAGCATCTGCGTGGGATGCCACTCGTTCGTCAGCCCGTTGTAGACGGGTACTCCGCCGAACCGGGCCAGCTCCTCGACGTTCTCCTGCCCCGAGCCTCGGTACTCAATCGCGTCGAACATCCGGCCGAGCACGCGTGCGGTGTCGGCGATCGACTCCTTGTGACCCATCTGCGATCCGGTCGGGTCGAGGTACGTGACGTGGGCGCCCTGGTCGAAGGCGGCGACCTCAAACGCGCAGCGAGTCCGAGTCGAGCTCTTCTCGAATATCAGCGCGATCTCCTTGCCCGCGAGACGCGGCACCTCGGTTCCGGCGTACTTCGCCGATTTCAGCGCCGCCGCCAGGCGCAACAGGTAGAGCAGCTCATCGCGACTGAAGTCGACCTCCTTGAGGAAGCTTCGGTTGCGGAGGTTGTACATCTCAGAAGGCTCCGTCTCGCTCGATGGGGCAGGTCATGCAGTGGGAGCCGCCGCGGCCCCGGCCGAGCTCTGAGCCATCGATGGTGAGCACCTCAATCCCGGCCTTGCTCAGGGCGGCGTTGGTGTCTACGTTGCGCTCGTAGGCGACGACAACCCCCGGCTCGAGGCAGACGACGTTGTTGCCGTCGTCCCACTGCTCACGGGACATCTCGGCGCTGTCGCCGCCGGTCGGGATCACGCGGATTCCGTCGACCTCGAGCGCGTGCTCCAGCGCAGCGATCACGTCTCCGGCGAAGGGCTCGACCACGGGAAGGGAGTCCTTCTCACCGCCCGGGCGAAGCGTCCAGATCCGGACGTCCTCGTTGACCACTGCGGGGAAGAGCGTGACCGCGTCGCGATCGACCATGGTCACCACCGTGTCCAGATGCATATAAGAGCGGGAGGGAGGGAGCTGAACGGCCATCACCAGGCGCGCCGCGCCTGCGCTGAACAGGCTGCGGGCGAGGATTCCGACCGCTTGCGGGGTGGTCCGCTCGCCCATTCCGATCATCACCGCGCCGTTGCCGATCGTCTGCACGTCGCCGCCCTCGATCGTGCAGCGGCCCCATGATTCCTCCACTCCTCCGAACCAGACGTTGACGCCACCGTCGGCACTGAACATCGGGTGGAACCGGTAGATCGCCTCCATGATCGCCGTCTCGGGACGGCGAGCCTGCTTGGTCATCGGATTGACGGTCACGCCGTTGTAGATCCACGACGACGGATCGCGCTGGAAGAGGAAGTTCGGTAGCGGCGGCAGGACCATGTCGAGCGGACCCACCGAGCCGTAGAACAGCCCGGCGCCGTCGGCGAGATCCTTCTTCGTCATCCCGCCGATCAGGAAGTCGGCGACGTCCTTGGGGTCGGCGGTCTCGGCCCAGTCACGGCCGCTGGTGGCCAGGTACTGGCCGACCTGCCGCTCGTCGAGCGCTTGGTCGAGCATCCACGTCCTTCCTTCGTCCACTCCGAGCGTCTCGACCAGGAGCTCCTCCGCGTCGAAGACCTCGATGTCGCGTTCCTTCATCAGTTGGACGAATGCGGCGTGCTCGACCTTGGCCTTGCGGACCCAGATCACGTCGTCGAAGAGCAGCTCCGCGGCGTTCTCCGGGGTGAGTCGGCGCTGCTCGAGCCCCGGCCTGTGGACGATCACCTTGCGGAGCTTGCCGATCTCTGAATCTACGCTGAAAGCCATGGTCCTCTCGCTTCCGGGGTGGTGGACACGGTCAGCCGATCGCCGCGCCGATGAACATGAAGCCGATGCAGATCGCCAGCGCGATCAGGAAGAAGGGCATGACGAACCGCAGGTAGCGGTCGTAGCCGATCCGCGAGAGCGCCAACCCGCCCATCACCACCGCTGAGGTCGGGGTGATCAGATTGGTCAGGCCGGAGGCCGATTGATACGCCGTGACGGCGAGCGATCGCGGGACCTCGGCGAAGTCAGCCAGGGGCCCGAGGATCGGCATCACCAGCGCCGCGTGGCCTGACGATGACGGCACCAGGAAGGCGATCGGGAGGTTGACCAGCAGGGCGACGGCGGCGAACACGCCCCCTGACGCATCGGTCACGGCGCTCTCGGTGGCATGGAGGAGCGTGTCGGTGATCTGGGAGTTCTTCATCACCACCGTGACCGCGCGAGCAAGGACGATGATCAGCGCGGCGCCCAGGAACTCGCCGGCGCCACCGATGATCGCGTTGACGGTCCCCTTCTCCCCGAGCTTCGCGATCAATCCGATGATCACCGCGAAGACGAAGAACATCACCGTCGCCTGGGCGAAGTAGAAGGCATTGAAGGTTGGCAGCGGGAACTCGGCGCCGAAGATCGTGTCCCAGATGTCGCTCCACGGGACGAAGCCGTAGACCAGGATTACGAACGCCGAGAAGAAGACGCCGAGGATGACTTTCTGGCGTCCGCTCACCGGCTCGATGTCGCCGACTGCCTCGTCAGCGAGCTTGAGCCCGCCGCTGGTCATGCCCTCAAGGCCGAGGACCGATCGCGAACCGTCAGCCTTGACCCGGAAGGCGTAGCGGAGCACGTACGCGATCGCGAACCCGACGAGGACCACCCACATGATCACCCGCAGCCCGATTCCGTCGCCGATGTCGATGCCGGCGGCGTCGGAGGCAACGCCGGTGGCGAACGGGTTGACCGTCGAAGCCAGCACGCCCGTACCCGCGCCGAGGAACACGATCGCTGCGCCGGTGACCCGATCGAACCCCAAAGCGAGCGCGAGGGGAACGAGTAAGGCAAAGAATCCGAGGGTCTCCTCCCACATCCCCTCCGTCGTCCCGCCGAGGGCGAAGACCAACATCAAGACGACGATCAGGGTCGCCGGACTATGCCGGAACCGAAGCGCGAGCCCGCCGATGCCGGCTTGAATTGCGCCCGACTGCATCGTCACGCTAATGAAGGCCCCGATCGCAAGGACGAAGAGGAAGATCTGCGCCGATCCGTAGAGGAAGCCCTCGTTGTCGACGGAGACGTACCCTCTGGCGTTCTCGATGCCGTAGAGGCCATCGGTGGGAGCGGCCCAGAGGTCGCTGAACTGATGCAGGACAGACTTGTCGGAGCAGAGCCCGCTGTCGACGTCGTCGCAAGCGGGGAGCTCCTCGTAGGTACCGGGGATGGGGCCGCCCGTCTTCGGATCGACCTCGTAGGCGCCGGACGGAATGATGAATGAAAGGCCCCAGACGAGGAGCAGGACGATCGCCAGGACGGTGAAGGCGGTGGGGAACCGCCGCGGCTTCTGCTCGTCGGCGCCGGGCGCGGGCTCGTCAGTTGTCTCAGTCATCGAGCGCCTCCCATCGGTCCCGAAAGCATGGATTCAGCAGAACGCCAGCAGCGTATTTCGCGATCTGTACCACGGCATCCGCGTGAACTACGGACGCGCCCAGGGGGATACGCCGTGGATCGCAGACTTCCCGCGAGGCATAGCGGCTCGCCTACCGATGCCGAGAATCCGGACGACTACGTTGGTGGCCGAGGTGCTGGTGAGAACGCCGACAGGCGAAGACGGCGTTGAGCGCGACCACCGCCACGATGGCGACAGCAAGTGCGATCACCCCCCCCCCCGTGATCAGGGAACGGAGCCAGAGATTTTGCTCCGCATGACTCACCGATCGGTGCCGCTACATGTTTGAGTGCCCGCGCCGCACCGGCTCGTCCGTCTCTGCCCGACCTGACGATCAGCAGAGCGATTGTTTCACTGGACAGCTAAGTCTCGGCCGGGGCCCAGACCTTGTGGCCCTCGTCGTCCTCGGAGGCGACGACCTCGCCGGCCAGCGCCATGTGATCGAGGTAGGCGAGGGCGAGTTGCAGACCCCAGGCCGCCGTCGCCGGGCTGTAGAAATCGCCGAGCAGGTCGGCGACGGTCTCGAAGGCGGGCCGTGGCTCGGAGGCCTCCGCAATCGAATTTCGCACCCGCTTCATCTGCTCCGCGACCAGCTTGCGATTGGCCTCGATCTTGGCGTCCACGTCGCGGAAGGTGCGGCCGTGGCCGGCGAGACAGAGATCGGTGGGTAGCTCATCGACCACATCGAGACCACCGAGGAACTCCCCAACCGGATCTGGCGTGTGGCCGTAGTCGTAGAAGATCGAGATCCGGCCGAGCAGGTGATCGCCGGAGATCATCAGGCCGCGTTCGGGCTCGTGCAGCACCACATGAGAGGGAGCGTGGCCCGGTGTCTCGTAGACGCGCCAGGCCGAGCCCCCCACCATCACGTCCATGCCGTCCACGAGGTCGCGGTCCGGTTCGACGATCCGGTCGATCACCGGGTCGGCCGTGCGCCGCTCCTCGTAACGCTCGACCGCCTTCTCCGGGACACCGCTCTGCCGGGCGACCTCGATGCGCCGTTCCCAGGTGCGGTCCGGATCCTCGACCGCGGCCCGGATGTGGCCCCAGGCCGGATGCATCCAGAGCTCGCAGCCGGTGGCGTCGACGACCGTGCCGGCCGCACCGTAGTGATCCGCATGGGCGTGCGTACAGACCAGCAGCTCGACGTCGGAGAGCTTGAATCCGGCCTGACGCAGGCCGAGCTCGAGCTGGCCGCTGCCGCCTGGGCCGCCGATGCCCGTGTCGAACAGGACGACCCCACCGGTGCCGCTCTCCAGGGCCCAGGCGTTGACGTGCGGGACGCCGGGCCAGGGACAGGGAAGGCGCAGTCGCCAGATACCCGAGAGCACCTTCTCGCTGCGGGCCATCTCCGGCTTCCTGGACTTCTCGCCGTCGCTCACACGCGCAATCGTCCCAGGGAGCAGTTCGCCGTGCTCAGTGCCTGACGGAACTACCGCGGCCCGGCGCGAAGAAGGCCACCACGAGCGCCGCGCAGAGCACCGCGATCAGGATCCCGACCCAGTCCTCCTTGGGGTCCACCAGGTAGCGGACGACGAGGCCACCGAGCAACGACCCGGCAATCCCCGCCAGCGCCGTCGTGAGTAGGCCCATGCCACCCGTGCCGGGCACGATCAGCCGCGCCAGGGCACCGATGATCAGACCGCCGACGAAAAGCCAGAAGAGGTAGATGATCAGGTCCATGCCTGGAGCCTACCCTCGTGGAATCGCGGACAAACCGCCGGCGAGTCTCAGGCCACCGGCGCGGGAGCGCGCTTGGGAGCGCGGACCTTGACCTCGCGCGCCTGCTTCCAGGTGACCAGGCGACCGGTGTTCTCGTCGATCAGCTTGAAGCGCGAGCAGCGCAGGCTCTCCTTGAAGCCGAGCACCGGCACGTCGTCGAAGACGCGGAGATTGTCGTGCGCGGCCTGGAGGTTGTAGTTGGGCACCCGGGCGCTGAGGTGATGCACGTGGTGCACGCCGATGTTGCCGGTGAAGAACTGCAGCGGCTGGGGCAGCTTCAGATAGGAGCTGCCCTGGAGCGCGGCCTCAGCATAGCTCCAGTCTTCGGTCGACTCCCAGTAGACGTCCTCGAACTGGTGCTGGACGAAGAACAGCCAGACGCCGAGCGTGCCGGCGATCATCACCATCGGCACGAAGAGCGCGAAGAAGTGGCCGGGGCCGATCAGCAGACAGGCCGCGGTGATCATCACCGCGACGGCCGCGTTGGTCAGCCAGACGCTGTTGCGGAGCTTCTGGTTGCCGCCGCTCGGAGGCAGGCGTGGCTGCACCATCAGGGACCAGATCGGGCCGAGCCCGAACATCACCACGGGGTTGCGGAAGGCCCGGTAGATCCTCTGCTCCTTCGGTGGCGCCGCCCGGAACTCCGCGATCGTCATGGTCATGACGTCGCCGGTGCCACGGCGCTCGAGGTCCCCAGCCGACCCGTGGTGCACCGCGTGCGAGTGGCGCCAGTTGGCGAACGGGTGCAGGACCAGCATGCCGAAGAGGCGACCGAACCAGAGGTTGAGCCCACGGCTCGCGAACAGCGAGCCATGGGTGGCGTCGTGAAAGAGGATGAAGGTGCGCATCAAAAAGCCCGCGGCGAGGATGCTGATCAGGAGGGCGAGCCAGTAGCCGACCTGATCCCAGGCGAAAAGCATCACGGGCCAGAGGGCGAGATAGGCCACTGGGGCTGTGAGGATGTCGAGCGCGGTGCGCAGCGGCCGTGGCTTGACGTACGGCGCGAGGGCCTCCCGCCAGAGCGGATCGGTGGGTGTGTCCTGTTGAGCCTGCAACTGGCTTCCTTCCACGAATAACTGGCGACTGCATCGCCGTCGCTTACTAATAGTTAGGGATACCGAACTGTCCGGCCCGGTTGCCGAAGCTTAGGGCTTCGCGTTGCCGGGGCGGAGAAATGGTTCCGTGAATCTTTGTACCACTGGACAACACGGCCCCAAGTTGTCTGCGTAAGGTGGAGGACCCACAACTTGAAGCAGCTGCGCGTGGCGATCGATCAGAGACGTCCATCGCTCTGCGCCTGAAGTCAACAGCAAGACGAGGAGCGATCAAGCGACATGACCAACGTCACCCGAGCCCGCAAGCACAACGTGAGCGCCGGAACCTGGAGCCCCAGCAACGGCGTCATGGGGCAGTCCGACCTGACCGAGGACGACAACCATCCGTTCGGCGAGAACGTCTTCTCGGGCGATATCCAGAAGGACCGCCTCTCCAGGGACACGATGACGAAGCTGCAGAGCACGCTCGACGCGGGCGAAGCGCTCGATCCCTCCCTAGCCGACGAGGTCGCCGAGGCGATGAAGGAGTGGGCCCTGGAGCGCGGCTGCACCCACTACACCCACGTCTTCCAGCCGCTGACCGGCCTCACCGCCGAGAAGCACGACTCCTTCTTCGAGCCCGATCGCAAGGGCAGCTCGATGGCCGGCTTCTCCGGCAAGGAGCTGATTCAGGGTGAGCCGGACGCGTCCTCGTTCCCGACCGGCGGCATCCGTGCCACCTTCGAGGCACGCGGCTACACCGCCTGGGATCCGACCAGCCCGGCGTTCATCCTCGAGAACCCGAACGGTGCGCTGCTCTGCATCCCGACGGCGTTCGCCTCCTGGACCGGTGAGGCGCTCGATGCCAAGATCCCGCTGCTGCGCTCGATGGACTCGCTCAGCACCGCCGCCGTCCGCGCCCTGCGCCTGCTCGGCGACACCGAGGCCCAGCGCGTGTTCACCACGGTCGGCCCCGAGCAGGAGTACTTCCTGATCGACGAGCAGTACTACTACGAGCGCCCCGACCTGATCGCTTGTGGACGGACGCTGTTCGGCGCCAAGCCGCCGAAGGGACACGAGCTCGACGACCACTACTTCGGCTCGATCCCCGAGCGCGTGCTCGCCTACATGATGGAGTGCGAGAACGAGCTCGTGAAACTCGGGGTGCCGATCAAGACCCGCCACAACGAGGTGGCCCCGGGCCAGTACGAGCTGGCGCCGATGTTCGAGAACTCGAACGTCGGCTCCGACCATCAGCAGCTGACGATGCAGATCATGCAGAACCTCGCCCGCAGGTACGGGCTGATCTGCCTGCTGCACGAGAAGCCGTTCGCCGGCGTCAACGGCTCCGGCAAGCACAACAACTGGTCGATGGGCACCGACACCGGGCACAACCTGATGGAGCCGGGTGACACGCCGTCGGAGAACGTCAACTTCCTGTTCTTCTGCGCCGCCGTGATCCAGGCCGTCAACAAGCACCAGGGTCTGCTGCGCGCCTCGGTCGCGAACATCGGCCAGGACCACCGGCTGGGCGCCAACGAGGCGCCGCCGGCGATCATCTCGGTATTCCTCGGCGCGGAGCTCGACAAGATATTCGAGGCGATCGCAACCGGCGAGGGTGACCCGCACACGCCGGGCAGCTACCTCGGCTTCGGAACCCCGGTTCTGCCGCCGCTGCCGATGGACGGCGGCGACCGCAACCGGACCTCGCCGTTCGCCTTCACCGGCAACAAGTTCGAGTTCCGGGCTCTCGGGTCGAGCATGTCGCTCGCCTTCCCGAACACGGTGCTGAACACGATCGTCGCCGAGGCGATCGACGACCTCTCCGACAAGCTGGAGGCCCAGGGCGGCGACGTCGCCAAGGGTGTCGCGGCGGTCGTCAAGGAGTCGTACACCGCGAACAAGGCCGTCTGCTTCATGGGCGACAACTACGACGAGGCATGGCACACCGAGGCTGAGTCACGGGGGCTGAAGAACCTGCGGACGACGCCCGATGCGCTGCCCGAGGTCGTAGCGCCGGACACCGTCGCCGCCTTCGAGAAGTACGAGGTGCTCAGCCAGCGCGAGCTCGAAGCCCGCTACGAGGTCTGGGTCGAGCAGTACGCGACGCTCGCCAACACCGAGGCCGAAACCGGACAGAACATCGCCAAGACGATGATCCTGCCCTCCGCAATCCGCTACCTGGCACTGCTCGATGACGCCGACGTCGACTCGCTCGAGGAGGAGGTCACCGAGCTGACCAACGAGCTGATCGCGGCGATCCGCAAGCTCGAGGAAGCGAACGCGCCGCAGGATGTCGAAGGCATGGATCTCGCGATCTACGCCCGCGACAACCAGCTCACAGCCCTCGGCGAGGTCCGCGTAGTCGCGGACAAGCTCGAGCGGGTGGTCCCCGACGACATGTGGCCGCTGCCGAAGTACTCCGAGATCCTCTTCGTGAGGTAATCACCAGCTGAGATGGGCACAGACGCCCCGGCCGGGGCGTCCAGCTTTGCCGGGCCCGGTCCGCATCTCGCGTCCGCAGCTGGGCGCACAGGCCCATGCACCGCTTCGCGCCCAAGCCTCAGAGGCGCTTCGCTGCGGATAGCCGACCGCAGAAGTCGGTAGAGCGCGTCAGAGTTCTCCGGTCAGCCGGTTTTCTGCGGCGCTCAGCGAGCGAGCCAGGCGACCACGTTGGCGCCCAGCATCGCGTCGGTCTGTTCCTCGGTGACCCCGGCCTCGTGCAGCGCCGGCAGCACCGACTCGAAGATGAAGCTCATGTGCCAGTCGGGAGCCATCTGGGCGATCATCTCGCGCGGGAACCAGTCGATCGTCGCACAGGCGTCGTGGGAGAGGGTCATCCGCGAGCCATGGCCACGCTTGACCAGTTCGACGACGGTGGCATTGCGCTGGGCGGTCGGCAGGATGATGTCGAGCCCGTAGCGGTCCATTCCGATGAACGGGCCACGCGCGAGCAGCTCCTCGATGTAGTCGAGGTCATCGGTGTCGCCGGTGTGCGCGATCTGCACCGCGGCGGGATCTACCCCCTCCTCATCGAAGACGTCCATGATCTCGAGGCCGCGCCGGGTCCCCGGATGAGAGTGGGCCATGATCGGCGCCCCGGTCGCCTTGTGCGCGATCGCGATCGCGCGCAGGATCTTGTCCACGTGCTCGGTGATCCCCGGCTCGTCCACCGCGCACTTGAGGAAGGCGGCCTTCACGTCGGTGCCCTGGATCCCCTCGGTCAGGTCGTGGACGAAGGCATCGGCGAGGGCCTGCGGCTCCTGATTTGCGAAGTGCTGCGGCAGGAAGGTGTAGTGGGAGCCGTACACGCCGGTGCACATCGCCAACTGGATTCCGGTCTTCTCGACGATGCGCTGGGCGAAACCCACGTCGCGACCCAGATCCATGCAGGCCGGATCGACGATCGTCTTGACGCCGTGGCCCATCGCCCCCTCGACGGCATCGATCGCGGCCCGCTCCTCGGCTGCCTCATCGTAGAGGTGCGGGAACTGGGTGCGGACGTTCTCGTGCGTCGTCTTCAGGTGCTCGTGGCCGAGAGTGCGGCCGAGCTCAGTGGCATCGACAGCCCCGCCCGTTGTCTGTACCTCAGCCACGTCACGGACACTATCGCCGCGGACCCGACCACGCGTACAAAGGACAGGTCAGGAAGTTCCTACATCCGGCACAGCGCTCGCCGCGGGCGCTGCTGCCAACATTGCAGTCCGGCGGCCCGGCCCCGACCACGGCCTCCGGCTCATGATCGCTGCACTTCGCATACCGAGAATCAGCCTCGTCGCCACGCTCGGCGCCGCGCTGCTGCTTGCCCTGCTGATCGGAGCGGGACCGGCCGACGCCAAGGCGGGCAAGCCGCGACTGAAGGTCACCTCGACGTCGAACCCCCCGCCCACCGTCGAGGCCGGCGAACGGGTGCGGATCGAGGCCACCGTCGCTAATCGCGGGCGTAAGGCGGCGCCCGCCCAGCTGAAGCTGCTGGCCGAGATGCCGAACGACGGGGTCAAGCGACTCAAGCGGCGCCGAAGCAAACGGATCCAGCCGGGCTCCGAGCTGACAACCGGCCTGCGCTTCCGGGTCCCGGCCGAACTCGTGCCGCCCGACTCCACCGGCGCTCCCGCGAACGTCGCCGGCTACCCGCTCGAGGTCTGCGTGCGCAAGCGCGGCCCCGGCAGCCGGTTCCGCTGTAAGGGCCTGCGGCGTCCCCTGAAGGTGGAGGGCGAGATCGGCCTGCCTGCGGGCTACAGCGCCGGCTCGCGCTCGCTCGACGATCCGCTCTTCCCCCAGGTCGGCAACGGGGGCTATGACGTCTCCGGCTACGACATATCGCTCGACTACGACCCCTCCCGCAACCGCTTCAAGGCCGGGACCCACACCAAGATCACGGCCGTCGCCAAGAAGAATCTCTCCCGGTTCAGCCTCGACTTCCAGCGGCTGGACGTGAGCGCGGTGAAGGTCAACGGCGCGCCCGCCGGGTTCTCGCAGGTGGCGGCGACCCCGCCGCTGGGCGGGGCGGCGAACACGACGCAGTTGCGAAAGCTGGTGATCGACCCCGGTTCCGGCATCGACAGCGGCACGGAGTTCACGGCGAGAGTCGCCTACAGCGGTACCCCGAAGGAGATGGTGGACGCGGACGGCTCCAGCGAGGGCTGGGTCCGCGCCTGTCTCGGCGTCCCCTCCACCCTCACCTGCGACGGAGCCTTCGTCGTCAACGAGCCCAACGGCGCCCAGACCTGGTTCCCCTCCAACAACCACCCGAGCGACAAGGCCACCATCGACACCGAGATCACCGTCCCCGCCGGCTACACGGCGATCGGCGTCGGCGAGCTGCTCTCCAACAACGCCAGCGGCGACGGCAGCCGGACCTGGTCCTGGACCGAGGACGATCCGACCGCGACCTACCTGACCACGGCCACCGTGGGCGACTTCATCTTCACCGAGGCAACCATGACCGAGACCGGTACCGGGCTGGAGCTGCCCGTCTACGAGGCGATCGACTCCGACGCGACGATCGTCCAGCAGAACTCGATCAACACCTCACTCGACCGGGCTCCGTCGATGATCAACTTCCTCGCCGGCCTCTACGGGCCCTACCCGTTCGACTCGACCGGGGCGGTCGTCGATCAGGTGCCGACACTGGGCTACGCGCTCGAGGTCCAGACCAAGCCGCACTTCGCCACGCTCAGCGTCCCCGTCAACACGCTGCTGCACGAGCACGCGCACCAGTGGTTCGGGAACGCGGTCTCCCCCGCCACCTGGCTCGAGATCTGGCACAACGAAGGCTGGGCGGAGTGGTCCACCTGGTACTGGGACTCCGAGACCAACGGCGACGCCGACTCCCCCGCGGACATCTTCGCGAGCGAGTACGACGGCGCCTCCGCATCTGAGTGGGAGACTCCGCCGGCGACGCTCGACGGCGACCCGGCAAAGCTGTTCGACGAGTTTGCGGTCTACGTGCGCAGTGCGATGACGCTGGAGGCCTACCGCGAGATCGTCGGCGACAGCAAGTTCTTCGACTTCGCCCGGACCCTGCAGACGCGCTACTCCGGTGGCGATGTGAGTACCGCCCAGGTGATCGACACGGCCAAGGAGATCAGCGACTTCAGCGGCCCGGAGCTGCAACTGCTCGATGACTTCTTCCAGCAGTGGCTCTACGGGACCGTGAAGCCGACAATCCTGCCCCCCGACTTCCCGGCGTGAGCGCGTCTTCAGCATGGGCCTGACGATCTCCGGACCGCTGACCGCGCGACGGCCACCGCGCTCCAACTACGAGATCGAGGGACCCAGGCACCGCATCCTCTGGGACGGCTTCCCGCGCCGGGTCCGGGCCGAGCTCGCCGGTCAGATCGTGCTCGACACCAGCGCCGGGCACCTCCTGCATGAGAGCCAGATCCTGCCGGTGCTGTACGCACCGCGCGCCGACATCCGCATGGAACTGTTCGAGCCCACCACCCACAGCACGCACTGCCCGTTCAAGGGGGACGCCGCCTACTGGAGCGTCCGCGTTGGGGAGCGGATAGCCGAGAACGCAGTCTGGTCCTACCCCGAGCCGAACCCGGAGACCGATTGGTTGCGCGACCACTACGCGTTCTACTGGAGCAAGCTCGACCGCTGGTTCGACGAGGACGAGGAGGTTCACGGCCACCTCCGCGATCCCTACCACCGAGTCGACGTGCGACGCGGTAGCCGGGCGATCAGCGCGACGATCGACGGCGTCCGGGTCGCTGCCTCATCCCGGCCCTGGGTGGTCTCGGAGACCGGCATGGCGAACCGCATCTACTTCCCGCGTTCTGACGTCGAGCTCTCGAACCTACGGGCGGCCGAGAAGCGCACTCACTGTCCCTACAAGGGGGATGCCGGCTATCTCAGCCTGGTTGATGCCACCGGCTCGGTCGTTGGCGATGAGATCGCCTGGAGCTACGAGCAGCCGCTCGACGATGCGGCCCGGATCGCCGGCGCGATCTGCTTCGACGGCGAGCGCGTCAGCGTCGAGCCTGACCAAGCGCAGTCCTAGCTTCCCGCGGGTCCTCGCTCAGCCCGCGTAGCGCCAGACCTTGAGATAGCCCGGCACGACCTTGACCTTGTCGGAAGAGCGTATGTTCTTGCCCGAGGAGCGACCGATCGGCAGCAGGTCGGTCATCGCGACGCGCTCCGGATCTGTGTTCAGCCCCTGCACGCGGGGTGCCGACAGAGCTCGGGCCGGCGAACTGCTGCTGGAGCCGAGCAGTGCCAGGCTCGTGATGAGCAGCGCGACGAGCAGCGCCCCCACGCGCAGCGGCCTCGAGTCCATCCCGCCTTCGCCCATCAAGTCTCCAACCTCATCGGCAGCCCGGCCCGGATCCCCAAGGGCCGCAGCTCGAGCCATCTAGCCTGAATCCATGCAATCGACAACGCAGGCGACGGTGCGCGCGCTCATCCTGATCGGCACCGCCGCCCTGACCGTCGCCTTGCTGCTTTTGGCGTGTGGCTCGGACGGTGGGCGCACCGGAGAAGGGGCCGGCCCCGAGGCTTCGGGCCCGGAGAAGGCCGAGCCTGCGGCGCGTAGCGCACCGAAGCCGCCCCGGCTGAGCGGCGGAGAGCGACTGGTCTTCTTCGGCGACAGCCTCGCCATCGAGGGCTCGCCCAACTACCCGGAGCTCCTGCCCGGCCTGCTCGGCGACAAGGCGCCGGGAATCGACACCGTCAACCTCTCCGAGCCAGGCACCACGAGCGCGGACTGGCGGCCCGGAGCCCCGCTGTTCGAAGAACGTCTGCGCCCGGAACTGAGGGAGGCCGACTGGGTGGTGGTGACCGTTGGCGGCAACGATCTGCAGGAGGCTGTCGGCGGCCTGGACGGGATCGACGCGCTGCGCTCAGCGGGTGCCGCCGAGGCGACGGCCAGGCTGGCGGCGAGCGAGCGGCGCATCGGGCGCAATCTGCGGGCCATCTTCGAACGGATCCGGCAACTCGACCCCGGCATGCGGATCGCCTATGTCTCCTACCCCGACTACTCGCGGGCAACGGTCTGGAGTGAGGCCGGTGGCACGCTCGGGACCATCGCCCTGCGCAGCGGCCTCAGCGCGATGCTGCGCACGGCACAGGCCGCCGGCCCGGACGTGATCATCGACCTGCTGGGTCCGACCTCCAACGAGAGCGTGGACGTGGACGCCCTGCTCGCCGACAGCGAGCACCTGGGGCCCGCGGGACACGAGTTCTACGCGGAGGAAGTGGCCGCGGCGCTGAGTGGCTCGGCTCCGCCCGAATCGCCCTTCAGCCCGTAGGCCGCGGCGAGCAACTCGTAGGAGCGGATCCGGTCCTCGAGGGCATGGGTGCTGCCCATCAGCATCGCCTCGTCGGCGCCGCTGCGGGAGACGAGCTCGTCGAGGATCTCACGCACCCCGGTGCCGGTGCCGACGATCATCCGCATGCCCTCGATCCCGTTGGCGGGTGTCCGCTGCGGGCGATCTTCACCGGCCGCCTCCTCGGCGCTGGGCAGCGGCTGTGGGTTGCCGGAGCGCAGGTTGCGGAAGGCGACGCGGGCCGGCGCGGCGAGTCTCTGTGCCTCCTCGTCGCTCTCCGCGCAGATCACGTTGTGAGCGAGGATCGCGGCGGGCTTGGAGAGCAGATCAGAGGGCTGGAACTCGTCGCGATAGGCGCGCAGCGTGCCGACCGCGTCGTCGGGGTTGATCTGCGCCGCGAAGGCAAACCCGAGACCGGAGGCGGCGGCGAGCCGGGCGCTGAAGTCGCTCGATCCGAGCAGGTAGATCGGCGGCAGGGGCGCGTCGTCGGGCGCCGCCTTGACGGGCGCGAAGGGGTGGCCCGCCGGTCGCTCGCGCAGGCCGGCGAAGGAGAGTAGCTCGGCAAGCATCTCGGGCAGGTCGGCGCCGCCGACCTCGCGACCTCCGCGGAGCGCAAGCGCGGTGCGGAAGTCGGTGCCCGGCGCCCGGCCGATGCCGAGGTCGATGCGGCCGGGGTAGAGCGCCTCGAGCAGCTTGAACTGCTCGGCCACATGCAGCGGAGTGTGGTTGGGCAGCATCATGCCGCCGGAGCCGAGCCGGATCCGCGAGGTGACCGCTCCCGCCGCGGCGATCATCAACTCGGGGGCGGAGCTCGCGACCATGCCGCCGTTGTGATGCTCGGCGAACCAGATCCGGCGATAGCCCAACCGGTCGGCGGCGCGGGCGAGCTCGATCGACTCGCGCACGGCCGACGCCTCGCCACGGCCGGCGGCCACGGGGGTCAGGTCCAGGACGGAGACAGCGGGCATGGCTGCAACCGTAGCGAGCGCACCCGGCCCGCTTCGCCGCGAGCTGAGGCGGGGTTGACAGGCGGGGCCCGGATCGGATACGGTTGCTTTACACGAGCGCCGTTTGTGTAAAGCACGGTCCTACCCGTCCGATCCGCCGAGGAGGCATCCACCGCAATGGAGTCCAGTACCACCGCAACCGCCGAAGCATCGACCGGGGTCGCCTGGTCCGACCCCAAGCGCTACCTCTGGCTGCTGGGGCTCGTCGTCCCCACCCTGCCCTTCATCGCCTACGCGGTCGCCGAGCTGAGCGGCCTCGGCATCGGCTACTGGATCGGCCCGGCTGTCGTCTTCGCCTTGATCCCGTTCCTCGATCACATCGTCGGCAAGGACTCCGAGAACCCGCCCGACAGCGCCATCAAGTACCTGGAGAACGACAAGTACTACCGCTGGTGCACCTACGCCTTTCTCCCGCTGCAGTTCGCCTCGCTCGTCTTCGCCTGTTCGCTGTGGAGCTCCGGCGATCTCTCCGTCCTGGAGAACCTCGGGCTGGCGCTCAGCGTTGCGATGGTCGGCGGGATCGCGATCAACACCGCGCACGAGCTCGGCCACAAGCGCAAGAGCTACGAGCGCTGGCTCTCGAAGATCGCCCTGGCCCAGACCTTCTACGGCCATTTCTTCATCGAGCACAACCGCGGCCACCACGTGCGGGTCGCGACCCCGGAGGATCCCGCCAGCTCGCGCTTCGGCGAGAGCTTCTGGGAGTTCCTGCCGCGGACCGTGCGGGGCAGCATGACCTCGGCGATCCACCTCGAGCGCGAGCGGCTGGACCGGGTCGGCAAGGGCTTCTGGACGATCCAAAACGACGTCTTCAACGCCTGGCTGATGAGCATCGTGCTGTTCGGCGGATTGATCGCGGTCTTCGGCACCACGATCATCCCCTGGTTGATCATCCAGGCGGTCGTCGGCTTCTCCCTGCTCGAGGTCGTCAACTACCTCGAGCACTACGGCCTGCTGCGGCGCAAGCAGGAGGACGGCCGCTACGAGCGCTGCGCACCCGAGCACAGCTGGAACAGCGACAACATCGCCTCCAACGTGTTCCTCTACCACCTGCAGCGCCACTCCGATCACCACGCCAACCCGATCCGCCGCTACCAGGCGCTGCGCCACTTCGATGGCCTGCCGGAGCTGCCCTCGGGCTATGCCTCGATGATCGTCCTCGCCTACGTGCCGCCCCTCTGGCGCCGGGTGATGGACAAGCGGGTACTCGCCCACTACGACGGCGACATCAGCCGCGCCAACATCCTGCCCCGCAAGCGCGAGAAGATTCTCGCCCGCTACGGCGAGGCCCTCTCCGTGGCGGACGCCGGCGATGCAACCGGTCGTGTCCTACCGGCAGCCCCGACGCCCGGCAAGACGGCCGACGCCGATGCCTACCGGTGCCCGGGCTGCTCCTACACCTACGAGGTCGCCGCCGGCGCTCCGCGCGAGGGGTTCCCTGCGGGCACGGAGTGGGCAGGCATCCCCGATGACTGGTGCTGCCCCGACTGCGGCGTCCGCGAGAAGGTCGACTTCGAGCCGCTGGCGGCAGAGGCGACCGCCCGGAGCGGTGCTTGAGCGAGGCTCCTGAGAGCCCGGCGCCACCGGCGTCGTCGGCGTCGTCGGCCGCTCGTCGCGGATCTGTTGCCGACGCCCTGCTCGATGCGGTCAGCGACCTGCTGGCCGACCGCACCTGGGCCGAGGTGCGGATGGCCGATGTGGCCGAGCGCTCCGGCATCAGCAGGCAGTCGATCTACAACACGTTCGGCACCCGCGAAGGCATCGCGCAGGCTTACGTGATGCGGGAGGCAACGAGCTTTCTCGAGGCCGTCGAGGCGCGGATCGCGATTGGCCAGGAGAGCCCACTCGACGCCCTCGCCGCCGCCCTCGAGCTGTTCCTGGCCGCCGCTGAGACCCATCCTCTGGTCAGGGCGATCTCTGCGTCGGACGAGGGCGACGAGCTGCTGGCCCTGGTCACCACGCGCGGCGGCCCTGTGCTCAGCCACCTGACCGAGCGGCTCGCGGCGCTGATCGAGACGACCTGGCCCGGAGTCCAGGCCGACAGCGCCCGGGTCGCGGGTGACACCCTGGTCCGCCTCGCGATCAGCCACGCGGCACTGCCCGGTGGCTCGCCGGCCGAGACCGCCACGCAGATGACCGAGATCCTCGGCCCGTTCATCGAGCGCGAGCTCGGCTAGACCCCCGCCCCGCCCCGCAGCCAATACGGTCTGCACATGAGTTCCGGCCCGCTACTCGTCGTCGATACGCCCTCGATGCTCTACCGCGCATTCTTCGCACTGCCGAAGACGATCAAGGGAGCCGAGGGACGCGCCGTCAACGCCCTGCTCGGCACCGCCAACCTGGTTTTGCGCGAGGTCGAGGAGCACTCGCCCCGGGCCGTCGTGCTCTGCTTCGGCGCCGAGGCCGCACATTATCGGACCGAGCTGCTTGGCTCCTACCATCGCGATCGCGACGAGATGCCCGAGCTGCTGGTCTGGCAGTGGGAGACCGCGCCCGGCTTCTTCGAGCGCTTCGGCTGGAAGATCGCCTCGCACGACAGCCTCGAGGCCGACGATCTGCTCGGCACGCTGGCCGAGAAGGAAGAGGCTGCGGGCGGCGAGGCGCTGATCCTCACCGGCGATCGCGACATGTTCCAGTGCGCGACCGAGCGTGTGTCGGTGCTGTACGTGAGCACCAAGGTCAAGGGCGGCGCCGAGCGACTCGGTCCCGCCGAGGTGCGCAAGCGCTACGGCATCGGTCCGGAACTCGTGACCGATTTCATCGCGCTGCGCGGCGACCCCTCCGACGGAATCCCGGGGGCCAAAGGGGTCGGCGAGAAGACCGCGGCCGAACTGCTGCTGGAACACGGGTCACTGGAGGCGATCCTGGAAGCGGCGATCGGGATCAGCAAGCCGAAGCTGCGGACCACACTGCTCGAATCGCGCGAGCAACTCCTGGAGTACAAGGACATCGCAACGCTCCGCGACGCGGGCATCGAGCCGCCGGAGGACGGGCCGACCGACTATCCGGCCGCCTCAGAGGCTGCGGGCGAGCTCGGGATGGGCCGCCTCGCAGAGCGCCTCGTAGAGGCCGGATACGCTGATCGCGGATGAGCGGACTTCCCCTCCCCCCCGACCCCTCCGCCTTTGCCGGCAAGCGGGCCCTGGTGACCGGCGCCGCGAGCGGCCTTGGCAAGGCGACGGCCCTGATGCTCGCCGAGGCCGGCGCGAGCGTCCTCAGCGCCGATATCGATGCCGACGCGGGCGCCGCCGTGGCCGAGCAGATTGGCGGACCCTTCCTGCGCACCGATGTGAGTGAGCTGGGTGACAACCTCGCCGCAGTCGAGATGGCCGAGCGCGAGCTGGGCGGACTCGATCTGGCTTACCTGAACGCGGGCGTCGCGACCGGTTGCGGTGTCGGCGAGGACTTCGACCCGGCCCTGTACCGGCGCGCGATGGGCGCCAACCTCGACGGGGTCATCTTCGGCGTGCACGCCGTCCTGCCCGCGCTGAAGCGTGCCGGTGGCGGCGCGATCGTTGCGACCGCCTCACTCGCCGGGCTCACCGCGGTGCCCTTCGACCCGATCTACGCCGCCAACAAGCACGGGGTCGTCGGCCTGGTGCGCTCGCTCGGAGACGGCCTCGCCGTCGATCGGGTGCGGGTCAACGCCGTCTGCCCCGGCTTCGCGGAAAGCAAGATCATCGCCCCGATCCGCGACGCGTTGGTGGACGACGGCTTCAAGATCATCCCGGCGGAGACGGTGGCCTCGACCGTGCTGCATCTGATGAGCAGCGAGAACACCGGGGAGTGCTGGTTCATCCAGCCCGGCCGAGACCCGGAGGCCTTCGGCTTCCGCAATCTGCCCGGCCCGCGCTGATCGCCTGACGAGGCTGGGAGGTCGCAGGTCGTGCCGGGACGAGGGCGAAGTGTGCGCCAGCACATGAGCGCGAGTTGCGGCGCGAGATGCGACCTCCCAGGCCGTCAGGTCAGGCGGCGCGCAGGTGGCGCCGGTGGCTGATTCGCGAGGCGAGCAGTTCGGCCCATCCGGCATCGTCGAGCGTGTGCGGGGCGCTCTCGGCAATGAAGCGGCCGAGCGCCCCAGCGAGTTGTTCGGGCCGTTCGAGATGGGGGAAGTGGGCCGCGCCCCCGATCACCTCGAAGCTCGCATTCGGTATCGCCTTGGCAGCGGCCCGGCCGTGCTCGATGGGGATCGTGCGATCGCGGTCACCCCAGGCGACCATGGTCGGCACCGGGCCGAGCAGGTAGAGCCGGTCGTTGGCGCTGACGCGCTGCCCCTCGGCGTCGATCACCGAGCGCAGCGTCTCCAGGAAGGCGACTCTGCCGCCCTCTTGCTCCAGCGGCCGCATCGCCCGTACGACCGCCCTCGTCTGCTTGGCTGCGCCCTCACGACCCAGCCGCTCCATGCCGGCCGCCAGACCGGCCAGTGCCCCCAGCGTGCGAGGACCTGTCGCGAGTCGCAGTAGGCGCGCGGCGCCCGGCAGCGCCGCCGCTCGCAGGAGCGGGCTGACCTCGGGGCCGAGACCGCCGGAGGAGACCAGCGCCAGCCGTTCGACCCGTTCGGGGAACTGCCAGAAGAACTGCATCGCCACGCCCCCACCGAGCGAATGCCCGACGAACGTCGCCTTCGGGACGGCGATCGCGACCAGCAGGTCCCGGATCGCGGCGGCGTGAGCACCGAGCGAGTAGTCGCCGCGAGGCGTCGCCGAATCGCCGTGGCCGATCAGGTCGGGGGCGATCACGGTGTGGCGATCGGCGAGCCGCAGAGCGACCTCGCGCCAGTGGCGGGAAGAGTTGACCATCCCGTGGATCAGGACCACCGGCGGGCCGCTGCCGATGGACCGATAAATCGCGCGATGGCCGTGGAGGTCCACCTCCCAGGCCTCGAACTCCCCCTCGGACGCGGGCGCGGGCGTGGGACCGGAGCTCAAGAGCCCAGCTGCCCGGGAAGCGGAGCGTGGGCGACGACGTTCCAGGGCTCGATCCGCCTCGACCCGACCAGCCCGGCCGCCCCGTAGGGGTCGGCCGTCGCGAAGTCCTCGGCGGCCTGCGCGTCGCTGAAGACGAGTAGACCACCGCTCGGTGGATCGCCGACCGCCCCGGCCATGAGCAGCCTTCCGTCCTGCTTGAAGGAATCGATCAGCTCGAGGTGGCCGGCACGGTGCGGGGCGCGGCGCTCGACGATGTCGGCCACGTAGCCGTAGGTGAGCACGCTGAGCTTCATGCACCCGAACCTAGCAATCGGCCGCACCTCCCGGCTGACGCGGCCGGGCGTGCCCGCATCTGCGAACCTGCTCCGCCGATGTCCAGCAGCGCCGCGATCGAGCTCAGGGGAGTCGTCAAGAGGTTCGGCCCGATCACCGCGGTCGATGGCCTCGATCTCGACGTCCCGGAGGGCATCTGCCTCGGTCTGCTGGGACCCAACGGGGCCGGTAAGTCGACGACGATGCGCCTGCTGACGGCGCAGGCAATCGCCGACGAAGGCGAGCTGAGCGTGCTCGGCCACCGGCTGCCGGGGCGGGCAAAGGAGGCGCGAGCGCTGATGGGAGTCGTTCCGCAGCTCGACAACCTCGATGTCGACGTCACCGTCGAAGACAACCTGCGGGTCTTCGCCCGGCTGTATCGGGTCGGCGATGTCGACGCCGCCGTCGACCGGGCCCTGGCGACGGCGCGGCTCACCGATCGCCGGCACGACGCCGTGGATGAGCTCTCCGGTGGCATGCACCGCCGGCTGTTGCTCGGCCGGGGCCTGATCCACGACCCGCGGCTGCTGCTGCTCGACGAGCCCACCGTCGGCCTCGATCCCCAGATTCGGACCGAGCTCTGGACCCTGATCGGCAACCTGCGCTCCGCGGGCAAGACGATCCTCATGTCCACCCACTACATCGAAGAGGCCGAGCGCCTGGCCGACGAGGTGGCGCTGATGGCCGAGGGCAAGATCGTGGCGCGGGGCAAGCCGGCGGATTTGATCCGAGACCACGCCGGCGAGCGCACCGCGGAGGTATACGGTCCCCCGCAGCGGCTCGCTGAGGTTCGCTCCCGTGCCGAGGCCGGAGGACTCACCGCGCGACCGGCCGGCCCGGCGGTCGCCATCGTCGGCGCGGAGCGGGCCGCCAGCGGCGAGATCCCCGATGACGCGGTGATCCGCCCGGCCTCGCTCGAGGACGTGTTCGTGCTGCTCACCGGCGAGGACCTCGAGTAAGGAAAAGCGCGACTTTGGTGGCCGGGTACTGTTCCGGTGAGAGAGAGGCGCCTCCGGGGGAATCTGAGGGGCGCCGACCCGGAGGGTAGCCGGGCCAACCACGACGAAGGAAGTCTTCATGGAATCAAGGATCTTTGGCGGCCGGCAGATGCCGGCCGCGCTCGCTCTACTGCTCCTCGCGGCTCTCACGTTGCTTGCGTTCACGGCGAACGCCGACGCGAGGGGCAAGGGCAAGCCGACGAAGGGTCCCTCGGGCCTCGCTTTCTACAGCCCTGACAAGGTGCCCGGCGGGCACGGCAAGCTGATCTGGCAACGCAACGCCAAGGCCGGAGTCAAGCTCAAGAAGGCGAAGACCAACAAGCTCGTTCTCTACAGCTCACGCAGCCCCCAGGGCGAGCGGATCGCCGTCTCGGGCTCGATCAGCCTGCCGAAGGGCAAGGCACCGAAGAAGGGCTGGCCCGTGATCAGCTACGCACACGGGACCACCGGTGTCGCGGACTCGTGCGCGCCCTCCCGTAACAAGCCGGGTGGCGTGGCCGACGCCTACATCAACTACACCGACCCGCAGCTCAACTCCTGGCTCAAGGCCGGCTACGCCGTGCTGCGCACCGACTACCAGGGACTCGGAACCGAGGGCCCGCATCCATATCTGGTCGGCACCTCCGAGGGTCGCAGCGTACTCGACATCGTGCGCGCGGCGCGCGATCTGTACCCGAAGGTCGGCAAGAAGTTCCTGATCGCCGGCCACTCGCAGGGCGGCCACGCGGCACTGTTCGCGGCCTCCCTGGCGAAGAGCTGGACGCCGGATCTGAAGCTGCGCGGCACCGTTGCCTACTCGCCGGCCTCGCATCTGAAGACCCAGGCGCAGGCGCTGCCGGCGCTGATCAGCCCCAGCTCGCTCTCGGCGCTTGCGACCCTGATCGTCGCCGGCATGACCACCACCGACAGCGCAATCGACCCGGCCCTGATCCTGGACGATGCACCCCTGGCGCTCTACCCGCAGGTCGAGACCAAGTGCCTGTCACAGCTCAGCCAGCCGAGCAGCTTCGGCCAGTTCGCTCCGGCCGACCTGGTTCGCGACGGTGCCGACCTCGGACCGCTCTATGCGGCCCTCGACGCCGCCAACCCGGCGGTCAAGGCGGCGGCGCCGATCCTGGTCGCACAGGGTGATGCCGACGGGACCGTGTTCAAAGCGTTCACTGACCAGCTCGTCACCGAGCTCGGCGGCCTGGACAACGCCGTCACCTACGAGACGTACGCGGGCGTCGATCACGGCGGCGTCGTCGCCGCGGCCGAGCCCGACGCGATGGCCTTCTTCGAGAGCCGTCTGAAGGGTGCCAAGTAAGTAGAGCCGGGCCTGGGTCCCCGATCAGTGGGGACCCAGGCGTAAGCTGCGCGCCGTGACCGAGGGCACGGCGAAGATGGGACGGCTGGAACCCGCGGCGATCGCGGGGGTGATGAGCCGCGAGGTGGCGAACTTCCGGACGTTCTGGAAGTCGAGCGCCTTCTCCAGCGTCGTCGAGCCGGTCATCTATCTGCTCGCTTTCGGGCTTGGGCTGGGTGCGACCCTCGTGGATCGCGTCAACGGCCTCGACTACGTCGAGTTCGTCGGCACCGGCATGGTGGCCACCGCCGTGATCTTCGGCAGCGCGCTTCCGGCGATGTTCGGCACCTTCGTCAAACACCGCTTCCAGCACACCTACGACGCGATCCTCGCCGCGCCGGTCGATGTCGAGGAGCTCGTCACCGCCGAGATGCTGTGGATCGGTGTGCGGGCCGCGCTCTTCGGCTGCTTCCCGCTGATCGTGACGATGTTCTTCGGGCTCGACCCCACGTGGGGCATGCTCCTGGTGCCCTTCTTCGCGCTGCTCACCGCCCTCGGGTTCGCCGGATTCGGCATCGCGGTGGCCGCCACGGTCCCCAAGATCGACCAGTTCAGTTACGTCACGACGCTGGTCGTGACCCCGCTGTTTCTGATCGCCGGGACGTTTTTTCCGATCGACGGCCTACCGCAGTGGGCCCAGGTCGTCGCTCAGATCAATCCGCTCTACCACCTCGTCCAGTTGGTCCGCGACGCCAGCCTCTTCGGCTTCGGCCTCGACGACCTCTACCACGTGGCATTCCTGCTGATCTTCGCCGCCGCTATGTGGCGCGTGGCGGTCGCGCGGATGACCCGCTGTCTGATCGACTGATCGACTGATCGACTAGCGCCCTGCGCGCCGCCGCTGCTTGTCCTTACCGCCACCCTCGGCGCTCTTCACCGAGACCTCGACCCGCAGGCCGCGGTGGCGCTTGAAGTACCGCTTGGCGCGCCCGCTGAGAGATGCGGCGACCCGCTCGGTCTCGCCTCCCGGCAATGAGAACGGGCCCTCCGCGACGCGGATGCTCTTGCCCTTGCCGGCCCGCTTGACCACGAGCTTGCCGCCCGTGCAGGCGTCGAACTTGCCGGGGCACTTGACCGCCGCCAACAACTTGTCGCCGCGGAGCTTCAACCCGCCCTTGCGCAGGTGGACGCCGGGTGAGCCGAGGCCGGCGAAGTCGCTCGCCAGCTCGTAACCTGCCGGGACCTTCTTGGGAGCGGCAGTTTTGACCACGCCGGGAACGGCGCCGGGGCGCTCGCGCACCGGCAGCCGCAGCTCGAGGTCGGAGACGATGACGTCCCGCTGCCCGTCGGAGGCCCGGCCGTACCCACCGAAGGGCCCATCGTCGGCATCTGCCGGAAGGAGCTCGAGCTTGGCCACGTGCCCGGGGGCGAACTCCCAGCCGTTCGGATGCAGCTGGAAAACCTGCTTACCGCTGCCGGAGGTCGGCCTCCAGAGACCGCGGGCGACGAGCGTCTCCTGGTTGTCGGGCCCCACATCGAGCAGCCGTGCCGCGACCTGCGAGTTGGTACCGCTCGTTTCGAAACGGGCGATCACCGTGGGTGAGCCGAGCAGCGTGTAGCCGTCCCCCTCAGCCGGGTCGAGGCGGTAAGTGGCCGCGCCGGGCAGGTCGTCGCCGCTGACCTGCGCGCATGCGCCGCCACCGGTGACGGGGTTGAACGTGGCGGCGACGCTGTTGCTACCGCCATCGGGCTCGATCGTAGAGCTGTCTGCAGCATCGAGTCGCACCTCGCCCTTGGCCAGCCGGGCCCAGTCACGCGCTCCGAATGGCCCTCCCGCCTCGGCGGAGCCCGGGCAGGTCTGCGTGAAGGCGGTGACCCGCAGCGGAGGCTCCGGCACCGTGTCCTTGAGGAAATGGGCGAACCACTCGGCGCGGGCGCCGGCGAGCGCGTCGAGGACCTTGGACTTGCCCTGGCTGCGCGGGTGACCCGAGATCTCACCCGCGATCATCGCGAGCTTGGCGTCCGGGTAGTTGGTGCGCGTGCGGTTGTAGTAGCGCACCATCTCGTCCACCGGGAAGAGATCGTCGGTGAATCCGTTGGCGAGCAGCAGAGGGGCGGGCTCGACGGAGTCGTCGATGTAATAGGACGAGTGGTTGGAGGTGATCTGGTCAAGAATGCCCTCGGCCGTCGGATCACCGTCATAGGGCTCACCGGCGAGCAGGCGGTTACGCCAGCCGATCAGATCGGCGCTCGGCTCGGTTCCCTCCGGCGCGTAGAAGGCGGGTGCGGCAAGGCCGGAGAAATAGAGGCCGCTGACGAGCGACTCCTTCATCACGCCGAAGCGCCCCTGATAGGGGGCGTCGGCCACGTAGTCCAGGGTGCTGCCGTTCGGGGCCAGCGAGTAGGCGAGGTCGCTCCAGGTGATGAACGGGGCCGCGGCGGCGATGTGAAGCGGTACACCGTTGGGGCTCTCCCATTCGACGAGCGAGCCGTTCGGCATCGCCATGCGGTCGTTGAGGGCGGCGAGCGCGAGTGAGACGCCGCCACCGTAGGAGCCGCCCGTAGCGCCGATCGCGTCCGGATCGACGAGACCCTCGTCGACCAGGGTGCCGGCGAACTCCTGCGCATCGCGGACCTCGTAGCGATTGTCGATCAGGCGCACGAAGCCGTCCGCGCAGCCGCTCGGATCCGCGGACTTCGAGGCGGCGGAGCCGCAGGACTCGCGGAAGCCGCGGTCGGTCATCGAGAAGGTCGCGTAGCCGCGGTCGAGCCACTCCTGCATGCCGCCGAGCCCGATCTTGCCGCCACCGTAGCCGTGGAAGAGCATGACCAGCGGGTAGGGGCCGTCCGGGCCGCTGGCGGGCTCCGGCGGAAATGCCGCGTTGACGTCGATCGGCACGCCGTCGAAGGCCTCCACCGTGCTGCGCGGGGTGCTCGAGCCGCAGAAGCGCACGCCGTCGCCCTGCACCGAGCAACTCACGTCAGCGTCGAACACGTCGGTGATCGCCGCGCCGGCGCTCGCCGGCAGCGCAACTGCCAGCGCCACACAGAACATCGTCACGCACACAACACGCCGCATACCGGGCACCAGATCAGACACAGCTCTCCTATCGTTTCCCTGCAGGCCGAGCCGACCCCCAGACCAGCGGCTCCCGCCTTCTATCGGCAGCACAGATGCCGGCTTGAGCCGAAGCCCGGCTGAGGCCGCCCCGACGACCACACCCGGCTATCGTCCCCGCCCATGGCCGGACCCTCCGAATACATCTTTCAGATGCAGAACGTCTCGCGCACCCACGCGCCGGACAAGAAAGTGCTCGAGGACATCTCGCTGAGCTTCTACCCCGGCGCCAAGATCGGCGTCCTCGGCTACAACGGTGCCGGCAAATCGAGCCTGCTGCGAATCATGGCGGGCACCGATGAGGACTACCGTGGCGACGCGCTGCTGCATCCCAACGCGACCGTCGGCATGCTTGAGCAGGAGCCGCATCTCGACGAGAGCAAAGACGTACGTGGCAACGTCGAAGACGGCGTCAAGGAGCTGCGCGAGATGCTCGATCGCTTCAACGAGCTCGCCGCCAACTACTCGGACGAGACCGCCGACGAGTTCGCCCGTCTTCAGGACCGAATCGACGCCACCGACGCCTGGAACCTCGACCAGATTCTCGACACCGCGATGGACGCGTTGCGCCTGCCTCCCCCCGACGCCGACGTGAGCAAGCTCTCGGGCGGTGAGCGACGCCGGGTCGCGCTTTGCCGGCTGCTGCTGCGCGCCCCCGACCTACTGCTGCTGGACGAGCCGACCAACCACCTCGACGCGGAGTCCGTGAGCTGGCTTGAGCAGCACCTCGAGGACTACAAGGGAACGATCGTCGCCGTGACCCACGATCGCTACTTCCTCGACAACGTGGCCGGCTGGATCCTCGAGCTGGACCGTGGCCGCGGCATCCCCTTCAAGGGCAACTACTCGGCCTGGCTGGAGCAGAAGCAGGAGCGCATGGAGCAGGAGCGGCGCAAGGACTCGGCTCGCTCCAAGACACTCGCGGCCGAGCTCGAATGGGTGCGGGAGAACCCGAAGGGCCGGCGCAAGAAGTCGAAGGCACGCCTCAACCGCTACGAGGAACTGCTCACCGAAGAACAGAACACCAAGCTCGACGAGGTGCAGATACACATCCCGCCGGGGCCGCGCCTCGGCAACGTGGTGCTCGAGGCCTCCTCCGTGCAGAAGGGCTTCGGCGACAAGCTGCTGATCGACGGGCTTGACTTCGAACTGCCGCGGGCCGGCATCGTCGGCGTGATCGGGCCGAACGGCGCCGGCAAGACGACGCTGTTCCGGATGATCGTCGGCACCGAGCAGCCCGACGAGGGTGAGCTGAAGCTCGGCGAGACGGTGAAGCTGGCCTACGTCGATCAGAGCCGTGACGCGCTCGACTCCGAGGCGAGCGTCTACGAGGAGATCTCCGGCGGACTCGACGAGATCGAGGTAGGGGACCGCAAGATGAACGCCCGCGCCTACACCTCGGGTTTCAACTTCAAGGGCACCGACCAGCAGCGCAAGGTCGGCACGCTCTCCGGTGGCGAGCGCAACCGCCTGCACCTGGCCAAGCTGCTGCGCTCAGGCGGCAACGTCCTGCTGCTGGACGAGCCCACCAACGATCTCGACGTGGACACGCTGCGCGCCCTCGAGGAAGCCCTGCTCGCCTTCCCGGGCTGCGCCGTGGTGATCTCCCACGATCGCTGGTTCCTCGACCGGGTCGCGACGCATGTCCTCGCCTTTGAGGGAGAGAGCCAGGTCCGCTTCTTCGAAGGCAACTTCGAGGCCTATGAGGAAGACCGCCGCGAGCGCCTCGGCGACGCCGCCGACCGCCCGCACCGGATTACGTACAAGAAGCTGACCCGCAGCTGACCCCGTCGCGACCGGCGGCCCGGTGGAGCCGAGGTCTCCGACCACGCTCAGCCGAGACGCCCGGCCCCCAGCGTGAGGCTGCGATCGAAGCGGTCGAGACCCGCGGTCTCGTGCGTGATCACGAGCACCCCGCGGCCCGATAGGTGGGCCTCCCGCGCGAGCTCGGCAAGCAATGCCTCGGCCCCCTCGCGATCGAGGTGCGCGGTGGGCTCGTCGAAGATCAGAAAGCGCGCCGGAGACAGCAGGGCCCGGGCCGCCGCGATCCGCTGGCGCTGCCCGCCCGAGACGTTGGCGCCGGCCTCACCGAGCTCGGCTCCGAGGCCGCCGGGCAGGTCCGCCAGCCAGGGACCGAGGCCGACCCGACCCAGAGCCCCGATCAGGGCTTCGTCGTCGGCCCGGGGATTGCCGATCAGAAGGTTCTCGCGCAGCGAGAGGGCGAACACGTACGAGTCCTGGGCGGAGAGCAGCACGAGCCCCCGCAGCCGCTCCTCGCTGAGCCTCCCCAACTCCACGCCGCCGAGGCTGATCGAGCCGCTCTGGGGCTCGAGGAAGCGGGCCAGCAACTCGGCGATCGTGCTCTTCCCCGCACCACTGGGGCCGCTGATCGCCACCGACTCGCCCCCGGCAAGGCGCAGCTCGAGATCCTCCAGCAGGCATGAGCCGGGCTCGTAGCCGAAGTTGACCCCGCTTGCATGCAGGGGCCCGTCAGCGGGTTCGGGCCCCGATGCCGGGGGCTCGGGTATGGGTCGCTGGACCGAGGTCAGCTCCTCGAGTCGGCCCGCGGCCGTCGCGCAGGCATCGACGCTCGCGGCGGCGGCGGGCAGCGGCGCAACCGCCTCGTAGGAGGCGAGGCCGAGCAGCGCGATCGCCGCCAACAGAACGCCCGCGACGCTGCCGTCGCTGACAGCCGGCAGGGTGACCGCGACCATGGCCACCGCGGCTCCGGCCGCGAGCGTCACGCCGAGACCGTTCCCCAGTCCCGCCGCCGCAGCGTCACGCCTGCCGATCGCGACGAGCGCCCGGTCGCAGGTCTTGACGCGAGCCAACCAATCGGACTCGCGGCCGGCGAGCGCGATCTCCGCCGCACCGCCGGCGGTCTCGACCAGCGCGGTGGTGAGAGCCGCCCGGGCCGCCGCCTGCCTGCGGCCGGCCTCGCGAGCCGCACGTCGCCCGAGCCAGCTCACCACCAGGCCACCGGCAAGCAGGAAGCCGGCCAGGACCCCCGCAGCCGGCGGATAGAGCAGGAAGGCGATCAGGACCGAGGCCGATCCGGCCAGCAACGCGACCAGAGCCGGCAGCAGCGCCCGCAGGTAGAGGTCCTGGAGTCGATCCACATCGGCGACGAAGCGGCTCAGCAACTCGGCTCGCCCACGGCGACCCAGACCCCCCGGCACCAGGGGGACGAGTGCCGAGAAGAAGCGAACCCGCAGCTCACCCAGGGCTCGCAACGCCATGTCATGGGAGACGAGGCGCTCGCCGTAGCGGAGCGAGGCCCGCAGCAGGCTGAACAGCCTTACCCCGACCAGCGCCACGGTCAGGGCGAGGATCTCGGGTCGCTGGGCGGCGCGGCTGACCAGGTAGCCGGAGACGCTGAGCAGGCCGACCGCAGCGAGAACCGCACCGGCTCCCAGGAGTGTCGAGGCGAGCAGCCGTCGGCGTGGAAGCGGCAGCGAGCGCAGCAGATTGAGCAGTGGCCCGATCCGGGCGGCCCCGCTCACGTCAGGGTCCCTTCGAGCTCCCTGGGCTGAGGCGGCGCGCTGGTGGGCGAGCTCCCGCCGGGCACCCGACACGCCGCGCCATGCCGAAGCTCCACCACTCCGTCCGCGAGCGCCGCGAGCGCTGAGCGGTGGGTGATGATCAGCGCCGTGCGACCGACCAGCAGACGTGTGATCGCAGCGTCGAAGGCGCTCGCGGTCTCGTCGTCGAGGTGCGCGGTCGGCTCATCGAGGACCACCAGACTCGGATCCCGCAGAAAGGCACGGGCCAGAGCAACGCGCTGGGCCTCGCCGGCCGAAAGCCGCCGGCCGCCCTCGCCGACCACGGTCGCGAGTCCATCGGGTAGCGCCTCGACCAGCCGCAACGCCCCCGCCTCCGCAAGCGCCGCGCGCACCTCGTCCTCGTCGGCGGCGGGATCGTGGAGCGCGACGTTCTCGCGCACGCTTGCGGCGAAGATCGTTGGCCGCTGGGGGATCCATGCGACCTGCTCGCGCCATGCATGGAGATCGATCTCCCCGAGATCGGCGCTTCCGCAGCGAAGCTCCCCCGCGGTCGGATCAGCGAGCCGCAGGAGAAGAGAGGCGAGCGTGGTCTTACCTGCGCCGCTCGGTCCGGTCAAGGCAACGCTCTCACCCGGCTCGATCCGCAGGCATAGATTCTCGAGTACCGGCTGCTCGGCATCCGGGTAGCTGAAGCCGATCCCGCGCAGCAGCAGCGGCTCGCACGCAGGATCAGGGACACGTCCGGTCGCGGGAGCGACCGCGCTCGGCCCACGGACGAGCGGCTCGCTGTCGATCACCTCGAAGATCGACTCCGCCGCCGCAAGCCCGTCGGTGCTGGCGTGGAACTGGGCGCCGACCTGACGAAGTGGCGCGTAGAGCTCGGGTGCGAGGAGCAGAACGGTGAGTCCCTGCTCGAGCTGCAGCGTGCCGGAAGCGAGTTGCACGCCGATCGCCGCTGCAACCAGGGCCGTGCCCAGCATCGCCACCAGCTCCAGCACCAGGGCCGAGAGAAACGCGACGCGCAGCGTCGCCATCGTCTGCACTCTGTACTCGTCGGAGGCGGCGGCGATCGTCTCTACCTGGGCCTCGGCGCGCCCGTAGGCGCGCAGGGTCGCAAGACCGCTGACGAGGTCCAGGAACCGGTTGCTGAGTCCGGTCAGGCTGCTCCAGCGCTTGCGCACGCTGCGCTCCGCGAGCTTGCCGACGAGGACCATGAAGACCGGGATCATGGGAAAGGTGAGCGCCAGGATCGCGGCCGCATGCCAGTCGCGCGGGAGGACCCAGAGCAGGATCACCGGAGGCGCCAGGGCGGCGAGCGCCACCTGCGGCATGTAGCGCGCGTAGTAGGCCTCCAGGGCCTCGACGCCCTGGACTCCGGCTGCGGCGATCGCGCCCGCGCGGCGATCGGGGTCACCCGGTCGGTCGAAGAGGATCCGCTCGACCAGCCTGCCGCGCAGCTCCGACATCACGCGCGCCGCCCCCAGTCTCCCGGTCCACTCGAACCCGAATCCGACCAGACCCCTGCCGAGCGCGATCGCGACCAGCGCCAATAGCGCTCCGACCAGCTCGGAGGGCACCGCGCCCTCCATGAAGGCGCGCGAGATCACCTGTGCAAGCACGGTCGCCTGGGCGACGATCAGCACCGTACCGACGGCGCCGATCGCGACCGTGGCCCCCAGCTGGAGCCGGGCGGCCCGGCCGCTGCGGTTCAGGCGCCGCTGGAGCTCACGCACGAGCTCGCCCCGGGCTCAGGTCTCGCCCTGGGTGGGCGTCGCCCCGGGCCCCTGGCCTTCGTCGCCCCCTTCGCGGCGCTCCTCGAGCTTGCGATCGATCAGGTCGAGCGGCGTGCGCACCTCACCGAAGTCCTCGGGACCGATCCGATGGCGGAAGACCCAGTAGGTCCACCCCTGGTAGAGCAGCACGAACGGCACCAGCAAGACCGCGACCACGGTCATCACCGTCAGCGTGTAGTCGGATGAGGAAGCGGCGCTGAGCGTTAGGTCGTTGGCGGAATCGGTACTCGAGACCATCGCGTTCGGGAAGAGGTCGACGAACAGCGCGGTGAAGAGCAACACGATCGCGCCGATACCAGCACCGAAGCCGGCTGCGGTGTTGCGGCGAACGAGCACCGTCATCGCCAGCAGAGCTGCGACCGCCAGCACCCCGAGGATTGCCGAGACCGCATCTACACCGCCGCGATCGCTCTGATCGGCGATCGTCCAGGCCACGAAAGCCAGGCCGAGCACGGCGGCGACGGGTGCAGTTCCGCGCGCCCACTTGCCCGCGCGCTCGGCCACCACTCCTTTCGTCCGCAGCGTCAGGAACGAGGCGCCGTGACAGAGGAACAGCGAGAGCGTCAGAAGCCCCCCGAGCAGCGCGTAGGGACTGAGCAGGTCGAGGAGCGTGCCGGTGAACTCGGCCTCAGCGTCGATCGGGACGCCGGCGACGATGTTGGCCCAGGCAACCCCCCAGAGCAGGGCGGGCAGGAAGCTGCCCACAGCGAGCGCCCACTCCCAGCCGCGCCGCCAGCGAGGCGAGTCCTCCTTGCCCCAGAACTCGAACGAGACACCGCGCACGATCAGCGCGACAAGGATCAGAAAGAGCGGGATGTAGAAGCCGCTGAACAGAGTTGCGTACCACTCGGGGAAGGCAGCGAACGTTCCGGCCCCGGCGACGATCAGCCAGACCTCGTTGCCGTCCCAGACCGGCCCGATCGAGTGGAAGACCGTGCGCTTCTCGGCCTCGGTTCGGGCGACGGCGCCGATCAACATCCCGACGCCGAAGTCGAAACCCTCAAGCACAAAGTAGCCGAGCCAGAGGACCGAGAGCAACAAGAACCAGACGAGCTGGAGTGTCGTTACGTCATCCATTCACAACCACCTGGTCAGTACGCCAGCACGAGGTCGGGCTTGCCGCCGTCGTCGGGCTCGGGGTCGCGGGGGGTGCCCTTGCGAACGATCTTGAGGAAGATGCGGCCGGCGAAGACGGCGAGCACGCCGTAGAGCAGGGTGAAGCCGACGAGCGTGATCCAGACCTCCGCCTCAGAGACCGACGGTGAGCTCGCGACGTCGGTCTTCAGCATCCCGAACACGACCCAGGGCTGGCGGCCCATCTCGGTGAAGATCCAGCCCATCGAGTTGGCTACGAACGGCAGCACGGCCGCGGGGACGGCTAGCCAGAGGAAGCGCCGCGACTGCTCGAGGTTGCCCCGGCGCAAGCGCCACCAGCCGTAGGCGGCGAGCAGCAGCATCGCGACGCCGGCACCGATCATCGCGCGCCAGCTCCAGTAGGTGACGGCGACGACCGGAGCGTACTCGCCGGGGCCGTACTCGGCCCGGTACTCCTCGTTGAGGTCGTTGATGCCCTCGACTGTGCCGCTGAAGCTGCCGGTGGCGATCAGCGAGAGCATCTTTGGCACCTCGATGTTGCGGTTCAGTCCCTCTGGATTGCTCTCGAAGTCCCCGGTCGCGAAGACGGACATGCCGACACTCGAGCCGGTCTCGAAGACCGCGTCCGCCGCCGCCATCTTCATCGGCTGCTGGTCGGTCATCAGGTCGCCGTTGAGATGCCCGACGGCCATCGTCGCCAGCGAGGCGATCGTGACCAGCGGCAGCGCGAAGGCGATGACACGTTTGTGGACCTCGGGTTCGTTGCCCTTGCGGAGATGCCAGGCGGAGACGGCGATGATCACCATGCCGCCGGTGATCAGCGCCCCGAGGATCGTGTGCAGGAAGGCGTAGATCGCCGTGTTGTTGGTGAGCACGGCCCAGATCGAGGTCAGCTCCGGCTTGCCGTCGACCATCTCGAAGCCAACCGGGTGCTGCATCCAGGAGTTCGCGGCGAGGATGAAGTAGGCCGAGAGCGCGGTCGAGCCGGCGACGGCCCAGATCGTCGCCAGGTGGATCTTCTTCGGCAGCCTGCCCCAGCCGAATATCCAGAGGCCGAGAAAGGTCGATTCGACGAAGAAGGCGGCGAGCCCCTCCATCGCCAGCGGCGCCCCGAAGATGTCGCCCACGTAGCGCGAGTACTCCGACCAGTTCATTCCGAACTGGAACTCCTGGACGAGTCCCGTGACCACGCCCATCGCGAACGAGACCAGCATCAACTTGCCCCAGAAGCGGGTGGCGCGCAGCCAGCGCTCATCGCCGGAGCGATACCAGCGGGTCTGGAAGTAGGCGACGGCGACGGCGAGGCCGATCGTCAGCGGCACGAAGAGGAAGTGGTAGACGGTGGTGATGCCGAACTGCCAGCGCGCGAGTTCCAGGGAGGACATGGGGCCAGACTCGCAAACCAGGATCTGCACGCGGCTGGGGTTTCTCGCGCTCTCGGCTCAGTAGTTTCCCGAAAGGGGAGTCGGTGGGATCACGGGCAGGGAGTCCGCGGCGCGGCGCTATCTTGGCCGCATGGCCCAGGCTCCGATCTCCGTCGTGCTCGCCGACGACCATGCGGTCGTGCGCAGTGGCCTGCGGATGATCCTCGAGGCCGAGAGCGACCTCGAGACCGTCGGCGAGGCCGAGAGCGTCGAGGAGGCGATCCGCAAGCTCAAGGCATACAAGCCGGCTGTGCTCGTCCTGGACATCAACATGGGCGGGATCTCGAGCCTCGACCATCTCGAGGCGATCAGGGATGCTTCGCCGCAGACCGGAATCGTCGTGCTGACGATGCAGAGCGAGACCGGCTACGCCCGCGACGCCCTACGTGGGGGGGCGCGCGGATATCTGCTCAAGGATGCCGCCGACACCGAATTGGTCGAGGCGGTCCGCGCCGTGGCCGGCGGCGACCGCTACGTCCAGCCCTCGATCGGCGCCAGGCTCGCCTCCGAGCCACCCAAGCAGTGGCCCCCGGATGGGCTCAGCGAACGCGAGGCCGAGGTCCTGCGGATGATCGCGCTGGGCCACACCAACAAGGAGATCGGCGAGGCCCTGTACCTGAGCGTGCGCACCGTTGAGTCCCATCGGGCCCACGTCCAGCAGAAACTGCGCCTGCAGACGCGGGCCGAACTGGTCGGCTACGCGCTCGACCAGGGCATCGTCGGAGGCGAAGCGCCGACTGGCTAACCGCTCCGCGCGGTACCTCGTGCTTGCCTTGAGTCAGGCAGTGGGTCACCGGGCTCAGTCCTTGAGGCGGAACGGCGGGTAGGCATCCGTGACGAGGACGAAGGCGCAGCCCACCACCCGGTTGTGCCAGCGCAATACACCCTCCACATAGACGAGCAGTGAGCAACCCATGGTTGACTTGCTGCTCTTGAGCTTCGACGCGGAAACCGCTGCATGGATCACCGCCTCCGGCCTCGCGACGGGTGTTGGCGGCCTTGGGCTCCTGATCGGAGGACGGCAGCTGGGACGCGCAGTACTGCTCGATGGGTTGCTGGGGTTCACCGCCGGCGTAATGCTGGCGGCTACCGTCTTCAGCCTCCTGGTGCCGGCGCTCGATCGGGGAAGCCTGATCGCGGTGGTTGCCGGCGTCACGGCCGGCGGCTTTCTGATGATGGGAGTCGACGCGGCGGTTCCCCACGTTCACGCTCGATTCCGAGAAGGTGCCCGGCCCACCGCTGCGGAGGTCGAGCCCGCGAAGCGTCGCTCGATCATGCTGCTCTCCGCGTTGACGATCCACAACATCCCCGAGGGACTTGCCGTCGGCGTCGCCTTCGGAGCTGGTGGCACCGAGTTAGGGATTCCGGTGGCGCTTGCAATCGGCGTGCAGAACATCCCGGAGGGTTTCGTCGCGGGTGCGCCACTGCTCGAGACCGGCATGAGCCGCGCCCGAGCGGCGGCCATCGCGGCCGGGACAGGCATCGTGGAGCCGCCTGCCGCGCTGCTCGCCTTCTTCGCCGTCGATCTGGTCGGTGGCGCCCTCGCTGCGGCGCTCGCCTTCGCCGCGGGGGCGATGCTCTACGTGATCGTCGACGAACTGATCCCAGAATGCCAAGCACGGGGCAACGAACGGGTCGCCACCGCCGGACTATTGGTCGGTTTCATCTTGATGATGAGCCTCGACAACGCGCTCGGCTGAGCGACTCGGCGAGCCGGAGGTCCTTTCGTCGGGAGTCCACGTTCCCCGAAAGACCCTCCTCGCTGTCTGGTTGATCCATCGACGCGATATCGAGTCCCGACCATTGGCGTTAGTCCGTCATCGTCCCCGCCGACTGCAGCCGGCATCGACGGCCGCTCGGGGCCGATCAGCGCAAGCCAGTCGACACGCAGGAGCACGACGAGCAAGAGGACCATCAGCAGCTGAACCGTCGGCGGAAGAGGCTGGCGCCCTGAGCATCGGTGAAGTGCGGACCGCGCCCATCCGGAGGAATCCGACGAGACTCCGCGGGTTTTCACGGCGGCGCGGAGGCGCTTCAAGGCGCTATACAACAACACAGTTGTATAGTTGTTATAAGCAGACCGAGATACCGAAGCAGAGAGGACCAGCGATGAGCGAAACAGCAACACCAAGCGAGAGACTGGGGCCGGAACTGGAGACCGGTGGAGCCGCCTCCTGGCCCCTGGAGCGCGTGCTCTTTCTGATTGCCGGGTGCATGACCCTGCTCAGCGCGCTGCTCGCAGTCACCGTCTCGGCCTGGTTCCTGCTTCTCACCGCATTCGTGGGCGTCAATCAGCTGATCTACGTCGCGAGCGGCGCATGCCCCGCCTCGCTGGTCCTCTCGAGGTTCGGCTTCGTCTCCTGCGGGGCCTCCCGGTGAACCGCCCCGACCAGCAATTCGGCGCGCTCGGCCGCGTCGGCCTGTGGGCCGCGGAGCGGCGCCGCACGGTGGCCGTGATCTGGCTCGCGATCATCGTCGTGGCCGGCTTCTTTGCTCCGCGGGTGGAGCACGCGCTCTCCGGCGCGGGCTGGGAGGCAACCGGGTCGGAGTCGGTCCGCGCCCGCGAGGCCATCGACGAGCAGTTCGCGGGATTCGGCAGCTACGGACTGCAGGTCGTGGTCCGCTCGGACAGCGTGGGGGCCGGTGATCCAGCCTTCGAGGACGCCGTCCGCCGAGCCGAGGAAGAGCTCTGGCGAAGCGGCGCAATCACCTCGATCTCACACCCCGCCAAGGATGTCTCGATCTCGGCCGACGGCCACACCGCGGTGATCCAGGCCGGCGCGGCGCGGGACCCCAATGCGATGGTCGCGGTTGCCGGTGAGATCAAGGACGAACTCGCGGCGATCGGTGACGAGCGAATCAGCGTGCTGCTCACCGGCGCCCCTGGAATGTGGTCGGACTTCAACACGGCCAACCGGGACGCGATGCTCAAGTCGGAGCTCATCTCCTGGCCCGTTACGCTCGTGATCCTCGTCCTCGCCTTCGGCTCTCTGGTGGCCGCGGGCTTGCCCCTGATGCTGACGATCACCGGATTGATCGCCGCGGCCGGCTCGCTCTACCTGGGCACCCAGCTTCTCGACATCTCGATCTGGGCGATGAACTTCGCCCTGATGTTCGCGCTCGCGCTCGGCATCGACTACGCCCTGTTCATCGTCTACCGATTCCGGGCGGCGCTGTTCGGCAGCGGCATGAGCCCCGAGGACGCGGTCGCGACAACCATGGACACGGCAGGCAAGGCGGTGCTCTTCAGCGGCCTGACGGTCCTGATCTCGCTCTCCGCCGTGATGCTCGTGCCAAGCCCGGCGTTCCGTTCGATGAGCCTCGGGATCATGTTCTCGGTCGCGTTCGTCCTCGCCGCCTCTCTGACGCTTCTGCCGGCAGTGCTGTCCAAACTCGGTCCGCGCATCGACAGCCTGAGCCTCAAGTGGGTCCACAGCGGAGAGCACCGCTCGCCTGCGTTCGCGCGCTGGGCGGAGCGGCTCTGGCGTCGCCCGCTCCTTTATGGGGCGCTCTCGGTCGTTCTGCTGCTCGCCCTCTCGATCCCCGTCCTGAGGCTTGACACCGGGATGCCGTCGATCAAGGTCGTCCCCGAGGGCGATTCTTCTCGGGAGGGCTATGCGCTCGTTCAGTCGGCTTTTGGGGAGGGAGCGCCTGGCGCAATGCAGATCGTCGTCGACGGCAATCAGGTGGATGCCGCACAGACCGCGCTCAGCGCGGATCCGGGCATCGCGCGGGTGCTCCCGCCACAGCGTTCCGAGGGTGGCACACAAGCGATGCTGATCGCCGTCCCCGGCGACGATCCCTCCTCCGCGGCATCCGGCGTGACAATCGACCGGATCCGGGCCGAGCTGCCGGCTTCAGCGCTCGTCGGAGGCGCCTCGGTCGAGAATCACGATCTCGAGGCGACTCTCAAAGAAAAGGCACCACTGGTCATCGGGGTCGTGCTCGCGCTCGGCTTCCTGCTCTTGCTGGTCGCTCTGCAGGCACCGCTGATCGCGGCGGCCGGAGTGCTGACCAACCTGCTGGCCACGGGCGCGGCCTTCGGAGTCGCGACCTGGCTCTTCCAGGACGGCAAGCTCTCGGGCCTGCTCGGCTTCGAGTCGCAGGGATTCCTCGATGCGTGGGCCCCGGTCTTCTTCTTCGCGATGATCTTCGCGATCTCGATGGACTACACGGTCTTCCTGCTCTCCTCAGCAAAGGAGCACTGGGAGGCCTCCGGAGATCCGCGCGAGGCGATGATCGGCGGCGTCGCGCACTCCCGTCGCGTGATCTTTGCGGCGGCCGCTGTGATGGTGGCCGTGTTCTTCACGTTCGCCCTCTCCGGGCCGCTGCCGCCGAAGGAGATGGGCCTGATCCTGGGCGTCGCCGTGCTGCTCGACGCCTTCCTGGTACGCCTGATCCTGCTGCCGGTGCTGCTCCGACTGATGGGAGCAAGCGCATGGGCGGTGCCCGCCCCACTGGCACGAATCCTGCCTCGGGTCACGTTTGGGGGCCACTAGCCGGGCCGAGAACTGACACCACGATGCTTGGGCACGCCCAGGCTTGCACCGCGTCACATCATGCACCCTCCAGGGGAATCGCCAGCGACACCGTGGTTCCCCGGCCCGGGATCGAGTCGATCGACAGCTCACCGCCTGCGAGGCTCGCCCGCTCCCGCATGCCGATGATCCCGTAGCCGAGATCTGCGGAGGCGGGATCGAAACCGGCACCGTCGTCGCGGATCGCGATCGAGACGCCGCCGGGCTCAGTGGTCAGGGTGATCTTTACCGAGCCCGCGCCACCGTGGCGGATCGCGTTCGTCGTCGCCTCCTGGGCAACCCGATAGATGGCGACCTCGGTCGCCGTCGAGAGAGCGGCGCGGTCGAGCTCCTGATCCGGCACGGCGACGCTGATGCCGACCCCGGACGAGCGGCTCTCGATCCGGCCTGCCAGCCCTTCCAGGGCACTCGCGATCCCGAGCTCACCGAGGGAGCCGGGGCGTAGATCGCTGATCAGGGCGCGCATCGCGGCGATCTCGGTGTCGATCTGCTCGATCGAGCGCCGCACAGCTTCCCCAAGGGCCTCCCCACCGCTCCGCGCTCCCGTCGCCAGCATCAGTCGCACGGCGGCCAGCCCCTGCAGGGTCTCATCGTGCAACTCCCTGGCCCACTGCAGCCGCTCCTGCTCGGCGGCGTCCATCGCGAAACGCAGCCGCTCGGTGGCGACCGAGTGCGCGTTGCCGATCGCGATCGAGGCCCAAACGGCGAGCGCCACCGCAGCGCGCTCGTCCTCGGCGTCGAACTGCGCGCCGGCCTGCTTCTCGGTCACGTAGAGCGCTCCCCACTGTCTCCCTCCCACCGTGATCGGCACGCCGAGGAACGTATGCATCTCGGGATGGTCCTCGGGGAAGCCGAACGAGCGCGGGTGCTCGGAGACCTCCGCCAGGCGGATCGGTTCGGGGTCGGTGATCAACAGCCCGAGCACGCCCTGCCCGGTCGGCAGCTCGCCGATCCGCTCCCGCGTCGGCTCGTCGATCCCGAGGTGCAGGAAGCGCTCCAGTCCACTGCGGGAGGAGTCGACCACACCGAGCGCCGCATAGCGGGCTCCTGTCAGCTCCACAGCCGCCTCGAGGATGCGGGCCAGAACCCGCTCGAGCTCCAGTTTCGAGACGAGACTTGGCCCGACCTCCAGAAGGCGTCTCAGGGTGGAGTCTTCAAGCCGTTCTTCCACTTCCGCGCACCCTACGGCCTTGCCGGAGAGAGTGCGGGCACCGGACCTACGGTGGCGGGGTTCGGTACTTCTCCACCGGCGGAAGCGGAACGGATGCGGATACGCCGGTCCCGGGCGGCGCCTAGCTTGGAGCAATGATCGCGGGAGACCCTGACGACGCCGCCGAGCTGCCGGTCCGCGTCCTGCTCGCCGATGCACACGCGGCGATGCGCGAGGCCTTTGCAGCGCTGCTTCATGCAGACGCGCGGATCGAACTGGTCGCGGAGGTATGCGATCCCGCCGGCCTGCTGGAGATTCTCGCCGCGGAGACGGCCCAGGTGCTGCTCTTGGATCAGGGGCTGCTCCAGAGCCCCCTGCGCGCCGCGATCGACGGGCTGCGGAAGCGGGCCGCGCCGGGCCTGCGGATCCTGATGCTGGGCTTGGACAGCGAGGGGGGAATCAGCCGGCTGGCGCTCAGCGCCGGCGCCGACCGATACCTGCTCAAGGACGCCGCACCCGAGGAATTGCTCGCCGCCGTTCGCTCAGCCGGAACCCCTTCGCGTGGTTTCTACGGACCCGGGGCACGTATCCCCACGCATGAACCCGATCGACGGCCCGCCTAGCGTGCAGTCCATCAACGGCGATACCGACAGCCTCACCGCACTCGACGCAACATTCCTGGAACTCGAGGAGGCCGACGAGAGCGCACACATGCACATCGGCGCGGTGATGGTGCTCGACCCGCCGGCGGGCGGACAGGCGCCGCAGCTCGACGAGGTGCGTGCCGCGATCGACCTGCGGCTCGAGCGACTGCCCCGTTACCGCCAGCGCCTCTCGGAGCCGAGGACCGGAGGGGTACGGTGGCCGCGCTGGCGGCCGGACCGGGATTTCGATATCGACCGTCACGTCAGGACTGCGGCACTCCCGAAGCCCGCCGGCGTCGATGAGCTTCGCGTCTGGGCCGGCGAATACTTCTCCGTCCGGCTCGACCGGGCCCGACCGCTCTGGGAGCTGGTTCTCGTCCCGTTGAGCGGCGACCGCTGGGCGTTGGTCAGCAAGACCCACCACTGCCTCGTTGACGGGGTCGGATCGGTGGACGCCGCCAGGGCCCTGCTGGACACCGAGCCTGACGCCGAACCGCCTCTGCTCCCCCCGGCCGAGCCGAGGCAGGAGGTTGCTGCGAGCGATCCGCCGAGCGGAATCGACGTTCGCGGCCGCGTGGAGGGCGCCCTGCGCACCCTCGGCCGCGCACTCTCGACCAGCAGCGAGCTGGCACACGGCGCCGCGCACGCGATCGGACGAGCCACCGATCCGCACGAGCTCGCAGCTGCGGTGCGGCGCGCCGAGGCGGTCGTCGAGGTCCTCGTCCGCGACGAGCTCAACGCGGCCCCCGCCGCCAGCATCAACGCTCCGATCGGCACCCATCGGAGATTGGCGGTCGTCGCGACGCCCCTCGATACGCTCAAGGAGATCAAGGCGGAGCTGGGTGGCACCGTCAACGATGTCGTTCTAGCCGCGGCGACGGGCGGCCTGCGCAGGCTGATGCTCGCCCGCGGAGAGGAGCTGCCCGCCGGAGGGCTGCGGGCGATGGTCCCGGTCAACTTCCGACCCGCCGCCGACCGGCTCGGTCTCGGCAACAACATCAGCTCGCTGTTCGTGCATCTGCCGGTCGCCGAGCCCCAGCCCGGCCTTCGCTACCTGCGCCAGCTCGACGAGGCCGAGGGCCTGAAGGCCGGCAACCAGGCCGTCGGCTCACGGACGATGATCGAGCTCGCGGCCCTGGCGCCGCCGGCGCTGCACAGCTTCCTCGCTCGTTCACTGTTCGCAACGCGACTGTTCAACCTGACGATCACCAACATCCCCGGGCCGCAGATCCCGCTCTACGCGCTCGGCTCCCGCGTCGCCGAGATCTGGCCCCTGGTACCGCTCGCCGCTGAGCACGCGCTGGGGATCGCGGTCCTCAGCTACGACGGGACCGTCTACTTCTGCATCAACGCCGACCAGGACTCGTGCGCCGACCTCGGCCTGCTGCGCGACGGGATCGAGGAAGAGATCGGGCAGCTCGCCCGGTTGGCGGTGGCGGGTGAGGCGCTCAGCTCAGCATCCGGCTGAGCATCTCGACGTACTGGATCAGGTGACGGGTGCCCAGGTAGCGGGTGCGGACGCGCTCCTGCGCAGCCTCCCCCATGCGGGCGGCGAGCGCTGGGTCGGCGAGCAGTTCGCTCGCCAGCCGGCCAAACGTCTCCAGGTCCCTCGGATCCTCGAGCAGGCGTCCGGTGACTCCGTCGACGACCTGCTCGCCAAGGCCTCCGACCGCGGAGACGATCACCGGGCGCGCCTTCCACATCGCCTCCGTGGCGGTCAACCCGAAGCCCTCGGCGATGCTCTTCTGGACGACCAGGGTGCTGCGCCGCTGGATCGCGTTGACCATCGCCGCGTTCTCCTCGACGTCCTCCATCGGCAGGCTGACGAGGTGCACCCGGCTCCGCGCCCCAGGGTCGAGCGCCTCGCGGGCTGCGCGCACCTCGCCCAGCACCTCCGCCCCCTCCGGGTCGTCGCTGACGCCCTCGGTGTCCGGCCCGACGAGCAGCAGGTGGGCGTCGGGCAGATCGACGTGTTCGGCGAATCCCTCGAGGACCCCGAGCGGGTCTTTGAGCGTGTCCCAGCGGGATACCTGGGTCATCACCGGCGCCCGCTCAGGGAGCTGCTGGTCCTGGTCGATGCGAGCTCGCCGATCGACCCGCGCCTGGGACCCGTCGAGTCGCCGGTAGACGGCGGCGGCGCCACCGTCGGAGAGCAATCCGATCCGGTCGAGGATCGCGTGCACCACCTCGGGCGGCAGCCACTCGTTCTTAGCCGAGAATGCATCTATCGAGGGCTCGATCACGGAGACCCGCTCAGGATCGAGTCCCTCCCAGGCGTACTCGCGACGCGAGAACACGTAGCGATCGGCGTCGCGTAGTAGCGGCAGCAGGAAGTCCCAGGCGCCACGCACGATCGGGTCGGGGCGGTCGATGCCGATGTGGCAACGCCAGATCACGGTCGCGCCCGTGGCGCTCAGCCGCTCGACCATGCCGGCCGTCTGGGGATCGTGGAGGTAGACGACGTCGCCCGGCTGGACCAGCTCGGCGAGCTCGTCGGCGGCGAGGCGGTTCACACGCAGGAATTCCTCGCGCTCCGCCTCGCCGAGTAGGCCGCTGTCGGAGTCGAGCCCATGCAGGTGGTTGTGGATCCGCTTCGTGATCCGGAAGAACTCCGGGCCGCCGCCGACCACGGCCCAGCGCACGTCGGCGCCGGCGCCGCGCGCATAGGCGAGCAGCGAATGCAGCAGCTCGGCGACGCCGCCACCGGTGGCGGTCGAGTTGACGTGCCAGACGACCCGGCCGGCGAGCAGGCTGGAGGCGGTCTCGATCGCCTCCTCGACGCGACCGTACTCGGCGCCGAGCAACTCGCGGAAGCGCTCCGGCGGCAGTGGGGA
The DNA here is from genome assembly GCA_038206985.1 of Solirubrobacterales bacterium. GTDB lineage: Bacteria > Actinomycetota > Thermoleophilia > Solirubrobacterales > 70-9 > CAXMST01. The sequence goes on from JBBRAH010000004.1 coordinate 98,152, forward strand.
GATCGGCACGTGAGTGATGGCCGCCATCACCGACAACCTAGTCGCCGGGGAAGGCCGCCGAACCGTGGCAAAGCAGCGGCCCCCTCGGGGGAAACTACGGACGACAGCGCGAGCATGGAGACGTAGGCTCGGCGGCGATGGCTGCCCACACGCTGGAGCGCGAGGACTTCGGTCAGCTGCTCACGGCATTGGCCGAGGAGGGCTACGAGGTGATCGGACCGCGGGAGGGGGCCGGTGCGATCGAGCTGGGCCCGATCGAGCGCACCGAGCAACTGCCGATCGGGCTCACCGACCAGCAGGACGGCGGCCACTACCGGCTCGAGCGACGCGCCGACGGAGCACTGTTCGGCTTCTCGACCGGGCCGCAATCCTGGAAGCGATTTCTGCACCCGGCGAAGCTGACCGTCTGGCGCTCGCGACGCGATGAGAGCGGCGGCCTCGAGTTCGAGAGCGAGGCCGAGCAGGCGCCGGCCCGGGCCTTTCTCGGTGTTCGCTCCTGCGACCTGCACGCGATCGCGGCGCTCGACGATGCGCTGCTCAACATCGAGCATCCCGACGACGGCTATCGCGCTCGTCGTGAGAACAGCCTGATCATCGCGCTCAACTGCAGCGTGGCCGGCGGGACCTGCTTCTGCGTCTCCACCGACAGCGGCCCTCGGGCGAGGTCCGGGTACGACCTGGCCCTGACCGAGGTGATCGGCGAGGGGCGGCACTACTTCGTGATCGAAGCCGCGAGCGAGCCCGGCGAGCGGATCCTCGAGCAACTGTCGAGCAGACCGGCGCAGGAGGATGAGTGTGGTGCCGCCGAGCGCGTCAGCGAGGCGACCGCGGCCGCGATGGGCCGCAGTCTCGAGACAGACGGGCTCGCGGAGCTGCTGCAGCGCAACCTCCAGCACCCACGCTTCGACGAGGTCTCCGAGCGATGCCTGAGCTGCGGCAACTGCACGCTCGTCTGCCCGACCTGTTTCTGCACGGAGGTCGAGGACGTCGTCGACCTGGCGGGCGCAACCGCCGAGCACCGGCGGCGCTGGGATTCCTGCTTCACCCTCGACTTCACCCACGTCCACGGCGGCAACGTCCGGCACTCGGTCGCCTCGCGATACCGGCAGTGGATGACCCACAAGCTCTCGACCTGGACCGAGCAGTTCGACAACAGCAGCGGCTGCGTCGGCTGCGGGCGCTGCATCACCTGGTGTCCAGTCGCGATCGACATCACCGAGGAGGCCGCGGCGATCCGCGCGAGCGACGGGGCCACAGCGTGAGGGAGATCCAGCAGCTGCTCGAGGAGATCGAGGTCCTGCGCGGGCTCGAACCCGCGCAAGCGAAGCTGATCTCCGGCTGCGGGCGCAACGTCGTCCTCGAGGACGGGGAGCCCCTGATGCGTGCCGGTGACACCGCCACCAGCTTCTTTGCGCTGCGCCGCGGCACGGTCGCGATCGAGCTGCTGCCGAGCGTCGGCCCGCCGCTGGTGATCGAGACCCTGCACGCCGGTGACGTGGTCGGCTGGTCGTGGCTGTTCGAGCCCTACCTGACCCAGTTCGACGTCAGAGCGCGAGGCAGCGTCGGCGCGATCGAGTTCGACGGCGCCTGTCTGCGCGGGAAGTGCGAAGCCGACCACAGCCTCGGCTACGAGTTGATGCGCCGCTTCTCGGAGCTGATCAGCAGCCGGCTGCAGGCCACCCGGATGCGCCTGCTCGACGTCTACGGCAGCCCCCCGGCGGGCACCCGATGAGCGACATGACCCCGGCCGCCTACCGGGTGACGGCAAACGAGCCCGAGACCGCCGACACCCGGACGCTGACCATGGAGCCGCTCAGCGGCGAGCGGCTCAGCTACCAAGCGGGTCAGTTCACGATGCTCTACGCCTTCGGCGGCGGTGAGGTTCCGATCTCGATCAGCGGCGACCCGACTCCCGGGCAGCCGCTCGTGCAGACCGTTCGCGCGCTCGGCGCCGGCACGCAGAGCATCTGCCGCCTCGAGAGCGGTGAGCAGATCGGCGTTCGGGGGCCCTTCGGGCGCGGCTGGCCCGATCTGAGCGAGCTCGAGGGCGATCTGCTCCTGATCGCCGGCGGACTCGGCCTGGCACCGCTGCGACCGGCCCTCTACGAGGCCCTGCGCCGGCCCGCGAACCGGGGCCGGGTGACGCTGCTGTACGGAGGTCGCGAGCCCGAGCAACTCCTCTTTCGCGAGGAACTCGACCGCTGGCGCGCCTCGCGCGAGATCGACTGCGAACTGATCGTCGACATCGCCGGAGCGAACTGGCACGGCAGCGTCGGGGTCGTACCGAGCCTGATCGAGCGGACCGCGATCGACCCCGCCACGACGAGCGCGCTGGTCTGCGGACCGGAAGTGATGATGCGCTACGCCGCCGACGCCCTGCTGGCCCGCGGTCTAGCTGCCTCGCGAATCCACGCCTCGCTGGAGCGCAACATGCGCTGCGCCGTCGGTCACTGCGGACACTGCCAGTGGGGCGCCTCGTTCATCTGTCGGGACGGTCCGGTGCTCGAGTGGAGTGTGATCGGGCCGCGGCTCGGGGTGCGCGAGCTGTGAGCGCGCGAGGAGACAAACCCAAGCTGGCGGTCTGGAAGTTCACCTCCTGCGACGGCTGCCAGCTGCAGATCCTCAACCTCGAGGACGAGCTGCTGGCGCTCGCAGACGCGGTGGAGATCGCCCATTTCACCGAAGCGACCCGGGCCGAGCTCGATGGTCCCTATGCCATCTCGATCGTCGAGGGCTCGATCTCGACTCCGGCTGAGGTCGAGCGGATCCGCGAGATCCGGGCGGGCTCGGAGCTGCTGATCGCGATCGGCGCCTGCGCCAGCGCCGGCGGCATCCAGGCGCTGCGCAACTTCGCCCGGCTCGACGAGCTGCTGACGATCGTCTACGCGACCCCCGAGTACGTCTCGACGCTGGAGACCTCCCAACCCGCGGCCGCTTACGTCGATGTCGACTTCGAGCTCCAGGGGTGTCCACCGGATCCGGCCCAGCTGCTTGAGGTGCTGGGCGCCTACCTGGAGCGGCGAAAGCCACGGATCAGCGCCCGCTCGGTCTGTATGGAATGCAAAGAGCGCGGCAACGTCTGCGTGATGGTCGCCGCCGGCACGCCCTGCCTCGGCCCGATCACGCATGCCGGCTGCGGCGCGATCTGCCCCGCCTACGACCGGGGCTGCTACGGCTGCTTCGGCCCCAAGGAGACGCCCAACACGGCCTCCCTGAGCGCCTGGTGGCAGCAGCTCGGCGTCGGCGACGCGGACCTGATCGCCGCCTACCGCCAGATCAACGGCTTCGCTCCCGAGTTCGCCTCTGCCGCTGCCGCGGTCGAGGTCCGGGGCGCCGGAGGGAGCGAGTGATGAGCGGCACAACCGAGCACACGATCGAGGTGGGTGAACTGGCCCGGGTCGAGGGCGAGGGTGCCCTGCACGTGAGCGTGCGCGGCGGCGAGGTCGCCGACGTGCGACTCGAGATCTTCGAGCCGCCGCGCTTCTTCGAGGCGTTGTTGCGCGGCCGACCGGCCACCGACGCGCCGGACGTCACCTCGAGGATCTGCGGGATCTGTCCGATCGCCTACCAGGTGAGCGCCTGCGCGGCACTCGAGGACGCGCTCGGCATCGAGGTCGATCCACGGGCGCTGGCGCTGCGGCGACTGATCTACTGCGGCGAGTGGCTGGAGAGCCACGCCCTGCACGTCTTCATGCTGCACGCGCCCGACTTCCTCGGCTACGAGGGCGCGATCGAGATGGCCCGCGACGGCCACGCGGAGCTGTTCGAGCGCGGACTGCTGATCAAACGGGCCGGCAATCAGCTGATGGCGCTCGTCGGCGGTCGATCCGTGCACCCCGTCAACCTGCGGATCGGTGGCTTTCACCGTGCCCTGCGGCCTGAGGAGCTGCAGCCGGCGGCGGAGACGCTGCGGCTGGCCCGCGAGGAGCTGCTCGCAGCGGTCGCCTGGGCCGGGGCTCTCGAGTTTCCCGAGCGGCATCTGGAGACCGAGTTCGTCGCGCTCGAACAGGGCGGCGAGTACCCGATCGAGGGCGGCAGGCTGTGCTCCAGCGTCGGCGGCGACCTGGGGCCGGAGGAGTTCGAGGAGCACTACCTCGAGTCGCACGTCGCCCACTCGAACGCCCTGCACTCCCACCACCGTGAACGCGGCAGCTACATGGTCGGCCCGCTGGCGCGTTACGCCCTCTGCTCGCAGCAACTGCCGCCGATCGCTCGTCAGGCGGCCGCGGCGGCCGGCCTCGGCGAGGTCTGCACCAACCCGTTCCAGAGCATCGTGGTGCGCTGCGTCGAGATGCTGTTCGCCGCCGACGAGGCGCTGCGACTGATCGACGCCTACGAGCCCCCGCCGCCGGCTCCGCCAATGGAGCCGCGGCCCTCGATCGGTCATGGCTGGAGCGAGGCCCCGCGCGGCATGCTCTGGCATCGCTACGAGCTCGATGCCGGCGGCCTCATTACCGCCGCGCGGATCGTGCCCCCCACGTCCCAGAATCTGGCCGCGATAGAGCGCGACCTGAGGGTGCTGGTCGGCGAGAATCTCGACCGTTCCCATGAAGATCTGCAGTGGCTCTGCGAGCAGGCGGTCCGCAACTACGACCCCTGCATCTCCTGCTCGACCCACTTCCTGCGACTGGAGATCGGCGATGAGTGAGCGACCGCTGGTGATCGGCGTCGGCAACGAGATGCGGGGTGACGACGCCGCGGGCCTGATGGTCGCCGAGTTGCTCGCTGATCGCGGCGTTCCGGTCGCTCGCTGCGACGGCGAGCCGATCGCGCTGCTGGATCTCTGGGAGGGGGCCGCTGCCGCGATCGTCGTCGACGCCGTTTGCGGCTCGGTGCCGGGCAGGATCTGGAGGCTCGACCCCGATGCCGAGCAACTGCCGATGGTCTTCGGCGGATCGCCCTCCACCCACCTGCTCGGGCTGGCCGAGGTGATCGCGCTGGGCCGGGAGCTGGACAGACTGCCGCTCGAGCTGACCCTGATCGGCATCGAGGGCGCTCGCTTCGGGCTCGGCGCTCCCCCGGCAACCGCGGTCGCCGGCGCCGTCGTCGACGTCACGGCCACGATCCTCGCCGAGCTGCGCACCCACGGCAAGGCCGAAACCGCCCTCGTCGGCGGGCCGGCGACGGATGCGAGGGGAGCAACGGATGTCTGACGAGGAGAGCCGGCGCTGGGTCTACGGCTTCGGAGAGGGCGATGGCTCGATGCGGTCGCTGCTCGGCAATAAGGGCGCCAACCTGGCCGAGATGAGCCGGCTGCTCGGCGCCGAGCGGGTGCCCGGCGGCTTCACGGTGAGTACCGAGGCCTGCGTCGAGTACATGAGGACCGGCAGCCCGCCGGCCGGGCTCGACCGCCAGATCGACGAGCAGCTCGCCGAGCTGGAGCGGGCGAGCGGCAAGCGTTTCGGCGACCCGCGGGATCCGCTGCTGCTGTCCGTGCGATCCGGCGCCCCGGTCTCGATGCCCGGCATGCTCGACACGATCCTCAACCTCGGTCTGACCGAGGCAAGCACCGCGGGACTGGCGCAGGTCAGCGGTGAGGACGGCTTCGCCTGGGACTCACGCCGGCGACTGCTGCAGATGTTCTCCGAGGTCGTGCGCGGGGTCCCGGCCGCGGGCTTCGAGCAGGCGCTGAGCGCCGAGCGTCAGCGCGAGGGCGTACAGCTCGACAGCGAGCTCAGCAGCGGCGGCCTGCGCCGGCTCTGCGAGGAGTTCGAGACCGCCTTCGAGGCTCACACCGGGGAGGCCTTTCCCGGCGAGCCGCGCGAGCAGCTACGCCAGGCGGTGCTCGCGGTGTTCGACTCCTGGCGGAACGAGCGGGCGGCGACGTATCGCCGCCTGAACGGAATCCCCGACGAACTCGGCACCGCGGTCACCGTGCAACGCATGGTCTACGGCAACCTCGGCTCCCAATCAGGGTCCGGCGTCGCGTTCAGTCGCGATCCGATCAGCGGCGAACGCCGCCCCGACGGCGACTACCTCGACGGCGCCCAGGGCGAGGACGTCGTCGCGGGGGTGCGCAACACCGAGGATCTCGAAGGGCTGCGTGACCGCATGCCCGGGATCCACGCCGAGCTGCTCGAGGCGCTGTCCACGCTCGAGGCCCACTTCAGCGACATCCAGGACATCGAGTACACGATCGAGCAGGGACGGCTGTTCATCCTCCAGACCCGGGGGGCCAAGCGCCACGCCCGGGCAGCCGTGCGCTTCGCCGTCGACGCGGTGGCGGAGGGTCTGCTGGATCGCCGCACGGCGCTGGCCGCGATCGATCCCGGCGGGCTCGATGCGCTCCTGCATCCCACGATCGCCCCGGACGCGGAGTTCGAGGTGCTCGCCCGCGGGGTCGGCGCCTCGCCCGGGGCCGCGCGAGGCGAGATCGTCTTCACGGCCGAGCAGGCGATACGCCGAGCGGCCGAGGGGGTCGACGTGATCCTGCTGCGTCCCTTCACCTCCGCCGACGACGTCGGCGGCTTCAGTGCCGCGACCGGGATCGTCACCTCACAGGGCGGCAAGGCCTCGCACGCCGCGATCGTCGCCCGGGGAATGGGGCGACCGTGCGTCTGCGGCGCCACGGCGATGGAGATCGATCCCGATCGCGGCACGGTGCGGGTGGGGGAGGTCGAACTCGGTGCCGGCGACGCACTCGTGATCGACGGCTCCTCGGGCGCGGTGACCGCCGACGAGGTCGAGCTGGTCCCCGCGACGATCGATCCCAACTTCGAGACGGTGCTCGAATGGAGCGACTCGATCCGCAGGCTCGGAGTGCGGGCCAACGCCGACACCGGGCCGGACGCGCAGCGGGCTCGCGAACTCGGCGCCGAGGGGATCGGGTTGTGCCGCACCGAGCACATGTTCTTCGGGGCCGAGCGCGAGCCGCTGGTCCGTGAGATGTTCATCGCCGGCGAGCTCTGGCGTCGCGACCCCGGTCCCGGTGCGGCGAGGCGCTTCGAAGCCACACTCGACCGCCTCGAGGAGCTGCAGCGCAAGGATTTCGGGGAGATCCTCCGCGCGATGGCCGGCCGGCCCGTGGCGATCCGGCTGCTCGATCCCCCGATGCACGAGTTCCTCGATCCCGGGGTGCTCCAGCGCGAGCTCCAGGAAGCCCGGACCAACGGCGACGCAGGGCAGGTCGAGATCGCCGTCGAGCGGCTCGAGGTGGCCCAGGCCCTGCAGGAAACGAACCCGATGCTGGGGGCCCGCGGTGTCCGTCTCGGCCTGCTGCTGCCGCAGCTCTACGCGATGCAGGTGCGGGCGATCGCCCGGGCCGCGATCGACACCGCCGCGGCGGGCGCCACCCCCCAGGTCGAGATCATGGTGCCGCTGATCGCGCTCGCCGGCGAGCTGGAGCTGCTGCGTGAGCGGATCGAGCGTGTGATCGAGACTGAGACCTCAGCGGGCGAAGCGCTCGAGGTCGAGATCGGAACGATGATCGAACTCCCGCGCGCCTGCCTGCGCGCCGGCGAAATCGCAGCGCACGCGGACTTCTTCAGCTTCGGCACCAACGATCTCACGCAGTCCGCGATGGGACTCTCGCGTGATGACGCTGAGCGCGAGTTCCTGCCGCTCTACCTCGAACGCGGGCTGCTGCGCCGCAGCCCGTTCGAGACTCTCGATCTCGACGGGGTAGGCGAGCTGATCGAGCTCGCGGCCGAGCGTGGACGCGCGAGTAAGCCCGGGCTGCGCCTCGGCATCTGCGGCGAACACGGCGGGGACCCCACCAGTATCGGATTCTTCGAGCGCGCCGGACTGGACTACGTGAGCTGCTCGCCGTTTCGCGTGCCGGTCGCGCGGGTCGCCGCCGCGCAGGCCGCGATCGCCGCCGGGTGAGCCTCGCCGGGCGCCGCGAGCCAGCCGGCGGTCAGGCCGCCGGCCACTCTCCCTCGAGGGGCAGCTCGATGTCGATCGAGCGACCGGGCGGGGTCGGATCTCCCTGAACCCCGGCCGCCGCGAGCCACGGCGCCAGATAGCGGCCGCTCACCTTGTGTGGCGGCCACCACAGGTAGTCGCTGGATACCACGCCATCACCAGCGCCGCCGGTGATGGCGGTGCGCATGTGCAACGACTCGGCGCCGGTCAGCAGCTTGCCGCGTAGGACCGGCCGCAGCGGCTCCGGCGCCGGAGCCGCCTCCATCCGAAAGGCGATCTGGGCGGCGGCTGTATCGGCCTGCTGCGTCGCGAGGCCGCCTTGTTTGACCGGGAAGTCGGTGCCGTCCCCGACCGCGAAGACACGGTCGCAGCCCCGCACCCGCGTATCCCGGTCGATCGGGATGAACCCATGCTCGTCGCTCGGCAGACCCTCGATCGGGATTCCCGCGAGAATGGGTAGCGCGACGGGGTAGCCGCTCAGCTCGGAGCCGTCGCCACTGCCGCGCAGCTCGCCGCCAGGACCTTCGCTGATCCATGTCCCGGTCGTGATCGAGATGCGGCGCGCGGCGAGCAGCTCAGCAATCTCGGCCGAGGCTGCGGGCCCGAAGATCGCCAGCGGCGCGGGCTCGGGTGTGACGATCCGGATCGGTGGCGGCTCGGCGCGCTCGCGCGCACGGCGTTCCGCCATCAGAGCGAACTCGTACAGAGGAAGGCTCCAGGTCACCCCGGGAGGCACGATCAGGTCGAGGCCACCGCTGTCTGTCGCCCGATCGAGCAACGTCTCGATCGAGGTCGGGATGCGCTCGACCCACAGAGTGTGGGCAGGGCTGAGGGCCTCTTGCATGCGCGCACCGATCGCGATCACCGCGTAGTCGAAGCGCAGGTCCCTGGAGTCCCCCGTCGACGCAGTTCCGGCCACCGGATCGACCCCGAGCAGGCGGTCTTCGATGAAGTCCGCGCCCAGCTCGGCTGCGAGCGCCGGCAGGTCGTGGCGGGTGGCGGTGTCGGGACCGAAGGGCTCGATGACGAGCAGTGGCTTGTAGGTGAACTCGCGTTCCGGCGAGAGCAGGGTCACCTCGGCCTGGCCGTCAGTCAGATCGCGGACCGCCAGCATCGCCTCCAGCGCAGCGACGCCGCCACCGGCGATCAGGACACGCTTGCCGCTGTGGGACGTGGACATCGACGACAACGTATCGCGGCGAGCGCCCGTCCGCCACCTGTGGAAGCTACGAGCCGACTTCGGAGAACTACGGATTCCAGGCGGTCGCGCAACCAACAAGATCCGACTATGCACAGCATCCCGACCCAGATCGCGAGCGAGGACTTCACGGTGATCGTCGCCGGCGGGGGGATTGGAGGGCTGGAGGCGATACTCGCGCTACGCGAGCTCTCCTCGACGATCAGGATCGAGCTGCTCTCACCCTCCGGGGAGTTCCAGCTCACTCCGCTCTCGGTGACCGAGCCGTTCGGAGCCGGCTCCCCGCGCCGGCTGCCGATCGCCGACTTCTGCGCCGAGCACCACGTGAGCTGGACGCGCGACGAGCTGGCCGAGGTCTGGCCGCAGCAGCAACGGATCCTGACCGCGGCAGGCACGGAACTGCCCTATGACGCACTGCTGATCAGCCTCGGCGCCCGCCGGCGAAACGTGGCCGGCGAGGGTGCGATCACCTTCCGTGGCAGTGGTCAATCGGAGGCGATCGAAGAACTGATCACGGAGGTGAGAGCGGAGGGCACTCCGATCCGTTTCGTGGTCCCACCCGGGCCCTGCTGGCCTTTGCCGCTGTACGAGTTGGCGCTACTCGTCGCCGACCGGGTGCGCGGCAGCGGAGCCTCGATCGAACTCATCACCCCCGAGAACGCACCGCTGGAAATCATGGGTCATGCGGCGTCGGCGCGAATCGAGAGAATCTTCGAAGAGGCGGGGATAACGCTCTGGCTCGGCGCGGACCAGGCCGCCGAGGCACAACCTGCAGGCGAGGGGCGCGTAGTGACGATCCCCACGCTCGATGTGCCGGAGATCCCCGGCATCACGCAGGGGGTGAACGGCTTCGTCCAGACTGACCCGCGAATGCGTGTCCAGGGCACCGACCATGTCTGGACGATCGGGGACGCGACATGGTTCCCGGTCAAGCAGGGCGGGATCGCAACCCAGCAGGCGGACATCGCGGCCGCCGACATCGTTGCCCGGGCCGGAGGCGAAGTCGAGGTGCCGGCCTTCGCGCCGGTGTTGCGAGTCGCGCTGATGACTCCTGAGGGGCCCTACTACCTGCGCAGTGGCGGGCCCGACGGCGACGGCGAGCAACGCGCCCCGTTGTGGTGGCCGCCGGCGAAAGTCGCGGGCAGGCTGCTCGCCCCCTACCTGGCCCGGCGTCTCGACCCCGGCATCATCGAGCGTGAGCTGGTCGATATCGACGTGGCCGACCACCGCGAGGCCGACCACCGCGAGGCCCTGGCGCTGGCCCTGGTCGGCGCCGATATCGACGCAGCCGACGGCGAGTTGAGCCGTGCGCTGCACTGGCTGGAGATCGCCGAGGGCCTCAACCTCGTCGTGCCAGAGGAGTACCGCAACAAGCGTGAGCGCTGGCGCGCCGAGTTACAGGGGCGCCGCGCCCGCTGATCCCAACGCCCCGGCCCGCGCCTGATGCGATTGGACGCGCTCCTCCTACGGCGGGGCATCGAGATCGACCTCGACCCAGACCCGGCCCCGGTCCTCGGTCGCAGTCGCGAGTCCCTTCAACGCTGAGCCGGCGATCAGCAGCTCCACCCTGGCGCCCGAGCGCAGATTGCGCCACCACTGCTTCCGCTCCGGTCGCCCGACCTCGATCACGATGCCGCGCGACCGACGCTCGAAGGCGACGGGGATCGTGAAGCTCCGGCCGCTGCGGCGACCGGTGAAGCTGATCAGGGCGAGCCTCCCGCTGAGTAGCGGATGGGCCCGCGAGCGCAGGATCGCACGGACCAGCGGATTGATTCGGCTCAGCCGACCCGGGGCGTCAACAGAACCGGGCAGGGAGCCTCCCTGACGAGTGCAGCGGAGACCCGTCCCAGCAGGACGCGCGCCAGGGGCCCATGCCCGCGCGATCCCACGACGAGAAGGTCGGCGCCCTGCTCGGCTGCGCTCAGCAGCCGCTCGAGCGGCTCCCCGTGCTCAATCGTGACCGTCGCCCGCTGCGCCCGCCCGGTCAGTACCGCGTCCGCCAGCCGCCGTAGTTCCTCGGCCCGCCGGTCGCGCAGACCGGCCCCCGAGAGGACGTCGAACGCCTGCGTGGCGACCTCGCGCTCGGTCAGGTGCGGCTCGACCACAGCGACCAGCTCCAGGGAGGCTGAGTGGCGGCGGGCCAGCTCACACGCCAGCTCCAGGCCGCGCACGGACTCATCACGGCCATCGAAGCCGACCACGATCCGCCGCAGGGACCGGGGCGAGCGTCCAAATCCCACCGGGGCGACGCCGACGGGCAGGCTGGCGCCGTGCACGACCCGCTCGCCCGTGCTGCCGAGCAGCAGACGCCCGATCCCGCCCCGGGGCGAGGAGCCGATCGTGAGGATGTCGGGGCGCTCGGCATCACAGAGCTCGGTGAGTCCGGCGGCCGCGGAATCGCGGAGCGTGACGAGCGCTCGGGCGGCGTAGTCCGCGAGCTTCGGCATGGCGCGCTCGGCCAGGGCACGGCGACCCGCCTGCAACCGCGACTCGCTGAGCCGCTGCCACGTCTCGGCATGCTCGAGCAGCTCGAGTGGTGGATCGCCGAGTGTGCCGGGCGGATAGGGCACGACGATCGCGGCGATCAGCGCGTCGCCGGGCCGGGCGATGAGCAGCGCGAGCTGCAAGGCGTCATCCCCGCCGGGACCGGCGTCATGGGCGACGGCGATCTTCAGGGACCGGCTCGATTCCATCGGCTGAGCCTAGAACAGTCGGGCCGGCTCACGATCGTGCCCGAACCGCGCTCCTGTGCGGGACACTACTGAGTGGACGCGCCGCTCATGCCCGCAGGGCCCGCAGGGCGTTGAGGATCACGGCGATGTCGATTCCCTCCTGCAGCAGTGCCCCGGCTACCGGGGTGATGCTGCCGGCCGCCGCGAACCCCATCGCGACGATGCTCAGGGCCATGCCCGCGATCACACCCTGACGCGCGATCCGCAGCGAGCGACGGCCGATCTCGATCGCGGCGCCGACCCGGTCCACCCGATCGACGATCAGCACGGCATCGGCCGACTCGCTCGCCGCGGTGGCGCCGCGGGCGCCCATCGCGATCCCGACGTCGGCCAGTGCCAGCGCGGGCGCGTCGTTGACACCGTCGCCGACCATCACCACCGTCCCCTTCCCGCGCGCCTGCTCTGCCCGCACGACCTCGAGCTTCTCCTCGGGCGAGCAATCGGCCACCACATCGTCCAGCCCGGCCTGCGCCGCGATCCCGTCGACGACCTCGCGCGTGTCGCCGCTGACCAGCACCAGCCGCTCGATGCCCCGTGCCCGCAGCGAGTCGATCAGCTCACTCGCGTCGGGGCGGATCGGGTCGGCGAGAACGATCTCACCCGCGGGCCGCCGGTCAACAGCGACGGTGATCACAGCGGCGCCCGGGAGCGCCGGTACAGCCCTCGCCATCGGCTCGCCGAGCGATCGGGAGACCCACTCGCGCTGGCCCAGGGCAACCTCATGTCCATCGACGACCCCCCGGATGCCGTGGCCGGGCTCCTCGGCCAACCCGCTCGGCGCCGCCAGCTCAATACCCCGCTCGGCGGCGGCCAGGACGAGCGCCTCCGCGAGGACGTGTGCCGAGGCCTGATCGAGCGATGCCGCGAAGTACAAGAGCCGCTCTTCGCTGAGCGAGGCGCGATCGGCAACGCGCAGCTCGATGATCTCGGGGCGCCCGACGGTGATCGTGCCCGTCTTGTCGAGCAGTACGACGCCGGCGCCGCCGAGCGCCTCGATCGCGGCCCCACCCTTGATCACGATTCCCAGCCGCGCGGCCCGCGAGACCCCGGCGATGATCGCGATCGGCGTGGCCAGGATCAGCGGGCAGGGCGTGGCGACCACGAGCACGGCGAGCGCGCGGACCTCGTCGCCGGAAGCCAGCCACGCCCCGAGCGCGGCGACGACGGTGATCGGCAGGAACACGGCCGCGTAGCGATCCGCGAGTCGCACGAACGGTGCCCGCTCGTGTTCTGCGGCCTGGACGAGGCGGACGATCCCGGCGAAGGCGCTCTCTTCGGCCCGGCGGTCGGCGCGCACCTCGATCGCCTCACCGACGTTGAGCGACCCGCTACGGACGGGGCCACCGGCCGGGACCGAGCGGGGCAGGGACTCCCCCGTCAGCGCTGCCTCGTCGATGCTGGCGATCGTGTCCAGGACGGTGCCGTCGGCGGGCAGCACCTCGCCGGCCCGGACGAGGAGCCTGTCGCCGGGCTCGATACGGGCTACCTCGATGTCTTCGATCCGACCGTCGGAGATCCGGTGCGCGCTGTGCGGCGCGTGCTCGAGCAGGTGCCGCAACTCCCGCCGGGCACGACCCGAGGCATACCCCTCCAGCGCATTGCCGCCGGCCAGCATCAACCCGACGATCGCACCGGCGAGGAACTCGCCCAGCAGCAGAGCCGTACCCATCGCCAGCAGGGCGATCGCATCGACGCCGGCATCGCGCTGCCGCAGGCTGCGGACGACGCTCGCCGCCAGCGGTACGAGCAGTACCGCGGTGACCACGGCCCAGGCGACGTTCGCCGCGCTCTGCAGGCCGCTGAGTGCAAGCACGCCGCCACCGACGACGCCCGCCAGGGCGAGTGTCGCCAGATAGTTTGCGCCTGCGTCGCGCCACGAAGACCGGCTCACCTCTCCCAAGTTACGGACTCGGTCCCGCCCCGTCTCCGGCCAGCGTGGATACTCTCGACACAGCAGCGCGAGAGGAGCGAGAGTGAAGACCTGGAAGATCACCGAACTCGAGACCGAGCCAGGCAGGCCCGAGATCCTCGAATCGACTGACGATGCACGGGCGATAGTCATCGAGCTGCGCGCGGGAGAGAGCCTCGACGATCACTCGGTACACGAGCGCGCCTGGCTGGTCGTCGTCGCCGGGGAGCTCGCCGTGACAGCGCTCCAGGACTCGGAAGCGATCGAGGGCGGGCCCGGGCTGTTCGTCGAGTTCGAGCCCGGCGAGCGCCACCGGGTCGACGCCCGCTCCGACTCGCGCTTCCTGCTACTGCTCACCCCCTGGCCCGGAGTGGGACATCCGGGGGCGATGACGATCGAGGAAAAGGCTCACGTCCGCGAGCGGGCGGCCGAACGGGCGGCGGGCGACGAAACCTGATTGGCTCCGGTCTCGAGCTCGGGAGGGTGAGATGGAGCCTCAACCGAAATCAGTAGAAAACCGCGATCGGCAGGGTGCTCGGCGATATAGGGTCGTCCCGATGCCGAGATGACGCAGATCGTTACCGACCGGGAACTGTGCGATGAGCAACGGTAGGGCCCTGCTCCGCGCCCGGCAGTTCTTCGAGCCGCGACAGCGCTCGGAAGAAGGCTGGAGCGAGCGCTCGACCTATGCGCGTGACTGGGAGCAGGCGTACCGCAACCGCTGGCAGCACGACCGCGTCGTCCGCTCCACCCACGGGGTCAACTGCACCGGCTCCTGCTCGTGGAAGATCCACGTCAAGGGCGGCCTCGTCACCTGGGAGACGCAGCAGACCGACTATCCCTCCAACGGGCCCGAC